>CAZPBM010000068.1:0-74298 GCA_964584965.1 uncultured Candidatus Bathyarchaeia archaeon | reverse complement strand
CATGAAATTTGGCGGTTTTCAAAAAACAAGTCTTATAGATTTTCCTAATAGGATTTCAAGCATCCTTTTTACCTTAGGATGTAATCTTCGCTGTCCATTCTGCTACAACGGTCGGCTTATTATAGATCCCAAACCTCCATTTCTTTCGGAAGAGGATGCATTGAAGATTCTTAGGTCCCGAAAAAAGTATGTTAACGCCGTTGTAATAACTGGTGGAGAGCCAACGTTAAACAGTGACCTTCCTGACTTTGTTCAACGGCTAAAAAATGAAAGCTTCGCAGTTAAACTCGACACAAACGGCTTTCTTCCCAACGTTCTCGAAAAATGTTTGCCAAGTCTTGACTATGTCGCAGTAGATTTCAAAACCTCTCTAGAAAAATACAGGCTCCTAGGTGCAGTTGACACGCAGAATTTGGTGCGCAGCATAGAACTGTTAAAAAATGGGAACGTCGATTACGAGCTTAGAAACACTGTTACTCCAATAATTGTAACAGAAGACGACATTCCAAAGATGGGCGAAACCGTGAGAGGAACAAAGCGGTTCGTTTTTCAGCAGTTTAATCCAAGTGAAGCCTTAGATGAAAAATTCAGAAGCCTCAAGCCTTATCCTCCAGAAGTCATCAAGTCCTTTGCTGACATTATGAAGAAATACGTTGACGAAGTGATTCTAAGAATCTAGACTGGCAAGTTAGTTGCATCTTGATTTTTTCATCAAGAACTCGTTAATTGTGTATGCTGCTTTTTTGCCACCTGCCATAGCGGATATTACCGTAGCATTATCTGTTACGATGTCCCCGCCAGCGAAAACTCCAGGCATGTTTGTTTCGCCTGTTTCTGGATTAGCAACAATTGTGCCGTGAGATGAAACTTTTACTTGATTTTCTCCTCGAACAGCTAGAGGATTAGGTTTTTGCCCGATGGCTACAACAACAGTGTCAGCGTCAACAAGGAACTCCGAACCGGGCACAGCAACTGGCCTCATTCTCCCAGAATCATCGGGCTTTCCAAGTTCCATGCGGATACATTCAACTGCCTTTACCCATCCTCTTTCGTTGCCGATGAAACGCACAGGGTTTGCTAAGAAGATGAACTTTATACCCTCTTCCTTCGCGTTGACTACTTCGTCTCGTCTGGCAGGCATAAGTTCCTCAGTTCTTCGGTATACTATGGTTACATCGCCTCCAAGTCTAAGAGCACAGCGGGCAGCGTCTATTGCAACGTTTCCTCCCCCTATGACCACGATTTTTTTTCCAACCTTAATAGGCGTCGAATATTCAGGAAATCTGTAAGCCTTCATCAAATTGACGCGGATGAGGAACTCGTTTGCCGAGTATATGCCGCTTAAGTTTTCCCCTGGGATTCCGAGAAACATGGGAAGACCTGCGCCTGAGCCTATGAATACAGCGTCAAACCCGTTTTGCATAAGTTCGCTTAGTTTGATGACTTTGCCAACAATTACGTTTGTTTCAATTTTGACGCCTAGACTTTCCACATACTTTACCTCGTCTCTAACAATGTCTTTCGCTAGTCTGAACTCAGGTATTCCGTACATCAAAACGCCGCCAGCAGCGTGAAGAGCCTCAAAAATAGTTACATCGTGCCCCATTTTCGCAAGTTCTGCAGCCGCCGTCAATCCAGCTGGTCCAGACCCTATGATTGCGACCTTTTTTCCTGTTGACGGCATCGTCTTTTTCTTTCGTTTTTCCTTGCTTTCTTGGTCAGCAACAAACCTTTCAAGAGCACCTATGTTAACGGGCTCACCTTTCAAGCCCAGAACACACTTGCCCATGCATTGGTCTTCTTGTGGGCAAACTCTGCCACAGATTGCTGGGAGGCTGTTTTTTTCTCGGATTTTTTCCAGTGCCTCGTCAAACTTGGATTCGCGGATTAATCTGATAAAGGCTGGAATGTCTATGTTAACAGGGCAACCTTCGACGCATTTTGGCACCTTACACTGTAAGCAGCGGTTTGCCTCGGCAATTGCGTCAGTCAAGGAATATCCGAGGGCAACCTCATTGAAAGACCTGATTCTTTCAGCAACATCGCGCTTAGGCATTGGTATTTGGTGAGTTCTAGCCGCCACTTTCATGTTCCTTCTATTAAACGGATTGGATAACTCAATTCGAACGCGTGACTTATAATTATTTTCATTTCCAGTTAACGCCTAAGAAAATTAGGCATAAGACTTTAGGATTACAATTTGGTGTTAGCCAATCTTCTTTCCTGCCAGTTTTTCCATGGCAACGATTGCTGCTTGTGTTCCCTGTTCGCCTAATCCTTCAGCTTCAACTGCCCTTAACATTTGTTGCACCAGAGCCGTTCCAGGTAAAGGAAGACCAATCTCGGCAGCAAAGGACAATACTAGCTTCAAGTCTTTTTGTTGGTGTCTAATCTTGAAGCCAGGTCTCATGTCGCGTTCAACCATTTTAGGTCCAAGGTTAGAAAGCATCCACGAGCCAGCTGCGCCGGCGGTTACAACGTCAAGCAGCTTTCTAAGATTTAGTCCTGCTTTTGCGCCAAGCATCAGTCCCTCACATACCGCTTGGATGTTAAGTGCGCAGATGGTTTGGTTGCACAGCTTTGTTATCTGTCCCATGCCGTTCGGACCCATATGTGTGACTTTTTTTCCAAGAACCTGAAGAATTGGCAGGCATTGGTCAAAGGTTTCTTTTGGTCCACCAACCATTATGGAAAGCGTAGCCTGTTTAGCTCCGATTTCTCCTCCACTGACTGGTGCGTCAAGCATCTTAACTCCCTTTACGCTTAGCTCCTTAGCAATTTTCTGCGTGACTGTGGGTGAGATGGTGCTCATGTCGATGAGAACTAGGCCTTCGTGCGCGCCATGGATCACGCCTTGCGGTCCTAACACTACTTCTTCAACGTCTGAGGAGTCGCTGACCATCGTTATTACAACATCAGACTTCTCCGCAATCTCCTTAGGCGACTCTGCTCCAGAAGCTCCCATAGCCAACAGGTCATCCATCTTCGACTTGGTTCTGTTCCACACAGTTAGCTTGTAACCCGTGTTTAAAAGATTCGTAGCCATAGGCTTACCCATGACGCCTAAGCCGATAAAACCGATTTTTTCTGATTTCATGCAGTTAGCCACCACAACCATGAACGCCAAACATGTTTTTAAGGTTTTTATCATCTATATCAACGTGAAAAATCAACAAAACTCTTAAGAACGTGATTAAAACAGTTTTATGAATAAATAGAAAGGGCGAGTAGATCAGTTTGGAATGATCGCAGCGTTGGCATCGCTGAGGTCGAGGGTTCAAATCCCTCCTCGTCCATTATTATGCAACCCTAGACTTTCGATATCTCAAGAATACTAAAACTAAAAATACCTTACCAGTACTATTGTAGGTTTATCTTGATAAAAATTGACGGAAGATTAGCATCTAGATTTTTCATAACTTAGAGTATGCTGACATCTAAAGGATCTAACTGAACTAATGCAGGTATTAATGTGGTTTGAAGCAAGTTTTAAGAACCTTAATAGTTTCTATCCTTGTGGGCTGAACCTAAGTATCCTCCCGGAGAACTTGAATTCTCCAATCCAAAGGTAGTTTCCGTCAAAGCAAATGCCTGCTGGCCAAAACAGCTTGTTTCTTCCAATCTCAGGCGTAAGTTCCACAAGGTTTTCTTCTCCTAAAATTACGTCTGGCAGTCGACTTTCAAGAGCGTTCTCTGTCCTGTTCCAGATTAGAACACGATTGTTACACGTGTCAGCCACAAAGAACTTCCCGTCTTTAAGGAGAACGTCCTGTGGGAGATTTATGTGTACACAAGAAATTCCTGTCCCAGACGAATTCAATGCAAAGTCGCTGATCTTAAAGATTCTTACCTTTTCAAAAGACGATGCCTCTGTCGCTGCAACTGCTAAATATTTTCCGTCGCTTGAAAGTCTCGTGGTTTGCTCCACATTTAGGATATACGTGGGTTCAGTCTCATTCGTAGGGATTCCGCTCCAAATATAAATCTTGCCAGATGCCTTATCCGACAGATAGAAGTATTTACCATCGTAGGCTACACCTCTCAAATCCCGAAGCTCCACACTTCCAATGTGACCAGTAAGAATCTGGTTTGGCAACTCGCCGTTTAGCGGCAATTTAAACCAGATATAAACAAAGTTACGACCAGCCAAAATTAACGTTCCATTAAAGAGACAATTGTCCCAAGGAGCTTCTGGCAGCTCATACACAATATCCGGGTAGGCTCCGCTTTCGTCAGGTAACGATCTCCAGACGTAAAGTTTTCTGTCAAAATCCGACGAAACAAAAAGACTGTTTCCATCAGAAGCGGGAACAGGGTTTGTAATGAAAAAATTATTTTCAAGAGTATTTGCGGACAAGTCTGGCGCACCGATGACGAAATCAGGATCTCTTACACCTTCAGGCACACCGTCAAAGACAACGATCTTATTTCCATTCCCAGAGCAAACATAAATCTTACCATCAGCATAAGCAACGCCGCCGTAATCTCCCCCAAAGGTCCACCTCGCTGAACCAGTTTGCCCATCCTGCCTAATCTCTAAATCTGGTTCATCAGAAGCTGATGTTGGAAAAGAGTTCCAAATTTTGAGGCTACTTCCAAGCAGTATCAGCCTTCCCTCACCAACAAACGTTCCCATCATCCAATCTACCATGTAAAAATCATAAGGCTGGTCGTTGACTGTTGGAAAGGTTTTCCAGAAAAACGTTACACCCTGACTTACACCGTTTACTTGTACACGAGGATTATGATCTGCCACAATCAAACAGTTGCCGTCACTCGTAATGTGCCTTGGAGTTCCTAGACTTCCTCTGAGAAAAACGTCAGCGTTCTGGTTATTCACGACTGGAAAAGAGTTCCAGATAAGAACTGTGCCGCTTCTAGTGCTTGATGCTACAAGCTTTGTTCCGTCAGTCCACACTCCCCAAGGCCACGCGGCAGCCAAAACTAAATCTGCAGGCTGCCCGTTTACGGTTGGAAACGTATTCCACACAAGTATTCTTTCGTTGTATGTGTCTGCCACAACTACGCGGGTTCCGTCAGTTGCAACAGAAATAGGCCAATTAAGTTCATCCAATCCTTTTCCAGGACTGTTAGAGTAAAAGTTTTTTTGTCCAAGAACAACATCAGGAGGTGTATTGGCTTCAGGAGGAGAATTCCATATCAAAATTCTGTTATTCCAGGTGTCAGCAACCAAGACATGTGTGCCATCCGAACAAATACTACCAGGATGATTAAAAAGTAAAGGTCCACCTGAATTGTTAAAATCTATGCCAGACAACATGATGTCTGCGTCTTGCCCCGTTACAAACCAGCCTGAAGTATTTTTAGGCGCAATTCGGTAGGTTGAATTCGTGAAATAAACCGAGAAGCCTCCTGAAATGGGAGGCTGCGGTGTGCCACCATCAGGAATACTTGGTTCAATATAGGTCTTATAATACATCTTATATGTTCCATCGGGCATCCTCACTACTGCAGGGTCGCCAACACCCAAACGGTCAAGTGATCCTTCGCCTCCAGGTTCAAGTCTTATTCCCTCTAATTGCCAGTTTTTGCCGTCTTGTGAGAAAGCTGAAAATATGCATAGTCCTTTTCCTGGAACGTGGGAGTGGTAATAGATTCTGTATCCGTTCTCTACTTGAACCGTGCATGTTACTGAGCCGCCTATAGGCAGCTCCGCTTCTCGTGTGAACGTTAATCCATCAGTGGAAGTCAACGAAATCGTGGTTGGTCCTTTTGACACAAATATTCTCCAGACATCACCCATCCTTATGGCATCTGGGTCTGTAATCGATTCTTCTTGGTATCTAGATCCGCTTTCCTGTTGGAAAGAGACGCCATCGGTTGATATTGCTGAATAAATTTCATCTTGCTTATTAGGAGTCATATAGGATGCGTAAAGGCGATATTTTCCACTAGGCAAGAGAATAACGTCTGGGTCGACCCACTCAGGTGAGAGTCCAACAACCTTCTTGAAAATCCAACTGGAATTGTTGAAAATAGCTACCGAGATTCCGCCGTTCTTATAATCAACATAATATACTCTGACTCTTCCATTCTTATCCAATATTACGTCGGGAACCGAAGCTTGATCTGAAAGAATAAAGTTACTTTTTACCCACGTCAACCCGTCAACAGACGTTGCCTCCATTATCCTGTGTTTCCAAGGACCATCCACACTTGGATCAACGCCAGGAGGGGGCGAACCCTGTCCAACTCCAGGTTGAATGTCGCTTACAAGAGAAGTTGATTCGTCATTTGCTGGTTGATTATTGTTTTGTGTTAGGAAATATGCCGTAATTCCCGAAAAAACGCAAATCACAGCAATGATGAGAAAAATGATTGTCTTTCTCAATATAGGTCAACCGAATCCATTTAGTTGAAAATGTTTAAAAAAATTTATGCACTAGAAAACTATGTTGAATTGTTTTGTTCAGATTGCACCTTTGTCAAGGAAAAAACAAGACGCGTAACGATTTTTCACAACTTCAAGTTTTACATACGCCATAATTTCCAAAAAGCACAACGTTTTTTTCCAGACCACATGAAATTTTTTATCTAACATTAATAGAATTAAATTAAACTAAAATGGGGTTACTGCAATGGAAAAAACTGATTACACTCCTTCACCCGAGAACCTTAGAATGCGGCAATGGTTTCAAGATTCAAAATTCGGAATGTTCGTTCACTGGGGAGTCTACAGTATTTTAGGCGAAGGAGAATGGGTAATGCATAATAAAAAAATGACGGTGGAGGAATACGAGAAGCTTCCTTCGCTGTTTAATCCGACAGAGTACGACCCGTCCGAGTGGGTGAACATCGCGAAAAATGCAGGAATGAAATACATAACATTCACAAGCAAGCATCATGATGGTTTTGCCATGTATGATTCCAAAGTCAGCGATTGGGACATCGTAGACCGAACGCCATATAAAAAAGATGTGCTGAAAATGCTGGCAGACGAGTGTAAGAAACAGAACATAAGGCTCTTCATTTACTATTCTCATCTTGACTGGCACCACCCGGATTATTATCCTCGAGGAAGAACAGGACAGTTCAGTGGACGTCTGAACAACGGAGACTTCAACAAATATCTCGAATACATGAATGCACAGATTGCAGAACTATGCAGTGGCCATTATGGCAAAATTGGAGGAATATGGTTCGACGGCTGGTGGGATCAACAGTTAAAGAGACCGGGTGAACCAGTAAAGAAGACTCAGGTAGACTGGAAGCTTGAAAAAACCTACAACCTCATTCATGAACTGCAGCCTCAGGCATTGATTGGAAACAACCATCACGTGGCACCTTTTCCAGGAGAGGATTTTCAAATGTACGAGAAGGATCTTCCTGGTCAAAACACGACTGGATTCAGTGGCGACGCGGAAATTGGAAGCCTTCCCTTAGAAACATGTGAAACCATGAACGACTCTTGGGGCTATAACAAAACTGACATGAATTTTAAGAGCGCAACAACCTTGATACGCTACTTGGTTCGAGCAGCTGGCTTGGATGCGAACTTTCTTCTTAACGTGGGACCAATGCCCAATGGCAAGATCCAAACTGAGTTCATTGAGCGACTTAATGAGATTGGGAAATGGATGGCTAAGTATGGCGACTCAATTTATGGAACAAGAGGTGGCCCTGTTAAGCCTTCTGAGAGCTATGTGGCAACCTGTAAAAAGAATAGAATCTTCTTGCACGTTCTTGACTGGAGAGGCGAGGATAAAATATTTGTTCCTTTTGACGCTAAGAGGGTTTTAAATGCTTGGTTAATGGATGACGACGTAAGTGTTCAAATTCATAAACACAGGCAAGGGTTCACGGTCACTGTTCCGAAAGATAAGCAAAACAACATTGACACAATAATTGTTCTTGAGAATTAATTTATGCAAAGGCATCAAACCGAAACTCGATTCAGCAACATTACCTTAACTAGTTGAAAATGTTTTGAACTCTGATAATGTTTTTGAACTGAACTTAAGGCGTTGTAACCGCAAATTCTGTTTCCTTTACGCCCTTTAATGTACTAAGTTTATCGCCAAGTTCTCTAACGTCTTTAGCTTTTCCCTTAACCGCTATTATTTCTAAACATTTGTTTCTTGCTAAGTGAATATGCATTGTAGACGAGATTATGCCTTCGAAGCTGTGCTGAACCTCGACAATACGGTTTAGTAAACCTGGTTTGTCCAAATAGTAAATTATGACAATTACACCTGCAACTTCTTCTGTTGAGCTGAAAGTCCATTTATGTTCGCTTATAAAGTTGCGGAAGGCGTCATGCGCGGCTCTTGACCTGTTGTCGTAGCCTTTTTCTTTCCACACTGCGTCAAATTCTTTCACTAATTTTGGCGGAAGAGACACGCTGAATCGAACTACGCCTACTGTTGTTGATTGTTCTTCATTCATGGTTTATTATAAATTCGGAAAAGGCTTATAAGTGAGGTGTTACGTTTTTTATAAAACGTGTTATTCAACTGGTGACGGACATGACCTACTTCAAAACAAAGGATATCGCAGCAATAACAGTGTTCGCAGCACTATGGGGAGTCTTGAACTCTCTGATTTCACCAATCTTCTTCCAAATATTTCATCTTCCATTCATGTGCGATCTGATTGGATTTTCATCAATAATCCTTGCAACGTGGTACGTCAGAAAACTCGGAACAGCAACAATGGTCGGCATTATTGCCACAATAATAAACTTCATTTTCATGCCTACTGCTATGCACTTCCTCGGTTTTACTGCTGCCTCTATCATGTTTGACATACTAGCTTTCATAATAGGTCATAAACGGATGTTCAACAAAAAACTCGTTGGATCAATCAGCCTGTTCACAATTTCAGTACTATCAGCAGCAACAGCTGGAATCATAATAGCATCCTTCTTCATGACGCCAGCTGCATTAAAAAATTGGGGAGGCACTTTGGGTTGGGCTGGTTTACACGCTGTAGGCGGGGTCATAGGTGGAACGATAGGTGTTGTGTTAATGAATGCCCTGATTTTGAGAGGAATACAACCCTCCGAAAAGTAATTTGCTAAACAACAAGGATCAAAAGGCTTAATCAAATCTTTTTATACCAAAAATATAAAGAGTTCTCTATTCATGTCGAGTGACTTTCAGTTTTCTGAAAAAAGGCTAACCTAAATGAGAAGGAAGGCAGAGTCAAAAACAAAAAAGTTACTATTAATGGGAAGCAGTGCCTTTAGGGCAAAGGAATTACCTGTTGAGATAAAAGAAAGAATAGACGAAGCCATAAACAGCGAGGTGACAATTATCGTAGGCGAGGCTTATGGAGCATGCAGATTGTTCCAAGATTACCTTGCCTTTAAGGATACAGAAACGTGGTCGTTGGACACGCAGTAAAAATAAGGTATAACGCAGGTAACTGGAAAGATTTTCAGTATGGTCGAAACCTGAAAGAAAGAGAGCGACGAATGATTGAGGATTGTGACTTCGCAATTGTTATTTGGGTGAATAAAAGTGGCGTAATTGCTGAAAACCTTGAATTACTCAAAAGGCTGAGAAAACCATCTTTCCTTTTCGAGTATTCGAGCGAAACCAGCATTATAAAGGCTAGAGAAATTGACGTTGAACGGATCTATGACCTATTTTATTACATGAAGGAACATTACAGAAAACAAAAAAGACAAAATGGAAATTGAAATGGTCAATCAATGAATAGATTAACTGACGTAATTACTTTCTAAACAAGATTGGTCATTTTTTTAGGAAACACAGAAATAGCTCTTAGTAGGAATAACACACAAATCCAAATCACGATTGTTCAGGAGAAAAAAGGAAATGGAATCCAAGACTCGGATTGGTATAATCGGTGTGGGACAGATAGGAAAAGCCCACTTAAGTAACTATGCGAAGATACCTGAAGTTGAGGTTGTTGCCGCCGCAGACATCAACGAATCTGAACTGAAAAGAGTTGCTGAGATGTTCAAGATTCCTTCAACATACACGAATTTCCGTGAACTGTTGGACCGCGACGACATTGAGGCGGTTGATGTTTGTCTCCACAACAATCTGCATGCTCCTGTGACGATTGAAGCGTTGCGGAAAGGAAAAAACGTGTACTGCGAGAAACCTATGGCGGGGACATACATTGATGCTAAAGCAATGTTTGAGGCATCTCAGAAGTATGGCCGAAAGCTCAGTATTCAACTTTCGACACTGTTCACAAAGGAGACGAAGGCAGCTAAACGTTTAATTGATGAAGGAAAACTTGGGCACCTTTATCATGCTAGGTCAACAGGCTTCCGTCGAAGGGGTCGTCCTTACGTGGATGGTTACGGCTCGATGAACTTTGTCCAGAAACACATTTCAGCTGGCGGAGCACTTTACGATGTGGGCGTCTACCACATCGCTCAAATGAACTATTTGTTGAATTTGCCGAAGGTTGAACGTATCAGCGGAAAGATCTATCAAGAAACCGACATGGACGAAGGTAGAAGGAAGGCAAGTGGCTACAATGTTGAGGAGCTTGGCCTAGGACTGGTTCGATTTGAGGGAGGATTAACGCTTGATATTATTGAATCTTGGGCTGTTCATCTAAACCCGTTTGAAGGCAGCTACATATTAGGTTCCAAAGGCGGCATTCGGCTGTATCCATTCAGCTTCCACACGACGTTTGGCGACATGGATATGGACGCAACCTTTAACCTTGACGCTGCAGACTGGAGGTGGCATCAGCTTCGAGAAAATGAGAATGCTTACGATTCGCCTCAACATCATTGGGTTGCGGCGTTAAGAGGCTTTGTTCAACTGCTTCCTACAGCTCAGGTTGCGCTTCAAACGATGCTTATCAGCGAGGGCATCTATCTTTCAGACACGTTAGGACGAGAAGTTACGGCTGAAGAAGTTGAGAAAAACTCGAAGTCAACGGCCCTTAAACTTTAATTTTTTTTATCCACTATCTTTTCTTTCTAGTTAAGAGGTTCGTTATCGTTTAGACTTTTCTATGTTTTTGTGTTTCCGTATATTTCTGCATAATAGAAAGCTTATTATTGGTTTTTCGAGGAGTTGAAATTTCACGGTGACTGTCTCCCATGTCTAGACGGTCTCAATTCGAAATATACATTGACATTCTCAAAGCTGTTTCTGAAGGCAGACATAAACCTACGCACATAATGTATCGTGCAAATTTAACTTGGAAGAGATTAAAGAAACACACGGAGTTTCTCGTTGCTCACGGTCTCTTATTTGAAGAAAACAATGGCGAAACAAAAGTTTTCAACCTTACACCTAACGGCAAAGAACTAGTTTGGTATCACATGAAAATTGTAAGAGAAACCCTTCAAACAAAAAAGACTGTGCCAACAAAAGTAGATTTTCTCGCTTGTTTGTCATTTCAGAAATAATGCATGTAAATCTTTTATATGATAAATGTTTCTTTGGCTTTATGAACTAATTTTATTTATGTTGTTCATATTATCCAAGTTGTTGTAAGAATTCTATATTGTAAAATAGAAAAATATATATGGTTTCAATTGTTATTTTTTGCAAACCTCTATGGGGGTTAACGCAATCTTTGAAGAAGCTGGACTGCTGGGAAACATTGCGATACTTATTGCGTCTCTTTTCGCTCTAGACAAATCCAGCGACGTAACAATAGACAACTCAGTGAAAGTTGCCGACGTAACTGGCCTTGGAAAAACGACTATAGGATTTCTGCTTGTTGCCTTTTCTACGTCTTTACCTGAACTGTCCGTGTCAATTTTCGCTGCGATAGGTCAGGAAAACATCAGCGTTGCAATTGGCAACGTTTTAGGTTCAAACATCGTAAACATTTGCTTGATACTCGGCATCTGCTTCCTTTTAGTTGCCATTAAAAACTCAGGTAGGTTAACATTTCCAACTTCATTTGAAAGAGAGGAGGCACAAAGCCTATATTTTGGCCTTTTTATCGCCTCAATAATTCCGTTAGCCCTTGTATACATAGGAGAAGCAAGTAGGTTCATCGGCTTAATTCTCATTATTCTCTTTGTATACAACTCAATTCAGCTTTCCAGAGGAGGAGCTGGAAAAGAAAAGAAGAAAGAAGCAAAGACTTCCAAGGCTGGCAAGCAGATGCTTAACAAGTATATTGCGTGGACTTTTCTTGGAGCAACAGGTGTTGTTGCTAGCTCATATTTTATTGTTGAATCCGCCTCTTACATCGCTATCGAAGTTGGTGTTCCCAGAATCGTTATTGGAGCCACGATTGTTGCTTTTGGAACAAGTTTACCTGAACTTGTGACAAGCATCGATGCAACAAAGAAAGGGCATATAGAAGTTGCACTGGGCAACGTCATTGGAAGCGGGTTCATAAACATTACGTTAATTCTTGGAGTAGCATTAATTAGTTCCAGCTTAACGGTTAACATGGCTGCCTTCTCAAACTTGGTTATATTCTCAATTATTGCCAACCTGTTCATTTGGTATTTTCTGACAAACCAAAGAATTAGTTGGAGAGAAGGATTAATGTTGCTTTTCTTGTACTTTCTTTTCTTAATGATAATGTTGAGAGGGTATTGAACATAATTTTTTAATATAAATACCCTATTAACCAAAAAGTGCCATTAATCTAGAAATTAATAGGAGCCCCAGTCTTTGATTGACAAACAAAATTTAGGCCAAAAAGCCTCAAGCCTCCTCTTGAAAGGTTTCAATTGCAGCCAAAGCGTCTTGCTCACAATGTTTGGGCATTGGGAAATTAAAGACGAATTAGTTCCTAGGATCGCCACAGGTTTTGACGGCGGCATAGGAAGATGCGGCTCTGTTTGTGGTGCATTAACAGGCGGCATCGTGGCGTTGGGGGCAAAGTTTGGAACCGACGAGCCTTCAGCGGAAAAGCGGCTTAGGACATACGAGATTTCAAGAAGATTTTTTAGAGTTTGAAAAACGAAATGGCAGCGTTCTTTGCAGGGATCTTATTGGATACAATCTTTCTGACCCTGTTGAGTATGAAAAGGCGATGGAAGATAATGTTTTCCAGAAAAAATGCGCTGAATACGTTACAACAGCCATAGTGCTTCTTTTGGAGATAACTGAAGAAAAGAACGTGTAACGTTGTCTGACTGCTGGAAATTTTTTGAAACAAAAGGTTCTCTTCAAATTGCGGAATTTTAATATCCTTATCTGCGTATTGATCTTTATGGATGGTGTCAAAAGTTGGACTTTATGGAAGTTGTGAAAAATCGTAGAAGCATAAGGCGATATAAACCTGACCCCGTTTCAGACGAGATTCTCAACCAGATTTTAGAGGCTGCTAGGCTCGCACCATCAGCTGGTCACCGTCAACCGTGGCACTTTATAGTTGTCAAGAACCCGGAGACAAAGAAACAGCTAGGAATTTCCAGCTGGGCAGCAGAGGCGCCTGTTGTTATTGTTGGCTGTGGAGATGCTGATGTTTCGCCGACGTGGTATATGGTTGACCTTGCCATCGCCTTCGAACACCTTGTCTTGGCAGCTGCGAATTTCGGTTTAGGAACATGCTGGATGGGCAGATTAGGCGCCGACGAAACCATAAAAAGGGTTTTGCACATTCCTGAACACGTAAAAGTTGTCGCTGTAACTCCGCTAGGATACCCAGCTGAGACCCCCAATCCGAAAGCTAGAAAGACAATGTCTGAAATTGTTCACTACGAAAAATTCTAGAAACCTTTTTCGCAATACCACGTTTTTCTTTGACCATTATTCCCAGCAACTATTAAGGGAACTAACTATTCATCAATCCTTGCGATGTGTTTCGAGTCAATATTGAAGTATCATGTACATTTTTCCAAAAATGTGCAAAATAGTAAAAGGCTTTATAGATAATGCATAAATCAAGATACATCGTTTTACTTAACGAGCACGGAGAGACATGAGTTGTCTAAGCTTGAAATCAAGGGTGTTGTTGTGCCACTTATTACGCCGTTTACTGAGAACGGTGAAGTCTACGAAGAAGGATTGAAGCGGCTTTTGGATTTTCAAGTTGAGAAGGGAGTTCATGGGATTTTTCCATGTGGAACATATGGGTCTGGGCCACTTATGACCACTGAGCAGCGCAAGAAGGTTATTGAGGTAACCGTGAACCATCTTAAAAGCCGCATTGCAGTCATAGCTCAGGTAGGCGCAGCGAGCACTGACGAAACTGTGAAATTGGCGAAGCACGCGGAAAAGGTTGGAGTCGACGTTGTTGCAGTTGTGCCTCCTTACTATTATAGTTACGATGAAGTTGCCATTCTGGAGCACTATAAACAAATTGTTAGAGCCGTAAGGATTCCCGTTTATGCATACAATATTCCGCGAACATCTGGTTTCACAATAACTCCGTCAATCCTTACTAAGATGGCTGACTTTGGAGTTCAGGGAATCAAGGACAGCAGCTTCAGCCTAGTCGATTTTATGCACTTCATCATCGAATTAGGGAAAAGAGAAAACTTCACGTTTATGGTTGGCACAGAAGCTCTTCTCCTTCCCGCAATGATGGTAGGAGCAAAAGGATGCGTTTCAGGGACCGCAAACGTTTTTCCAGAGCTTGTTGTCCAGCTTTACAACACAATTACCAGAAAGAATTATGATGAAGCTGTAAAGATTCAAATGAAAGCTGTTGAAGCTCGGAAGATACTTACTTCAGCGAAGTCCACCATTGCCATCTGCCACAGGCTACTTAAAGAAAGAGGAATAGACGTCGGCGTGACTAAGCGTCCAATTCTTCCTGCTACAGACGAAGAGTTTAACTTGGTGCGGAAGGGATTCAACCAATTAGGCCTGCTCTAACAGGGAACTACGCATAATTTCAGGGACAAAGAATTTTTTACGTTTGATTATTTTCAGTTGACCCTCCACTTAAATAGTCGCCTTCTTGTGGGACACCTAAGCTGGGCAGTTTTTCCTTAGTTCGACTTTCTACTACAACTGCAGCTTCTCTTAGAATTTTATTCGCATCTTCGCTTACTGGTGTGAAGTCGTAGGATGCGTCTATTGTTCCACCGATGTCAACAACCATGTTTCCAAGCATGTTTTCAACTTGGAATATTTCATTTCCAATGTCAGGCAACAATCCTGCAATACCATTTCTGATGCTCTTAAGAGTTTTAACTACTCCTGAAACTGACGAGGCGGTGTTTCCAAACTCGTAAACTGTGCGTAATCTGAGGCACACATTTTCCAACGCAAGCTTGGAATGCATGAGAACATTTTTCTGTCTACGTACCTCAGATAATTCGTCTGCTAACATCTTGGCATGGGCATTGTCGTGTCTTTGTTGCGCTTGAACAATTTTTTCGAAGATCTCCTTGTCCCGAAAATCGTATCTGCTTATATATTCACTAAGCCTTTCGCTTTGAGCCTCAACACGTGTTAGAACACGCGTAATTTGAGGCTTCAAAGGCTGTGTTCGGCGAAGAGATTTAAGCCCTTTTGAGGGTTCTTCCCATTTTTGCCTAAACTTTTCGGACAACAATATGCCTCCAACAATTACTGTGTGCAAAACGAATTATCGAAGGAAAATGTCTTTCTAACACGCTGGTATATATGTGGTAAAAAAGATGTTCATATAAAAGAGAGAACAACGAAAACATTATAGAAAGAATCAAATCTAATATTAATGCAAAGTTGAAAAGGAGCGAAAAAATGTACATCAAACACATCACGAAAATAAAGAAAAAAACCCTTGAAGACATTCATGGAGGCTCAACTCTGTATCAGGTTTTTTGGCAGTCAGACGCTCACGGAAGCAAGTTTGGAGAAACAAAACCTGACTCCATGAAGTCGTTTACAAACTTTGCAAGGTTGACATTGAAGCCTGGAGGAACAAACCAAGTTCACGTTCACGAGGACGCAGAACAAGTCTACATTGTCCTCAGAGGAGAAGGAACAGTTCAAGTTGGAGACGAAAAAGCTAAAGTTAAAGCAGGCGACGCAATCTTTCTACCAGCAAAGGTGCCTCACGGCTTCTTTAACACTGGAAACAAAACAGCCGTCCTTCTCTTAGTCGGGACACGAATATAGCATATTAGAAACTGTTAATGAAGATTAGTGGCTTACTCACCAAAGCCAGTGTGACCCACTTCTTTTAAAGTTCTTTTTCACATCATCAATTGTGACATCGCCTACTAATTTTATCTTGCTTAGGGCGCATGTTCCAAACCCCATTTCCTGAGATAGTCTTATGTGCCTTGGAAGTTCATGTTCTGAAAATCCCATGACTGCAGCTCCAACAGCGTCTGTTGCCACGTAGTCTTTTCCAGCAATAATCACGTTCATTTCGACTGGTTTACTCCGCAGCTCATGTTCTTCACCGCCAATAATCCCGTCGATGACTGAAAGGTCAGGCTTAAGAAGTTGAAGCAGATCGACTATTCCACGGTCCTCGCGGTGAATTGAACCACGTTTTCCTCGTGCTAGAAGACCCATCAGGTTCTTCATGGCCAACGTGACTTGCCAATCCAATGCATGAATCTTAAGCTTCGGAGCACTGATTAAGCAGTCATATTCCAGAACAGGCTTAGCAATCCAGAACTCCGAGATATAATGTGGAATAGGAACTTTCTTGAGGACTCCCTCTTCCCGATTAAGGTCTATAAGTTTAACATTTTGGCGGCTGGCTATTTCGTTGAATCCTAGTTTTTGGTAAGCTCGAGTTACATCGCATCCGCCTCCCTCTGCAATAGCAATGTCCTTGGCTCCATGGTCCTTAAGATATTCTATTATGCCCTCCGTCATCATTGGGTCTGTCGTTATGCCCTCAGCAGCTGTCTTCATGATTGTTATGTTCACTTTTACCAGAAACCTTTTTCTAATCGAAATAACCTCGTCAGCGGAAATAGCGCTTAAAGCTCTATAAGCCAACTCTTTACCATCGGTTCCCCTAAGCAAAGCCACAAGAGAGCCACTCATTTTAGAACACCAATACCGTTTAAACCAAAAAACATGAACGCAAGTTAAAAAACTTATTTGAAAAACCAGCCTTTAAGAAAAAACACAGAAACAAAAATGAAAAAGGCAACTAACTGAACAATGCCTAAAAAGGGATTCTGCCGTCATACTTAAGCTTTCCATGATTTCCAAAATCCTCAACAACACAGTATTGCTACATCAAACAACCCCATGCCCCCTGAGCTTTAAGCAGATGGTCAGAAAAGCTGACCCGACTATATATACCCCCCTCCCCCTCAACAACAAGCACAGACAACAACAAACAATTTCCAACAAACAAAAAGCCGAACCATTCCATTCTCTTTCAAGCTTATCGCAACTCTGGCTGGTGATCACACACATTTCAGAGGATTCCACATCAGAAGCATAGACGAGGAAACATGCTTAGCGACTTTTAACCTAAGTTAGACATAAACTAAGAGTCCCGCGTTGAGGCATGCATCTCTCATGAGAACTGGCATTTCACAAACTCTAAATATGCATAATAACCTTAATTTGTCAGCCTGAATTCTTTAGGTTGTGCTAAATCAATTGTTTAAATGAGTTGAAATCCGATTGCAAATTCGACTAAGGGTAGACTCATACGAAGCTGGCGTTGGAGCTGTAGGTGGACTGTCAACTTTTCATAACAACCTGTATCCAAGGCTTGTTAAAAGGGGGTTTGACGTTAAAACCTTCTCTATGCGGTTTAGTCCAGAGCTCCCGACAAGGGAAGATTTTAGGGGAGTCATCATAAGGCGACCGTCAACCGACGTAGACTTGGACGTAGCCTACGCCTGGACATACGATATTCTGCACCAATACGGTATCAAAGTGGATTATTTGACACCTTCGGAGATATACGTTGTTCCCCGATACTTCACAAACTTTGGTGCTGTTCCATCACCCTTCAGGATGGCAGAAACAGACATTTTCTCTCCACACGATTGGATGTCTTATTTAAGGAGCGGACTGAACGCTTGGTTGCACCCTGACTTGGTTCAGGCAATTTTCATCCATTCCACTGAACCCGGCAGAATAGGCGGAATTCAACACTTCAATGTGAACGGAACATCTAACAACCTTGACCTGTCTGATTTTAGGCTGATGGTGAAAGGAGACTACGGCGCCTCGTTCTACCAGGGGCTTCGTTTAATCCGCGACCTTGAATTCCCCTTGACCTTCAAAATCTTACATAGGCTTCCCAGCTCAGCTCTTTTCACGGTCAGCCGAATCCACAGGAAGGAGTACCTCTTTGGGTTAAAAGCTCACGGAATGAAGTTTGGAGAGGTGGAGGATAGAGTTTTTGCCATTTATCACGGCGTTGACATCAACGAGTATAGGCCGTTGCCGAATGTTGAGAAGAAAGGATTCACAATAGGTTTCATTGGAAGATGCACGCCCGTGAAGGGAATAGACGTTATACCCGAAGTTGCTACGATTTTGACTAAAAAGATTCCAGAAGTGAAATTCCATGTGGTGACAAAGACTGAACCGCAGAACTATTATTATTACAATTTTACTGACAGAATTCGAGAATTAGGCGTTAGCAACAAAGTGTTCGTTGACAACACATTCTATACGGGTGAAGAAAAAATCAAGGTCATCAACTCTTGGAACCTTACGTTGGTTCCATCGAGGTACGAGCCTCAGGGACAAGTAGACCTTGAATCCATGTCCTGTGGCATTGTTCCAGCAGTAGGTATGGGTGGGCTTCGAGAAAAAGTTGTTGACGGATTCAACGGAATATGGATAAACCCAGACGATCCGCAGGAAACAGCTGAGAAAATAATCCAATTCTATAAAGGAAACTACAAGGGTAGAAGCCCAGATGAGATTGCTCGAAACTGCAGGGAATCCGCAGAAAAAATTTGGGACTGGGAGAAAAGATCTGATGTACATAAAGAAGTTTACACCTATTTAACGGATGGCCGCGTTGACGACATCTCTAAAGACTTGAATAGTCTCTTGTTACCTAAACCTTCAGAAATCTAATAATTTTTGTCGCTAAGTTGTACATTGACAATAAAGCTCTTAACACAAAAAGTCATAATATGAAGCGTGGCCACACAAAAATGAAGGTGTGCATGTTAACTTGGGAGTTTCCTCCTAGAATCGTGGGAGGCATAGCTCGACACTGTTATGGCTTGACAAGGGCGCTAGCAAAACTAGGTCACGAAATGCATGTTGTTACCCTAGAGTTTCCCGGTGTTTCTGACTTCGAGGATGTGGAAGGTGTAAAGGTGCACCGCGTAAAGATCGAACTTGGGCACCCTAACTTCATAACGTGGACCTTAATTTTTAACCACTTCATGGAAAAAAGGGTTGCAGCCTTAAGCCATCTAATCGATTTTGACATAATTCACGTGCACGATTGGCTGACAACTCCTTCTGGGATAGCGTCAAAGAACTACCTGAACAAGCCTATGGTCTGCACTGTTCACAGCACCGAAGTTGGTCGAGTGCAACATCTCAAAAGTCCAGATTCTTACATGATTGACGGCTTAGAATGGTGGATGATGTACGAGGCGAAGTCCGTGATAATGTGCAGCAATTTTATGATGAAAGAAGTCGTCAACCACTTCCACCTTCCACAAGAAAAAGTAAGCATAATACCCAACGCAATTGACACTCATGAATACGTTGTTGACGTAGATAAGGAGGCTGTAAGAAAACGTTATGGAGTTATGCCACACGAGAAGCTCGTTGTCTTCATTGGAAGGCTGGTTCCTCAAAAAGGCGTGGAGTACCTAATCAGAGCCATACCGTTAATCGTAAGAAACCACGGAGAAACCAAGTTTCTCATAGTAGGAGATGGATGGTCCCGCAGCAATTTAGAAAGCATGGCGACTGCAACTGGATACGGAAACAAGATACGTTTCTTAGGCTTCATCCCTGATTCTGAACGCATAGAACTATTAAAAAGCGCTGATGTTTTAGTAATTCCCTCAATTTATGAGCCATTCGGGATCGTCGCTTTGGAGGGAATGACAGCAGGCGTCCCAGTTGTCGCCTCAAATGTTGGAGGCCTTTCCGAAATCATTGAACACGACAGAACTGGAATGCTTGCATACTCTGAAAATCCCGAATCCTTCGCTTGGTGCGTGAACAAGGTTCTGTCTGACCATGGATATGCTGATTGGATTATAGAAAATGCTAAAAAGAAGGTTAATGAAGAATATAGCTGGGAGTCGGTGGCTAGAAAGGTTTCAGAAGTATATAAAAAGACGTGTGAACGGTGACATGGATTGGGTTTAAGAGGATACTCGATGCCTGACGAGATTTATTTTCTCTGCCTACTTCACAACATTGGAGCTATAAGCTCAGAGAAATCGATGTCTATAGAGGAAATTTCACAGTGGACAGTTATGGAGCCACAGAAAGTAAGAGAAAATCTTGACAAACTTATCAGCACACAGTATATACAAAAAACCTACAGAGACGGGTCGGAAAGATACCACGTGACAATTAACGGAATAAGAAAAGTACTAAGCATGTACAGCTAGAACCTAAGCCCTACGTGCAGAACCAAACATTTTTCATAAAATGATAATACGAACGTTTGCTTTTAAGTAAAAGGATCCCAAATTAAATAACATTAATTACTGACCTCCGATATCCTTAATTAGGAAAGTTATTACCCAACTTGGGGGAAACGTATGGAAAAATTGTCTGAAGCCAAAGCGGATATTCTCGAATTACTGTGGGTTAACGAGGTGCCTCTTAGCTCAAAACAAATTATTGAGAAGCTTGGGTTGAAACCACGCGTCGTTAATATGCATCTTTTAGGCTTAGTAAAGGCTGGCTTTATTGTTAAAGACGCAAATAACGAATACACCATAACTTCATCTGGCAGGGTGGCACTCGGATTTCCAGCAACGGAAAAGAATCTTGCAAGAAAAATTTTAAGTAAAACAGAGAAAGACAAAGCCTTCCATTTCTACTGGGGAATTGGTCAACCTACAAATATAATGTCTGACAATCTAAACGATTTTTGTGAGAAACTTAAGACTTTGGACACAAAAATAATAGAGTTTCACACTGAAAGAGGAGATTTTGAAGCTTGGGTCTCTTCTCTAGGAGACACAGAACTGTCCAAGCGGTTAAAGATCATCCGAGGAGCAAATTTGTCTGGCGAATTACTTCGAAAAAAGACTTATGAGTCAGTGAAATCCAGATGCGAAGAACTGTCTAAAGCAAAGTAGGTTCCTCGTCTGCCATTAAGGAAAAACCCTATCCCCTATTATTTATATAAAAAAGCTGAAGACTCCTTTTTCAAAGAAAAAATGATTACCTAGTCTAGTATTATGTGAGGATTTAGATGATAGAGATCAATGGAAGCCAAAAGAGCGGAAGCGGAACAATTCTTAGACTTTCCGTGGCTTTAGCTGCAATCACAGGAGAGCCATTGCATATTTTTAATATCCGCAAAAGACGAAGCGAACCTGGACTTAGGCCTCAACACCTAGAAGCTGTTCTGGCAGCTGCAAGACTTTGCAACGCCACTATCAAAGGCGCCTTCCTGGGTTCAGAAGAACTATGGTTTGAACCAAGGAAAATCGTAGGTGGGCAAATAAAAGCTGAGATTGGAACCGCGGGAAGCATTCCGATGTTAATTTTAACGGTTTTGCCGATGTGCATCTTTGCACAGCAACCTGTGAGCATTACAATTTCAAAAGGAGGAACCGATGTCCTTCATTCCCCTACAATAAATTACATACGTTTCGTCTTACTTTCAACATTGGAACAGATGGGTGTGAAAGCAACACTTAAGGTTAACAAATACGGCTATTACCCAAAAGGCATGGGAGAAGTTACATTGGATGTTCAGCCTTGCACAAAAGTGCTTCCATTTAAACGAACGGAATTTGGAAAAATCACAGAAGTCAAAGGCATCTCAGTCTGTACTTTCCTAGCTAACAGAAATGTTGCCATGCGCCAAGCAAAAGAGGCAGAGAGACTTTTAACACCTCACGGTTACCATCCAAAAATCGAAGTAGTCAATGACTTTTCAAACCCTTTGCAGAAAGGAAGCTCATTAGTCCTTTGGTTCACGACGGACACCAACGCGATATTAGGCAGCGATTCGATCGGCGAGATACATAAACCAAGTGAGAAAGTTGCCTATGAAGCCATAAAAAACTTGCTGATTGAAATCCAGGCAAAGGCAACGGTTGATGTGCACTTAGCTGACATGCTCATTCCATTCATAGCATTAGCAGAGGACGAATCTGAGTATCTCACACGGATGCTAACCGAACACATCGAATCAAACATGTGGCTCGCAACAACGTTTTTAGGAACCAATTTCAAAACTGAAAAAAACAACGGATTGTACAAAATATCAAAGACACAATGAAAAGACACGCATCCGTAAAAAAAGCAACCTTAATCAAACCAAAGCATAATTAGATTAGTCTACACATGAAAGCTTTAAGCACAATCACTGAATCCACAATTCCACATTGTTTCCACAGAGCCTATAAAAAGAAAAAAGTTTCAACATGCACGGAACAAGAAAAAACACAATTCCTAACGATGCCTATTTTATGGTTCCTCCCCCCGGAGGGATAAACCATTGAATATCCTCCAAAGGCAACTTTTGAACTTCCTGCCTAATTTTCTCGGATGAAAAATTCGCAAGTCTCTCACGTATTTGTTTTGCAAGTTTTCCACTGGTTTCTTTTCCTGGAACCAGTTTAACAAAGGTTCCTGTATGATGAGCAACAGCTTCGGGCGGTCCGCCGATGACTCTGAAGTTTTGAGCTTCCCCAATCAAGCCTATTGCAACTTCCAAAACTACGCCTTTAACGTAATTCTTAGTCCCATAAATCATAAAGGCACCTTTTGGCAAAAATTCACCTGAAGGAGGAGTTTTACTAACCTGTTCAGGCCAAACCCAATACACATCAACAGAAGTCATGCCTGCTTTCCAAGCGCTTGAATACGAGGCTGCGAACTTCGCTGCTTCTTTAATGGTTTGCTCCGAGGGCGTTGCCCCCTTAGTTTTTATCACGACGAATGGTGCTCCTTGAATCCCAGCGTGAAAGACCATGTCGTATGGTTCAACATGTTTTTTGATAATAATTTCGTTTGTTGTCGCATCCCTACCGCCAATTACAAGAAGCCCTTCTGACGAGTAGAACCAACGAAACTTCTCAAACCACTCTCTTTTCCTACTAACATGAGATACCAAAGAAGTCTTCTCAATCTTTTCAGCTCCTAGAAGCCTAGCTTTTTCTACTTGTCCTCTTGTTGTTTCAATAGCTTTCTGGGCGCCCTCAATTTTTTTTTCCGCCTTCTTCGCCAACTCATAATACTCAGCAGCGTTTTTTTGCGCTGAAAGCTTAAGATTCAGGTCAAAAGATTGAGAGTCAACCGAAACTTGCAGCATCAAAGTCTGCGGGTTAAGATCCTCAAAATAAATAGATGGGATCCTTAATTCGCTTTTCTCCTTTACTATAGCCTCACATATTTCTTTCCAGGTTTTACCACTTCTTTTTTCCGTCATTACCTTTTCGAGAAGAAGCTGAAAATCACCAAGATGCTGGTATATTGAATCGCCTATTTTTCTATAAATTTCAGCCTTCTGTTTAGATTCACGCAGCGTCTCCTCTTGTTTTTTTAGAACTCTTTCAAGCCTTGCAACCTCTTGGTCAGCGTAGTCTTTATCAACTTGGATTTGTGTTTCAACTGAAGTTTTCGAATAAAACTCATCTAAAGCTTTGTTAAAATCATCGAACTGAACGCATTTAAAACTCGCGTATCTCCTTAAAAGAAAGGGAGCAACATCAACCATCTTCCCATCTTCATCAAGATAAATGTACGGTTTAAAATGCCCATCTTGAACTAACAAAAAAAGGCTTTGCAAACTCTTGAAAAGAGAGTCAAGTTCTTCATTGCTAAGAGAAACGCATGGTTTATTCTTAGGTATCCCAGAACGGAGGAGAACTTCCTCAGCGTAAAATCCGCCAATACATAAGAACCTAGCAAGCGCCTTAACAACCTCAGTTGATCCGCAACTTTTTAAGTCAGCCAGTTTTTGGCGGTTAAGAGTTCTCGGGTCTATACCGACTTGAGGTGGGTAATGAAATGTTTCTCCTCGAAGAATGTTTCTGTCCCGCATTCTTTTGTAACTCAGGGCTTGTAATATCCTTTCATCTGAATCCACCAGAATAACGTTTCCGTCGCCAAAAACCTCAGTTACAAGACGATACCGTTCACCCCTGTTTATAATGCTCAACTCAACAATCCGTTCAAACCCGCGCTGTTCAACTTTTTCAACCACGCCGTTTCGTAAGTATTTCCTAAGAACCATGCAGAACTTCATAGGCTTTGAGGGTTTCTTTATTTCGTAAAAAGTAATGTGGACCCTTTTCCCCGCTTCTATCAACAGACTGCTACGTGCACCTTCTTTTCCATGAAAGTTTAAAAGTAAGGTTTTAGGATTTATTTGGTAAATGTTATCAACTCTGAAGTCTCTAAGTTTATGGTCTAATTCTACGGTGACCGCTGCGATGTCGAAGCTGTTCATCTCCTCCTTCAACATAGACACCTAAGGAAGATAAGCAATTGGAAACATTAAGCATTATCTACACAATTAAGATTGCGCTTGGAATACTAACAGCTGTCCTATGCCTAGCATTAGGTGTAAACAACCTTGTGGCCGGTATCGGCATAGGTCTCATGGTCTATTTCAGCGCGGACTGGCTTTTAAGGCGCATATTCATCGAAAAAGTCGAGAATCTTACAACAATCACGAAAACAGGAGTAGGCATATACGTTATAACGTGGATTTTCATGTGGATTTTACTCTATACCATACAAAACAGTCTTTAAACACGGTTAAGCTCAGCTTCAGTCTTACCTTTTATCGTTCTTAAGACCACACGCATGTAATCAGCTAAAGCTGAGAAGTATCCTCTATCATAATCAGCATGAAAGGGGCTTTCACTGCTCTGCTTAAAATCCATATAATGCCTTTTTAACGCCTCAACATCGTTTAAGTCAAGGTTGCTGAAAAACTCGTAAGACTCGCCACTTGACCGATAAGTTAAGAATATCCCACTTAAAGCTTCCAGATAACCCCTGTTAAATTCTTGTATTCCACCTCCCTTCATTCTTTCTGTTATACCTTCAAGAATCCTTTCAGCCTCAGCGAACTTCCTTTCTGAAAGAAGTTGAAACAACCGTGTTAAATGCACTAAAGGAACACTCATGTTACTCCACGCTCTGCTGTTCCTCATCAACATCCTCGATACCATTTTCGGTAATCATAAAAAGGCATTCACCCTCTGGAAGATAAGGACTAGAGACAAGACGAGCAATCCTAACTGGTCCACGCTTTGCCTTACGAAGAAAAATCCGCGTGTGGCTCGTATGCGCAACAATATGCCCGCCAACAGGACGAACCGGCTCTTCAAAAAACACATCTGGACTAGCCATAACTTGGTTTGTCACAAACGCAACCGCATTAAATGCTCTTGCAAGCCTGATAAGTTTATGCATGTGCTGATTGAGTTTTTGCTGTCTCTCCGCCAGGCTTTCTCTGCCAATGTATTCGCTTCTGAAATGTGCTGTTAAAGAGTCTACAATGATTAATCGAATGTTGTTTTCTTTAACAATCTTGTCTGCATTTTCCAACAAAAAAATTTGGTGATCTGACGTGTAAGCCTCAGCCAATATGATGTGCTTAAAGGCTTCTTCCGGGTCTAAACCTACATGCCTAGCCATTGGGGTTATGCGTTCAATTCTAAAAGTATTTTCAGTGTCAACGTAAAGAGCACCACCGTTTAAGCCTCCTTTTTCGATAGGAAGCTGAACGTTCACACATAGTTGATGAGCGATTTGACTTTTACCTGATCCATATT
Source organism: uncultured Candidatus Bathyarchaeia archaeon (assembly GCA_964584965.1). Lineage (GTDB taxonomy): Archaea > Thermoproteota > Bathyarchaeia > Bathyarchaeales > DTEX01 > JAGTRI01. The sequence continues at coordinate 48,536 of CAZPBM010000068.1, read as the reverse complement.
CACCATAAAACTCAGTAATCGATTGAGTTTCGATTCCATTTCCTAAAAGCGCATCGAGCTTTTTACTTCCAGTCGTTAGCCGCATAACGTTTTGCCTTTTTTCAACAAGCTCGTCAACTCTTATAAAAGACAAAGAACTTGAGGAACGCGCGGCGTTAATTATCTCAAAGGCTTTCCGCTCTCCTATGCCTGCTTGAACCAGTTCTCTCACAGTTGCCATGGCTAAGGATTCCACGGTGTTGAAGCCAACTTCACGTAACCTATTTGCGGTTGATTGACCTAACCCAGGAATCTCATCTATGCTGGCAAACTTTTTTTTACTTTCTTCGCTGTCCATCTAAATCTCTACTTTATTCTAGAACACGAAGATATTTAAATTAGACGAAGAAAGAAAATAAAGACAGAAATTTAACTCTGCCTTTTCAAGAGGATGAAATGGTTGATTACTAACATTTTGATTGAAGAGGTCACAGTGAATCTTTTACGGCAATCAGTAACAAGGCTACCAGAAGACGTGAGAACAGCCCTAAAAAACGCATACAACAACGAGAGAAACATGATTGGAAAAACACAGATCAAAGCAATACTGGAAAACATAGAAATGGCAGAAAAAACAAGTACGCCTATGTGTCAAGACACAGGCATAATATCTTTTTACCTTGAAGCTGGTTCCAAATTCAGAGACTTACATAAAATCGAGGACGCTATTCGCAAAGCAGTTAAACGAGCAACTAAAGAAATACCATTACGCCCAAATGCCGTTGACCCGTTTACGCAAAAAAACACAAATAACAACATTGGCAGACACATTCCATACATACAATGGAAAATCCTAAAAGGCAATTTCTTGAAAATTACCGCTTTCCCAAAAGGATGCGGCTCAGAGAACATGTGCGCATTAAGGATGATGACACCAAGTGATGGATTGGAATCAGTAAAAGAGTTCATCATAGACAGAGTTATAGAGGCTGGCGGTATGCCGTGTCCTCCAACAATCATTGGTGTGGGAATAGGCGGGGGGTCAAACACCGCGATGGAACTTGCAAAACAAGCTCTTCTAAAACCTTTAGACCAAATGAACCCAGACGTAAGAATCGCCAAGTTTGAACGAGAACTATACGAGGCTGTCAACAAGACTGGAATTGGACCTATGGGTTTGGGCGGTGACACAACGGCTCTTGCTGTTAAGGTTGAGTATGCACACAGACACCCTGCTTCCTACCCAGTTGCAGTTGCATTTCAGTGTTGGGCAGCCAGAAGAGCAACAGCTATTATAGATGGAAAAGGAAGGGTTGAGTTCATGACTTATAGTCAATAAAAATTAATATCGTTAACAGTTTTGGAAAGGATTTATATGAAGAAAATTGAACTTAAAACGCCAATTCTAGAAGAAGACATCAGAAAACTTAGAATTGGAGACATCGTCTATTTCACTGGAACCTTGTTTACAGCTCGCGACGCCGCTCATAAGAGAATATTACAATACCTAAAAAATGGAAAGGAGATCCCTTTTCCGATTAATGGGACTCCTCTATATCATTGCGGACCTTTAGCTAGACAAACCAGTACAGGATGGACTGTTATAGCAGCAGGACCAACTACCAGTATGAGGATGGAAGCTTATGAAGGAGATGTAATCAAAAATCTTGATGTTAGGTTAATTATTGGAAAAGGCGGAATGGGCGAAAAAACGGTAAGGGCTATAAAAGAATTTGGTGCAGTCTACGGTGCCTTCACAGGAGGAGCAGCTGTTTTGGCTTCCAAGTATGTGAAAAACGTCAAAGACGTTCAATGGTTAGACTTGGGAGTGCCTGAAGCCATTTGGGTACTCGAAGTTGAAAAGTTCGGGCCATTAATTATTTGCATCGACTCGTACGGAAACAACCTTTATACAAAAGTTCAGACTGAAGCGGAGAACAATAAAGCCAAAATACTTGAAAACTCGACTCCTTAATAATTCCAGAACACGCCTTTGCTTTTAAGTAGTAACAATATTACTGCAAGCAAGACTCCAGAAACCGTAGTAATGGTGAGTAATGGCGCCAACTTCGCTACAATAATTGCCACCGTAAGAAAGAACTGCATTTCACCCACCGTGTCCTGTTTGGCTTTTGACAAGGCCTGCTCATAGAGAAGCCTTGCAAGATACTTGTATGGCTGATAAATTGGATTAATTCCGTCGAGAATCCTCATGGCTTCTTCAAGCAGAGGCGAATACAAATACAAATCGGGAATATTGAAACCCAACTTGTTCAAGGGTTCCGCAATTGACTTGTTGGATGCGAGGCTTAAGTAATAGACAAGCTCAGCGTTACTTGATATGAATTGTCCTTTCATTATTTTGAAGAACCGTGCATAATATTCGAGCTCGCCATCTTCCACAGCCAATGACCTTACAACATAATACGCAGCTGTGTAGTAGTATCCAATGTTTTGAGGTTGACGGTTCATCGACCAGTCTTGAATAAACCCAAAATTTTCGCCGACCAACTCTTTCAGGTAAGCAACAGACTCCTCCATCTGCCTCGTTATTTCCTCCATTCCCTCAAAGCCCATTTGTTTCGCGATTTCCATGCTCACGTACTGCGCCATACCTTCGTGAAACCATAATAGAGACTTAGGTGAGACGCCTGCTTTCCATAGGAAATGGTGAACTAACTCGTGAAGAGCAATTACTTCGATGTATCCTTCCACGTATCTTGTGAAAACGAAGTTAATGTTGATGTCTCCCATTCTGTTTGAGGTGAAGGGAACATAACCACCTATCGAAAGCAGTGATTCGAAGTCTGGAATGAAGAATTTTACATTAGCTTTTTCCAGTGTGACGTTGAACAGGTCAACAAGGCTGCTGTATGTTCTATTATAAAGGTCAAGTATTGATGATGCAAACTTAATGTATCTTGAAACTGTTTCAAAAGTAAAAACACCGTTAGTAACCTCTACCATGTCGGGCTTTCGTTCAGGCGTCGTGAATCCTATCTCTAACCGAAGTAGGTTTTCAGTTTCTGAAATGCCGTCGAAAAATACGCGTCCAGAGGAAAAAGAGCTTGGGTTATATGAATAAGTGTCTCCGTAAGCCAAGGCCTCATTTTGGTTTACTTTAAATTCCTGAGGGAAAATCACAACAGCCTCAAACCTGTTACCTGGTTCGAACCCAATTTGAGGTGAAAAAAATATGCCGTTCGGCTCAATTATCATTGCACCAGTAGAAATGTTGTATTGTATGTTCAACTGGAATTCCATAGAATCAGAGATGAACGAGTAGAAAAATGCTTCATAAAAATAGAACGAACCGTCTGTCACATTAGCCGAGTCACGCAGCGACCAATCAGTAATTGCGCCTTTTATTGTTTTGTTCACCCACTCTGAAAACCGTGGGACAAGAACCCATGATGAACCGCTTGATTCTTGAGAGGTATACGTAATGTTGACGATTGTAAACCCATCGCTGTCCACGATGAACTCGTAACGGTACAACCCCGATGTGGCAGCAGAAACCTTCGTCACTGGCAAGAGAATAGTTGAAAAAAGAAGAAAAAATAGTGTAAAAAGAAAGAAATCCTTAAAGGCGTTAGGAGAGCGCTGTTCGAGTCTCATGACATTCTTCAGCCTTCAATATGATTTCAAAGACGAACATACGTATAGTAAAAAATTACGTTTCGAAAGATATTAACATTGTGAGGTTAACCGTTCATCAACCTAACGTAACTAGCTAAGCAAAAATTAGAAAGTTTTATTCATTGCATTGACATATAAATGAATTGAGTCTCGGTGAGGAAGTTTTGGTATGAAAACATATCTAACCATATGGTTTAACAGTGAAGGAGCAGCTCCATCCGAAGTCGTTCAAAGGTTACGGACGATGGGGTTTGAACCAATGCAGGGATATTATGACCATGTTTATGACTGGAAGAAGAAGGTAGCAATAGATGACGTCCTGCAACTCAGCGATGCAGTTCATCAAACTCTTAAGGGGCTAAACGTCACATACAAGCTTGAAACAATATAAAACAGAACAAGTCTCAACAAAACCTTAGTTAAGTCATGGTTGAGATTTCACTAAATTTATATTCTACGACAGCAAAATTTATATCTCGAGTTGTGCATTCGAAAATTTTGCACAGCAATTTAATTGACATGCACCTCCTCATCAACAACAGTGAGGAGCGAAGGGTGAAAGTGGGAGCTATCATCCCACAATGAACACCACGCATAGGCCGAAACGTCAAACAGACGCTGGAACCGAGTAAGCTCGACATGCCACGCCGTCTGGAGGATAGCTCGGCTAGGATGCTGAAGAAGGGCGCAACAAGCTGCGATAAGCCTCGGCTAGGCGCACGTAGCCTTCGAACCGAGGATACCCCAATGGGACTTCCTATCACGAAGGCTGCAAGGTTTTCGTGATGCTCCTGCATGGGAGCGGGAACCCTCCGAAAGGAAACATCTCAGTAGGAGGAGGAAGAGAAACCAACTGGGATTCCCTGAGTAGCGGCGAGCGAAACGGGAAAAGTCCAAACCGAACCTTGTAGGGAAACCTACGGGGAATGTAGTGTTATGGGCCTGGCTGCCTCTCACTTGGCCAAGCTGAAGTGGTCTGAAATGGCCTGCTATAGAGGGTGAAAGCCCCGTAAGCGTAAACCAAGCTGAGTTGAGCCGGAGTCCCAGAGTACTTTACCCTGACTTGGGTGAAGGAAGTTGGGAGCCATCAACTTCCAAGACTAAACACACTCCTAGACCGATAGCGAACAAGTACGGTGACGGAAAGATGAAAAGTGCCCCGGAAGGGGGGTGAAAAGTGCTTGAAACCAGACGGTTACCGACGTGTGCGGCCTGAAAGGGTAGATTCCTCCTAAAGGAATCTGCGGTAACGCAGACATACGAGGGAGGAGGACCAGGGTCGCACGTTCCGTCTAGAAACACGGGCCGGGGAGTTTACAGTTGTGGCAAGCTTAAGGGTATATACCCGTAAGCGCAGGGAAACCGAAAGCACGCAGCCAGATTTGTCTGGCAAGGTGCTGAGTCTGAAAGGGCTCGGAGTCACAGCTGTAACACTAGAAGCTGGGCGATCTAGCCCTGGGCAGGGTGAAGCCAAGCGAAAGCTTGGTGGAGGCCCGCAAGGGTTCTGATGTGCAATTCGTTCCCCAGACCTGGGGCTAGGGGCTAAAGACCAATCTAGCCCAGAGATAGCTAGTTCCCTCCGAAGTGGGTCGCAGCCCAGCCTCAAGCGAGGTTGCCTACGGGGTAGAGCACTGACTAGAAAGTAAGGGGTCGAAAGGCCTCGCTTTCTTATCAAACTCCGAATCCGTGGGCGCCGTAGACCTTGGGAGGCGGGTTCTGGGGGGTAAGCTCCCAGTCCGAGAGGGGAACAACCCAGACCGAGGTTAAGGCCCCAAAATGCTGGCTAAGTGTCAAACAGAAGGGAGTCATCAGCCCTAGACAGCGGGAAGGTAGGCTTAGTAGCAGCCACCCTTTAAAGAGTGCGTAACAGCTCACCCGCCGAGGCTCATGGCCCTGAAAATGGACGGGGCTAAGCCAGCTGCCGATACCTCGGGGCGCAGTTTATGCTGCGGTCAGGTAGGAGGGCGTCCTGGTTGGGCGGAAGCTGGATCGTGAGATCCAGTGGACCGATCAGGATTGCAGATCCCGGCGGTAGTAACAGCAAAGAGAGGTGAGAATCCTCTCCGCCGAAGGGGCAAGGGTTCCCCCGCAACACGTCATTAGCGGGGGGGAAGCCGGTCCTAAGGCCGACCTTACCTGGGTAGGTCGAATGGGAAACCGGTTAAAATTCCGGTGCCACAGAGGTACGATTGCGGTGACGCAAGGCATGGTGTCTGACGCTTCGGGATAGGTTGAGCGGGGTCGTCGCCCTGTTTAACCGTATATGCCTGGGGAGGCCGTAATGGCGAGAACCAGGTGAAGGCGGGAATAGCCGTCCGTTTTAGGATGGTTCAGCTGATTCCTGGAGCCAATGAAAAGGGCATCATGAAGGATCCTCTGTGACCGTACCAAGAACCGACACAGGTGTCCCTTGGCTAGCAACCTAAGGCGTGTCGGGTGTACGCCAAGCGAGGGAACTCGGCAAATTAGCCCCGTAACTTCGGGATAAGGGGTGCCTGCGGTTTTGGCGTAAGCCTGAACCACAGGTCGCAGTGACAAAGGGGTCTCGACTGTTTAATAAAAACACAGGAAGCCGCAAGCCCGAAAGGGTGTGTACGGCTTCTGAATCCTGTCCAGTACAGGTACCTGAAACCTGGGTTCAACCTGGCTAAGGGCCTGCAAACGACGGGAGTAACTCTGACTCTCTTAAGGTAGCCAAATGCCTTGTCGGGTAAGTTCCGACGCGCATGAATGGAACAACGAGGACCCCGCTGTCCCCGCTTGGTACCCGGTGAACCCACGTAACGTGGACGAACAGTCCACGAACTCCCAGCGGGAAAAGAAGACCCCGTGGAGCTTTACTGCAGCCTGTCGCTGAGATACGGTTGTGATTGCAGAGCGTAGGTGGGAGCTGTCGATCTTAGCTTCTCCGGAGGCTAGGGGAGGCAATAATGGAACACCACCCTTTTGCGGCTGTATCCCTTACTGGCGTGAATGCGCTGGGACAACGGTTGGTGGGCAGTTTGGCTGGGGCGGCACCCCCTTGAAAAAATATCGAGGGGGCCCAAAGGTCAGCTCAGGCGGGACAGAAACCCGTCGTAGAGCGTAAAGGCAAAAGCTGGCCTGACTGGATCCTCCGACGCAAGGGATCCAGAGGCGAAAGCCGGGCTTAGCGAGCCGTCATGTCCTCATTGATGGGGGCTGGCGGCGACAGAAAAGTTACCCCGGGGATAACAGGCTCGTTGCGGGCGAGAGTTCCCATTGACCCCGCAGCTTGGTACCTCGATGTCGGCTCTTCCCATCCTGGCTCCGTATAAGAAGCCAAGGGTGAGGCTGCTCGCCTATTAAAGGGGAACGTGAGCTGGGTTTAGACCGTCGTGAGACAGGTCGGACTTTATCTGCTGGGAGCGGTGGTCGCCTGAGGGGAAAGGGTTCCCAGTACGAGAGGAACGGGACGCTGTAGCCTCTAGTTTACCGGTTGTCCGACAGGGCACTGCCGGGCAGCCACGCTGCTGCGGATAAGAGCTGAAAGCATCTAAGCTCGAAGCTGCTCCCGAGAAGAGGCGGCCATTCCCTAGGTTTGAGACCTGGTGACAGGCCTTAGCACGGGACGAGGGTTCCCATAGAAGATGGGTTATATGGAGCCGGGGTGTACGCTGGAAGGCTTCGGCCGACCAGTTCAGCCCGCGGATCCCAATCACCCGAGGTGTCGGGTTGAAAAAGTTCCTGTGTCTGGACGATTTTTGTGGCCTATGCGTGTTGTTGTGTTTTCTTTGTTTTTTGTTGCTTGTTTGTTGTCCGTGCATGTTGTTGAGGGGGAGGGGGGTATATATAGTCGGGTCAGCTTTTCTGGCCATGTTGTCTTTCTATGGTTTTTTGTTATGGTAAAGGTTTAATGTTTCTTCTGTTTTTTGTTTTTATTTGGTTGTTTTGGGGTTGGTTGTTTGTTGTTGGTTAGGCGTGCGGTTTTGGATGATTTGGGCGCTATAACTGAGATTTACAATGAGGCTGTTTTGAGGACTGTGGCTACTTTTGATGTTGTGCCTAAGACTGTTGAGGAGCAGAGGCCCTGGTTTATGAGCCACGGTTCGAGGCATCCTATTTTGGTCGCTGAGGAGGACGGCGGAGTTGTGGGTTGGGCGTCCTTAAGCAAATGGTCAGACAGGTGCGCGTACTCTGCTACTGCTGAAATCTCGATTTACGTGGAGGAGGAGCATCGAGGAAAGGGCATCGGCAAAAGGCTTATGAAAGAAATTCTCGACCAAGGACAAAAAGGCGGCCTACACACAGTCATCGCCCACATCGCCAAGTCTAACGAAGCCAGCGTCCACCTTCACGAAATGTTCGGCTTTGAACACGTCGGAACCATGAGGGAAGTGGGCAAAAAATTTGGAAAACTCTTGGACGTACACATAATGCAAAAAATATACAAAACATAAACACAATCGCACATAATCTTGGTGCATAAGCATTTGAATAAAAATTTTAATATAATCATAAATTTTGTTTATTTATGGTGCATGCTTAGTATCTAGCCAGAGTTTTACCAGTTTTCTAGTCTTCTGCAAATAAAGAGTTATATTTTTTCTTTTTAATGAAGAGGGGCGCTGCAAAAAGAAAAACATACATACTATCTTGTCACACAGTAAGTCTTTTCTCCTCAAGGGGAAAGCCTATTTGAGGCAGATAGCTGATAGTTTTCTGTAAAAGTTTAAAGGAATGAAATGATCAATACTTGAGGGTGAACTTGCCAAATGCCTAGAATTCGGGGAGAACATGACAGGTTCTACAAAAAGAGACAAAGTAGCGAATTTCGTCAATTTTTTATGGGCGACCAAGTTTGTAGGCAAACTTTTCCTCGTAGCGTTTGGCACGCCTGAAGGAATGAGACAGTTTTTTAGACATGCCCACTTCATACACAACGTCTGACATACTTTTTACAATTTTCTTATTTTTTGGCGTTTTAAGACTTTTTCGGTGCCTTTGGCGTGTTGACTGGTTGTGTCAGTTCTGCTTCAAAGTTGAGGATTTAGGCTTTCTTTAAGGCAGCGTATAGGCGTTGATGCTGAGCTTGAAGGATTAGGGCAGGAAAGAATTGAGAAAGTCTACACATGTGAGTTTATCGATGATCTTGTTTGTTGAGAAGAGCCAGAGTAGTCTTATATTAGACGTGTCGCAATCTTTATGTGGAGATATCGTGGCATTGACGGTTCTCGATGACAAAAAACCCTATCTGACGAGGTGTCCTAGGCGCGACAAGGATCTTTCAACGTTGCCTAGAGACATGACTATCTGTCCTTACTGCAGTAAAACAATTTCGAAATAGGAACGTAAAGCTATGCCAACGAATACAACTAAGATGTCATCAAGACCTAGGAAGGTTAGAAAGTATGCTAAAATAGTAGCGATATCTGGAGCGGGGATTTCGGTGGCGTCTCTACTCCTCTCACTTATTCCCATACTTTTAATGGGTATCGTCATAACTGTTGTCTCAACGATAGTCTTGATCGTAACGAAGCCTAAAAGTGAAAAAGTAACGGAGCTTCCGCCAGAAATAAGAAAGGTCAGAAAATATGCCAAGATGACAGCTCTGTCTGGGGGGTTAATTGCCATAGTGTCTTTGTTTCTCGCTTTTCTCGAAAATCAATCTAATCTATTGGTCGGCGTCGTGGCAGGAACCCTGATTATAATAGCCTCTGCGACAGTAGGTTTGATGAAGCCAGCCAAAGATGATCTATACATCCGAAAAATTCTGGGCATCTTAATCTTAGCAACTGCTTTGCCATTTGTTATTTTAAATCCTCTCGTGCTGATTACAGCCTTCGGATTTTTTGTTCCAAGCATAACTTTTGGCATGTATCTATTATTTAGTAGAAGGTATCGCCTAAAATTGGATGTTTTTTGGGTTTCTCTGGGGTTCCTGTTATATTATGGTTGTCCAATCAACTATCCAGTTGTTCCATTATTTTGGCTAAAAGGATTCGTCTTAACTGCTGATTGGGCATGTGAGGGTGTAGGATTCCAAACATTCTATTTATTTTTCTTCCTCGGTTTCATACTAATTTTTGGATCAGCTCTCTTTCTATTGGTTACTGATGTTCTTTCTAGGAGGTGGGATATAGCCCAACCAGCTAAAAGAGGGTTAACTACAACAGTTATTTTGTTAGTGATCCTGGGGACAGTTTTTGGGCTGCCTTGGCTTTATCCTACTGGGGTACGTCCAGGCAATGGGTTAATCGTAGAGAGCCCTCATCCAGTGGGAGCATTTCGCAGTTATGGGATTGTCCCCTCTGTAAGTTTCATTTCGGAGAACAGCACTTGGATCTATCAAATTGTCTTGATAAATAAAGGATTTGAGGATGGAGAAATTATTGGGATTATGGGAAAAGTGGTTTCCCAGACGGTGAAGATTGGCCCGCCATTTGGTAATGATGTTGAAGTGGTTGGAGGAAACAGGACTGCTGAAGAGATAGTTGTTAAACCAGAAACAACAGTAATGCTAAAGATAAGTTCTAAGGATCCTTTATGGTTTATCACCTTGATTGAAAAAGGAGACAAAAGATGGCAGATTATGTTCTGGAGTTGAAAAACGAACATACGTACTAATAAGTTTGTTCGAGCAGAATCAGAGAGTCTATAATCTACTAACATGAATCTTTTTGATCAATATCTCTTGAGATGTGGGAGAATGTAATATCTTTCTTCTTCTGAGAATGGTTACAAGAATTATTATTAGAACTACATAAGGATGGGGCTGAAAGGTGTGCCAACTATGATGAATGAGAGAAAGAATATTATCTCAGTAGCTACGACTGGCACCGCCAAAGCTAATAGCAGCATTATGCCGAGGATAATTAGAGACTTGTTAATCCCTCGTTGTTTTCACTTTTCTCCGTAGATTTGGAAAGAATAATATGCTGTTATCGCAATTTGCATTTGGTGGTTAATGTGGATTGGTTTATTTTAGCTGTTTTAGACGCATTTTTTGCGGCGCTTGTAGCGATATTAGCAAAGGTTGGGCTGCAAGGAGTTGACTCTAACGTTGCAACTGCCATGAGAGCTGTCATCATGGCCGTTTTCATAGTTGGCTTTGTAGTAGCCATGGGCAAAGGCCCCCAATTGACACAGCTAACCAGCCGAGACATGGTTTTCATAATGCTTTCAGGAGTTGCCGGCGCCATATCATGGCTGCTATACTTTGCCGCCTTGAAAATGGCTGACGCCTCGAAGGTTGCGCCAGTAGACAGAGCAAGCATACTATTCGTGCTGGTGTTATCCGCATTGCTTCTCGGTGAACAAGTAACGCTTAAGACCGCAATAGCTGGAGCCCTAATCTTCATCGGAGTTCTACTACTTGCCATCTAAGAACACAGAAGCAGAACGCACCTTAAACGAACAATTAAAGCTCAACAAGCTCGCTAATCAGAAAATTTTAGCTTCTCCCTCAACTACTTAGACACAGAGAAACCTCACACAAACAAAACTGTTGAAAAGCAACATACACGTAATCAATTAAGGAACCAAGAACACAACTTCAAATCCCAAAACAGACACATAAAAATACAATTGAAGTCCCACATGCTTCTAAAATGTACGAAACCCCACGAAAGAATAGAATTTCATCCCCCTAAACCTAAACCCAAGTTTTAGTTCTATTGTTTTTGTTTGTCGTCAACTTTGTTCAGTTTTTACATTGTTTTATAGCGTTATGTAATTTGAGATGTTTTTTAACGTTGTGTTGATTGTTTTTAGGCTGTTATACAAGACATTTAGTCTGTACTCGCTTTTCAATGTCCGACATATTTGTTTTGCAATGTATTTTGTGGACCAGATGTAAGAGTGGTAGAAGTCTCGAACCATCTCTCTGACCTCGTTAACGGGAACCGCGTCTGAACATATGTCTGAGATCCAAAATCCCCGCTCCCAATACTCGTCTTCATTAAGCATTCCTTTCTCTCTAAACCCGTCCCATACAGCGTTACCAGGAACCACGCTTAGAATATTAATCTGCGGGATGTCAAGGTCTAACTCTTTTATGAAATCAAGCGTCTTCTGTATGTCAGCCTTCGTTTCGTTAGGGGCACCTAAAATGAAGGAACCAGTGATGACGTCGAATCCTGCCTTCCTCGCCTTTTCAACAGCCTTTCTGGACTGTTCAGGCGTTATCCTCTTATCATAGTAGTCAAGAACCTTTTGGGTTCCACTTTCAATCCCGAAGTACATTATTCGACATCCCGCCTTCACCATCTCCCGAAACGTATCATATGACGCCTGGTCCACCCTTCCCTCGCAGAACCATTCAAGGTCCAGCTTTTCTTCTCTCATCCTTTGGCAAAGGTCAACTACCCTCTTCTGGTTAAGGGTGAAGTTGTCATCGACGAAGAATATCTGTTTGTATCCTTCGCTGACTAGGAGGTGAAGTTCATCCATTATGTTCTCAATCGACCTTGCCCTCCAACGGTTCTTGGCAATGCTGGTGCAGCCGCAGAAGCGACAGTTGAAGACGCATCCTCGAGAAGAGAGAAAACTGGTGAATTTTTTAGGAGCCACATCAATTCCGACAGTTGTATTATGGTATTCCGTGTCTATCAAGTCTCTCTGCGGAAAGGGCAACGTGTCAATGTCCTTAATCAACGGTCTATCTGGGTTCGAAACAATCTCGCCGTTGTGTCTAAAAGAGATTCCCAAAACGTCTTTGATACTCCTTCCTTCTTTTAAGCAGTTTGCGAGTTCAAGACATGTCAGTTCGCCCTCGCCTCTAACGACCACATCGACGAACGGATACACCCTAAGAATCCTTTCAGCATTAAAAGTTGCATGATGGTTCCCGAAGACAATCGGCATGTCCGGCTTTCTCATCTTAACCTCCTCTGCAATTATAGGCGCAATCAAACTTGAGGTAACTAAAACAGACAAGCCGAGAACATCAGGATCCTCCTTGATAACCCAGTCGACAACCTCCTTAATCGGCATCCCCTCAGCCGCGTGGTCTAACACTGAAACCTCAAAACCATTAGCCTCCAATGTCGAGGCCAGATACAGAATTCCAAGAGGAGGACACGCAGCAACATTCATGTTCTCCCCTTCGAGACGAGTCTCATTAGGTCCAGGATTAACAAAAGAAAATTTCATTTCAAACCTCAATTATCAATGTCTTAAGTCATATATAAAAAGGAATTAAGGTTCTATAAGAAGGGGCGACTTGTTTTCCTGTTTGACTCTTCTTTGTCTGATGTTTACCACCGTTTTTGTGGACTGCCACTAAACTAGTAAACTTATTTATATCACTGTTATAAATAATGGCGTAAAGAGTTGTTCGACATTGAGTGCGGAAAAAGCTGAATGTAAACATGCAAAAGACAAGTTAGTCATAGAAAACAGTTACTTATCATTAAACGTCATTCTTGAAGGAGGGATCAACCCCACCAACCTTCAATGCAAAAAAAGCGGAATGATCTATGCTGATTCTAAGTACCAATACAGATACCTTGTCTGGGAACGCAGAGGCAGGCTTCCTCAATACCTCAAACACTCCATGAAAAGACGAATGACAAATGGATCAGACAATGGCCTAGACATCACTGTTGTGGGAAAAACTGGAGACCTCGAAATAGAACATGCCTTCTTTGTGCCCAACAATGAACCTTACCTTGAAGAACAGATAACAGTCAGAAACATAGGAAAAGAAACAATAGACACATCCAGCCTTTCCTTCGGGTTCACAAAAACCATTGGAGACGAAAAAGGCCAATTACTTGAAAATTTAAGTGACAGCAAAGTAGTCGCTGTTCCTTATCGGAGAGAATGCTGGTTCGGACGAAATGGCGAATACATCGAGTACTCCTTCAAAGATTTACTCACGAAAAAAGGATGGTACAGACCGTACTTCAGCCAAGCTGAAAAGATTCTCTGCGAAAAATCCGGTTCAGAAGGCTGGGCGTGGACCAACGGCAGCCACTCTCTCTTGATTGCCAAACACAACCTAGAAGGAATGGAGTTCTCAATTATTGAACCTAACGAAAACGACGGCAAACCCGTCATCCAATTTGGAGGGGCAAGCGTATGGCACGAGGACCCTGAAGACGCCTTGAAAATTGAGGCTGGAAAAGAAGTGCGATTCGGTATTACAAGATACGCCTTCGTCGAAGGAGGCTGGAAAGAATGCTATTATGCCTTTCGAAGATTCATGGACGAGCAGGGCCATGGAACCCCCAAAGGGTTTAATCCCCCAATCCACTGGAACGAGCTTTATGACCATCCATTCTGGTGGGCAACAAAAGCCACAGGCCGCCACTACGACACAGTTGAAGACAGACAACGCTTGTATACATTCCCGTCTTTAGAGGAAGAGGCGAAAAAAGCCCATGAACTGGGATGTGAAGCTCTGTACCTGGATCCTGGATGGGACACGAACTTCGGCTCGTCAATTTGGGCAGCAGACAGATTACTCCCAGCAAAAGACTTCGTGAAATACATGAAAACAAAGTACGGACTAAACGTGGCCCTTCACACTCCCCTAGCCGGGTGGACAGACCAAGCTGGCCGAAATGCCACTTACCCTGAAAAAGCTCACAGGAAAGACAGGTACGGCATGGTCTTAGTGGACCTCTGCATGGCCTCGCCAGCTTATCTTGAAACCAAAACTGAACGTTTGATTGAACTGGCAAAAGACGGCGTAGTCTTCTTCATGTTTGACGGCGACGAATACGGCCGCCATGAGATTTCAGGTACAAGCCCGTGCTACGATCCCTCGCATGGACACTCTGTTCCGTTAACGCGTGAAGAGCATGGCAGGGCAATACTTAAACTTGCGCGCGATATACATAAAGAGTATCCTAACGTCCTGATTGAGCTTCACCCGTTCTTAGGTTCCTGCTTCTATCCTTCTATGCCAACTTACTATTTGCATGAGCCGGGAGGCCCTGATGAACTTTGGGCCTTCGAATACATGTGGTATTCACTTTGGGACCTCCTTTATGGCAAAGCTATTAGTCTGTACTATTATAACCTCGCTTATGGGTACCCCCTCTATATTCACATTGACCTTCGCAACGATAACGAGCACGCCCTCGCATTCTGGTGGTACGCCTCCACCTGCCGTCACCTTGGAGTAGGAGGCAAACGAGACCCTAAAGTTTGGGAAGCCCACAAGCAAGCCATGAAGACTTACAAGAGGCTGAAGCGGTTCTACACGCAGGGAACGTTCTATGGACTCGACGAAACCGTTCACGTTCACACCCTTGCGGATGAAGGAAAAGCTGTAGTTAACGTCTTCAACATTTCGGAAAAATCTGAAACTCGAGAGGTAACCTTTGACCTTAAAGAAATAGGCCTTAAGCCTGAAGGCAAAATTGAGGTTGATGGCGCCGTATTCAGCCAGAAAGGACAAAAAGTCACCTTACTCTTTAACCTCCCAGAAAAAGGAACGTCTCTAGTAGAAATAAGACAATGCGCATCCGAATCTTAAGGCTTCATCTTAATAGGAATCATGTCTCCGATAATGATTTTACAATCTTTTGATAAAGATAAGAAAATTTACGTGGCTGCAACTGAAAACGGAAGGGTCTAATTAACGATTTTTGGGCACCTAATCCTCATTTTTATCTTCGCAACAGGTATTTTGGTCTAAAAAAATTTATAGATAATCTTACATAAAAAACGGTTGGTGAGACTGTTGGAGTCTTTGCCGATTTGGTACGGTTTCAACTTGCTTGAAAAATTCTATAGAAACGATCCGTTTATGGAGGTAGACTTTAAACGCGCTGCTGAGTGGGGCTTCAACTTCTTCCGTTTGCCAATGGATTACCACTGCTGGATTCTAGACGAAAACCCCTACAAAATCAACGAAAAGGTTCTGGCTGAAATTGACGACGCAGTGACTCTTGCAAAAAAATATGGCATCCACTTGAACATGTGCTTTCACAGGGCACCTGGATTCACAGTGAACCGAAGTGTCAAGGAACCCTTCAACCTTTGGAGGGACGAAGAAGCTCAGGCTGCGTGTGAGTTTCACTGGCGGCTTTTCGCGAAACGGTACAAAGGATTACCAAATAGGCTGGTTAGCTTCAATCTTGTTAATGAGCCGTACGGGACAACAATGGCTGTCTACAAAAAATTTGTCGAAAGAATGCTTGACGCCATATGGGACGAAGACAAAAATAGACTTGTTATAGCTGACGGCTTAATATCTTCAGATGGCCACTACGAGCCGGTGCCTAACATCAACAAGCCCTTGTTTGGGCAGAGCTTCCACATTTACGAGCCTCCTTGGATCACACATATTATGGCTAGCTGGGCAGGCGTTTGGGGAACATACGATGAACAACCCATGTACCCATGCGAAGCGCCAAACCTCGACAAGTATATACAAAAGTTTCCGCCTAACTCGCCTCAAAGACGCGAATTTCAACGGTGGAAAGGAGTTTACGTCGACAAAAAATGGCTGGAAAACTGGATGAACCCGTGGTTCAAGTTCAGGAAAGAAACAAGTTCACTCATCCACGTTGGCGAGGTAGGCACATACGCATATAAAGTTCCAAGGCAAACACAGCTAAACTGGTTCAAAGATGTCCTCAGCATCTTAAAAGAGAACAAAGTCGGATGGGCACTTTGGAACTTCCGAGGACCCTTCGGCATAATAAACACTGAACGTGAAGAATTTCACAGCGAAACCCTGCCTAATGGGGACAGGCTGGATAGACAGATGCTTGAAATTCTTAGAGAAAATGTTATCCACTAGCCTCCACGTGTTTCCCTTTTTTTATATATACATTGTCTTTTGTTATTGTGGTCTAGGCTCGTATGTCCCAGGCGGGACTTGCCTATCTCCAACTTGGACATTTACTGTTTGCGAAATTTGTTGGCCTTTCTTGCCTTTTCCAGTCGCTGCAGCAACCACGGTGTAGATAAGCCAGATTACGAAGCCGTAAACTACGCCGTTGACTATTCCGATGATTAACAACCACGCTGGGATTCCAAGAACGGGATAGTCGACTGCTGGAATGTTCAGAATTTCAAAGATCATGTAGCCAGGAGGCAGCCATGTCATGCCGAGGGAAATGCCGAGAACCACTAAGAACACAACAACAAAAATTATTGCGCCTATCATTCCTTGTACCTCTTTTTGGCATCTCAGAACGAATACTGAAAATAAAAGACTTTTAGTGAGAATCTCTTTACCTTTTGTTACGAAATGCAGTTTAACAAGAGATACCTTTAACTTTTGAGACAAAATAAAATTATCTTGAGTAATTTTAGAATATTGTGAGGCAGAGCCTTTGAGAGTCTGTGAAGCGATGAGAAAAAACATTGTTATCGTCGACGAAGGGGTTTCCGTTGCTGAAGCCTCCCAAAACATGCGAATGAAGGGTGAGGGATGTGCCATCATTTTGAGGCTGGGAAAACCCTTTGGCATAATAACCGAACGAGACGTCACATGGAAGGTTGCAGGAGAAGGACTAGATCCAAAGAAAGTGAAGGTTTCTGAAGTTATGTCGGCACCTTTGGTTACAATAGACCCAGATGCAGACCTACAAGAAGCAGCAAAGGCAATGAAGGAACACAAAATCAGAAGGCTAGCCGTAGTTAGAGAAAACACTCTTTACGGTGTCCTAACAGCTGCAGACGTTTCTCGAAATCTTGAAAAGTACTTGGACGACGAAAGGCGAAACATCCTAAAGTATTTGTGGATGCCCCAGTACTACTCTAGAGAAAGTTAGAGAAACCCCTTCTTACTTTAACTCTTTTTTGGCTTCGTTTACGGTCCAGTTTTCGTGGACAATTCTGTACAACGCTCTAACCATTTTTGTCGGGTTAGGAGCTTGGAAAACATTTCTACCTATTGAGACTCCAGCAGAGCCAGCTTGAACTGCTTCCCACGCCATTTGAAGAACGTCTTCCTGGGTTTCAGCTTTTGGGCCTCCTGCAATCACCACGGGGCTTGGACAGCCTTTTACGACTTCGCGGAAACTGTCTATGTCTCCAGTATAGTTCGTCTTGACTATGTCTGCTCCGAGCTCAGCACCTATTCTTGCCGCCAGCTTCACAGCTTCCACGTCGTGTTCTGACTTAACCTTTCTTCCCCGAGGATACATCATTGCAACCAAAGGCATCCCCCATCTTAAGCACTGCCTTGAAACCTCGCCGAGAACCTTAAGCATCTCAGCGTCATTGTCAGCGCCAACGTTGATGTGAAGGCTAACTGCGTCGGCACCGATGACCATAGCCTCCTCCACAGTCATCACCAGCACCTTGTTGTTCGGATCTGGACTTAGAATGGAGCTTCCCATGAGGTGCAAGATTAACCCGATGTCTCTTCCATATCTTCGGTGACCGTAGAGGGGTAAACCGATGTGTCCGAGGACAGCGTTTGCACCGCCTTCAGCGACCTTGTTTACCATATCAGCCATGTTCAATAAGCCGTGAACTGGACCAATTGTTACGCCATGGTCCATTGGAACAATGATTGTTCTCTTGGTTTCGCGGTTCATGATCCTTTCAAGACGTATTGCTTTTCCAATGAGGCTCATGAAAATCACATCTGATTATTCGTTAACCTTGTAATTGGACGGTGAGCCTGCACATAAGCATTTCGACCATTAAATTGAGTGAGCCACATTTCATATTGAAAAGATAAGGAAAGATACTGCATTCATCACATGTCTTTTTGTTGAAAAGGTCCTGGGACAAGTTAATTGTTACGAAAGGCAGAAAACGACACTTAATCTAAATAAAACTTGCTGGTCGAAATAGCTTTGGTTTTACCAGTGTTTGATGGCATGGGACGATATATAATACATTTTTTTAATTTGTAAGCCGTAAAACACTATTATTGGTTTTTACTGAAGCAGGTGCATGATTACAACTTTTGCAATGTGCTGAAATTAAGGAGTTAATACTTCCCGTGTGTTATGGTTGATTTTTTTCATCCTTATTAGAATTCAAGAACAACATCTGCATAGCCCTTAAAAGGTTCTATCTTAACCGTTTCTGTGCTCGGATCGTAGATTCCATAGTTGATTCCTATTGCTTTCTTACCTTCAGGATGAGGCAAGCGCAGTTCAACAGTTTTTGGTCTACGTTCCGTTGTGCATCTAATCTTTGCCTCAATTCGTCCTTCACTTACCTTTGATTCAACATTCAAGTATAATGGACCGAAGTAACTTGCAACATTGTCAAGTTCCACAATTTTATTGTTTTTCATCCATCTTCTAGGGATTCCTGAAAGCAGTTTAAGAGAATTGCCTTCCTCCATCCAAAGCATCCAGCGGGTTTGCATAAGAAACCAGCCTTCCTCATGCATTTTATGGGGACTGCCGGTGCCTGGGTAATGCTCCCAAAAACTGTAGGTTTCCCTGTCTGCTAAGCTTGCGAATGCGTTGTAGTATGCCTTAAGGAAGGCCTTAGTTTCGTTACGTCGAAGATGAATCCAAGGATGGGGGGAATAGTATGGTTGACTTAAGGCGACATTACGTACGTGCATAATCTCGGTATAATAGTCTATCAATATTCCCGTCATGTCCTCTTTTGGATCAAGTACTTCTTGAAAAGCTATAAGTGTAGTGGACCTAGAAGTGAATCTCTACAAAAGAAGGTGAGATGAGAGAACTTTTGTCCTTTTTCTATGTAAAGGGAGACTAGGCCTCTCGTTTCCGCCCATGGTGGAAGCGTTGGACACCATGTTCCATCTCCAAGCGGGACAACAGGTGATTCAGCAAGTGCTTCAAACAAGGCGTTCCGAATATCCTTCTTCATTTCTTCCGCCTCCCGTAACAATCTCCTAGATTGTTTGGCATCTAGTATCGAGAAGACTTCTGCCGCGCGGCTTATGCCAAGATAAGCGTAGCCATTTAGCATAAATTGATGGTAAGGGTCTGGTGGATCTGCAACCTTGCCATCAATCATTCCATACCCTTTATCACGTAGTTCTTCCTTCTTATTGCGTTCTCTCCATTTGATGATGTACTTGCAGGACTTTAGTAATTTTGGTGCAATGTGTCTTGCAAACTCGATGTCATGTGTGTAACGGTAATGTTCTCCAATGACCCATAGAGCCGCTCCCGTTTCTAACATGTATTCGTCAAAGTTTTGAATAAAGCCGTCTTTGTGCTGTTTATCCAGAAAATATCTTATTGATCTTCTTGCCAGCTCGTGCCAACCCATGGAATCGAAAAATTGTATGATAGGAGCACTCTCTGAACCTATTGGGCTGTAGATGCCGATTGTGGGTGCAACTGTGCCATCGGGTTCAAGCCCATAAGCAACAAGATCGAGGTGCAATAATCCAGCTTGAACCATCTCCTCAATTCTTTTCTCGGGCAGTTTAATTCTCGCACACGATTTAAGCTTTTGTTTCCAGAACTTTCGGCATTCAACATATCGATCTTCGAACTTCTGGCTTGCAAGTTTTAAGGCTCGTTCCTGAGACAGCGGGCAATGAGGAATATAGAGGTCAAATGTGACTTCTTGACTGGGCTTAAGTAAAACAGCTATTTCTTCTTGAGCCATCGGCTTCTCGTTCATTTTTGAGATGCAGAATACCCGCCCGCTTGAATATGCTCCCAACCCAGTTGTTCCATCAAACGTCCACTTAACGGGGCGCTCTGATCTAGGAAATGCGCTTTTGAACCAAGCATAACGTGGCACAAGATCTATGTTTCTAGCCTTAATACGAATGAAAAGCACGGTTTCTTCTTCGTTTGTCTTCTCTGAAAGAGCCAATTGAAGCTCGTGTTCCTGCTCTGCTGTAAATACATGGCCTACAGTGTATCGGTCTGCCACTAAGAAGTGTGTGCCATGGAGATTTTCAGGGGTAAGGGTTCTCTTCTCTAGTGTTACAAATGCCTTAAATTCGTAGATGACTCCATCATCAGAAACTGTCCCAGTAAGAATGGGCAATACGCCTTCTTCCAATCTTCGGGAAACATTTTCAACGCAACCTATGCCACGTCCAATAAAAAAATGATATGAAACAGAGGAATTGTTAGTTTCTTGAATCTGGACATACTCACCTGCGAATCGTGGTCGGACACAATATAACTGGTATCCAATAGATCCAAAATCGACTTCGAATATTCTCATATCTCTGCTAAGTCCTAGCCACGTTGGAGATGTAAGCTTACGCGTTTTTGCCGCAGCATTTGCAAAGTTCTCTTCTTTTTCTTTTTCAATTTGCTGAAGATTAGTTCGTAAACCTCGCCTGAGAACAGCCTCCTCGATCTGCCTATACGTGTGCATATCACTGATTTCTGTAATCACCACTCCGTAACGTGGAATCAAAATTGGGTACTCTTTGCTGATATCTCTAAGGAAAAAGCTGAAAGGATTTATTGCTGTTCGAACACAAATTATCGTGCTTCCTGATCCTGAATTAACCGTGTACTGTTTCAAAAATATTTCCAGCCTGCATGTTCCTTGAGAAGTAAATGTGAAGCGTCTACCATTAACGGAACCAACACCGTTCGATATGCTTATCCTTTCTAGTTCGCCATTAACAATTTCCACTTGACCTTGAGGCTTAGCCTTCTTCCATTCGACTGCTAAACCTATCAAAACTCATTCATCTCTTCAAAATTCTTACGAGTTACGAATAACCAACATATCATTCATATATGATTTGTGAGTCGGCAACCTTAAAGTCCTCTGAAGTGTACGTGACCCTCTATGAGCCAAGTTAAATCTGATTAATAACATTCCGTCCTGTGTATAGTGTATGCAACCAAGCTGGCGACATGGCACATGAAGAGTAATAGCCCGAAATAAAACAACATAATTTACAAAACAGTTTTCTATTGCAATCTACAAGAATCCCCGATGCTGAAACATTTAAAAGAAGAAAGGAAAAACTGAAAAAAAGACAAGTTTTCCACATATGGTATGAAACTTGGATTCATTCTATTGCCATCAATTCCTATTAAGGTTGCTTAGCTAGATGTTACGGACAATTCATAATTCGATGTTGACCCATCCGCCAAGCCTGTCAGATTCGAAGCTGCCTTCAAGATAGGCTTGAATCTTCACGCCATTAGCGAAGTCTGAAGGGTCGTTTTTGCCAGTTTTGATAGCCTTTATGAATCTTTCGTAATTATTCGGTGCACGAGGACACTTTACGGTTTTCCAGATTGCCTTGTCAATGTTCCTTTGACCCGTACATATTCGGTACTCGTCATACGCTCTGTCCAAATCAATTTCAACTGCGCCCTTATCACCATAGACGCGAGCTCTTAGGCTGTTGATCTGCCCCGTTGCCCACCTAGACGCCGTAATTGTTCCAAGGGCGCCGTTCTTGAAAATGACTGCTGAGACAAAGCTGTCGTTGGCATCTAAAACGTATTCGCCAATTCGGTTTTCCGGCACTCCCTTGTCAAAGGTTTTTAGTTTACAGTAAATCTGCGCAAAATCGCCGCAGAGGAAGCTAGTAAGGTCATATATGTGTACTCCGATGTCCCCCAGGGCGCCCATGCTTCCATGCTTCGTTGACAGGCGCCAAAGCCAACCTTCTGACGTCCGCCAGTCTCCCCACGAACGGCTTACAAGCCAACTTTGAAGATAGCTGGATTCCACATGTTTGATGTTGCCAATCTTACCTTGGCTAACAAGCTTTGCTGCTGCCTGCAGCCCGCTTGAGCTACGGTAAGAGAAGTTAATCATGTTGACAACTCCATGCCTCTTCGCAGCATCAAGCATGCACTTCGCGTCGCCTAGGTTAGTCGCCATAGGTTTTTCGCATAAAACTGGAATACCCTCCTCGATTGCAGCGATTGAAATCGGCGCGTGCATCGCATCAACGGTTACGACGGCGACACCATCCAGCTCCTCTTTTTCCAGCATTTCACAGTAGTCCGCATACACTGCTGGAACCTTCCATTTTTCTGCAAAAGCCTTGCGCCTTTGTTCAGAGATATCGCAGCAAGCCACGATTTTTACGTCCTTCATCTTTGTAAACTCACTTGCATGGTGGTTACCCATGCCGCCTGTGCCAATAATACCTATTCTTAACACGCCATTCTCTCCGAACATTAAATTACGTAAAATAAGGAATGGCACCTCACTTAAGGTTTTGCAGAAAATTTTCATTGCGGTCTTCTTCATGTTTTTTCCGAGGTTCCAGTGTATTGGGAGGACGAGGAACTCGGCTGGGTCGCATACAAAATCTGCGTCAGATGGTACAAAAAGAAGGAATCCGAACGATAGCTAACTTAAGAGGTAGAGTTGTACCCCATGACCAGTATGAGAGGTTGTGGTATAAACGCTATGAAGAATACAAAAGACCCTAATAGCCAAAAGACAGAAACAATAAAGTTCTTGATTAAAAAAGGCTGGAAACGAATAATTGTAAAGCTTCTGTATAACGACATATTTTGCGGGGCATGAAAATAACAAGTATACAATCTACAATATTTTGATTCGTGGACTGGCATGCGTGCAAACGCGATAAAAATTATTATTCACTGCAAGTATAGTAAAATGGGGATAAGTTGTGTCCGAATTATGACTGCTCGAAGGAGAATGTCTGGTTTTGGATATCACGCCGACACCTCGTTTCAAGATGTAGGTCGCTGTCAGATCTATTGCCTCAGCTCTCGTGTTCATAGCCTTGCTCAACGTTGTAATTGTAATGACATTATATTTAGCAATGGGCGGGTCTCCAGTCTCTGAGGTAAGCGTGGGTCCGCTGCTTGTAACGTATGCCATCTCGTACCTTGTTCTTGCTGCTGTTTCCGTCGCTTTAACGTTAATACTTACCAACTTAACATTTAAAAAGCATCACTATTGGGTCACGGATAAACGGGTAATATGGAGACATGGGGTCATAGGCTACAGCGTAACAAGTGTACCACTGGAAAGAATATCTGACGTAACAATAAGCAGAAAATTATGGGAAAGACTTTGCGGCGTAACAGGTTTGGTGGTGAAGGAGATTAGGGCTGTTCCCAAATATTATGGATACTACGGTGCCAGCTGGGGAGCCTTCCCAACGACGATAGCGGTACCAAACCCTGAAGAAGTGCAAAGGCAAATCCTTGAACTAATCAGCAGAAAAGAAAAAGAAAGCCGATTTATCGTCTGAAAATGTGATTTTTCTTAGGCTAACAACGCAATTGACCAAGAGTATCTACAAGCGATTGTTTCTTTTGATGATCGTGTCTTCATGGGACTATTTCGAGTTTGCCTCTTAGCTGAATGACTTCTGACGATTTGCCTATCATGACGTCTATTGTTCCAGGTTCCACAACACGTTTCATATCAATGTTAGTGAATGACAACTCCTCTGGTTCGAGCGTGAACTCAACTGTTCTCTTTTCACCTGGCTCTAAGGTTATTCTTTTGAATCCTTTGAGTTCCTTAACTGGTCTGGTTACGCTGCCCACTATGTCTCGGATGTAAAGTTGGACAACTTCGTCTCCTTTTATGGCACCAACATTCTGGACATCAACCATAACCTTGACTTTTCCATTTACTCTGATTGTCTCTGGGTTGATCCGAAGGTTGCTGTACTCGAAATTTGTGTAGCTTAATCCATGACCAAACGGAAACAGCGGCGTTACAGGCAAATCAATGTACTTCGTAGTCCACCTTTCGCTGGACGCAGGCCTACCAGTGTTCTTGCAGTTATAGTATATGGGCACCTGCCCCACCGTCCGAGGAAACGTAACTGGCAGCCTACCAGCTGGATTATAGTCTCCGAACAATATATCAGCAACAGCATTTCCTCCCTGAATTCCAGGATGCCAAGCCTCCAAAATCGCAGGCACATGTTCAGCAGCCCAAGAAATCGATAATGGTCTCCCGTTAACTAAAACCATAATTAAAGGCACGCCTGTTTCAAAAATCGTTTTTATCAGTTCATCTTGGACACCTGGCATGTCAAGAGTCGACCGGCTGGATGCTTCACCCGTTATGAATCTGCCTTCGCCAACAACTAGAACAGCGACGTCTACCTCTTTAGCCTTCTTGGTTGCGTCTTCGAATTCCATCTTCGCTGTTCCCTCGAGATCACATCCCTTTGAATAAAGAATCCTCGTTTTCGGAGACACCTTACGTTTTATGCCCTCAAGAACTGTGACCACGTCTTCAGGTTCTCCCGTGAACGACCAGCATCCAAGAAGGTCAGGCTGATTATCAGCCAAGGGACCTATGATAGCTATTTTTTCCAGGTCTTTTTTCAAGGGAAGAAGGTTCCCTTCGTTTTTCAATAAAACCATCGATTTTCGAGCTGCCTCAAGTGCAAGATCTAAATGTTCTTTTCTTTTAATAATCCTACTTGACATTCCAAGCTCAACATAGGGATGTTCAAAAAGCCCCAGTTCAAACTTAATTCTAAGAATGCGTCTCACAGCGGTGTCCAAAGTTTTCTCTGAAACCTCTCCGGCTTTAACGAGTTGTACGAGGCAAGTCTGATAAACGTTCCCAACCATGTCCATGTCAACGCCTGCCTCAAGAGCCTTCTTCGCAGCCTCAGATTGCGTAGCTGCAACACCATGGTTGATGAGCTCGCGTATCGAGTTCCAGTCACTAACGACGAAGCCTTCGAACCCCCACTCACCCCGCAAAATTGACGTAAGAGTGAAACTGTTACACGAAGCAGGAACACCACCCAAGTCGTTGAATGCACTCATTAATGTCCCTACCCCAGCCTTCACCGCAGCCTCAAAAGGCGGCAAATAAACGTCCCTCAGAGTCCTTTCAGAAACATCTACCGTGTTGTAGTCTCTTCCACCCTCAGCTCCACCATAAGCGACATAATGCTTGGCACAAGCAACCAAGGTGCCTGGCTTAGAAAGGTCATTACCTTGGAACCCTTTCACATAAGCCCTTGCCATCGCTGAACCCAAGTACGGGTCTTCACCTGCTCCTTCAGCGATTCTACCCCATCTTGGGTCGCGGGCTATGTCAACCATCGGTGCAAAAGTCCAACGGATGCCTTCTGAAGATGCTTCTGCTGCTGCCACCG
Organism: uncultured Candidatus Bathyarchaeia archaeon; assembly: GCA_964584965.1. Classification (GTDB taxonomy): domain Archaea; phylum Thermoproteota; class Bathyarchaeia; order Bathyarchaeales; family DTEX01; genus JAGTRI01. Next base: position 22,987 of record CAZPBM010000068.1, on the reverse strand, counting down.
AGGCTGTTTGCCTTGCCAATTCAGGTTCCCAGGTGCTTGCAATCCCCAATGGAATCGGAAAAAAAGTCTTGAAACCATGAATTACGTCTAAGCCGAATATTAGTGGAATCCCAAGTCGTGACTGTTCTACAACGATCTTCTGAATTCTGTTTGTTTGTTCAGCTCCTATTACGTTGAGAAACGATCCAACTAGACCTTGCCTTACAAGCGCTTCATCCTTCTCTTGGAACGTGGAGTACTGGCAGGTTTGTCCAACCTTTTCCTCTAGCGTCATTCGGGCTAATAGGTCGTCTATCCTCTTATCGATGGGCTGCGAAGCGTCAAGATAAACGGGTCTACCTTTTGAGTTTTTCATTTCACATTCGCCTTTGAATACTAGTATCTATTTCATTTTGTCTTAAATGGTTATTTGAATCGTCCGCAAAACCCGATATCCATATATTTTCTCGCTTCAACATTGAGTGAAGACGGCAGCGAAGGTGTCTGAAAAAAAATCTTCTAAGAGCCGAAGCCCGGCAACTAAAATGTGATAATCAGCTAGTGGAGGATTCTTTAATCTCGGTCAACGGCCTATAACCTGGTATACGAGACGGATCGGTAAAGGTTGAGCATTGATAGCTTCGTCTCTGTAGTCTCTAACCATGAGCGGTATGTTGCAATCATAGTTCCTTTGGCATATTCGAATTAGGTTCTTAGTCTGCTTGATCCCGTACGACAATATTAGTTTCAATCCATGCCTAAGTATCGGGTTTTTAACGCTGAGGTTAGCCCACTCCTTAACCAGTACCGGAGCCCATTCCAGGTTGTGTTCCCAACACTTCAGAAACAGTTCACTATGTTTAGGTGTCATCTTGTCTAAAGTAAAGGATTCCGCTTTGCCCTTTAATCCCCCTGTAGAAACCAAGAATAACGGAACAATCAAGCTCTTGAAGGGCCTTAACTCCTCTATCAGCGACAACGTAAATTCAGCGTCTCTCTCTGTTTCTTCCGGAAGTCCCATTACTAAAGTTGCGCATGGAACCCAGTTATTCTCTGAAAGGATTTCAAACGCATTCAAAACTACTTGAGGCCACTGTTCAGGTTTGAACGGTTTACATTTTCCTTTCATGTGCCGCTTCATCAGTTCGGGGCTGCCAGTTTCGATGCCTGTTTGTCCACTAATCCAATGCTTCTTGTCCGCTCCTAAAATGTTTGATATTTCTTTGATAACTTCAGGAGCACTTGCGACAGAGGCAAGCGCAAAATGGCTCATCGAAACGTCGTTGACACCTGGATAGTTCCTCACAGACCTAAATAGACTGACAACTGCTTCCTTGTTTACTTCTATGCCTTTTGCTCCGTATCTCAGAACGTCTTCAGCATGCAGAAGAGGGCGTCTACCAGCCTTTACATTTACGTCCACTTCCTTAAGGATGCGATCAAGGGGAAAACAACGGTAGCACTGGAGAGTTGGAACACAGAAATCACATCCTCTTCCGCATCCACGAGCAATTTCCACTAAGCCATTTATAGTTGCCCCTCTAATCAACGGTATCTCGTCAACGGACGCTGGTTCCCCATAAACGACACCTGGCAGTTCCTCACCGTTGCATGCTTTCTCAAAGATTTGAGCTACAACCCGTTCGCCTTCACCAATGACCACACAGTCTACACCCAGCTCGTTACGTATCTCCTCAGGTTCAAGCTGCCAAGCTCCAGCTCCACCAACCACTATCTTCGGTTGGAGTTTCACAACAGCTGGGTTGTTTAGTAGTTCTCTGAACTTAACCTCCATGTAGGCCTTGCCACCGAAAATTCCTGTAAAAGTCGAGGTTGCGGGACCAATTCCAAGTGGGTCATTCTCAGTTATTCCCAAAACTTTAGTGTTCGGACCCACAACCTTTTCTAAATGCTCTGGGTGGGCAACAATTACATCTTCCCTACTAAAACCGCGGTTAAGTAGTGTTGCCTCAACTCGTCGTGTTCCACATGGAGCCACATAGACCGAACCGTCTTGATTCACGCTAATTGGAGGGCAAAGCAACGAAAAGTAAAGTTTGTTAGGAATAAGACCCATGGGAACGCAGGCGCCAAAACCTAAGAAAATGCCGCCGCCATACTCACTCATCAAGGTTCGGTCAGCAGTGAGAACGATAGGGTAACCTCCATCATTAGCTGGCATCGGAAATTCCTCCGACAAATTATTACGATTTTTAAAACATTTAAATTTTGATATATTAATATTTTGGTAAGAAAATAGATAGGTGTTTTTGATTAATAGGTTCCGCGAACACTACGCTAAAGACTAAATGTTCTAAGAGAAAAAGGCACGCATTTCCTTTTCAAGCCAGAAAGTCTGTTAAGATTTCCTTAAGAGGTCTTTTTAAGAGATTGCATGTCCATTTGAGGAGAATTTTTCCTCTTTCTGTTAATGAGTAACATCTTATGTTTCGCCCATCTTCTTCTACCCATTTGCCCTCTGCAAATCCATTATCTTCCAGCCAGTGGAGAAAAGGGTATATCATGCTGGGTTTCTGCTTTTTTCCAGTTAACCCCTTCAGCTCTTTTATTAAACCGTATCCGTGCATAGGTTTTTGGTTGAGAAGCCACAGAATGATTGGTCTTTCAAGACCTTGAACAAAGGATTCGATGACTGTAACCATAGGTTATTCTCAAAAAAAATAAAACATTGAGGTATAATATATCAGCTTTTCGATATCTCTGATGATTTGGAATATAATTAAAGCATAAAATCTTCATATCTCATTATTAAAACTAGTAATGGAGGCTTATCTGTTGACTGATGTGGAGGAAGACTTCGTAAAAGCAACTATTAGAGGCTTCAGCAGGGCCATTATCCTCTGGCTTATAAGTCAGAAATCCATGTCAGGATATAAGATGGTTAGGGAGATGAAAAGGTTAACTGAGAGAGATTTTAGCTCAGGCGTTATTTATCCACTTTTGTACGAGTTAGAGAACAAGAATCTCATCACAGGAAGATGGGTACAAAAAGGTCGAAAACGGATTAAGTATTACTCAATAACAGAAGAAGGAACAAAACTTTTGAACAACCTACGAGAGCTATTTGAGAAGCCAGTGAGAGAGGTTCTTAAAAGCATTTTAAATGAAAAAGAAATATGAGAAGTGAAAGTTTCAATAACCTGTCTGACCGGTATCCTTTATTTGTTGAGAAGACAACCTAAGTTCAGGAAACGCAGAAAATTTGATGCGACAATTTTGCGGATAGATTTAAGTCATAAACGTTTATATTATGCCTTTTATATGTTGAGAGTTGCCACATTCAAAGTGACTTAAAAGGCAAAGTTAAGACACACATAAAAAGGGGTTAAACCGATGGGCCATAGAAAACAACATGCACCTAAACATGGTTCCTTGGCTTATCTACCTAGGGGACGTGCTTCTCACCCTAATGGAAGGATAAGATACTGGCCCGAGGTTAAAGAAGGTCCTGTTTTACTGGGCTTTGCTGGCTATAAGGCTGGCATGTCATACGTCTTCATAGTTGAAGACAGGCAGCGTTCACCAAATTTTGGCAAAGAAATTGCATCCCCAGTAACAATTATTGAGACGCCTCCTATGACCATTTGTGCATTAAGGGCTTATACCAAGGACAGCAGCGGATTAAAAACCTTAACAGAAGTATGGGCTGACTCTCTTCCAAAAGATTTTGAAAGAATCAAAGGAGTTCCACGAGGGGTTAAGGCTGATGAAGGCCTAAAAAAGATTGAAGAAAACCTCGACAAAATTGTCGAGTTCCGCGTATTAGCTGCAACACAACCTAGGCTGACTGGAGTTCCCAAAAAGAAGCCTGACGTCATGGAAATCAAGGTTGGGGGTGCCACAATTAAGGACCAATTTGGTTATGTGGAAAAAATTCTGGGAAAAACAATTCAAGCTGAGGAGGTCTTTAAAGAAGGTCAGTTTATAGACACAGTTTCTGTAAGCAAGGGGAAAGGTTGGCAAGGAGTAGTTAGAAGGTGGCACGTAGCTATCCTTCAACATAAAGGAAACAAAACAAAGCGAGGCATTGCCACATTAGGTCCTTGGATTCCAGCAAGAGTTCTCTATACTGTTCCAAGGTCTGGTCAGATGGGATACCACCAAAGAACCGAGTTTAACAAACGTATTTTGAAAATCGGCAAAAATGGCGACGAAGTTACACCTAAAGGCGGATTTCTAAGGTATGGTCCAGTTAGAAACACCTACATAATGTTAAAAGGAAGCGTCGCAGGACCTGCAAAACGGCTTATAAGACTAAGGTATGCATCAAGGCCTCCCAAGGGAACCAGCTTAAGTTCTCCGCAGTTCTCCTATGTAAGCCTTGATTCGCTTCAAGGCGTCTAAATGGAGGAGCAAAATATGAGTAAGGGATCTTCTAAAGTTTTTAACCTTGAAGGCAAAAGCACAGGCAAAATCAAGCTTCCAGAAGTTTTTAACATGCCTCTTAGACCAGACATAATTCGAAGGGCAGTGGTCTCTATACAATCTCACAGAATTCAGCCCCAAGGAAGAGACGAGATGGCTGGCAAACGAACTGTAGCAGAATCTTGGGGGGTGAACCGTGGCATGTCAAGGGTTCCAAGACTTAAGGAAATGAGGACTGCCGCGTTTGCTCCTGGAACGGTTGGAGGTAGGGCTGCTCATCCGCCTGTTTCTAAAAAGAAGATAATCAAGAAAATCACTAAGAAGGAGAAACAGTTTGCGCTTTTCTCCGCTATTGCTGCAACTGGCAATAAAGAAAACGTGAAAGCGAGGGGACACATTGTTGACGATGTTCCAGATTTCCCTTTAGTCGTCACGGAGGATTTACAAAGCGTGAAGAAAGCAAAAGATTTGAAGTCCGCCTTGATGAACTTAGGTGTTTGGCCAGATGTTTATAGAGTGAAAGAAAGCATTAGGGTTCGGGCTGGAAAAGGAAAGATGCGTGGTAGAAAGAAAAAACAGGCTGTGGGTCCCTTAATAGTAATTAACTCTGACGATGGCATTGTCAAGGCTGCGAGTAACTTTCCAGGAGTCGATGTTGCTCATGTTAATAGCTTGAACGCTGAGTTGCTTGCCCCTGGTACACATTCTGGGCGGCTTACGATTTGGACGAGAGACAGCATAGAAAAACTTCGAACTCTTAGTGGAGGGGACTAAGATACTGAAATCAGAAGAGGTTATTTTATATCCCATGATGACTGAGGTTGCTAGTCGACTTATCGAAAGTGAGAACAAGCTAATCTTCATAGTTAACATGAAAGCCACCAAAAGGGACGTAAGAAAAGCTGTAGAGGAACTTTACCAAGTTAAGGTTAAAGACGTAAACATAGCTAAGTCAGCCAAGGGCGAAAAGAAAGCCTTTGTTAGTCTTCAACCAGAATACAGCGCGACTGATGTAGCTATTAAGCTCGGACTATTATAAAAAGGGGAAATGAAAAATGGGTAAAAGAATTCGTGTACAAAGGCGGGGAAGAGGCTCAAAAACCTTCCAAGCTGCGACACACAAGCGGATTGCTCCTGCGAGATATCCATCTCTACAAAAGGAAAAGAGGTCAACCGTTATTACTGGCCAAATCCAACAGCTTGTTCACGATCCAGGCAGAGGTTCGCCTCTTGCCTTAATCAAGCTTGATGACGGCGAAACCTACTATTCGATTGTTCCAGAAGGGGTCTACGAAGGCCAAGACGTAGAGGTTGGCTCTAAAGCATCAGTAAGAATTGGAAATGTTGTTCCAGTTGGAAAATTGCCTGAAGGAACAACGGTTTGTAACATCGAGTTGTCCCCTGGAGACGGCGGAAAACTTGCGCGTTCTTCAGGTTCGTTCGCGACCATTGTGTCTCACACGCCTGATGGAACTGTGCTGAGGATGCCTTCGGGAAAAAACATTTACGTTAACGACTTGTGCCTTGCAACTGTCGGCGTCGTTTCTGGAGCTGGAAGAGTTGAGAAGCCATTCTTAAAAGCTGGAGCTAAGTACTATTACATGAAGGCAAAGGGGCATAAATATCCAAGAACGCGGGGAAGAGCGATGATAGCAGCCGTTCACCCGTATGGAGGAGGCAGAAGAGGGGGACGAAAGGTTACAACAGTTTCCCATCGAACACCACCTGGAAGGAAAGTCGGACTTATCGCTGCTAGAAGAGCAGGGCAAAAGAAAAAGTAGAATTACAAACTTTAGTAACGTTTAAATGGTAAACCCGTTTCAGTTGAGTTGGTGGTTGATTGCCTAAAGAATTCATGTATCGCGGATTCACCTTAGAGAAGCTTCAAAACTTGTCGATGGACGACTTCATTAATCTACTTCCTTCAAGGCAAAGAAGAAGTCTACAGCGAGGTTTAAGCTTAGAACAAAGAAAGCTTCTTGAAAGAATCCGTGAAGCAAAGGAACAGGCTGAACGCGGAGAAGCAACTAAACCAGTCAAGACTCACGCACGAGACATGGTGATTCTACCTGAGATGATAGGCGTAACAATTCATGTTCACAATGGCAAGGAATTTATACCAGTCACAATAACACCTGAAATGGTTGGACACTACCTAGGCGAGTTTGCTATAACAAACAAGCCTGTGAAGCATGGGACTCCTGGGATCGGCGCAAGCCGAAGCAGCATGTACGTTCCACTAAAATAGGAAATTCTTGCTGTTTAGATTCCTTTTTTTGAAAAAAATTACATGCGTTCAGGGGCTTCAATTCCAATTAGATTTAATGCGTTGCGGAGTGTGATTCTAACAGCGTCAACGACCATCAGCCGTGCGCTGCTTAACTCCGGTGTCTCCGCCTTAATTACAGGTAACGATGCATAGAAGGCGTTGAATTTGTCTGCAAGAGAATTTAGGTACTCAGCTATCAAGCTTGGCTTCAGATTGTCCGCTGCGTCGACGAAAAATTCTGGAAAACGGGCAACGGCAAGCACAAGGTCGCGTTCTAGCGGGTCCTTCAGTAACAGCATATCCGCATTTCTAGGTTCATAATCAACTTTTTTCAGTATGTTGCACGCTCTTGCATGAGAATATTGAATATACGGTGCACTGTTCGTTTCAAAATTCAGAACCTTATCCCATGTGAAGACCACGTGTTTCTGAGGATCCGTTTCCACCAGAGCATACTTAACTGCGCCTACACCAACCGCCTCTGCGATTGCACGTTTGGATTCTTCAGGCAAGGAAGGAGACCGCTTTGAAACCTCTTCGTAGGCTCTTGCTACGGACTCCTCCATGACCTCGTCGAAAGTTACGTAACGTCCCCTTCGGCCAGAAATTTTTTGCCCTGGGAAGCTTACAAGATTGTACGAGAAGTGAATGAGGTTTTTTGCCTTTTCTGTGTGCCCTAAAGCGCAAAGAGCTATCTTTAGCTGCAACTGAGAAAGCGTTTGCTCCATCCCAATCACGTTAATAACCATGTCTGCCTGTTTGAGCTTCCATATGCTGTAGGGAATATCTCTCGTCGTATACAATGTCGTGCCATCCGCTCTACCCAAAGTTAAGGAAGGAATTTCTTGATTTTCTTTCAAATTGAAAACTTTCTTAAGGTTAAGTGTTTGCGCCACCTTTTCAGCATTAAATTCGTAAACTCCGTTTTCATTAACGACAAATGGAGTCCTCTTTAACGTCTCAAGAGTCCGACTGACGTCGCTGTTCCACACAAAATTGCTTTCCCAGTCCCAAGAATCGACGGAAACACCTGCTCTCGCAAAGGTCTGCTTGAACCCTTCTAGGCACAGTTGTGAAAGCGTGCGTATGATGTTTTTAGCTTCTTCTTTTTCCTCCTCGTATTCCCTAAGCAATTGACTGACTTTAAGCTCTGGATTTTTGTCTTTGCTTATTTTTTCGAGCAGAGCATTGAACAGGTTCGGGAATTTCTGTTCAAGTTCAGCTGCAACCGAGACCCACTCGTCCAAGTTTTTCCTGAGACTAACAGCTTCTTCAGAGATGGGTTCAGCTTTTTCGAGTGTTTCTTTAAGTTTTCGAATCTCCAGCAGACAGCTCGTAACAGCGTACACTGCGCCAACGAAGTGGTCTGGTTTTCCATCTGGTTTCGGCTTTCCAAGAAGGGTATATCCATATGCTATGACCGCTGATTGTCGCCCTACATCGTCGATGTAGTAGTGCCTCGACACAGTATGCCCTCTAGCTTCGAGCATACGCGACAACGTGTCTCCGAGGATAGTGTTTCTGGAAGTCCCTATGTGAATAGGATGAATGGGATTGGCGCTTGTGTGTTCAACAATGATTCTTTGAGGTCTCTCAGTCTTGACATAACCATAACCTGTGTTCAAAGATCTTGCTGACTCAACTGTTAAACGAACTAACTCAGCCAAGTTAACATAAAAGTTGATATATCCCTGCCCTTCAGCCTTAACAGCAGATACCAAATTGAATGAAGACTTTTTAAGCTCAGCCTTTGCCGCAATCTGCTTTGCCAAATCAAGAGGACTTTTCTTTAATAACTTTGACAACTCGAAACAGATTGAAGAGCTTAGCTCACCAAACTCAGGATTTGGTGGGATGCTAAGGCTTAAGGTAGGCAGCGTTGTATCTGGAAAGGCTTCTTGCATGGTTGTTCGTAGTATCGTGCTGCATTGGTTTCGAAATTCGCCAAACGGATTGCTTGAGACGTACGTCACGTTTTTCACTTCGAACATAAAGCGTTATAAAAAGTCTATCGTGAAAAGTGGCTTATAAGTTGCTCTGATGCATCGCAGTGCAGCATAGCTCAAAAAATATTTTAACATCCTAAGATTTACCCATTACAAGGCGTTTAACCATGTCGTTTCCAAAAATTGAACTTCCAAAAATGGCCGAAATTCATCAAAAAATTCCCGCACCAAAGCTTAACGATTTTGTTTCCGAAATCAGAAAAGAACTAAAAAAAATTGGTTTAGCCAGTAAAATTAAACCAAGCTCAGAAATTGCTATTACTGCTGGCAGTCGAGGAGTCGCTCACTACGCAGAAATATTGGCAACGGTAGTTGAAGAAGTAAAAAGGGCTGGTGGGAACCCTTTCCTTATCCCAGCCATGGGTAGCCATGGAGGAGCCTCGACAGAGGGTCAAGTTACTATTCTGAAGGAACTAGGAGTTACGGCTGAAACTGTTAGGGCGCCAATCCGTGCGACGATGGAGGTTGACCAGATAGGAGAACTGAGTAACGGAAGCCCTGTTTATGTTGATCGAAATGCCTTGAAAGCTGACGGCATCATCATTGTTGGGCGCGTGAAGCCTCACACCGATTTTAAAGGCGAAATAGAAAGTGGTTTGATGAAGATGATGGTCATTGGGCTTGGAAAACAAAAAGGGGCAGAGATGATTCACCGCTACAAGTCTGAAGGATACCATAAATTGATTCCCGAAGCGGCGAGGCTAATAATGAAAAAAGCTCCCATAATTCTCGGCCTTGCTATTGTTGAGAACGCTTATCATGAGATTGCGATCGTGAAAGCCTTCGAACCTAAGGACATCGAAAGTGAAGAAAAAGAGCTTTTGAAAAAGGCAAAGGCGCTTCTTGCAAGAATACCTTTCAAAGACATCGATGTGCTGATAATCGACGAGATCGGCAAAAACATCAGCGGAGCAGGCATGGACACAAACGTTGTCGGAAGGTTCTGGCTTCCTGGCGAAGTTGATCCATTGTCTCCTAACATTCGGTCAATCGTTGTCCTCGACCTTTCTGAGGAAACGCATGGAAACGCAATAGGCATGGGCTTAGCGGACATAACCACTCAGAGGCTAGTATCCAAGATTGATTACCAAGCTACATTCGTGAACGCCTTAACAAGCGGTCACCCCATATGCGCGAAGACGCCGGTTTTTATGCCAACAGACCGAGACGCGATAACTATCGCCCTTCACACGTGTGGAGTAATTGACACGGAAAGGGCAAAGATTGTTCGAATAAAGAACACGATGCAGCTTGAGCGAATGTGGATTTCAGAAACTCTCTATGAAGAGGTTAAGGCCAGTCCAGAACTTCAGAAAACGTTGACGATCGTTGATGAACCGCGAGAAATGCAGTTCGACGTGCTTGGAAACCTCGCCCGTTAACTTGCATATGCAAGCCTTATTTTCCTTGAGGCTTCGATTCCGAGGCCCTAAGAAGAAGGTCGACGAATTTTCTTTGATCAACTTCCGCTCTCGTCCGCCACCCTAGAAACAGCTGTCCATTCTCGTCCTCGACAAGATATCCAGCTCTCAAGTAACGGTTAAGGTTCAAGTCGATTCTCCACCCAGGTAATTTCTCTCGTAAAACGTCCTCAACATCTTTTCGTGAGGCTTTTCCGCCTTGTGAGATTATGTATCCGAGCGAAACAGCTAGTCCAGCGAGATCGTCGATCCGCCAGCCTACGAGCTTCTGTTCGCCAGCAGATTGGGTTTCTTTCAACGCCACGTAGAACCTTGCCTTGTCCAGCTGGTCAAGGGTTGGGTTTTCAGGAGGGTTTGCCTCTTCTTCGAAAACAGTTTTGACCATGAGCCCAAGCCTGTCTAGGTAGTCGTTCAGGAGGCTTATGACCCTTGGATAGTCAGAGCCTATTCGACGCCTTAGCTCCCAGCCTTTGACCCCTGGTTCCCAGTGTCTTCTAAAGAAAAGCAACTGCGCTGCCCGTTTAGTCTTTAACGAGTAGGCAGCTTTTCGCCTTAACGTTCCCGGCTTTGTCGCCATCGGCTCCACTCCTCGAAACTAATAGAGATTGGGAAAGAAAAAGTCGGCGTGTTCTCTTTTGAAACTTGGTTCTTGAATGGTTGAACAAAAATTTCTTCCTCAAGAGGGTTTACTTCTAGGGCCGCGTACCCGTAAGTTATGAGAAAGCTTGTCAGATAAGCCCTTCGAACAGTTTCGTTATATGTTTCCGCCCCGATGAAGTCCCAATATCTGATTTTCTTGTTTTTTGCTATAATTTTCAATTCGTTCCACAGTTTCTCCAACTCCTCAGTGAAGGTCTCAGTTAGCAGAATTCCCTGTTTTATCAGTTCCTCTCGGGATGTAGGAGAAATGTCAGCTAGCTGAATGTTTTCTCTCCGCCACCTTTCATCGAGAGGTGTAAGATCAGTCCAGTATCTCAATGCGGCCTCTAGACTGCCCATGGTAACCTGTTCGAGTTCCACAAGTGGATGCCAAGCTTCTGTAAATACTTCAGCAATTCTTTCAATCGGCAGGCTGCGAAGTTTCTCTTCGACGAGAAATGGGTCTCTGTAAAGCGAGGTTGCACGCTGTTTGATCCATTCACTCTGCATCTTAATGACTGTGGCAATTTTGTTAAGAGCCTCTGCGTCGAGACACAACTCGTCAGGGTTACTCCAATTGGGAAAATACTGTCTAATGACCGAAACTAGGTCATCAACATTAACCAAGAAAGGATTTAAACTCTTGTTCTCAATGGATTGACAAGTTTCAATAATTCTCAACAGTTCTTCCCTGCCAAGGAGTCCTTGCTTTTTAGCGGCTGCCATCACGAAACCTCCTTGACCACTGAGGTTCCCTCGATGTTCTGAACCATTATTACGTGAATATCCTTATTCTCGAAGTACATTTGGTTCGGCGTAATGGCAAGGTATTGTCCCTTTCCACCTTCAACCGTTGATATCAGAAGGCTGGCAATCACCTCGCGGTTCTTCGGGTCCATATGAACATCGTACTCGTCAACCGCTCTAAAAGGAGACCTAATTCTTTGCTGCAAAGCAAGCAGAAAAGCCATGACCGCTGTGCTTCTTTCTCCGCCACTCTGCGAATAGATGTTCAACGGAAGGGGCGCTGAACCCTTAAAGCCGACGAGTATTTCGATTCCAGTTTCTTCAATGTCGTGGTCATTCACCAACCGTACTGCACCGCTAGCAACCGCAAAATTTAGGATTCTTTGATACTCCAAATTAACATGGTCAAGAAGGGTTCGAATCACGGTTCTCCAAACATCCATTCGTGTTTTGATTTCTTCCAAAACCTTTTCGCGGTTCTCCGCAGCAACACGCACCTTCTCTTTAAGTTCAAGGTAAAGGTTTGAATATGACTCGTACATTTGTTCAATTTCAATTGAGACGTCGCCAAGAGCAGCGATGCGTCCGTCAACCATTCGAATCTCATCTAAGACTTCTTCAACGCTTCGTAAAGATACGATGCGGGCGCCAATCTCCTCAGCCTTCTTAACTGCGACATCCAAATCAGCCTGCAACATTCTAAAGTTTCGCTCGGTTTCCTTCAGCTCTTTTTGTATCTCCTTCTTCTGGTATTCAAGTAACGCTAAACTGATCTTTTTTTCCAACAATTGGCTAGCTAAAGCCTCGAGCTTTTGGTCAGCCTCTCGAGACATGACCTTTATTTCCTCCAACTCTGAATCTAGGCCCGCTATTTTTTGAACAGAATTCTTTGCATCTTCTCCGATGCTTACAATGTGCAGCTTAAGAGACTCAGGCCATCTGCCAATCTCGGTCACAGCGCTTTTGAGTTCAGAAATTTGAGCACGTAAGAGATCTGTTCCAGATTTTTTTAGTTCGTCTTCAATGGTGAGCATCGTGGACAGAACGTTTTTGGCTCCCTTCTGGCTGTGCTCAACTAGGCTGCGAAGGTTTTTCAAGTTTCTTTCACTATTAAGTATGTTCATTTCATGTTGAGCTTTTTCCCTTTCAAGAACAAGTCTCTTCTCGAATAGGATCTGCAAATTGTTCTTAATGCCTTTTGATTCTTCCTGAAGTCTATTTACGTCTGCCTCTGTAATTTGAATTTCGCCATTGACTTTTTCCAAACGATCTCTTCCGTTGTCAAGTCCTTTTTCAAGCTCAGAAACAGCTTGCTCTCTTTTCGAAACTTCTGCCCAAGCAAGTTCACGTTCAAGGAAACGTCTCTTCAAAATTAATTGTTTCTTTTCCTGAAACCTGTCATACTGTTCCCGCCAGTAATTAAGGGTCTGCTCAGCTGACTCAAGCATCTTTGACAGGGATTCTTCCTGACTTATTATTCGGCTAAGCTTCTTCTGAGCTTCTAAAACGTTCCTTCTGTAGGGTTCAAGCCCAGCAGCAGCTTCGACAAGTTTGAGTTTTTCTTGAGGAGAAGTTACAATGAACTGTTCAGCCATGTCTTGATGCATGATAATAAGCATGTTGTCAGGATCGACGCCGAAGTGTGAAAGAAGCCTTACAATATCAGCCTTCGTGGCGTGGACGTTGTCAATTTCAAACCAGTATTTCCCATCACGTCTAAGAACCCTCGTCAAGTAAATCTGGTCTTTTCTGATCCGAAAAACAGGTCGCCTCCCGTTCCTTACCGAGTTGTCTAAAACAATTGTTACACGGCCCACGTCCTTTCCGCGCCTGATAAGGTCACTGAGTTTCTTCGAACGTTCAGTGTAAGATTGTCCCAGAGCCACAGAAATTCCCAACAGGATTGAGCTTTTTCCAGCGCCGTTCGGTCCGCAGATTAGGTTCACGCCTGACCTAAGCGGAATCCTAGCGTACTCGTAAGACATGAAGTTTTCAAGTATAATCTCTCGAATCAACATTGACAAGGAATCCTCTGGAAGCCGATAGTAAAATAATATTTCTTCCTTTTAAGGAATTTCTCAAAGTCTTTAGAGTAAAGTCTAAGCTAAATAATGCCTGAATAAATGACCAATGCAAGTCCCGAAAAAAGCGGAATTACGAGGTTATCGTTCAACGGCAATGGCAAAGACTCAATGAACATACCAACAGCTGACGCGATTAATGCCTTAAATGGATGAACGAACAACATAGAACCGAGAAAGGCAAATATGAACCCGAATGAAGTTCCTTCCACATATTTTATTTTATTATACGGTATTTGTTTGTTTCCGAATTTTTGCCCGAAGATTGACGCGAAGCCATCTCCTAAGGTAAGGACTGCAACAGAAACGTAGCCTATAGGTTCAGGAAAAACCACAAGAGACAGCATGATTCCTATGGCAAAGAACAACGGGGAGGAAACGAACTCTTGGTACTCCGACTTTCGCGCAGCAAGCTTTGTTACGTTTGTGAAAAACGGTATGTATGTTCCAAGCATTCTTAACACTTCAGAAGATGCGTAGAGCACTGTTAGCAATAGAGTTAAAAAGGCAACAAAGTAGCGGCTAAGAAGGTACATACAAACAAAAGAAACAAAAAAACTACTCATATGTATGGTTTCTCGTATACACGTGTTTCGAGATAGATGACGATCTAGCCGAGGCAAGACTCCACATTTAATAGTGGGAATAATAGTTGTAAGTTCCCCCCTTGCAACAACATCTGACTTGCAGCTTAAAACATAATCAGGATTGTACCCTATTCTTAGGTTACAAAGTTTGAACATGGAAAGGTTGTTTCTGTCATCCGCAACCACCACCCGATAATAAGAACCCAAATTGTTTTCCTCGACCATCTTCCTTAAAGCAGTAGCCTTCCCATCAGGTTCGATAACATCTCCCCAAACCTCACCGGTCAAAGCTCCGCCAGACACGCCTATTTCTAAGCCAGAAACAAAATCCACTCCAAGCCTTTGACCAAGCTTCTCTAATGCAACCCTCGGAATTCCTGAACTGATAAGAGCTGTCTTGACTCCTGATTTCCCAAGTTCCCTAAACGTTTCCTCAACGCCAGGCAACAAGGGTACATCCTCGAAAATGGCGAGAAACCGGTTTAGCTCATAACCCTTTAGAGCCATGTAGAGGTCTTCTAAAGTCTTTTTAAGAGGCGTTAGACCGGCTTCGTAAAGAAGGCCAAGGGAAGACGCTGCCAGAAAGGATTTTAGATTTTTTTGACCCGCAACATCAAAGAGCAAGAATTTGCCTTTGGGAATAATTACTCCTTCGACGTCGAACACGACTAGCTTTTTCTGGCCATTAGAAGACGAAGATGTTCTCTCGTCTATTTCGGTTATCCTCAAATGGACTGGCTGCTCCAAAACCTACCTTATTTGTTTCAGTATTATGTCCAGCTGCTCCTCGTCGATTACACTTAGCTCATACAGCGTTCTAGCTGCCTCACTCATCCTCAGAACACGGTGAAGAGTTATGCCGTTCTTCTCAAGTCTTTTTGAAGCGCCTTCTTCCCTGTCTAGAAAAACAAAAGCGTCAGAAACCAGTCCACCTTCAGCTCTTATTGCCAAGGCTGCTTTAAGTAAGCTTTGACCCGTTGTTGCCAAGTCGTCAACCAGCAAGACGCGGTCTCCTGGCACAAGAACCCCTTCAACTCTTCGTTCTCTACCTCGAAGGCGAAGTGTCTGCCGCGTATAAATATAGGGCTTCCTCAAACGGAATGCTAACAGCGCAGCGAACGGGGTTCCAGATATAGGTATTCCCGCTATCCTACTGATGGAGCCTACGTCGAGTTCCCTTGTTAAAGCATCCGTCATCATGTCCACGACTCTTTGAAAAATGTCTGGGAAGCTCGGTATAACCCTAAGATCCACGTAATAAGGCGTGGTTCTTCCACTAGAAAGCTTGAAGGCGCCAAACTCCAAAGCATTTGTTTTTTTAAGCATCTTGCAGATTTCTTCCATAACTGGTTTTTCTTCCATGTCAAAACACCTACACAACTGTTCGGGCTAAGCTGTATATTGGAACCAGATGCTTAAAAAGGGGTATGTTACACCATTACGCGATTCATTAGCTTTAGGCTTCTATGCGGACTGGCCAAAAACTAGGTTACCCGAAACACAAAATACGTTCATGTAGCATCCAGCGTGCATGAAAAGTTCTTCTGACCCAAGCACAACATTGGCCTATGTGTCAAGACATGTTGGACTTTATGCTGCAGAATAGTCGCTTTATTACTTGAGCTCGTTAAGCATGGCTCTTACAGTTTTTCTGACAGCCTCAGCACTGCTAAGTCTAGGCGTCCACCCTATGGACCTGAGTTTTTCGATTGCCAGCAGCATGTGTTTCACGTCTCCCTTCCATCCTCTTCCGCCGTCTATGCCGCCTGTGAAACGGAACTGCACTTTCCTTAGTCCCATCTCCTCGGTTACTATGTGCGCAATAAGCGTTACGTCTATTCTATCCTCGGAACCTAGATTGTAAACCTCGACGTAACGTTTTGCCTTTGCATAGCTGAAGAGAATTGCGTCGATGCAGTCGTCAATGTAGAGGTAAGACTTGGATTGTGTTCCGTCTCCAAGAATCTCAAGTTCATACGGGTTATAGTGAAGTTTCCTAATAAAGTCGTATATGACGCCGTGTTTGCTCCTTGGTCCAACGATGTTGGCAAAGCGATAAATAACTGCATTAAAACCATATGTATTGGCATACGCCATGACTAGAGCTTCTGAAGCGAGTTTCGAAGCGCCATAGACGGAAATAGGCTCTAGTGGAGCGTAGTCTTCAGGTGTAGGAATTTGCGACACGTCTCCGTAGACCGTTGAGGACGAGGTGAACACGAAAAACTTTGCCTTTCCAAACCTTCTGACAGCCTCTAAAAGGTTGAAGGTCGCCACGACGTTTTGATCAAAATGAACCTCTGGCGCCACAGAGCTTAATCGAACCTCTGGATTAGCTGCGAGATGAAAAACCACCTCACAGTCCTCCACCGCCTTCTCGGCATCTTCCCGATTTAGGAGGTCGCCTTTCTGAAACTTGAATCCGCTGTTGCCAAGCCACTGATTTATGTTTTTTAAGTTGCCGCTACTTAGGTTATCAAGTACACACACCGAACCGTTCTGTTTCATAAGGGCATCCACAAGGTAGCTTCCTATGAAGCCAGCGCCACCTGTTACCAAGACCTGTTTTTCCAAGATTTTCCCATCAGCTTTCATGAATCCGTTTCCCTTTACATGGAACTTTGTAAGCTTACATATATCGAGGCTACTATTTTAGTGTGCTGTGTTTCTTAATCGTTTTATTTTTACTTCATGTTAGTTAACAGTAGTTCGGTTGTCTAGATTGGTAAATCGTTGCCCCACCTTCTTTTGGGCGAATATGTAGATTACAAATCCAAAAAGGGGAATTGTAACCTCTATTAGCAGTTCATCTTCTTTAGATCTGCGCGACACTGGTATCCCCTGTTTTTCAAAGGATTTGACGATCTTGAAGCCTAATTCTTTGAAAAGATTGCTGTAGGCCAAAGGCGTCCTCAATCCAACATGCGTCTTGTCGCAGAAGTATGAGTACGGGTTTAGGCCGTTGGCCACGCTTGCCAATATGACGCCGTTGTCTGTTAATAGGCGAAAAAGGTTTCTAAGTACCGCCTTTTGTTTCTCTCTTGGTATGTGCTCTATCGTGTCTCTGGAAAAAACCACGTCGAAAAGTCCGTGTTTTGCCACTAGAAATTTGGCGTCAGGTGACTTCGAAAGATCCAGTCTATAGAAAAACATGTTACTGCAAGGAAACAGAGTCTTAGCTTTTTGAATTGCGTAGTCACTTATGTCAACCCCTATGACTGTGCCTTCAACTTGTTTTGAAAGCCAAGATGTTCCGACTCCAAGTGCACATCCGAAATCCAGCATTTTCAGCTTCTTTTCGAAAAGGTGTGGAAAGACGGCTTTTCCATGGTCAAATAGGATCTTGTAGTTTCTCTTTATGATCAAACGGCTTTGTCTGCCATATGGACCTGCTTCAAAGTATTCTTCGCCCAATATTCCACGTTTCCTTGTTACCCTTAACGCGAGGTTTATCCCGCTCTATCCATCCTCTATATCATCATTGACTGTGCCTGTTGAAAGTGTTTCTTCTCTTAAATGTCAAACAACGGGTGTTTTCTCATGCTTAGTCTTTGTTGGATGCTGCTGAAACCACTCTGCGAACTCGATTAGAGCCTGCATCTGCCTACGGTTAAGGTACGTAACGCTTCTTCCCCTCTTAACAGTCTTCAGCGCTTCTTCCGAGGTCATTCCTCGGCTTACAAGGTACGCTGCGACTATAAGGGCTGACCGCCCTCTTCCGAGGTTGCAGTGAACTAGGACTTTCTTGTTTTGACTGACTTTCTCGTCGATTATTTCAACGATTTTGGCTAGAACGTGTGGTGGAGCTCCGTAACGGTCAGGTATCTCAAAGCTAACATATTCCACACCTTGATTTCTAAGAAAATTCTGGTAGTCTGAATCATTAATTTCTCTGAGGTCGATCACGAGATTGAAGTTCTGGTCTGCCAACAGCTTAGGGTTGTTTATGCCTCCGACCCACAACTTTTCGTTAATTTTGTTAAAGTTCGGGTATGAGCCTAACAGAGCCTTTGTTTTCCTTATCCTTGCGTATATGCCGCCAACTACGAGGTCAAAAGTTCCCATCCACGTCTGTCCTCGTTTCGTCACGTTCCGTTGTTTGAAATTAGAATACGTTTCATCATTATTCAGTTTTTGGTATGAAAGAAATATCTGAGCGTTGTATTTTTATTGTTCATAGTTTAAACTTTTAGTGGTATGCTACATTGATAGATGCCATCGAAACATATTATGGCAGGAAGTTTATGCGGGAATGAACAGTCATAGTATGAATTTGTTATGACTTAGAGGTGGAGGCACATTACTTTAAGTCGTCTCTAAACCAAAATGAAGTTATAAGTGGCATGGATTTGCAGGTTTTCTCTGGAAGGCTTTGTTCTAGCGTATTATTGATTGTTTTCATAATAATGTGAGAGATGGCAAAAATAAAAGCCCTTCCTTTTTCGCTTGTTGCTGGAAAATGGTGGATACCCTCTGGATGGGAAAAAACCACGCATGAGGTTCAGGATTTATACAGAACCTGAAAACTCAAGGTGAAAAGGTTTTTCGTCGCAGCCGGTTTTTGCGCGAGGGTGGTGAGGTTTTTATTTACAGTAACCCTAAATACTTACAACAATCTGAAATGCTTGGTAGGTGAATTGTGATTGCAAGACCTTGAGATTGTTAAGCAGTATAGAGAAATTCGGGTTGCTGACGTTGTTGATGCTTTGGACCGCTATGGCTTTCACGACCGCGTTCTTGTATCAAACGAGATAAAGCCTCTTTACTCGGGCATAAGGATGGCTGGGTACGCTGTGACCGTGCGGGCGAACAGGGTTCAGGAAGAGTTTCCGTCATTAACTCCTGAAGAGTACGATAGGTACGCTGTTGAGTGGTATGGGAAAAGAGCGAACTACGAGCATTTCATGAAGCACGCTGGTCCTGGAGTTGTCATTGTTGTGGACTTGGACGGGTACAACGATGTGGGGTTCTGGGGATCCATGGTAGGCCTGTCAGCTAAGGCGAAAGGTGTTGAGGGCATAGTTCTCGACGGCGGATGCAGAGACACGAACGAAATACGGAAAATCCAGTTTCCTGTTTTCTGCAGAGCGGTTGGAAGAACAGAGGTTGTTGGAAGAATCGAGATCAAGCCTGAAAACGTGAATGTTCCTATTACTGTTGGAGGAGCGAACGTTAATCCAGGAGACATCTTGGTCGGCGACGACGACGGCGTCGTGGTTGTTCCGAAAAAGGTCGCTGTGCAAGTTCTGGAAAGAGCTAAGAAACAGCTGAACTTAGACCGAGAATCCCAAAAGCCATATCTTGACAAAGCAGGCATCAAACTGTGATTGTTAAACTAAATTATACTGAGGCGAAAGGAATGACTGATGAAAAGTTCAAACGTGTCACGCAAATTTGCATCGTTGTTAGGGACATAGAAAAGGCCCGTTCAGAGTGGGCGAAACTCTTAGGCGTTAAAGAAAATCCGATTTCCGAAACCGAGGGATACGAGGCAACCCACGCCACGTTTAATGGTAAGCCGACAAGGGCAAGAGCGAAGCTTACATTTTTTCCGTTCGAAAACATAGTTTTGGAGCTCATCGAACCTGTCGGTGGACCGAGCACGTGGCAGCAGTTCCTTGACGAGAAAGGCGAGGGGCTTCACCACATAGCTTTCCAGGTTGAGGACCTCGATGGAACGCTGGAAAAGTTTAGGAAAGAGGGCATCGGAGTCGAACAGAAAGGCGACTACAGAGGCGGATGCTACACGTACGTGGATTCCAAGACTAAGCTAGGCTGCATAATTGAATTGTTGCACAGCCACAAGGAGTAGGCGCCATGAAATACTTCTCTAAGGGAGAAATCGGCAAGGTCTTCGCTTTAAGTCTTGAGCCAGGCGACTTCGTGCTTGAAAGCATCAAAGAAGTTATTGAAAAAGAAGAAATTAGAGACGCAGTCGTTGTTTCCGCAGTTGGCACCCTTGATCAGTACAGGATTCACTATGTTACGACGACGGGTTATCCGCCGCAAAATAAATTTGAACACTGGAAGGATAAGCCACTGGAGCTCGCAAGCATCAGCGGCATAATAGCCAACGGTGAACCCCACCTACACATCGTCGTCTCAGACTCAGAAAAAGCATACGCAGGGCACCTTGAAGACGGATGCCGCACACTCTACTTGGCTGAACTCGTCATCATAGAAATCAAAGGCCTAAACCTAAAAAGACAACTCAACGACAAAAACATAATAACGTTAACCCGAGGTACATAATCTAAGTAACTATTCTCTTTACTTTTTGCTCTGTTTCCATGAAGACTTCTGATGTTTCTAAGCTTTGTTTGGCATTTTTCAATATTGTTTATATCTTATAGATTACAAAAGAAGAAGTAGAGATATAATGTTAGAACCTGAGAGTCCATTACATGGTTTCTTATTCGCGTGTACAAATAAGACAGAAAAAGAGTGCCTTGAGAGACTATTATTTGGCACAGAAAGAGCTTACGGTCCTGTGGTTATAAGAGTCAAAAAAGGCGATTTACTTTTTCTGAATAATTTGTCGACAAATGTTCTTTATGGCATTTTTCGAGCTGTCTCAGATGGTACATTTAATTTACAACCCAGCGCATGGGGTGGAAGATACCCATATCAAGTTAAGGTTGAGGCCCTAGGAAAAATAATTAGTTTAAAGAACGCCAAAGAAATTTTAAAGAAAATAGGAATAGGAAGATATTCTATACTTTCTGGAAAGAGATTAATAGAACTACTAGATTGTTTTGTGCCAGACAGTCTCCTGTTTAATACACTCGAAAGTTCAAATAACCGCGAAATAGTCTATGTTGTAACAAAAGAAAAAGAAAAAATCAGGAAAAATGACAATACCGAAACAATTATTGAGATCCCGCCAATTGAAGCTACTACGTTTTGGGATTTTCCGCGACAAGGGTATGGTTTAACAAATAAAGGTGATAATAAATATCCAGGAGTCACACCAGCTCTCATAATTTATAATTTGATTTGGAGATACACTGATCCTGGGGATTTAGTGGTTGATCCCATGTGTGGAAGCGGGACAACGATTGATGTCTGCAAAGAAGAGAAGAGAAGAGTCATAGGATATGATATAGCGCCAGTACGATCTGATATTATACAAAATGATGCGCGAAAAATTCCACTTGAAGATAATTCTGTGGATATGATTTTCATAGATTCGCCATACGGAGATAACGTGAAATACAACGATCATCCAGATGATATAGGAAAGATTTCTAGTGAGACCGAAAAATTCTATGATGAACTAGAAAAAGTCATGAAAGAAAGCCATCGGATTTTAAAAGAAGGGAAAATATTAGGCTGGTTAATAGGTGATCAGTGGGTCAAAAATAAATTTACACACGTTGGCTTCAAGGTATATGATCGTCTATGCAGATACTTTGAGCCTGTAGATATTATATGTGTCGCTAGAAGAGGTCAAACATCTCATACGGGATTATGGTTCAACCGCGCCCGAAGGTTCAACTTCTATCTGCGTGGTTTCAAATATCTTCTTATTATGAGGAAAACTTCCGAAAGAGAAAAAAGGAAACGGTACAAAATTGATTGGACAAATTATGAGAGAGCGAAAAAATGAATATAAGAGAACTGATTAGAATATACGAAGAGAAAAGAGAACTATATGGTCCAAACACCTACAATTATATATCAGAATTATTAAAAGAAGCCAAAGAGATTCATCGTCAAGATTGGTTAAAAAATCCCACTCCAAATAGAGATCACGAGCAATCTTGGCGAGCTTTCAAAGGTAAGAATTTCGAAAAGCTGGTCTTGTACATCATTCGAAGAGAGATTGAAAGCCTAGGTTTAAGAATCGTAGATGGGAATATCCTTGAAAGAACCTTAACAAAAAATCTTTCTCCAGAACTAAATCAAGTCAAAAGAAATTTACTCGTTGATTATGGAGTGTTTGGATCGCATTTACCTGATGTAGATCTCATAATATATGAACCCAAGACTTGCAGAATAATTGCGGTGGTCTCAAGTAAAATTACTTTACGCGAGAGAGTTGCTCAAACGGGTTATTGGAAAATTAAGCTTTCAGATGATGAAATTACAAAGCACATAAAAGTATTTTTCGTTACACCCGATGAGGATGGTACTCTCTTACATAAATATCCAGCAAAAAAGGGAAGAGCAATAGTTGAGGTTGATACTGATGGGGCGTATGTGATGAGCGAAACACGAATTGAGGAAAGCGAAAGAGTAAAAATGTTCGATAAATTCATCACAGATTTTAAGAATCTAATGAAAAATAAAGATGCCTTATGAAAAATAACGATTTGGTTCAGATGCAGACAGATTCAACCATCATAGACGGCAATAATTATATCTTGTTAGAGTTGTATATTGTGTTGAGGTGTGTTTGTTGGTTTCGGCTTGTGTTTTGATTCGAACAGCGGCAGGTAAGTTTGATGAGGCTGTTAGGTCGTTGCGTCAAGTGAAGGGTGTTCAGCGTGTTTTTCCTGTGCTTGGCAGGTTTGACGTGGTGGCTGACGTTGAGGTTAAGGACCCGTCTGACCTTGGATCTACGATACTGAGGCTTGGAAGGCTGGCTGGAGTGGTTTTCACAGAAACCTTGGTTGAGGTTACGCAGTGAAAGGAGGATGGCTGAATGCTTAACGCTTGTGTCTTGTTGAAGGTCGTTCCAACAAAGGCTGATGTGATACTAGCCTCGGTTCAGAGAATAAAAGGAGTCAGGAAAGCCTATTTCACTTATGGACGGTTTGACATTGTAGTGTTTCTTGAAGTGGAGAACTACAAGCAACTCCGAGATCTAACAAGCCAAATCAATGAAATATCTGGCGTTAGAAGCACAGAAACCCTTGCAGAAGCCTAG
>CAZPBM010000067.1:0-31204 GCA_964584965.1 uncultured Candidatus Bathyarchaeia archaeon | reverse complement strand
CGGCTATGAGGCAGTGGTCCTGCATAAATTCCACGCTTCCAACCTTCATGTTAAGGAGCTCTCCAGGCCTGAGGGCAGCCTCGAAGAGGACCGTGACGAGCGCCCTGTCGCGTTCGTTCTCTGCCGAGCCAAGCATGGCGTTCAGCTCATCCAGGGTCAGGAGGGATTCAGGCGTAACCCTCACGTCCTTTTCGTCTCTTTTTAAAGAAAACCATGAAACCTCCACTGGTAAAGGCGTCTTCTTGTCGCATCTGCCGAACTTGGCATACTGCACAAGCTTTCTGACAGTAAGCCTCAAGTCCCCTTTAGTGGAGGATTTGTAGGGTTGACTATTTATCCAGGCGACAACCCTTTCAACATCGCTTCTCGTAGCCTTCACAGGATCAAAAACGACGTTCCTCATCAAGGCGGAGATATGGTTTGCGTACTTCGCAGCCCTGCCTGTTGACAGCCCCAAGGCTCCTAAGTGGTCTAAGAAGCCAAGCAACAGCCTGCTGCATTCGTACCTCGAGAGCCTACGTTTAGCACTCTCAAGCCTCTCAGAGTAACCATAGATGTCAGACATTCCACTATTCTGATGTTGCGAGGATTTAAGAGGCTGCGTTGATGGAAGGGCACCATAAGTTGAGGTATTAGTGCTCCGGCCGGGATTTGAACCCGGGTTTCCGGCTGTCTTCCTTTTTGTTGTCGAAAGGCCGGAATACTTGGCCGGACTATACTACCGGAGCTTTTGGTCTTTTTTCACTGCAATAGGGTATGTTTCCTTTTTTTAAGGTTTTCACTTTTGCTGGTTGTTGGAGGTTGTCTATTTATGAGGGAGAACGTTAGGCAGAAGTGCTGGTTCATTATTTTATGCTTGTCCTGAGAGAAATTGCATTTGTGCCAGTCGGTCCATGACTTCGACTATTTCTCTTTCGATTTCTCGCCTTTTTTCTTTGTAGGTGTCTTCGTTGAATTCTCCCTTTTTTCGTTTCTCGTCGATTTTTTTTAGTTCCTCAACAAGTTTGTCCGCTTGTCTTTGTAGTTCCTTCTTTTTGGCATTTATGCCGTCAACATCGAACATTTCTGGTCACGCTTGAATTGACAGAACCATTTATTAAGATTTCTCGAATATTTATTATTTTGAGGCAAAGTTTACGGCTGAAAGCATCTCCAGAATACTAGTTCTCTTCAAAATTGAGGGGTTAGGCGAAGCGAAAGCTGAGCTCGTAAGATTCCTGTCTCCGAGAACCGTGAACTTAATAGTCAGAAAATTGCCTCTAGAGGGAAGAGCGAGCCTGCACCAAAACGAGGTCTTCTTTGAAGTTGCATTACCAATTGGCGAGGAAAAAGCTAAAACTATCTCCGACAAAGGAATGATTGCCTACTGGCCAATGGGAAAGGCATTATGTGTGTTCATTGACAAAGTCAGACCTTACAGCGCCGTTAATCCTGTAGGAAGAATAACTGAAAACCTGTCAGTTTTTAGCCAAGTGAAAAGCGGGACAAAAATTAGAGTTGAAAGAGCATAATGTAGTTTTTCCCTGCTATGATTTACCTCTTTCTTTGAGATTGCCCCATTTTTTGGATGTGAATCTTTTGCGCTTCTTGCCGCCACTTGTTCTGCCAGCTTTTCCATCCTGTTTTCACAAGCCGTTCTCTTAATTCGATTTTCTCAGCAACCCAATCTAGAATCGGATAAAATCGCTTGTTGCTTTCCAGTCTATCTCGCGGCACACCAACCTCAACACACCATTCCATAAAGCTTTTTTCAACTCGCTCTTGCAGTTCACCCGTAATCACGGTTTTTTCCACATGGAACCCTTGTTCTTCCAAAAAGCTGCGAAGGCCTGAAAGAATATAGCCCGAACATACCTTAAAGCAGGTTTGTTTGTCAGGCTGCATGGCTTCCACGATTTCTCTGCCAATTCTTCGAGCGTCATCAAGGTAGGCTTTGTTCTCGAAATTCGGAGATTGAAAAGACGTGACAGGTATTCTACGCTCCATGTATCTACGGTCTGGAAGCTTTAAAGCTCCGATTACGGCGCCTAGAATTAGGTCTCCCCAACCAGCGTCGTCTATAAGAATTGTTTTCGTATAGATGAACTGGTCAAGAGCCATAGACTAGGAACTCCTTTAAAAGAAAACTTCGCTATTTAAGAGCTTCCGCTTCCAAATATAACTTAGTCAAGCACAATTTAAAACTTTAATGTTTTCACTAAACCAAAAAAATAGTACAGCCTTAAAAATTTTTGAAGGCTTTTTCCAAAAGGAACCCTTGTTAAGAACTCGTTGCAAGTTTGTAAACTTTGGTTCCTTTGCCACTTGAAACGAAAGTGACGATTCCTTGACGTTGAAGTTCATCAAGAAAATCTCGTGCAACGCTTAGACGAAGGCTTAAACGAGAGGCTAAAGAATAAGGTGTGATAACCTTCATTCCTTGAAGTTCCTTTTCTATCCTCTTGTCTCTTGGATTAGGCACTGTTATTCCTGTAATCCTTTTTTCAGCAGCTGATGAAGTGCTACTTGGCCCACTGCTTTTCCCTTTAGGTTGAGTTTTTCGTTCCTCAATTTCTTGGGATTTCGCCATTTGGGTGATGCTTTTCTTCTTTTTTCCTCCACCCATATTTTTCGCCTAACTCTCTTCAAGCATTGCTTGAATTTATAGGTTTCTCTAGGCAACTGCGCCTATGTCTTTTTTATGGGTTTGCTTCCACTTCTCAATTGGGATTCCAAGATCTTTCTCGATTTTTAGCCTGTGAATCGAGTTCATTGTGCAGAACGGAATTATCCGTCCATCAGGCACCGCGTAGTGGATGCAGCACCGTTGAACTCTTTCAAGGTCGAAGTTGTACGGGTCCATAAAGTGCATCGAAGAAACCATGAGCATTTTTCGGTGAAGGTCACCTAACGCATTGTAGCTGCCTGTTTTTAGTAGTGGCCAAATGTATTTTCTCAACATTTCAAAGTTGATGTGACGCATTGAGCTGATAAGCTTCATTTTTAGTCTTATTTCATGCCTCTTATTCGATTCCTCATAGACTTCTTTCATCGAGTTAATGAAGCCGTCAACATTTCCGTATTCTGTTATCGGAACCATTTTTCCATCTTCAACAAAAACGTAAGTTGCCATTCCACAGTGAGGATGAGCCGTAAATTCTACGTAACGTTTCTTTTTCAGTGCCCCCACAGCCTTGGACACTGGCACAACGGTTGGAACAGGGTAAAAGTCAGAGACCCTGATTTGCCCATCTGTTTGTTTTTCAACTTGTTTCATGAATTCTGGGATCGTTATCCGCATTTCCTTCCGTTGTTGTTCAGGGATTCTTCCGCAAATAGAGACAGGTTGAAAGTTCACACATCTTACAATGTCGAAATTGTCCACTGCAAACTTTAATATGTCGCCAATCTGGTTGTCGTTCACTCCTTTAACCAAGGTGCAAACCAACACTATGCTACGCAGTCCAGTTTCTCTGCAATTCTCAATCGCTTTAAACTTAATTTGAGTTAGGTCAGTTCCCCTTGTAAACTTATAAACATCAGGTGTAACGCCGTCAAACTGCAGATAAATTGTGCTTACCCCAGCCTCTTTCAAGCTTTGGCAGTAATCAACGCTTGAAGCAAGTCTCAAGCCGTTAGTGTTGACCTCAACGTGCTTGATGCCCTTGTTTTTCGCCATCCTAACCAACTCAGGCAGGTCTTCTCGAATCGTAGGTTCGCCTCCTGAAAACTGCAAAGCGTCTGCAGGTACAGGTCTATTGCTGCGTAAATTGTCAAGCATCGCCTCAATCTGTTCCTTCGTAGGCTCATAAACATATCCAGTTGTCCCTGCCGTAGCGAAACATACCGGGCATCTAAGGTTACAGCGGTTTGTAACGTCAATTATCGAGAGAACCGTGTGAGATTTATGCTGAGGGCATAGCCCACAGTCAAATGGGCAATTGAGCTTCGTTTCAGTTCTTGGATTCTCAACTCCCTCTCCAATGTATTCGTAGGCTTTAACTCGCTCGTATTGTTCGTAGTCTGACCAGTAAACATCCTGATATGAACCGTGTTCTGAGCAGTCTTTTTTTATGTATACAACGTTATTTTCCTCGAAAATTGTGGCGTCCAAAACTTTCAGGCATTCTGGGCAAAGAGACTTAGTTTGTTTGATAACCTTCATTTTTCACCACTTTGAGTTGTAACATTTATTACATGGTTGAACATTTTCCATATAATAAGGTTTCCAAACCTCTCCTAAGGTGAAAAGTTGGTTTGTTGGAAAACATCAGTGAGGAAGCAAAGAACGCTTTGAGAGAAGCTGGGCTAACTGAGTATGAGACTCGTTCTTACTTGTACCTTTTACAAGAAGGCATGTCAACAGCGAGGCAAATCAGCAACGAAGCAAACGTTCCGTACTCAAAAATCTATGAGGTTCTAAATGCGTTGGAAAGAAAAGGTTGGGTTAAGACCCAGATGGATAGACCTCGACAGTATTTTCCGAAATCCCCAAGTGAAGCTTTAGATGCAACTCGGCTGAGGCTTGAAAACATGATGAAGTCTTGGCGTAACACGGTTATTGATGAGCTTCAACCGTTATACGAGAAGAGAGAAATACGGGAAAAGCCTGACATCTGGATTTTCCGCGGCGAATTCGACGCAATAGCAAAGCTAAAGGACCTCATCAACAATGCCAAAGCAGAGTTGATGTTTGCGGTTCCACCTTTAACAGAACCTCTTCTTTATGCAATTATACCTTTTTTTAACGAGCTCATAGGAAGTGACATCAAGGTTCAGATTATGGTTACGAAGGAATTCAATTTGGACGCTGAAGTTTTTTCCCGAAACTACGAAGTTAGAAAAAGAGACAGCATGTTTGGCGGAGGCGTAATAGCTGACGGGGTTGAAGCTCTTCTCATACTTGGAGAAAGGAAGCCTTCACTAATTATATGGTCGGACCACAGCGGACTTGTAAAGTTCGCAAAAGACTATTTTCAATATTTGTGGAACACAGCTGAGCCCGTATAACCCTTGTCTATGAGCTGAAAATGCTCCTAATAGTCTCTTTCAGCTGATGGGCTCCCTTAAGAAACAAGATTTTTTCATGTTCATCCAGCTTCCATTCAACGATTTTTTCAATTCCGTTGCGACCAAGTATTACTGGAACTCCTATGCTTACATCTTGAAGGCCATATTCACTATTCAAAACACATGAGCAAACAGCAAGTTTCCTCTCATCCTTTATTATTGCTTCAACCATGTTAACTGTATTGCAGGCAGGAGCATAAATCGTTGCGCCCTTCTTGGAAATAACTTGCAATGCTGACTCCTTCAGCTTATTTGTAATTTCGACACGTTCTGCTTCAGAAACGGTCTTCTTTTGGTTTCTTAATTTCATTTGGCTGAATATCGGAACCTGATTTTCTCCATGTTCTCCCATAACGTATGCATCGACATCAAGGCTGGAAACTCCATATTTAGCGGCAAGAACCGTTCTCAACCTTGCTGAATCAAGCATGCCACCGCTGCCGAGAACCTTTACTCTGTCCATGGCTGTTGTTTTCCACATTACATAATTCATTACATCCATAGGATTAGTAAGCGTAATTATCACAGGGGTTTCGCCAAGTTTTTTTAGTTCAAAAGCAATGGATTTGATAATTTTTGTGTTTACCTCAAGAAGTTCCATCCTTGATTTCATGTCTGGTGTCCGCGGCTTCCCAGCAGTTACAACAATTACGTTGGAACCCTTAGCTTCTTCGTAGCTTCCAGCCACAACCTCTGTGTCATTTCGGAAGGCTATTGCCTGTGCAATGTCTAAGGCGTTTCCCTCAGCCAGTTCATGGTAGACATCAACGAGTACAATTTTGTCAACAAAATCGCGAACCGCAATTTCATAAGCAATGCACGATCCAAGGTTTCCTACGCCAATGATTGTTGTCTTAATCATGACAGAATGTAAGGAGTAATCATCGAATAACGGTTTCTCTTCAAAAAACTCCAATGAGGCTTTGAACCTACATTTGCAAAGGCTTATTTGACCTTGACAATTATCACCAATTAGTGATTATAAATGAAGTTTGAAGACATGAGAAGAGATGAGCAAAATACTGTTTACCTCATAATTCATGCAGATGACATAGGAATGTGCCATTCAGTTAACAGAACAACCATAGAAGCCTATGAAAGAGGAGTGGTTTCGTCCGGCAGCCTAATGGTTCCATGCCCGTGGTTTTTAGAGGCAGCTGAATACTTTCGAAAACATCCTGAATTTGATATAGGAATCCACGTTACTTTGACAAGCGAATGGAAACTATACAGGTGGCCTCCGGTTGCACCAAAAAACGAGGTTCTAGGGCTCATCGAAAACGACGGTTTCATGTACCGAACATCTAAAGAAGTCGCAGAACACGCAACTGGAAAAGAGGTTGAGACTGAAATAAGAGCTCAGATTGAACGGGCTTTAGAATTCGGAATTCAACCAACACACTTGGACACACATATGGGCACAGTGTATTTTAAGCCTGAATTTCTCGAGGCCTATGTGAGACTAGCTGAGGAATACAAGATTCCCGTTCTATTTCACGGAGGTCCATTTGAGCTTGTTGAAAAAGCAGCCAGTCTTGTTCAGAAAATGCCAAGAATCGTGGGGATTCCTGAC
This sequence comes from uncultured Candidatus Bathyarchaeia archaeon, assembly GCA_964584965.1. Lineage (GTDB taxonomy): Archaea > Thermoproteota > Bathyarchaeia > Bathyarchaeales > DTEX01 > JAGTRI01. The sequence goes on along the minus strand of CAZPBM010000067.1, from coordinate 24,582 downwards.
ACAAAAAACTTTGACGAACGAAAAAGCGAATACATAAAAATGCTTGAGAACCTGAGGCTGGGTGTAAATGAGGTTATTCTCCATTTAGGTGGAGAAGATCAGGAAATAAAAGCTATTATTGGACAGGATGCCCATCTTAGACATGAAGACTTCTTAATTTTCAACGACATAGAAATTAGACGTGCTATACAAACTCTTGGCTTAAAATTAATTGGGTGGCGTAACTTAAGGCGTCTATCATCTTAGTTTGCGTTTCTCACGTGGATTTTTCCGAAAAAAGAATAAGATGAAAACATCAATAATCACTTGCTGTAGTCTAATTGAGGCTTCAAAATGGTTAAGGTCATCAAAATTATAAGTGAAAAAATCGGCGTCGTCGAAGCTGAAATTGACGAACAAAAGAATCCGAACACCGCCAAGACAATATGGAACGCATTACCCTTCGAGGCTCAAGCCAACACGTGGGGAGACGAAATATACTTCACCATACCAGTAAAACTGACCGCTGAAAACGCCCAGCCAACAGTTCAACCTGGAGACATAGGATACTGGCCGCCAGGACAGGGATTTTGCATATTCTTTGGCCCAACACCCATAAGCCGTGGAAACGAAATAAGACCGGCAAATCCAGTTAACGTGTTTGGAAAAGTAAAAGGAGACCCAAGGATACTCAAAAAAGTCAGAGACGGAGACAAAATACGAATCGAAAAAGCATAATGCATACGCTCAACAAATTACACCTAATCTCCTACATTTCTTTTTGTAACAAGCAGGAAAAAGTCATATCTCACAATCCACAACTCCACAGCATTTCCACCAATGCCCATATAAAGAAACAAATCAGCACACAATAAAACAGGCAAGAGAATAGACAAGATGGCCAGAAAAGCTGACCCGACTATATATATCCCCCTCCACCTCAACAACGCACACAGAACAAAAAAGACTTCAAAAAGTGTTACCAAAAAACTGTAAATCTGCAAAATCCTAAAATGGTAGCGGGGGGTCGAGTTTCAAGATCCCAGTTTTCGGGATTCTTTTTGAACGACCGATTTCTGGGTTTCTCAGGCTTTGTCTTATGAGCCCAGCGGGTTAAACCTGGCTACCCCACCCCGCTACATTGAGCTAAGCTCCTTCTGTTCGTTCAGGAGCCTAAATTCGGATAATCATTGCAGCATAAATAATCTTTTCGGTTTAAACATTTTTTCTTTGAGGCTTGTCACTGCTTTGATGGAATTAAGGCGTTTAGGATTGGTTTAACCCACTTGTCGTTTTGTACGTCGTAGACTATGAAGTCGCTGTCAAACTGCCAGTAAGCCCAGCTCCAACCCATTTTCTCTGCCTGCCTTGCAACAAAGCTTATGTAACGGACACGAGAGTCCATGTCCGCCTTGTCGTAGGCGCCAAACTCTCCAAGAAACAATGGCTTGTCACGATTTTTCGCCCAAACTTGAGCCTTTTCGAAGTCATTAATGACAGCCTGCTTTTCTTCAGCTGTAGCCTTCCATTCGACGCCAACCTTGTCTTGCAATCCCGCCCAACTTGCACCTTGATGGGTGAACTCCATAGGCCTATAGTAATGAACAGTCACAATGATTTTTCTGTCATCCTTCGGAAGCACAAGTTTATCCAACGATTCAATGCTGTTCCAGTTTCCAGGTCCAACTATCACAGCCCTAGAAGGATTTGACTCTCGGATAATTGCAAGCGCCTCGCCAAGAAACTGATTCCACAATTCCGGCGTTAATTCCTTATTAGGTTCATTCAAAATCTCAAAAATTACTTTGTCTGGACAATTTCTACAATGTTCGCTTAGGTTTCTCCACACTGCTAAGAACCTGTTTTTGTTCCCTAACGGATTTTGCCCCATAATTCCAAACTCGTGAAAATCAAGTATAGTCACAAGACCGTTCGACAACGATTGTTCAGTCGCCCAATCCAAAGTCTCAAGCCATCTTTTTTTCATTCTGTTTTTTTCATCAATACCTAAGTCTCTGAAGGGATGCAGATTGATACGAACACTATTGAAGCCAGCTTGCTTGATGAGCTCAAAATGTTTGTCTTTCATTCTTGCTTTTGACCGATCTCTCCAAACTGGATCGTAACCGAGAATATTTACACCTCTTCCAATCATCTGATTCATCCTAAAAATGTCAATATTACCCATATTTTTCCCTCTTATTTAGTAATAATTAGCTATAGACTTGCTTAAATATTGTCGTGCTGACCTGCCATACAACATCATGGCAACGTTCAAAAACCTCACATACCCAAACACAAACTGTGTTTTCTTCATTCAGATTAAAGACTATAATTATATAGCTAATAAAACATAGAAACTTCTATGCCATCTCAGAAAATAATAATGCTAATGGGTTCAAAAAGCGACCTTAACTTCGCACGTAAGATTGAGGAATTCTTGAAGCAAGAAGGATTCGACGTTAATTGTGAATATGTAATCGCCTCAGCCCACAGGACTCCAGACTATTTACTGCAAAGACTTGATGAAAACGAAAAAAAGGGAGATAATATCGTCTACGTGACAATAGCAGGGTTGTCAGACGCACTATCAGGAGTCACCGCTGGCTCTACAACTCATCCCGTAATAGCGTGCCCACCCGACATCGAAAAATACGGATTGACAAAGGTCTTTTCCTCAGTTATGACACCAACAGGCGTTCCAGTAATGCTTGTTCCGAAACCTGAAAACGCTGCATTAGCAGCCATAAAAATTTTGGCACTCAACAATCCGTCGCTACATAAAGATATCGCAGCATACATTCAGAAAAAAAGAAAAGAGGGCGTTGAAGCCAACTCTGAAGTTACAAAATGAAAAGATAGCGAAATATGGTGATAAGCCTTGGAAATCAACGTTAACGATGTTTTGTTGACCTCGAACCTCCCATATTCACTGTTTAAAAGAGGAAAGGTGCGTGACATCTATGACCTAGGTAATAAATTATTGATTGTTTCAACAGACAGAATCTCAGCCTTTGACGTTGTCTTGCCAGACGGAATACCCCATAAAGGCCAAGCATTAAACCTACTTTCGGTTTACTGGTTCAAAGAAACAGAACACATTTTGCCAAATCACCTTTTGGAAGAGGTGGACTCAAGGACAATTCTCGTAAAAAAATCAGTTCCCATAAAAGCAGAGTTTATTGTCAGAGGCTACCTTTACGGCTCAGCATGGGAAAAATACAAGAAAGGAGAAGAAATCTATGGAAACAAACTGCCGCCAGGACTAAAAAAGGCTGAAAAACTTCCTGAACCTATTTTAACACCAACAACAAAAGCTGAAATTGGACATGACATTGAATTAACCAGAGGCCAAGCTGCTAAGCTTGTTGGAAAAAACATTTTATCAGAAATCGAGGAATACTGCCTAAAAATTTATGAGAGTGCATCTAAGAAGGCTGAAGAAAAAGAAATCATCATCGCAGATACGAAATTTGAGTTTGGACTAACCGAAGGCAACATACTCTTAATTGATGAGATATTGACCCCGGATTCGTCACGTTTTTGGCCTAAAAACCAGTACAAGGTAGGTGCAGACCAGCCTAGCTTTGACAAACAATATGTGAGAGACTATCTTACGTCAACAGGTTGGAACAAGCAGCCTCCTGCACCGCATCTTCCGAAGGAAGTGATAATTGAAACCTCACGCAAATATATAGAAGCATACGAAAAAATGACAGATCAAAAATTCATTAATAAAATAGTTGAGAAATGATGTGCAATGTCATCAAAATACGCTGAAGCCGGAGTAGACGTTAAAAAAAGAGGCATAGAAATCTTTCAAAAAACACTAAGTAACTTGTTTCCAGGAGCCTTCTGTGTCGTAATACAAGATCCGCATTTACCTAAATACGGACTAGTTACCCACGCTGACAGCACAGGCACCAAACCAATTGCAGCATACCTTTATTGGAAAGAAACTGGCGACGCACAATGGTTTAGGGGACTTGCTCAAGACGTTTTGGCAATGAACATCAACGACATCGTATGCGTAGGAGCTAAACCAATCAATTTTGTTGACTATATTGCGATTAACCCAAATAAGGTATCGAAAACAAATCTACTTAAGGCATTAAACGAAGGATTCAAAAAAAGCATCGAAACATTAAGGAAACTTGGGTTAGAGATACTTTTTTCAGGAGGTGAAACTGCTGACCTTCCTGACGTGATAAGAACCATTGACGTCTCAGGCGTTGTGAACGGTCGAGTTGAACTAAGTAAGATAATCACTGGAGATGAAATCAAACCTGGCGACGTCATCATCGGGCTTAGAAGTGGCGGAAAAACAATGTACGAAGACAAAGAAAACAGCGGAATCATGTGTAACGGTCTAACATTAGCCCGACACTGCCTCTTACGCAAGGAATATAGACAGAAATACCCTGAAATCTCCGAGCCGGAGGGCAAAGGATACCAAGGACGATTTAAGATTGACACTTATGTTGATGACCTTCAAATGACTGTTGGCGAGGCTCTGGTTTCGCCAATGAGGTTCTATTCACCCGTAATCCTCGAAATGCTCGAAAAACACGTGGAGGACATAACTGGGCTTGTTCACAACATGGGCGGCGGAATGACCAAATGCTTACGAATCGGCACAAACATCAACTTCATAAAAGACAATATAATCGAGCCTGACCCAATATTCCACTTAATTCAAAGAGAATCTGGAGAAAACTGGAGGTCAATGTTTGAAATTTTCAACATGGGAACAGGCTTCGAAATCATCGCAAAACCCAATGCAACAAACAACCTATTAGAAATTTCAGAAAAACATAGACTGCAAGCCCAAGTCATAGGAAAATGTGAAAAAAGCATTGGGCAAAACAGGGTCTCAATAATCTGCCGCTGGGGAAAGTTTCAGTATCAACGTGAATGCTAAGCCACAACATCTATGTCACTATTTTGTCTAGAATCTTTTTTTCAGCAGCGTACTTTATCTCAAGCATCGGCAAGTCCATTGGAGTGGAGATTCTTTCAGAACCGTGTTGCCTCAGCAACCACTGATACTTTAATGTAAGTCTCCTCATCTCAGGTGATGTTGGCCCCACACACGGGCAGCCTGGGATTCTGGGACTAACGTCGAATACATAGAAGGCCAATTTCTTTTGCTCAGGATCGTCAGAATCATATGCAACTGCTCCTTGCAATGCAAAAAGTCCGATCATGCCTGGAGGAAATTCTCTTTTGCATATTTTTCTAAATCTGTCAGCAGCTTCGTAAACAAGAGGTTTCTGCGATTCCCTCATGGTTAACCCGTAATGGCCGATCTCCTCGTTCCTGACTGGCACGTTGACTTCAAGCTGTTCTTTAGCTGGCAAGCTTAATATTCCGTGGAGGTTGGTTTGTTTTCTGTCGTCGAAACCGAGAAGATCGAAGTCGCCGAACACTTCGGTTAACGCCCAGCCTTGGAAATTCGCATTAAATTTTTGTCCCAACACGTACTCTTCAATTCTTGCTTTTTTTAAGCCTTCTTCGTCAATGACTTCATTCTTAATTAGGCTCTTTGCCTTTTCATAATATTCATCCACATTTGAAACAATAAAGAAGGCCCTTTCCAAAGGCTTCCTCTTCTGTTGGACCTTCACTATTGCCAGCCTATCTATGTCGTCCGGTTTGTCAAATCTTTTCGGAGTTTTTATTCCAGCCTGTTCCAAAAGCCAATATTGGTTACGTTTCTCATTTCTTTCCTCAGCTCTCAAGATCATCCTGTTTCCGTAAAGAGGAACATTGAACTTATTCTCAATGTTATCGTAACCTACGTAGACAGAGAATGACCTGTTAGGAATAAAAATCGTATTATAATCTCTTAGCTTGTCTTGAACCTCTGGGTTGATAATGTCTGAAAACCTATCTAATAAAATTACGAAATCAAACAGGTGTCTGTTATACTTGGCGTAAAGGTCCTCTCTCCCTTTTTGGCACACAACCACCGTTCTTAGACTAAAAGATTTTGCTGAAACACCAACTTCTTCAGCTGAGTGAGAGCCTAATACCCCTATCGTGACTGATCTATGATCATATGAAGAGGCTAAGCCTTGGATTTCTTCTCTTTTAATGATCATTTTTCTCACACACACAAACAATTATTAGTAGATAGTGACTGGATCAGTATACTACTTTCTCTAGCTGATTTTTGTCTATCGCATTCCTTATTTCCTTAGCTATCCTTCGCCCCATATACATTCCTTCACCATATTTTAGATATGCGTACGGTGAAGTACCAATCCCGACATTACTTCCTGCAACAATTCGCGCCGAGATTTCAAATGTGAAAATTTCCATTGCGTCAGTTATTATTGTCTCAAGGCAGAAGGGACCGACGATTCCAGGAGGCGCAATCTCTTTTGAAACCTTAGCCACGTTATCTCCCATTTCTAAGACTTCAGGTAGCAGAGATTCTCTCAGTGTTAAAGGAATGTTGCCAACGATTGTGTAGGTTGGATTGATGTCAAGCTGCAGCTGTTCGCTTGCGGGTATTCTGCCTATTGTATCAACAATAGACTCGTATCTCTTGTCCATTCCAAGCAACTCCACATCATCGTCGATAACTGAGCTAAAATATTGAAAATACACGTTGACACCAAGAACATACTGCTGAAGATGCATGTCCTTTAGGTCTTCTTTACTTAGATGCCCCCTCCTGATCATCTCTTTTGCTTTTTTATGAAAAGATTTTGGAGAATCAGCTAAGAAATACCCTTTTCCACCTCTAGCTCCTGGAAATTTAGCAATCACTAAGCAGTCAATCTCGTCTGGACTATTGTAGATCTTCGGAAGAGTTAATCCAGCTCTTTGCAGCCAGCTTCTTTGCATCTCTCGGTCAATCTCCCATCGAAGAAGGCTTCGGTTGCCAAACATAGGCACAAAAAATTCATTCAGCAGAGCGTCCATGCTGACGTAAGCATTAAACGAACCGTGCGGAATTAAGACTGTGTTAAGATTTCTGAGTTTTTCTTGCACCCTGTTTTCGACGATTTCGCTGACGTCATTAACATAAATCATTTTGTCAACAAGAGGAAACTTTCGGTAAACTATCTCTCGATCCTTTGTTAGGATGCAAACTGTCTTGAATCCTTCTTCTTTGGCGCCCTTGAAAATGTTAAGAGCTGAGTGAGACCCAATTGTTCCAATCGAAATCTTGTTCTGGTCATATTTTTCAATGATTAAGGTTATTTCTTCTTTTCCTATCATTGATCTTCCTCTGCGACTTTCGTAAGCGTCACGTATGTATAAGTAAAATATGGCAGGGTCTTCTTAAACTCTTTCTGCCATCCTATTATACAATATTTATTTCTCTGTCATCTCTATTTTAGCAAAAAAACAATACGGGTTTAGAATGGGTGACAGTGTGGGATTAATGGCAAGAATTAGGGATGAATTCTCATTTTTTACGGGAAACTATTTGATACTAATCATTAGTTGGATACTGATGGACTTCGCTCAAGAACTGCCTGGGACATACTTTTCAGACTACGTATTACAGCTTGGAGGTGATCCAACTGTTCTTGGTGTAATAACCTCAGCATCGATGCTTGCCTTAGCAGTTGTGCAGTTTCCCGGAGGCTACTTGGCAGACAAATATGGCCGCCGATGGCTTGTCTCAACCTTAACATTTGGCGTAGCATTCTCATTTGCTTTTCACGCAATAGCCCCAACGTGGCATTACATTCTTTGGGGCGAGATTTTGAGAAACTTATGTCTCTTATATCAGCCAGCTATAAATGCGATGTTCGCAGACTCGCTACCTGCAAAAAGAAGGGGAATGGGATTTTCTATTCTCAATTTAATTATGAGTGTATCTACAACCCCTGCTCCAGCAATAGCGCTTTTTCTGGTGGCGAATTTCGGATCATTATTAGGTATGAGAGTCGCTTATACTATAGTCGTCGCGCTTTTTCTATGCGCTGCAATCTTAAGGTTAAAGCTTAAAGAAAGTATGCAAGACACGGAGACTATCAATCTGAAGAAGGTATTAGGCTCTTATCCGCAGGCTTTGAGAGAAGGAATAAATGTTTGGAAAAAGGTTCCGCGATCAGCAATATATCTTTTTACGTCATCCTTGTCGATTCGATTTGCATCCACCATGACAATGCCTCTTCTATTAGTTTATGCATTCTATGTCATGCAAATTGGCGGAACCCCAAATCCAACTATACCGCCTGAACAAGACCCAATCCTGCAACTTGCGCGTGAAAAATGGGGATATGCAAACATTGTGCTATTTGTAAGTATGATATTTCTTTCAATTCCAACAGGTAAGATAATTGATAAAATGGGAAGAAAAAAGCCGTTAATATTGTCAGGGGTTCTTTCAATCCCAGCTATAGTTTTATTCATATATGGAAACTATGCGACTCTTTTCTTGACTCTAATTTTATGGGGAACCAGCCAGCTTCTTGGGTATTCAGCTTTTCAAGCGTTGTTCGCAGATCTTGTCCCCCAATCACAACGTGGAAAGGTCATGGGGTCGATGAATTTCTTTACATACCTATTGATGGCAGCTGGAGGAATGCTTGGGGGACTACTGTATGATTATGTGTCTCCACAAACGCCTTTCTTGCTGCAGCTTGCTTTAACAGTTCCATCGATTATTTTAACAATTTATGGCATAAAAGAGCCAAAGCCAGAAGAAAGAGAGGAATGATGGTTTTTAAAAATAGGCGAAAACGTTAATCGCCTTCGAATTCAACAAGGTTAAAAACGTCGTATCCCTTTAATTTCTCTCTGCCATGAAGGTCGGGAAGTTCAACAACAAAAGCGCAGCCAACCACTTTCCCACCGCATTTTTCGATTAACTGGCAGGCTGCCTTCATAGTTCCGCCCGTGGCAAGCAAGTCATCAACTAACAAGACCTTGTCACCTTCCTTTATTGCGTCTTTGTGAATTTCAATGCGGTCTGTCCCGTATTCCAGTTCGTATTCCTGACTCATAGTTTCTGCTGGTAGTTTCCCTTTTTTTCTTATGGGCACAAACCCTTTCTTTAGAAGCATCGCTAGCGCGGTTCCGAAGATGAAGCCGCGTGACTCGATTCCCGCGACAATGTCTATCTGCTTATCCTTGTAGTGTTCATAAAGTCTTTGGCATGTTTCCATGAATCCTTTTTCGTCTTTAAGTAGCGTTGTGATGTCTCTGAACATTACCCCCTTTTTCGGCCAGTTAGGAATTGTCCTTATTTTGGATTTTATGTCTTCATTCATCTTTTCTACCCCCTTTATTGTAATACAGCTGTCTTAATGTCTTTTGTACAAGGGCAATCATTGTATTCCTTTATTTTTGGAATTACCTCTATTATAAGGTTCTGGACTTTTTCTACGTTCTTTTTGAATGTTTCCATGACCATCTGTGCGTCAACAGGTTTTTCACCCGTCTTCCAGCAGTCATAATCAGTAGGCATGGCAATTGCAGCATAATGCAACCCTGCTTCTCTTGCCAACACAACTTCTGGGACGGTGCTCATGTTTATCACGTCTCCGCCCCATTGTCTAAACATGAAGCTTTCCGCCCTCGTTGAAAATCGTGGACCTTCGATGGTGACAACTGTGCCTTTTTCGTGACATGGATATCCAAGTTTCTTAGCTTGCTCATAAAGTAGTTTTCTTAGATTCGAGCAGAACGGTTCGACCATTGGAATATGACAAACCTTTTCCTTCTCGTAGAATGTGGATCGTCTTTTGGTCGTCCGATCGATAAATTGATCTATAAAAACAAATTCACCAGGTCTTATCTCTTCTCTAAGTGAACCGCAGGCAGTTGTAGCTAAAACGTGAGTGCACCCAACATCTTTTAAAGATTGTATGTTAGCTTGAAAAGGAACATTTGTTGGCATCAAAGTGTGTTTTTTCCCGTGTCTGGATAGGATCACGACTTCGATTCCTTTTATTTTTCCAACAATGAGGGGAGACGAAGGCTTACCAAATGCGGTCTCAACCTCAATGTTTCTTTGCTCCTTAAGGATTTTTGGGTCCTCAAGACCTGAGCCTCCGATTATGCCAATCTTATTCAAGCACAATCAACCTCACATTACAGCTATTAATTTTTATTATTATTGTGACTTTTACTTCTTTTCTTCTTCTGTTACTTCTCTATAAATTGTCGAAATAAATGTTTGATTGTTGCATTTGGGGCACAATTCAGCCTTTTTCAAAACATAATCTCCATTTTGAAATTCTCTTATGTTCTTATAGTCACAATTAGAACAACGTAAAATTGTATAGACTTTTGTTTGTTCAAACCCCAAACTCATCGGCTGTTTTCGCATTTGTATAAGAAGGTATGCTGACAATATTATGGCACCTATACTGAAGACCATGTTTATGAAGTCCGCTGTTTTATACTTATTGTACGTTTCTACAGCTTGGTAAAGGGATATAAAAGAAAGCGCGATTAAAACAAATACAATTCCGACAAAAAAATATGAAATGTGTTTTGCTGCTGCTGACGGTTCTTTCAATAATATCCCTCTACTGTGCAATACCCATTGTGTTTCCTATTCCAGCAATTATTACACTGTCTCCCTCTTTGGTTGTTTCCCGAATTATTCTGTTAATCCGATTAACGACGTCATCTACGCTGTCAGATATTTCTTTTCTCATAGCGGACACCACGTCTCCTACTCCTTCTTTGATCAAAATGACGTCAAGAGGAACCTTGTATTTTGTTGCCACTTCCTCCACCTTAAATTTGTCGACGCCTGGTCCACCTATGGCAACGCCAGTTCCTTCAATAACCTCTCCTGGTTTTTCTCCTTCAAGTTTTTGAGCTGCATCAATAATGATCATTCTTGCAATTTTACCTTCCTTTTCTTCAAGAATCTGCCTTATAGCTTCTCCAGGCTTGCCAACGTTTCCTCCTGGTCCTTTAGCTTTTAGAACATAGGCTAGTCTTCCTTCGATGGGAACTTCGCTCATCACAATATCTTGTGCAACCTCCTGGTTTTCTTTTCCATTCATAAGTTTAGCAGCTACTAAGGCGCCTATGCCATCGCCTATTGGTTGTCCAGATTTGAAAGCTGTTAAAGCGCTCGCGTACGCTTCTGATTCTTTCATTATGTCAGGTAGAATCATTTGCAGTTGTAGAATTATGTAGAAGCTTGAGGTTTTTTTTCCAGAAAGATAAAAGTGTCTTACAAGTTTATAGATTTGGTTGAGTGCAAGAGCTGCTTCAAGCATGTTTGCGAGGTTGTTCACTTGTGTTTCGTTTGCTTGTGGAACCATCAACTTCACTTCGTCTTTGAGCCTAAAATCGCGAACGTCCACAATGTGTTCTAGCCTCTTGATTATTCCAGCAGGATCCAATTCAACTGGAGGTATGTACAGGTGCTCTAGAATACGGTCTATCCTAACTTCTAGGTCATTATTTGTTTTTCCTATTTCTTTAATTGTTGATATGGCTAAGGACCGTCCACGGTCTCTGATTAGTTGAAGTTTGAACAAGGAACTTTCAATTTCTTTTAGCATAAACTTAATTTGGATACGTTGCCCGTAGAACATGTACGCAACGAAGAATCCTAGCCACAGAATTTGAATTATGGATCCTATTATGTCATTTCCAGATGTTAAGGCTTGATCAACATTTGAAACTGTTTCAGCACTCATTAGTATTGTGCACCGCTCTAACAAGTTAGAGATGCTCGATTAATAAATATTAAGCAAAAAACAGTATTATTTAAAAACTCCAATATAAGTTTATTAAATCATGAAAAATGATCATAGCCATGAAGATCTGAAGGCGTCAAAAAAAGATTTTAATATAGTCATTGAGTTATGTGATTTTGGCTGATGTAATGCAGATTAAGATTGTTTATCTTGGTTTGATTAGAAGTAAAATAGGAAAAACAGAAGAACAACGCGAGCTCGCGGAAGGCTCCTCGTTATTTGACCTTTTCAGAGTTCTGATTTCAAAATATGGAGAAAACCTTCAGTCTCTTATTAAAGAGAGAAGTGAAAACTGGTTAGATCCTACTGTAATTATAACCATTAACGGGGTTTTACGAGATCCTTCACAAGGAGACACTGTTACACTTAATGATGGAGACGTCGTAACGATAATGACATTGATAAGTGGTGGCTAGCTTTTCTTATTTATCTTAGTTACGTGATAGATGATTTTGTTCCACCACTTCTTCAATTGTCCTGTTAAGTGTGACTTCTGAAATATCAACTGCATATTCAATGATACGTCTTGAGTTGTCTAGGATTAAACTGAAAATTGACGAGACTATAGGGTCTAGTTTTTTTGTGAATATTATTGTAATTAGATTTTGCTCTTGTTTTGCTAAAGACTCTGTATTAGAAATTATTTCATCTGCATGTTTATAGTCTCTTTTAAACATTGCACTTATTGATTCTTCAAACAATTGGTGCGCCTTCAAATTTATCTCTAGCAACTGAGCGTATACTTCTTCATCAATCTTTTCCTTAATAAAAAGTATTTGATCTTTAACCATTTTCTTGAGATTATCAATATAGCGAGCTATGACCATTGCGTTGTCAGCAATACTTTTGACATCGTTCGTAACAATACGGTATCCAAGAAATTCTTTCGGGCTTCTAAGCCCCAATTCTGTAAACGAATCTCTTCCCACCCCAAATTTTAGCTGACGCACTACATAGAGGTTGAGTCTTGACACATCATTTCTGTATTCAGTGACTTTGTATGCTTCATTATCTTTTCCAGTCAACATTGACACTGCGATTTCATTGGTTGATAGGGCGAGAATTACCATTCTTCTTATTGCTTTTTCGATGGGAAACTCAGGATGGTTAATAAGTATCTGAATTGTCATAATGTTTTGTGATTCGTCTATTATCTCTGCACCAAGAAGTATAGTTTTTACAAGATTTTTTATTTCATCTCTATGTTCCGTTATATTGTTGTTTGTAAAACGAACATGAACAAGGTCTGCGTTTATAACATAAAGCGATATTATTTTTCGACAGACTGTTTTAGGATCATCTTTTTCATGCACATGAACCCAGTACTCTTTCATTTTGGGCTTCTTAGAAATTTTTTCTTCAATCATTTTACTCGGCGTTAATATGAGGGATAAATCATCTTGAAGTTTAAAGGCGATTTCGCTTCCTTTTTCAGCTCCTATACTTCTAGCCCATTCTTTCGGTAATGAAATTATATATGAGCCTCTTCCTGTGCTCTGTATTTTTCTATATCCGAGGTTCTTCTCCATATGTATCACGTCTAAACTATATATTTCATATAGATTGCATGTTTCCTATTTCTTCATATAAATGATTTTCATTAGAATTATATAAAGCATTAGCTTCAAGTATGAAAAACAGTTGGCGAAGACCGTGATATTTATGACTGTCAGATCATGCAGAAACTGTGAAAATTATGAGGAACGTAGAGACATAGATGGCATCTCGATATGTGCAAAAAACATAGGTCCGTTTGTCTGTTGCGAAGAATTTGAACTTAGAGATGTAACTTTGAATCACAAAAAATTCTATAACAGATTCTGCGTTGAATGCGTTAACTTTGATGAAGTTAGTGGAGTTGTCTTGTGTTCAAAGAATCACACACCTGGAGAAGGCTGCGACCTATTTAGAAACAGAATTATAAAAATGAATACTGTTCGGCAAAACAATTGCATGAAGTCGGTTCTATTAGCATACGCAGCTAAAGGAAATCCTGAGATCAATCTGCCACCAACATATTTAATGGAGATTAAACGGAAAATCAAATGGTAGTAAGATTTCTCTTTTTTCATACAAGAAATTTTCTGGGCTGGACTGAGTTGTATAGTCTCTTCACATTGAATAACAGATATGGTGACGACAAAGACTTTGATGGCTGCGCAATATTCGGCATGATGAATTTACAAGGCAAACGTTTTCCATCAAGGGAACCAGTCAGAGCTATCTCTAATATGCATGAGAGGGGCAATGGACTTGGTGGAGGATTTGCTCTTTATGGTCTTTACCCAGAACATGAAGATGATTATGCATTCCATATAATGTATCTGAACAAAGAAGCTAAGGAGAAAATAGAAAAACTGCTCCATAAGTCTTTCGAAGTTATCGGTTGCGAGGAAATCCCTACAAAAAAAGCGAGTGTTCTCAATCCTCCAAAGGTGTGGCGTTACTTTGTGCAACCTATTGTTGAAAAAATGTCAACTAAGACTGCGGACGATTATGTATTGGAAAAGGTTATGCGTATCAACACCGAGACAGGTAAAGCCTTTGTCTTATCAAGTGGCAAAAACATGGGAGTTTTTAAAGGTGTAGGATATCCAGATGACATTTCTGAATTCTTTTGCCTAGAAGAGTATGAAGCTTACATGTGGATTTGTCATAGTCGCTTTCCTACGAATACGCCTGGTTGGTGGGGAGGAGCTCATCCCTTTAACATTCTGGACTGGAGTGTGGTTCATAACGGTGAACTTTCATCGTACGGAATCAACCGCGACTTTTTGGAAATGCATGGCTATAAATGTACGATGCGCACTGATACTGAAGTTTTGGCGTATGCGTTTGATCTTCTTATGCGTAAACAAAAACTTCCGATCAGCGTTGTATCGTCAATCATTGCAGCTCCATTCTGGGATGACATAGATAAAATGGAACCAAAACAAGCTGAGATATTTAGGGCTCTTCGCCAAACGTATGGGAGCTTATTGATGAATGGTCCCTTCAGCGTTATTGTAGCACGTCATGGAGAAATGATTGGATTAACAGATCGCATAAAACTTCGTCCTCTAAGCGCAGGGATACGAGGAGACTTTTTCTACCTTTCATCTGAAGAGTCTGCTATCAGGCTTGTTTCACCTTTCCTTGACAAGTCTTGGAACCCTAGAGGCGGAGAACCTGTTGTGGCTAGGCTAAAGATCGGTAAGTTAGTGGAGGTTTTGGCCAAGTGAAAAGTTACCTTCCTCCTGAATACATTGTCTACAGAGACCACGAGCGATGCACAAGATGCCAGGCTTGTATTGAGCAGTGCACACATGAAACACATTACTACGATGTCAAAGATGACAAAATCTATAGTAGAGACAATAACTGTACGAATTGTCAGCGTTGTGTTGTCTTCTGTCCAACAAACGCAATTTCAATATTAAAAAATCCAAATACATTTAGAGAAAACGCCAACTGGACGCAAGAAGCAATATTAGCTGTAAAGAAGCAGGCGGAAACCGGCGGCGTCATTTTGGCCGGAATGGGCTGTGACAAGCCATTTTTCACGATATGGGATCGTCTAGTTTTGAATGCAAGCCAAGTTACTAATCCATCGATTGATCCTCTCAGAGAACCTATGGAGATTAGAACTTACTTAGGTTCAAAGCCAGACTGTCTTGAATTCGAATATAATAACAATGATGTCGCCCTTATGACCAAGGTTGCTCCACAACTTTGCCTTGAGACTCCCATCATGTTTTCGGCTCTCTCGTATGGAGCGGTAAGCTTGAATGTTCACGAGTCCTTAGCTCGGGCAGCCGCTGAGTGTGGAACATACTTTAACACGGGGGAGGGTGGGCTGAACTCGAAGCTTTACGGGTATGGCGACCATGCGATTGTTCAAGTGGCTTCAGGACGGTTTGGCGTCTACAAGCAGTACCTTGATGTTGGAGCAGCCATCGAAATCAAAATTGGTCAAGGAGCAAAACCTGGCATAGGAGGGCATCTTCCTGGAGAAAAGGTAACTGAAGACATTTCGAGGACGCGAATGATCCCTGTTGGTACAGACGCACTTTCGCCAGCGCCTCAGCATGATATTTACTCGATTGAAGACTTGCGGCAGTTAATATATGCGTTGAAGGAGGCTACGGATTATTCGAAGCCTGTTTCTGTGAAAATCGCCGCGGTGCATAATTCCGCAGCTATCGCAAGTGGTATAGTTCGTGCTGGAGCTGACATCATAGCTTTGGATGGCGTTAGAGGTGGAACGGGCGCTGCGCCAAGAGTAATTCGAGATAATGTGGGAATACCGATTGAGTTCGCTATAGCAGCTGTTGATCAACGTTTACGTGATGAAGGTATCCGCAACAAAGCCTCGATTGTCGCTGCTGGCGGAATAAGGAGCAGCGCTGATATAGTCAAAGCGATAGCTCTTGGATCAGACGCAGTTTACATAGGAACAGCGGCACTTGTGGCAATTGGGTGCACTGTTTGCCAAAGATGCTATACTGGTAGGTGCCCTTGGGGGATTGCTACTACGGATCCTAATTTATCTAGGAGAATCGACCCGAAGATTGCCTCTAAGCGACTCGTTAACCTTTTACTCGCTTGGAGCTCGGAGATAAAGGAGATTATGGGAGGCATGGGTATCAACGCTATTGAAAGCCTTCGGGGAAACCGCTTACACCTGCGTGCTGTGGGATTAACCGAGGCAGAATGTAGAATTCTCGGTGTTAAGATGGTGGGAGAATAGGAGCTAAGCACGATGGGGTACGCTGAGGAATTAGTTGCAGATATTGGTCAGAAGTTTCTTTCTAGAGTCATGCCGAAGGGTAGCATCTATAGTGTTGAGGCGTCTGGTTTGCATTATCGAGATCTAAACACTTTGCTTAGGGCTTTAGGTAATAACGGTGCAAAGAAAATTGAGGTTCATAACATCTATGGGCAAAGGTATATTGGCACCGGATTTGATCAAAAAATTATTGTTGAACTTTTTGGAACGCCTGGTAACGATCTTGGGGCTTTCATGAGTGGTCCAAAGATTTTTGTGCATGGAAACGCTCAGGATTGCTGTGGCAATACGATGGATGGTGGCTTGATTGTTGTCCACGGTCATGTTGGTGACATTGCAGGTTATTCGATGCGTGATGGGAAACTGTTCGTTCGAGATGATGTAGGCTACCGCGCTGGCATTCACATGAAGGAATATCGGGATAAACAGCCTGCTCTCGTAGTCGGTGGAACTGCAGGTGATTTTCTTGGAGAGTACATGGCAGGAGGTGTAATTCTTGTTCTTGGTCTAAATTCTGAGAATGAAAAATTCCGAGCGAGATATGTCGGAACGGGGATGCATGGCGGTATTATTTTTGTGCGTGGAGAAATGAGTAATTTAATGAGCGGAGTGAAGGCTTTGGAAGCTAATGAGGAGGACATGAAGTTTGTTGAAGGTTTGGTTCGTGAGTTTTGTTTTTACTTTGGTCTTGATGTTGATGACGCACTTGATGGGAAGTTCACTAAGATTACGCCTGTCAATTTAAGACCATATGGAAACCTTTATGCATATTAGGATATGATTGTGCGAAGTGCATGAGGGGGGAGGGCTATATATAGGTATTTAAAGTAAAGGTCATGATTTTAGACTATTCCTTCATATTTTTTTAGCTAGATATTTCCGTGTTTTCCCGAGTAAGTGTCTTTTTGGAATTGTAGAATCTCATTATTTCTTTAGCAGCGTTTGCTTGAAGCAATAAGTCTGCCCACGCCATAGTCCAAACCCAACGTGGCTGTTTGTCAAGGATTTCCTCTGTCGGTAGAACGCTGAATTCTGTAAGCGCCAACGGCTTATTTTTTGCTAGCTTCACCATTCGTTTGTACCATTCTTGACGGTACACTTCTGGGTAGTCTCTTATTGGATAGATGTCTGACCCCAAAACGTCTACGTATTCGTCGCCTGGATAAAAATCTTCAACTCCAGGCCAAGGCCGGTCTGAAGCCCAAACCCAAAGTAGATTATTTAGCCTATGGCGTTCTGTAAAGTAGTGAAACAGTTGCTTGTAAAGGGCAATGTATCCCTCTTCTCCTTTTCGTCCTCCCCACCAGAACCAGTTTCCGTTCATCTCGTGATATGGCCGAAACAACACTGGAATGCGAGCTTCTTGTACTTTTTTCAGGATTTCCGCTACTATGTCTATCTGTTTTCTCCAGGCTTCAAAGATTATTGTTCCAGGCGTTATCAGGTCTTTCCATTGCTGATCGCTTAATTTACTTATGACGCCACCTTCAAACAGGCAGGGTTCTCCAATAATGGGGTTAGCTTGATGGTAGGTCATCGTAATTATGGCGCCATTATTGTGTTGTTTCTTGATTTCATCCACTAAGCGAGCCCTGTACTTAATGTTGTCAATGTCATGTCTTTCATCGGAAAAACCAAAATCGCTTCCCCAAACGGCAGGATACTTCCCCGTAATTTCCTTCACCTTATCAGTTACAACCGACATTCTTCCTAAAAACTCGTGTTGCCCAGTGAGTGTCTTCTTTCCTGAAATCCTATAGAGAAACCCTAACAATTTTCTTGCTTCTGGGCTAGCGTTTGGATTGACAGGCGAAATATCTTCAGACATGTTTTTCCTCTTTTATTCATCATTCCTAATTCTAATTGGTTCATTACTTCTTTAACTTGAATCCTTGTTTTACTAAGGTCTCTCTTAATAGGCGCACATCGAGTTTTCTAGGCGCAACGCCTTTTTGTGAGGCAAGAGCTGCCGCTGTTCCTGCTGCTTGCCCAGTAATAAGACAAGGCGGAATGTTCCTTATGACGCCGTGAGCTTCGTGGGTTGTGGAGATACATCTTCCTGCAACGATAAGTTCGTCAACGGTTTTAGGAATTAAGCACCTGTAAGGTATGTCGAAGAGGCTGCTGGCAATTGCGTCGTCAAATCTCCTTCCAGACACAGCGTCATCTTTTGTCAGAACGTATTCTCCTATTATTCGACGAGTTTCCCGAATACCTATCTGAGGAGCAAACTCTAACACAAAAGCGTCTTCAAAGCCTGGAACGTGCTTTTTGTAAAAATCAACTGTCTTGATAATCTTTTTTCTGGACTCAACCTCAATTTTCGTAAAGTGCCTTGTATTTAAACCATCAACATCATAGAAATGGGGACCATGACACCAAACGACGCCTTTATTTACGTCTCCCCCCCAGCCTACTGTCGCTGCGTCTTTTCCTAGCTCCTTCATAAATTTCTCGTATGCAGCCTTGTTTTCATTTCTCCATTTTAAAGCCCTTTCAAGGTTAACGTTGCCGACTCTATATTCTAAGTCTATGCCCCAAGGATGCCTATCATAGTTGAACGGTGCACCTGCTGCAGCCACTATGTCAGCGTCTCCAGTGGTATCAACGACGACCTTACCCAAAATGGCTTGTCTACCCGATTTGCCTTCGACAATTATGCCATTGACCTCATTACCCTTTACAATTGCTGAAGCAACATATGAATGCAGCAACATGTCTGCTCCTGATTCTGATACGAATTTATCCGCTAAAAATTTGAAAACCTGTGGGTCAAAGTTCCAAGATTCTTCGCCACTAAAACTGGCTCCCTCTGTCCACTTTGGTGTTTCGCCGCTTGCCTTATTTCGCTTTGCAGCTTTTAAGTTGCTTAGTTCATCAACGAATTCTTGGCATATTCCGTAATTGTACCTATCTGTCTCAACTAAACATATTACTAAACCACCTGTTGCAAGCCCACCGAGGTAACCGTATCGTTCAACCAAAATAGTCTTAGCGCCGCATCTTGCTGCTGCTGTTGCTGCTGCTAGACCAGCTGGTCCTCCTCCTGCTACTATTACGTCAACTTCAGCAATTACGTCGACTTTTCTTTTTTCCTCATATATTGATTTCATAGTAATCTATAGAATTTGGTCTTTTCTTATTGTTAATCTTTTTGTTATATTTACGGTTGCTTGAAAACCGTTACAATTTGGATTATTCAAAAATCTTATCTGTCACTAGTGATATCATTAGTGACATTGATGGCGATTAATGTGTGTCGACATGACGAAAAGTGGATGAAACGTTCTGTAGGAGTTCCCAGAGGCTTCCTATCTTACGGAGTACTTAAGATTCTTAACCAAAAAGCCATGTCCGGCTCAGAGATAATGGAAGAAATCGAGAAATTGACAGGGTGGAAGCCAAGTCCAGGGTCTGTATACCCGTTATTGGCAAGGTTACGTGAAGAAGGTTTTGTTGAAGAAGTGATAACGGATGAAGCAGGTCTTAAACGTTTTAGGTTATCAAATAAAGGTCGGGCGTTATTGGCTAAATATGATGATAAAAAAGAAGTTTTTCGGAAAAAAATGCATTGTATGAAAAGGTTTGAGCATATGCTTCACAGAGAATTAGACGAGGATCTTTATCAATCAAGCACGAAACTGTTAGAGTCAATTGAAAGAATCAATTCCCTCATTAAAAGAGAGGGAGCTGAAAAAGTTAAAGAAAAGGTCCGATTAATTCTCACCCAAGCATCAAAAGAAATTGAAGAATTAATAAAAAGTTGTGAAACCAACATAAAAGGAAGCTAATCCAAACATGGATTTTGCCATAGAAACTGTTGATTTAGTAAAAAGATATCCGACTACGGCGAGAAGGGGAAGAGGGGACCATTTTCATTTAGGCCCCGCAAGAATTGGAAGGGTAGAATCGTTTACTGGAATGCTTAAAATTATCAAGGGAATAAAGGGACCGTTCATCGAGGCACTTAGAGGGGTAAATATTAAAATTAAAAAAGGCGAAATCTTCGGTGTTCTCGGTCCCAATGGCGCAGGTAAGACGACGTTAATTAAGATTCTTTGCACGTTAGTTATTCATGACGAAGGCGAAGCTTACGTCAACGGTTTTGATGTTAAAAAAGAACCAAACCAGGTTTTAAAAAATCTTCAGGCAGTGTTACCCGAAAGTAGAGGGTTCAACTGGAGGCTAACTGGACGGCAGAATCTGGAATTTTATGCACTTTTGTATGGATTGAATGAAAAAGATGCCAAGGAAAGAATAGACTATTTATTAGATTTTACTGGATTGAAGGATCGGGCTGACGACTTTTACCAACGGTATTCCACTGGAATGCAGCGTAAGCTTCTATTGTGTAGGTCGTTGCTTCGAAACACGCCTATTTTACTTTTCGATGAGCCTACTGTAGGTTTAGATCCGACTTCCGCTGCAGAGTTTCGAGATTTGTTACACAAAAAATTGGCTCATGAAGAAAAAAAGACGATATTACTTAGCACTCATAATTTGTTTGAGGCACAAAACATTTGCAACCGCATAGCGATTCTTGACAGAGGAAAAATTACTGCATGCGACACACCAAACAACATCCGATACTTAATGTTCGATGAAAGGGTCTTTAACATCGCATTTATAGACGCAGTATACGATGACGAACAACGAAAAATGATAAATGAATTGGAAGAAATACGTGGCGTTCACGGAGTCACCCCGGAAATTGATCCTGATGGAAATTTCCATGAACTATCAATAAGAATTGACAAAAACATGGATCTTACGAGCATTTTGGAAATCGTGATGAAAAGTGGACTTAAGATTAAAACAATAAACACTAAAGAACCTACTTTGGAAGACGCGTTCATGGCTATCACGCGGCAACATATTGAGCCACAACAAGATTTTGAAGGTTTTAGACAGAGGTAGTAACAATGGAGATTCCAATCGAGTTAAAACAGATTATTGCATTCACAAAACGGGATTTTTACAGCTGGACAACCTATAAAACCGTTGTCATTACCCAAATCATAAATGTTTTCATAGGTGTATTCTCGTGGGGGGTAACAGCGACATACGTGAACAAACCTGTTAGCCAAATGTATGGTACTGGAACAAACTACATCTCGTTTCTCATAGTGGGCATAGCAATCGGCAATCTTATAATGCCTCTGGTCCAAGGAGTCCACAGTCAGCTAAACCCGTGGACGATTGAAACAATTCTGATGACAGGCGTAAGTACTCCAGTCTTTGTTATCGGCAATATTATGTGGACATACATTTTTTCCATAGTCACCTTCATTCCCTACCTTCTCATTGGCATATATGTATTCCATGTGTCGCTGAACGCAAACATCGTTTCAGTAATTGTTGCATTCGCAATCTCAGCTGGAATACTAGTTGGCTTAGCCATGCTGTCCACAGGCCTAATGATCGTGACAAAGTCCATGGATCCAATTACATGGGTGATTAATGTGCTTTCAAACATCTTTGCGGGAGTCTCGTTTCCAGTGATCTATCTTGACACAATTTTTTTCCCAGGGATCTCGACGATTTCTTGGTTCCTCCCTCAAACATGGGTCTATCACCTTTGCCGCCTGTCTATGTTGACTAATCCTTCACTTTTGGATCTTCAGGTTCTCATCGAGTTTCTAAAAGGCTCCGT
This sequence comes from uncultured Candidatus Bathyarchaeia archaeon, assembly GCA_964584965.1. Lineage (GTDB taxonomy): Archaea > Thermoproteota > Bathyarchaeia > Bathyarchaeales > DTEX01 > JAGTRI01. The sequence continues at coordinate 2,486 of CAZPBM010000067.1, read as the reverse complement.
ATTCGCCGTTATACTTCTCCCTTTGGGTTACAAAGTTTTCCGTTGGGGAGTTGCTAGATCAAAACGGGAAGGAACCTTAGGCTGGTACTAGAAACTTTACGAATCCACGTTGTTTTCTAACCCTTTTATAATTATAAATGAGAATCCTATTGAATAGAATAGTTAAATGCCGAATAAAATTATTGATGGATGGTAAAAATGGCAAACATAAACAAGGATTTAGACGTCATCAAGAATGCTGATGTTCTAACATCCCACGGTAACATAGAAGGACGCAAAATACTGGTTGAAATCATGAATGCTGGGCTTAAAGCTGCAGACCCTTATCCCAACACGCTTAAACTGGTCAGAGTTGAAGATAACAAGCTTATTGTTGGCAATAAAGAATTTAATAAATTGTCCGGAGAACCTGCAGTTTTCGACCTTTCTAAAACTAAGAACATCTACGTCATTGGAGGCGGCAAGGCAGTTCAAAGGATGGCTAAGGCTCTAGAGGATGTTTTAGGAGACAGAATAACAGAGGGCCACATTAATACAAAAAAAGGCGACGTAAAACAGCTAAGGAAAATCGAGGTGACTTTTGGTGGGCACCCGTTACCAGACGAACGATGTGTAGAAGGCGCAAAGAGAATTCTGGAAATTGCCAAAAAAGTTAAAAAAGACGATCTAGTTTTTCACTTAAGTTCAGGCGGGGCCACTTCTTTAACTACTTTGTCACCGCCAAACATTAGCCTAGAGGATATACGTAAGGTTTACTGGCTTCTTTATTTTGACCGCGGCATACCGATCTGGGAACTCAACGTCGTTAGACATCACTTATCAATGGCTGCTGGATTTCATATTTCACGTCTTGTCCAAAATGCACAAAAAATTAACTTAACCACAATGGAATTATGGCCTGAAGAGTCAACCCGTTTTATGGATTTACCTTATGAGCTGGCAAATTTTAAGCAAGCTATCAAAATATTGAAAAAGTACAATGTTTGGGATGAACTGCCCGTTTCTGTTAAGAAGTTTTTTGAGGACGCGAAACCAGAGTTTGAGATACCAAAAAAGAAAGTATCTAAAAAAACAAAAACTGTGTCTTTGAATGTGATAGATAGCGAACACATGTTGCAGGCTGCTTCTCAAAAAACAATTGAACTAGGCATAACTCCTGCCATTTTAGCTCAAAGGGTAAGTGCAGAGGCAAAGGATGCTGCCAGAACTTTAGCAAGCATTGCAAGAGAAGTGGAAATGCGGAACAGACCATTTAAGCCGCCATGCGTCCTTATTTCAGGAGGAGAACTCATAGTAACTATTGGAAAAACGGATCGAAAAGCAAAAGGTGGACGTAACCAGGAGTTTGCTCTAGCCTCAGCTACGAGAATTGAAAGAAGCCATAGAATAACGGTTTCATCTGTTGATTCCGACGGAACAGACGGACCGACCGAGATTGCAGGGGGAATGGCAGATGGTTACACTATGGAAAGAGCCGAGGAACTGGATATTGACATATTCAAATCGCTTCGTGAACACAATTCGACTGAAGTATTATTGAAGCTCGGCGACGCCGTTTTTACAGGCAACACAGGCACAAACATCCAAGATCTTCGACTATTTTACATAAGTGGATAAAAATTGCTTTTGTTTCCTAACCCTAAGATTTCAAGAACCCCGATTTTTAGGCTTCTGCCTAAATAGGCCAATTTTTGGCATTATAGTTTTGACTGTTACATTTATTGCTTCGGATGATTTTCGAAGAAATCCCAGATAACATCCGTGGCTGATATTGGTGTATTTGGCCAAACGTGGCCCACATCAATTAAAGTGTATAACACTACTTCTGATCCGTTCATGCCGCCACCATAGACGCTGATAATAACATTTCCTTCAGACAAAGTCTCATTGTGTGGAACTAAAGAACATCCGTTATGTTCAACCCAAAAAAGCACGGATTCAGCAACTGAAAGAAACCCGTTGCCTTCGTATTGAACACTTCTGTCGTCTGTTCCATGAATAATAAGAACGGAAACGGGTTGAGATGGTTCAGGTATCCGTTCAAGAACACCGTTTGTCACTGCGCCTATTGAGCCTGCGACTGGAGCTATAGCTGCGATCTTGCCTGACAGTTCAGCTCCAAGAAGATGCGACATCATGGCGCCATTAGAGAAGCCTGTAACGTAGATTCTTTTTGGGTCAATCAGGTATTTTTGTTCAATCTTATTTATGAGCTCTTTGATGAACCCCACATCGTCTACGTCGAATTTTAGGCTTCCAAATCCAACAGTCCACCTTTGAGACACCCCTTCAGGAAAAACAACAATAAATCCTTCCTCATCCGCCTTTTCCGAGAATCTGGTTGATGCTTCAATGCCTCTTGCGCTTCCTGAATATCCATGTAACACTATTACTAAAGGAACAGGCTTGGTTCCATCGTAATTTGGTGGAACATGAGTGTAGACCGTTCGACGTAAACCGCCAAATTCAAAATTTAAAACTTCGTT
>CAZPBM010000066.1:0-31254 GCA_964584965.1 uncultured Candidatus Bathyarchaeia archaeon | reverse complement strand
GTTGCCACTCAGCCTATGCATAAGGCGTACACGCTGTGTCAGGCACAGTCAGGTCTCAGCGTGTCAGACCTTTTAAGGGTCACTTACGGTGATGGGGCGAAGCAGCTCCAGAACGGCGCAGACCACATACATCTGAGGTTGCTGCGTGGGAAGGAGAAGCAGCTGGGTTTCTTCGACACCTTCTTCGACAGAATGGCGTAGAAGCTTTAAGAAAGTATCTTCGGACAAGAGAACGATTGGAAGAGTCCAGCAGGCTTTTCCCTTGCACATCTAGAAACGTGAACAACTTTCTCAGCCGGATGTCAGACAGAGCCGGGCTTGGCTGGAGGGTTAGCAGCCACGACCTCCGCAAGTTCTTCGCGACAAATCTGAATCTTGCGAGAGTGAACGATCCCGCCTTTAACGAGTCGCTTATTGAGTACGGGCAAAGACACAGCCTCGGCAAGGTGAAAGCTGCATACTTCGTTCCGCCTGTCAAGGAAAACTCTGCTTATACAAACTGGCTGAAAAACGGCTTTGAGCCAAAATACTAAACTAAGCCTAGGTCGAAAAGTGTCTTTTGCAAGGCATCCTGAAATAAATACTAAAGGCACGCATCTATGTTCTTTCTTTATCAAGGTGGCTAAGGAGGCATTTCCCCAAATCTGTGATCAGATAAACTCCCCTAACAGGGGTTTTTACCAGTTGCAGCTCCGTCAGAACCCTTAGAGTATTTCGTGTGTATTGAGCACTCATCTCGGCCTTCTTTGATATTTCAAATGGAGTGATTCTTGGATTTTCAGCTATTATTTTCAAGATTTCTTTTGCAACCAAGCTCTTTCCCATGAATTATTGTGCTATCTCATACTTATGCGTTGTCATATCCGAAATACTTATATCATACTTATTTCTAATAATTACTCGGAATAAGTATTTGAGGTGAAGGACTACGTATTCGAATACCTTGGAAACGACAACGAATGAATACATACTACGTCAAACCGAACCGTGGGAAAGAACTACCGAGGAATTACCGGGAAAAACGAAACGCATCATTAACGATAAGGTGTTAAATCATATCAGATTTGATCCTTATAGTTCAGAGCCTCTACATTGCGAACTGGAGGGCCTTCGTAGCTATAACAATATAGGTAATGGAAACAGGATCATTTTTGCGATTTGCGAAGATTGTCGAAAACGTAACCTAGAAAGTGTGAATAACTGCAAGGACTGCAGGAAAATACCTGACACAACAATTATGCTCTTCGCCTATGATGGTCACGACATCTATGATTGGCTGAAGAGAACGAGGGGGGAATTGTGGCGGAAAGCGAAAAGAAAACAAAAAATGAAAAGAAAAAATCACCAGTTGTCCGAAGCTAGCTGATTCTTTGATAAGAGTTGACAAAAATGTTTGGCTTGAGAAAACAGAGTAATACGGTCTTAAAACAGACTCACACTATCTCGTCTGAAGTTCAAGACATAGTTGACTATAGATCTCAACTGGACAAGTTATGCTCCGATATAGCGGACGCTTTTGATCTCTACGATTCGAAAAATAGACCTAGAAAGGCATTCATTCTAAACACGTTAATGAAATACTCGTGTCTCGGGTGCATTGCCAAAGTTTTCAAGCAACCATACCAGTGGAACGATGTCAACGCGATTTACAGGGAGAACCATAGACTTGCAGTGAACATACTCTCTGAACATCTCCAAAACCACCTCAATGCGAAGGGGTTTAACGTACTGGTTCAGGACGAGGTTGAAGGGGACTACGGCAGAGTTGACGTGTTGATTACACCGATAAGCTGCGGAATGCTGGTAAAGTTCAGAGGCACAGAAATCATCATAGAAGTAAAGACTGGCAAGAGTCTGTCCTACGATCAGGTCTTCAAATATCTTCTAGAAAGACCTGATGCCACCATTCTAGTTTGGCGTGTTATAATGAATCAAATTTTCACAATTGAGAGAGAAAAGATAAGTTATCTTCTACAAGCCTATACGGAAATGCTGACACGCCGAGGAAATAAGCTACTAAACAATAGGTCATCAGTATGCAAACACAATCCGCTAGATGAGAGAACATCCATAATTATGAATCCTCAAGAAGCAATCGACGAGTTCTTGTCATCATTATTGGAAACACTACCGAAAATAATCGAAACAGTTCTGAAGTTGCTGGAAAACTCGATTCGCCACTAAGTAATGAAGCTACAGGAGGATATTGACCAAGTTGCTCAGCACTGAAATAACCGAAGTGGAAAGCTTTGCGACTCATCAACATCTGATTCGTCACCAGATTGAAACTTCTAAAAAATCTTCGAATGTAAATGCCAGGTATCTTCAATTCTTGGAGGAAAAGGGATGGTGTAGTAGCTATCATTCTGTCAACAACCTGTTACTACATTTGATGCGAAAGAGCAAGAGTGAAGGCTCAAAGAGGATCTATCTGTGGCATCTGTACAAGTTTTGCCAGTACACAAATAGAAAGCCGAATGAACTCATAGCACTCCGAAGGAATCAAGTGGAGAAGCTTGTTCAAGAATATGCAGACAGCTTGAGAGATGCCTCACCCAGATATTCAAATTTGGCTATAGCGATCTTGAAGACGTTTTTCACTGTGAACGGTTTCAAACATGCTAAGGCGTTGGAGTTGGAAACATATCATGTGCCTCGGCGCTTCAGAATTACCCCTGAGTATATACCTACACGGTTGGAGGTTTATAGAATGGCAGACTCGGCTGGTTCACTTAGAGACCGAGCAATAATTCTAACCTTGTTTAGCACAGGCTTACGCAATTCAACACTTAGAGCATTACGCTACGGGGACATCGCAGAAGAGCTGAAAAGAGGTCAAACAAACATATTGATACCTATTTACTATGAGATGAAGAACATAGTTCCAGATGCCTGCAAGGGTGGAATCCCTTACTATACTTTCACTTGTGATGATGCTACGCAAGCTCTGAAACTGTATCTTAAGGAGAGGGAGGAGAAGTATGGCGGCATCGATGAGTCTGAGCCTTTGTTCTCATCCGAGTATAACCAGATTCCCAAGAATGAAAGGAGAAGGAAACCATTTATGGCGAGGGAACTTCGAATCATAATTAAGTTAGCAGCTAAGAAGGCTGGGATAATCCAATGGGAAGCCATTCACCCACATTGCCTGCGAAAAGCGTTTGAAACTGTTCTTCACAGTCCACTTATAGATGGCGGCAACCTTGACGTAAAGATTCAGGAATTCTTCATGGGGCACGTATTGCCAGGAAGTCAGGACCCGTATTTCGACCGGTCAAAGATAGAGTACATACGTACCCAATATTCAAGGTTAAAATTTGGAAGGCCAGCCATTGAGGATAAGTTTAGAGTTCTAAAAGCAGCAGTCGCCAGAGCCTTTGAAGGCACGGAGCTAGACCCTGAACAAGTGATCGAAGAATACGTGATGCTGAAGCGAATCAAGCATCAAGAATCATCAGGATCAATATCCAAACCAACTAGCAAAGGAGGGAACTAGACTTAAAGTCCAAATCCCGCCCGAGGCTTCAAGCATCTCGACGATTGTAAAAATAGATGTGGTTGTAATGAAGAATGCCTCCACAGGTTTTGTTGTGGACACTAGCAAAAGTCCATATGCCAAGCTTTTTCCAATTCCAATTAAAAATGTTCAAATCATAGATGAATTCTGGGCGCCACGATTAAAAATTGTAAGAGAAGTAACATTACCATCGCAGTATAGGTTATGCGAAAAAACCAGACGCTTCGCGAATTTTAGGCGTGCTGCTGGAAAAGAACACTGCAACTTTCAAGGTCTCTTCTTTAACGATTCAGATGTCTATAAATGGATTGAGGCTGTTGCTTACTCGCTTGCTGGTGTGCATGACAATGTTTTACTAAATCTGGTTCAGATAGTTATCCCCTTGATTATGGCCGTGCAAGACAAAGATGGATATCTTAACACCTATTTTACATTTGAACGAAGAAACGAACGCTGGACGAATCTTAAGGACATGCATGAACTATACTGTGCTGGGCATCTAATTCAAGCCGCAATTTCTTATTATAGATTTACTGGTGATCGTAGACTTTTAGATGTTGCTTGTCGAGTTGCCGACCATATTGGAAGGTTTTTCGGTGCTGGTAAACGACTTGGTGTACCTGGTCATCCTGAGGTTGAGATGGCGCTTGTGGAGCTTTACCGCACAACTGGGAAAGAAGAATACTTGGATATGGCGCGATTTTTCATTGATAACCGTGGCAAAGGGTTAGTTGGAGGAAGTGCGTACCACATTGATCATAGACCTTTTCGGGAGTTAACAGAAATTGCAGGACACGCCGTAAGATCGATTTACCTTAATTGCGGTGCAACTGACGTTTACATGGAAACGGGTGAAAAAGCACTGTGGGATGCACTTACGAAATTGTGGAGCAACATGACCAACCGGAAAATGTACATTACTGGGGGCGTAGGATCACGTCACGAGGGAGAAGCGTTCGGAGAAGATTATGAGTTGCCGAATGTTAGAGCTTACGCTGAAACCTGTGCCGCTATAGCTAATGTGATGTGGAACTGGCGCATGTTGTTAATTAGTGGAGACGCAAAGTTTACTGATGTTCTAGAGTTAGCCCTCTACAATGGTGTATTGTCTGGAATCTCGCTTGATGGGCAACAGTATTTTTATGTAAACCCACTTGAAGACAATGGACACCATAAAAGGCAAAACTGGTTTGAATGCGCTTGTTGCCCCCCGAACATTGCCAGGTTGCTGACCTCCTTACCTGGATACTTCTATAGTCTTTCTAAAAAGGGCGTTTGGGTGCACCTTTATGCTTCTAATATTGCAAACGTCGTTGTTGACGGTATGAATGTAACAATAACTCAAAAGACAAGGTATCCTTGGGAAGGCGACGTCGACCTTGTTATGAGGCTGGAAAAGATGGCGGCTTTCAGTCTATTTTTACGTATTCCAAACTGGTGTCAAAAGCCTTTGATATTAATGAATGGTATAGAATTGAGTGGTCCAATTAAACGGGGCTGTTATGTTGAAATTCATCGTTTGTGGGAAGATGGAGATACGGTACACGTTTCGATGCCAATGTTTATCGAACAAATAATTGCCAATTCGAACCTAATCGAAAACAATGACAAAGTTGCTCTTAAGAGAGGACCAATCGTTTACTGCATTGAACAAGTAGATAATCCGAACATTGACCTAAAGAACCTAATCCTTCCAGCAGAACCCGTTTTGGAAGCAAAGTGGAAGCCAGACCTTCTTAATGGTGTCGTCGTTATAGAAGGTGAAGCCTTTTTGATAGAGCCCATAGAACAAAATGATAATTTGTATTTTTCTTTATCTGAAACCAAAACTAAAATACGGTCTGTTAAGTTTACTGCCATTCCATATTTTACTTGGGCAAATCGCGAACAAGGACCAATGAAGGTTTGGATACGCTCCTCTACTTTCTTGTCGAGCATCAACTGGAAAAACTAAAGACCAGATATTATTTTTTCTAAGGGTCTTCGAAACCCTTAATTGTTTAAACACGGTTGCATGTTGAATCATAGGAGGAACATTGGGTGCTTCCGCTTGACATCACATTACTCATAATACTCGGATTTCTTGCGGGCATATTAGCAGCCATGACAGGTATTGGCGGAGGAAGCTTTATTGTTCCAGCGTTATCTCTTCTTTATGCGTTTTCATCCCAAGAAGCAGTTGGCACAAGCCTCGCGGTAATAGTCTTCACTTCAATTGCTTCTACTTATGCATACTATCGACAAAAACGAATAGACTATAAAACAGGAGTTGTCTCAGCTGCTACCACGACACCAGGTGCAATTCTAGGTGCGTATATGACGACTCTTATATCGAGTAATACATTAGGCATAATTTTCTCCCTGTCCATGATTCTTTTAGCTTTACGAATGCTCTTTAGTGAACACGTTTCATTGTCAAAGACAAAAAACAATCAAAAAACATCCAACAGAAGGCTCGTTGACTCTAGCGGAAGGATATTTGAATACCAAGTAAATATATTCGCCGCATTCTTTTTAGCCTTTTTTGGTGGTTTATTATCAGGTTTACTAGGCATAGGTGGAGGAGCACTTATTGTTCCAATACTCAATATCGCAGTTGGCATGCCAATGCACATTGCAGTCGCGACGTCGATGTTCACCATGATTTTTACATCAATAGCTGGTGTCATAACTCATATTCAACTCAACAATGTGAGATTCGAGCATTCAATCTACATGGCACTAGGAATCATCATTGGCACGCAAATAGGAGCAAAAATAGCAAAAAAGGTTTCTGGAAAGACGCTTAGCAGAGTCTTTGGTTTAACCCTCATAATCGTTGGCATAAGACTATTTTTAAAATTCATTTAAACACGTCCAGTTTTTAGAAGGCAAAGGAGATTCCGAATCCTCAATAAATATTTTTTTCATTTGCCTTTTCGTTCAAGCATCCTGTCTAGATAAGGCTTAAGTTTCTCGTTTTCAACTTTAATCCTTTCTTTTCCAATTTCGTTCAACTTAGCAGTCATTTCACGGACAACTTCAGCAAACTTTACGCCTTCAGCAGCCGAAATGTATTCAACTCTGAACCTTTCAGGAGTCAAGCCTAACTTTTGCAGCGTATTTGCCAAGGCTTCCATACGTGCCTTCATCTTCCAGTTTCCATCAATATAGTGACAATCATAAGGAAGGTGGCAAGCTCCAACCAGAACCATTCCTGCACCTTTTCGGAAAGCCTCTAGAACAAAGTCCCTGTCAACCCTTCCTGAACACATGACCCTGATTGTTCTAATTGCGGGTGGATACTCAAACCGGCTTGTCCCAGCCAAGTCTGCCCCAGCATATGAACACCAGTTACAGCAGAAACCTAAAATTTTGTCTTCAGGATTTTCCTCTAAAGCCGCGTTTATTTGGGCAAAAATTTGAGCATCAGTGAAATGCATTTGCGTAATCGCATCAGCAGGGCACTCCGCCACACATGTTCCACAACCATGACACATTGCAGCAATAACCTCAGCTGGCTCATTAGGTTGAACTCTGATTGCGCCGTACGGACATTTTGTTGCGCATATGCCACATTTGACCCTAGTGTTTCGACATTTTTCTGGATCCACGACGGATATAATTGGTTCAATTTTAACAATGGATTTAGAGAGTATTGTTGCTGCACGTGCAGCTGCTCCGCTGCCTTGAGCAACGCTGTATGGAATGTCCTTCGGTCCTTGGCATGCTCCTGCTAAAAAAATTCCGTCAACTGCGGTGTCAATGGGTTTGAGCTTAGGGTGGCTTTCCATAAAAAAGCCATCTATGCCTCGAGTTATATTTAGAACTCTTGAAACTTCACTGACGTCTTTATTTGCTACCGCTGCGGTTGCCAAAACAATCATTTCAGCCTCAAGCTCAATTGGTTCACCAAGTAACGTGTCTTCAGCGCGGACGATGAGATTCTTTGCTTGTGTTTCAAGGACCTTTGAGACTCTTCCTCTTATGAAGTTTACACCCATCTCTCGAGCTCTTGCGTAGAATTCTTCATATCCCTTAAAATTGCTTCGCATATCAATGTAGAATACATATACCTCGACATCTTCACCATAATGCTCCTTTAACTGAACTGCATGTTTAAGCGTGTACATGCAGCAAAATCCTGAACAATAGGGGTATTTTTCAACATCTCGAGAGCCTACGCATTGAATAAAAACCACAACTTTAGGTTGTTCACCATCCGAAGCCCTAATAACATGTCCACCTGTTGGTCCAGCTGCAAGAATAAGCCTTTCAAATTCAAGGCTTGTTATGACGTTGCTGTATTTGCCATAGCCGTAAATGTTTCCTTCTTCAGGTATATAAATGTCATAACCGGTGGCAACGATTATTGCCCCCACTTCCAATTCAACTTCTTCAGCTTCGAGGCTGAAGTTTATGGCTTGTCTCTTTCCACAAGCGTCAACACACTTGTAACATTCGATGCAATAGTCTTTATTTATTCGGTAAATCAGTGGAACAGCTTGGTCGAAAGGAATAGAAATTGCTTTTCTTACGCCCAGATTCATGTCCCAATCGTTTGGATATTCAATTGGGCAGACATCCCGGCATTCCCCACAACCAGTGCAATTTTCTTCGATTATGAATCGAGGATTTTTTCTAAGTTTAACCCTGAAGTTTCCTACAAATCCTTGAACGTCGAGTATATCTGTATATGAAAAAATCTCGATGTTTGGATGGCGGGAGACATCAACCATTTTAGGCCCCTCAATGCAAATTGAACAATCTAGTGTTGGAAATGTCTTGTCTAGCTGCGCCATATGTCCGCCAATACTCTCGTTTTTTTCAACTAAGTAGACCTTGAATCCCATCTCAGCAAGGTCTAAAGCTGCGTTTATTCCCGCTATTCCGCCACCCAATACCAAAGCCTTATTGGTAACAGGAACCTCAATTGGCTGCAAAGGTCCAAGAAGCCTTGCCTTTGCAACAGCAATCTTAACGATTTCTTTGGCTTTTTGAGTCGCTTCCTTAGGTTTATTGGGGTGACACCACGAGCAGTGCTCCCGGATATTCGCCATCTCGAAAAGATACGGATTCAGCCCTGCTTCAGCAACTGTTCGGCGAAACGTAAATTCGTGCATTCTAGGTGAACATGCAGCAACCACCACACGATTAAGATTGTGTTCTTTGATAGCTTTTCGAATCTCTTCTTGCCCTGGGTCAGAACATGTGTACCTGTTGTGAACAGCGTAAACAACATCTGGAAGAGTTCGTGCGTATTCTGTGACTGCTTCAACATCCACGGTTCCTGCAATGTTCAAACCACAATGACACACGAAGACTCCTATTCTTAGGTTTTGAGACAACGACTTTTCACCTTAAAAGAAGTTTTTTAACTGATTCACGTGCTTTCCCAGCAGTAATTGTCCTTAATTCTTTGGTTACTCCTTGAACTGTTGTCAGTTTCTCAAGAGCCTTATTCCAAGCTCCAGAGTGTACAGGTGTATGTTTGACCAAATTTCTTTGTAGACTTATTGCGTCATTGACTGGGCAAACAACCTTACAGGTTCCACAGTACACACAAAACTTCTCATCAACCCTAACCTTACCTTCATCAGAAATACTAAGAACTTCTGGTATGGGACAAATATCAACGCAATCATGGCAGTTTTCAGGGCACTTTTCACTGTTTATTGAAATTATTCCTGTAAAAATTTTTTTCACCGATATAGCTCCATGTGGACACTTTGATTCGCATAGACGGCAACATGGACAGTGTTCCTTGTCAATTTCAACTTTCACTGAACGAGTAGACTTGTCAACAGTGACTTTAATAAGCTTAAGAGGACATGCCTCTTCGCATTCAACGCAGTTTGGCGGACATAACGATTCATCAACCATAATTTCACGTATTAATTTAGGGAAAGACTCTTTATCAATAACGGGAACCCATTTTTCGCCGTTTAGAGTTAACTCAAAAGCGCTAAATGGACAAATTGCCGTGCATATTCCGCAAAAAGAACATTTTTTTTCGTCAACAAAAATTGTAGGTTTGTTTGGCTTTTGCCCTGAAGTTTTGGTTAGCCTACAAACTGTTATAGCCTCTTTTGGACAAATAATCTTGCAGATTTCACATCCAACGCACCATTTCTGGTTAAGAATGAGTAAGTAATGCTTCGTATACATGAATCGTTCTACTATAAGTTTGTCACCGGATTGCCTTCTTGAAAGCTTGAGTACCATAGGTCATTCTCCGAATGCCTTTTGAATTACGTGATAACGGTTTTCATATTGGAATTTACGAATATTATCGGACTCTTAAATAATAACTTTATGATATATGCAATGAAGGTTACAATTTTTTGATTCTATTCGAAACAAGAGAAGAAAATCCACACGTCCACAGCGTTTCCACAAAGCCTATATAAAGAAAAAATCAACAAGCACGGAATAAGCGCAAACAAGATTTCACGTCCCAAATCACAATGGAATGGTCAGAAAAGCTGACCGGACTATATATATCCCCCCTCCTCAAGGCATCTACAGACAATAGTTTTTCTGCACCAAAAAGGCATCAAAAACAAACTAATAAAACAAATACATTAAAAATGATTTATTCTCAAAGGCCTTATTGAATATGTGGAAACCATGAAAAAACTAGGCTTTATCGTTAATCCAATTGCTGGTATGGGAGGCGCAGTTGGTCTAAAAGGAACTGACGGTAAAGCAACGCTAGAAAAAGCTATTAAACTTGGAGCTGAACCAGTCGCTCCAGCTCGAGCTAAGCTGTTTCTTTCATATCTTAAGCATCTAAAAAAAGATGTTAAACTTGTCACTGCTGCGGGATTGATGGGAGCCCATGAGGCTCAAACAATTGGATTTTTGTGCGAAATAACTGGTGAAGAAAAAAACAAAACCGATGCTGATGAAACTAAGGATGCATCTAAAAAAATGGTCAACGATGAAGTTGACTTACTTGTCTTCTGTGGAGGAGACGGAACAGCCAGGGATATCATGGATGTTGTGGGGACTCGCCTTCCAATACTTGGCGTACCAACAGGCGTTAAAATGCACAGTGCAGTATTCGCGACCAATCCAGAGTCCGCAGCAAGGATAACGACACGTTTTCTCTTTGGAGAAATCCCAGTAAAAGAAGTAGAAGTCATGGACGTTGATGAAGAAGCTTTCAGAAGCGGTCAAGTATCAGCGAAACTATATGGCTACGTTCTTACCCCCTACGAGCCAGATTTAATGCAAGGTGCAAAAGTTGCCAGTTTAACTTCTGAATACGAGCTTAGAAATCAAGCTGCCATAGCCATTTACGTTATTGATGAACTTATGATGCCAGACACGGTCTACGTCATCGGGCCAGGCACCACTACCAGAGTAATCGCAGACTTGCTTAACGAAAAAAAGACTCTTCTCGGAGTTGACATCATAAGCAACAAGATAATCATAGCCTATGATGTAAACGAAAAAATAATACTCGAAAACATCAAAAACAGAAAATCCAAGATTATTGTTACCCCGATTGGTGGGCAAGGCTTCATTTTTGGTAGAGGAAACCAACAAATTAGTCCCAAGGTTATCAGACAGGTCGGGAAAGAGAACATCGTTGTTATTGCCACAAAAAATAAAGTTGCAAACTTAAGAAAATTAAGGGTCGACACCGGAGACCCAGCACTGGATAAAGACTTACGAGGGCAGATTAATGTAATAACAGACTATGGAGAACAGACCTTGATGGAAGTCGAGTAGTCCATTTTGACTACGATTTTTAGATTAAAAAACTATCTGAAAATCAAACTAAATTGTATCTAGTGTCGCCTAAAGATTTTGGATACCAAAAATGTCCAAAAGAATACTAAAAGAAAAAGAATACGATGAATCCTATGCTTAGGCATGTTTATCTCGTTCATAGAACAAGATTTATCTATTTACAAGTATAAGAATTTTAAAATAAAAACAGTGGCAAATCCTTTTCCAAAATCTCATGTAACTTCGTTCATAATTTTTGTCCAAAAATAACGTTAAAAAAGGAGTTATTCGGAATAATATCCTTTAAGATAATTTTATTATCCATTTTCCTAATAGCTTTTGTGTGCCAAAAATTATTTAATTTAGATTCCCACCTTTATACGGAAATTAGTTTCTGTGGGGAATGATTCGGTGGTTAGAATCGCAAACCGGCAGGAATTGTTAGACAACGCTTCCTCGCAAAATAACAGAATGGTTCGGGAGATTGTACTTGACGCTTTTGAAGCATTGTTTGACGCAATTGACCCCAAAAAAATTACAGAGTCTGGGGTTAAATTGAATAATGATTTTTTGTGCATAGAAGGTAAAAAGTTCGACTTAACCCATTATAAGAAAATTATTGTTGTTGGTGGCGGAAAAGCCAGTGGGTCTATGGCAGAAGCCTTAGAGGAAATCCTAGGAAACTACATAAACGATGGCTTAATCGTTGTTCCACAAGGAACCTCCGAAAAATATAAGACCAAAAAAATCGAAATCTTTGAAGCTAGCCACCCCATTCCAGACAATAATAGCGTTAGGGGCGCAAAGAAGATTCTTAGCCTCATTAAAAAAGCCAACGAAAACGACTTAGTCATATGCCTTTTCTCAGGTGGGGGCTCAAGCCTCTTAGCCTTGCCAAGAAACAGCATCTCTCTCAGAGATAAAAAGAAAGTAACCGACATGCTCTTAAGATGCGGAGCTACAATCAACGAGATCAATGCTGTACGAAAACACATTTCAGCTTTTAAGGGAGGACAACTTGCCAAAGCAGCTTATCCAGCAACCGTCGTAGGTCTTTTGTTATCTGACGTTCTTGGCGATCCACTTGATGTAATAGCTTCTGGCCCAACAGTTCCTGACTCAACAACTTTTAGGGATGCTATAAGTATTCTCAAGAAATATGAGATATGGGAAAAAGCCCCGACGACTGTCAAGAAAATTCTAATGAACGGAGAAATTGGACTAATTGAAGAAAATCCAAAAAAAGGCAGTTACGTCTTTCAAAGAGTGAGCAATATCGTTTTGGGCAACAATCGCCTTGCATGCAAAACAACAATCGATGCGCTGAAAAAACATGGGTTAAAGACCCTGTTTTTAACTTCTTTCATGGAAGGTGAAGCTAGAGAATTTGGAACAATGCTTGGCGCAATTGTAAGAGAAATTTCAGTCTCCGGTAATCCTTTACCTCCACCTGTTGGAATAGTAGTTGGCGGAGAAACAACTGTCACTGTAACTGGGAGTGGTAAGGGTGGAAGAAATCAGGAAATAGCTTTATCCGCGGCTTTAAGGATCGAAGGAATTGATGATGCAGTTATTGCTTCAATAAGTACAGATGGGATTGATGGACCCACTAACGCTGCTGGAGCACTTGTTGACGGAGAGACGATAAAACGTTCTAGGCAATTAAAACTTGACGCAATTGAGTATTTGAAAAACAACGATTCATACTCGTTTTTTTCGCGTGTTGGAGGATTAATTCTAACAGGTCCAACTGGCACAAACGTTAATGACATAACAATAGTGACCGTAGCCAAGTGCCAATGAAGATGAAGAGATTGTTACTTTTTTATCTCCAAAGTAAATTTCTCAGATGGTTTAGTGCCTGATTCTTCTGTTAGAAATTTCCAGTTTATAGCATATCCGCCTAAAAACGAACCAATTGTATTACCGATTAGTTGAAGAACAACCATGCTAATAAATTCGGAGGTTATTGGATAGTTGGCTACAAACATCATTAACAGAATATACCCTATAGTGCTTATCATCGCAGGAATAACTAATAGTATTTTCAAATTTGCATATACATTGTAACCTGTGTAGACACCACCACAAAAACCACTAGTTAAGTAGACAAGTCCAAATATGAAAAAGGCTCGGGCTATCACGTAATTCTCTGTAAAAAAGGTTACTCCAGCCATATCCATGCTATACAGAAGATACGGAAGCCCATTATATACGATGTCGAGAACAAGTACCGTTATTCCAAAGCATATTGCTCCTCCGATAGTAGTGTGAACTAAATCCATTCGTTCGATTGGACCACGTTTAAAAGGTTCAATGCTCATGTCTTTACCCTCAGATTTGATATGAATATTTCTATCTCTTGTAACGAAGAATCGAAGTATTCTTCACTTCCCCAATATGCTATTTGCACTAATTTTTGATTATGAAAATAAGACAGCATCATGTAGGAAATGTTTTTTGGAACATCATTCTCAACGTATCCGTCTAGAATTTTGTAAACCGAATACTCTGCTTCATATCCAGAAACCATTTTTGTTCCATTTTCTATAAAGACAAGAGTGGCATTTTCACTATTTTTTCGAATTTCATAATATGTCATATTGACTTCATAATTTATCACTGAACGAGCATCAGTTAGTTTACAATTATTAAGAAAGGTTTCTGTTGAGGTTTCATCAAAAATAGATAGACCAATATAAACTATTTTTGAAGGATCAAAAATTATGGCGCTAAATGTTTTTCCAGAAGATTCAAAATTGTATTCCATTGGAGTGCCATACCAATTTTTTGGCAATTTCATTTCAACAAATTGATTTTCAAAGCGCAACAAATCGCCTTCAAGATGGGTTGCTTGCGTGTAGTACAGAATGCCCAAGCTTACTAAGACTGAAGCGAGTATCAAGATCAGTGTAAGGATGACTGGTGGTATAATTATCGAACGCAATATGCGAAGGTTTAACCTCAACGATATTCCCAGCTTGAATTCAACAGTAATTCACAGTAAGTAAATATAAATTTGACTATAGTCATCTTAAAACAAATTTCGAAAACATGATTAACGCATACGATCAGGTCTATAAACAATGCCACTTGACCCAAAATTGCAGCGAAATCCATTGCCAGCAAACGTTTTCTCTTCATGACCCACAAGCTCACTACTCAAAATTTTTTCAATACCCGATACGAACTCATTGATAAGCGTACTTGGCAAAGGTAAAGAATCAAGATTCGCGTGACCTGGAAGAATAAAGTCAAACTCATCCATCCTAGATTGTAAGCTTTTCAAATTCTTATGAAAATGAGACAAAGGAAGAGACTCTTTTAAATGAAGCCATGTTGGATTTTGAATAGTATCACCTGTAAACAATAACCGATTCTCTTTATCTAGCATACAAACTGAACCGGGCGTGTGACCTGGAATGTTAATGACCTCCAAATGTCTATTGCCCAAGTTAAAGACGTAACCTTCCTCTAAGGAAACTACAGAGGGTAATTTTGCAGCCCAAGTGTTTAAATTAACACTATTAACTAATTGCTTGGGGAAAGTATGTTGTAAAACGTTCTCCAGCATCCATTGCTTGGTTTCAAGAGAAGGCGGCGTATCAACGAAGGGTTTGTCTGCTTTATGAATGTAAACCCTCTTGAAAAAACTATTTCCAAGGGTATGGTCTGGATGGCCATGACTGTTCATCACTATTAAGGGTAGAGGTGAAAGGGTGGCTATAATATTTGGAAGATCGCCGATGCCATAACCAGTATCTATGAGAAGGGATTTTTTGTTTCCACAAACTAGATACATCAAATCACTGCCATTCTCATCTATTGCCCAAGTTTTCTCAAATATCTGTTTTGTTCGATATAATTCTGAACCTTGCATTTCTCGAACACTCACGTTTACTTAGGATAGGGAAACTTGTAAATAAAGGTTAAAGAAAACTCCCTCGAAAAATGTTAAAGCAGAATCAAATTAAAGAGAACTCTAGATGTGTTATGTCGATGCTTTTGTATCCAAAAATTGTGTTAGATCGTAATAAAAAGATTCTTTTATTAGTGTATAAACACTTTCCTTGTTAAAAGGAAGGCAAATTCATGCAAAACCCCTTCTTTTAGCATAGAAAAATAACTATTATGGTGGCATTAGTTATAATAGTAATACATTAATTTTCCAATTAACCAGAAGACTTTTCATATTAATTAAGACAATATTTGATAAAATTCATCAATTTCAAATAATGAAGTTTCTATCTTTTCATCTTGTTAGCTAGTCCCTTCCATCCCATGTGACTGTAATGTGTCGCTATTTGGATGTTTTTCCAATTAAAAAAATCTATCAGATCATGTATGTCGAATCCATATTCAAGTGCCAATTGTGATGCTCTTTGAGCCCTGAACCAATGAGGAAAAATATTCGAATCCAGTTCCCTAATGAGACGATAGACTTGAATTCTACTTATATTGAAAAGCCTATCTGCCCCTAATTTTTTTATGTACTCCAAAAGAAATACGCATAAGGGCTCTTTTAAGTGAATTGGAAAAGTTCTCGTGGCTTTCTTTTTTTCTGTCTTCCACCTTTTTCTTCCTTTTATATCGGTGTATTCTTGAATTTTTTTGTAACGTTTTATTACTGGCATTGCTTTGACAACCAGATACGGTTCTTGGACAATAAAATTGTCCTTTTTCAGCATAAGCACCTCACTTACTCTTCCGCCAGTTTCAAATAAGGCCGAAATCAAAGCCCTATCTCTTTCTTGTTTGCATTTTTTGACTAATTTCAAAAGATAGTCCCATCCACAGAAGCTTTCAATCTCTTCGACACTTCTTTTGGATTTTTTCAATCCTAAAATCACGCCTTGTTAATGTGTAACATTACATATATAATGTTACGTTGGAGTTTTATGTGTTTTTAAGTCTATTCCATACGCGAAAATATATTTACCAAATATTCATTTGTTCAAAAATGGATACAAAAGCATCAACTACTTCAGTAATGGTTATTGATGGTGATGAATTGAACTGTTTTCTAAAATGAAAAAAAATAAAAGTCCTTTATATGCTTTAAGAAATGAGCGTATAACGGATGAAAGGTAAATTAATCGTAATTAAAATTGGTACTGGCAGCCTCACTAAGGAAGATGGAAGCCTAGATTTGTCTGAAATGAAACGGTTAGTTGATGATATAGCAAAAATAATTCAGCAGCAAAACAAGGTTATACTTGTAACATCAGGAGCAATTGCGTCCGGCATCGCAGAACTGGGAGTTAGACCTAATCCTAAGGACATTATTTTCAGACAGGCATGTGCAGCTACTGGGCAAAGTATTCTTGTGTCGCATTATAGGGAATTTTTCAGATCCTTTGGATTGAAGGTTGCACAGATTTTATTAACAGAAAATGACCTTTCCAATAGGATTTCGTATATTCATACTTGTAATGTTCTTGAGAAATTAATTCAACTTGGTGTTGTGCCGATAATTAATGAAAACGATGTAACCTCGGTTAACGAAATCATACCTGTTATGAAAGGCGTTAAAATCAATTTTAGTGACAATTCAATTCTCTCATCTTTGATCGCCAACGCTGTCGAGGCAGACATGGTAATTATTCTAACAACGGTTGACGGACTTTACACCAGTAATCCAGAAAAACCCGGATCTAAATTTATTTCAATAGTGGAGAAAATTACGCCAGAACTAAGGAATTCTGCTGAGGGAAAAAGTCGCTTTGGAAGAGGAGGCATGAAAACTACTCTTGAGGCCGCTGAGATTGCTATGCGGAGTGGAATTCCACTTGTTGTGGCCAACAGTCACAGACCAAACGTTCTTCTAGATATTTTGGAAGGAAAATGTATAGGGACATATTTTAAACCTGATGATAAAGGGTTAAGTGGCATAAAACGGTGGATTGTGTTCGGAGCAGGAATAAAGGGTCAAATCCGCGTCAATAAAGGAGCGAAAGACGCCATCATAAAGGGAGCAAGCCTCTTAGCCGTTGGGATTGAAGCTGTTTCAGGGCAATTTCAAATTGGAGATGTAGTTAGCCTAGTTGGTCCGGATGGAAATGAATTTGCTAGAGGAGTTGTAAACTATTCAAGTGACGAGATAAATCAGATTAAAGGATTAAATACTTCAGGAATAAACAAGGTTCTTGGTTATATTAGGCAAAAAGAGATAATCATAAGAAAACGTATGCATTTAATTGAGGGAGAAGCATAGAACATGTCGGACTTAGTTCTTGAAATGTGTAAAAAAGCAAAGCAAGCTTCATACCTACTTGCTCAAATTCCTACTGATACAAAGAATAAAGCCCTTCGCAATATGGCAGATGCTTTAGAGAAAAATGCAAAAACAATTATCGAAGCTAATAAAATTGACGTAAAGGCTTCACATCAGAAAGGAGTGAGGGAAGCTCTTATTGATAGACTTGTTCTTAACGAAAAAAAAATCACAAGTATGGCTAACTGTCTACGTGAGGTTTCCCAACTTCCTGATCCTGTTGGCGAAATAGTTAAAATGTGGACTAGGCCAAATGGTCTGATCATTGGCCAACTACGAGTTCCACTAGGTGTTGTGGCTGTTATCTATGAATCAAGACCTGATGTCACATCTGACTCTTCAGGAATATGTTTGAAATCTGGGAATTCCGTTATTCTAAGGGGTGGATCTGAAGCTATCAATTCAAACATTGCAATTGGTGAAGTTCTTTCTAAAGCAGCGATAGATTCTGGGATTCCTGATGGTGCTATTCAAGTTGTACCTGACACAGACAGGAGTGTAGCTATGCGTCTAATGGCAATGCGAGAATATGTTGATGTACTAATACCTAGAGGAGGAGCGGGGCTAATTAAGGCAGTTGTCGAGAATTCCAAGGTACCTGTGATTGAAACAGGAGTTGGCAATTGCCATATCTATGTTGAGAAGGATGCAGACCTAGACAGCGCAATTGACATAATCATTAATGCTAAGTGCCAAAGACCTGGTGTATGTAATGCCGCTGAGAAGCTGTTAATTCACAAGGATGTTGCTGAGAAATTTTTGCCTAGAGTCATCAAGGCACTTAGAGAGCGCGGTGTTGAAATCAGAGGGTGCGAAGAAACACAAAGGATAGTTGCTGATGTTATTCCGGCATCCGAAGAAGATTGGTACACAGAATACTTGGATCTTATCATTGGAATTAAGGTTGTCAATGGACTTGACGATGCCATTGCTCACATCAATAAATATGGAACAAAACACTCTGAAGCTATTCTTACAACCGACTTTTCAAAGGCTTTAGCTTTTATTCAACGCGTTGACTGTGCAGCTATTTATTGGAACGCTTCAACGCGATTCACCGATGGCAACCAATATGGTTTAGGCGCCGAGATTGGCATAAGTACACAAAAAATCCATGCACGTGGCCCCATGAGTGTCCAACATTTAACATCTATAAAATATTTTGTTCTTGGGAGAGGACACATTAGAAACACGTAATTCAGTTTTCTTTCTTAATTCACAATTCTTAATGTTTCATTATTTTTAAAATTCTTGAAGACCACATCATTTTTAGATGTTTCTTTTTTGAAAATGACAAAGAATGTTGTTTCTTTCCTTACAGGAAAAGGTGCAGAATGCCAGACACCGTTATTCATTACTAATGCTTGGTTTGAACGTACATAGAATGCTTCAACATCAGCAGCGCTTGGGGATTCCGTTACATTTAAAGGGTTATAAGATACAGCTACAGGCAAAATGAAGTTACCTCTAATTGGAACAATCAATTCCGGTGTTTTGGCATGTTTCTCCATTAATTTTAAAGTGTTAGAATCTTTTTTCACTTGGCAGAGTCCAATTTCTATTTTTCCATCAATATTGAATGAAACAATTGTCGGTCGAAATTTTATGTTGCTCATACCAACTGATTGTTTAATTAAATCTGCATCGACAACTTTCCCAAATTTTGCAAAAGAACTCGCTATTAATTTTTTTGGCTTAATTTCCATTTCTTTTACATCTTTTATTTTTGTGGCTAAAATTTTTTGTAAAACACTTTAAATAAATTGCTACATATTTTGAAAAGAGCAAAGTAGATCATTATTAAAAAAATATAAGAATGGAGCTTCTGTTATTTTGTGTGATATTTCATGTCTTCCGAACGTGAAGTTTTAGTTTCGTTGCTTAAACTAACAAGAGAGGGTGCAACTGATTTTTATAATCTTTGTCAAGAAGCGCGGATACCATCACAAGTTGTAAGAGAAATTTTGTATAAAAACTTAAATCTCGTAATTTACGATTCTCCATCAGAAAATGTAATAGCCAATAATGTACAAAGAATGAAAATTGCTTTAAGAGCCATTAATTTAGGAGCTGACATTGAACGAGTTTGTGCTTTCTTAACTTGGCCTGAATTCGAAAGCGTGGCGATTCTGGCATTTGAAGCTAACGGCTATGAAACAAAAAAGCATTTTCGCTTTAAATGGTCTAACAGAATGTGGGAAATAGATGTTTTAGGTTTAAAGAATCCGTTTGTTATTTGTGCAGATTGTAAACATTGGCATCATAAATGGAGCGGCTCAGCGTCTGTCAAAGCTGCTAGCACACAGATGGTAAGAACAAAAATGCTTGTTGAAGTATTTAAGGCTCTTAACCATAGAATATCAATATCTGGCTGGAAATATGCTTACTTTGTTCCTATGATTCTTTCTCTATTACCTGCAAATCAAAAATTCCATAATAATGTACCAATTGTTTCAGTTTTGCAATTAAGAGATTTTCTTTCTCAAGTCCCTGCTTATTTAGGTAAAATCGCTCACTATCAACTTTCTTTATAAAGAATTTTTAGATATGTTTGTATTTATAATTTTTAGGATAGAAAAATCGTCTATTTTTGATATCTATAACTTTTTCATTTATGAATTCATTTATAGATTAATATTTTGTCCCAAAAATTTCGCTAAGAGTCGTATTATTGTGTTCTGAAACATCTATCTAATCAAAATCCCACAATTTACCATAAATAACACGGTAAAAATAACGCATATATTTATAAAAACAGATAGCGCTGCATATTAAAACATTTTATAAGTAAAAAGGTTACATTTTCCATCCAAAAAGAGGGTTAATAAATGGTTCAATTAAGTAAAGAATTAATTGAGATAATTAATTTGTCCATGCCTTTTCCAGCTGATGTACTAAAAGCATATTCAAAGCTCAAAAACGTGTTTACAAGTGGAGATTTAGCGAGATTAGCAGGAATTCCACAATCAACAGCCAAATACTACATTCGAAGAATGAATGATCTTCATATGATCTCAAAAGTTCCTTATAGGAAAAAATATCAGAAGTATGCTAATGCTTCTAACTTTTCAGAATGGCTTCAGGATCTCATTCGTCTAGCCATACGCCCTCTTGAAGAATCATAAATTATAGGCGAACACTTTTGTCTTTAAGAGAATTAGTAAAAAAAGCAAATTCCAAGGCAAAAAAAGGACGAGTTCTAACAAGCAATGAAAGTAAAAGGATAAGATCGTACGGTTACCAAGCTGAGAGAGCATTGGTAAAAAAACTTAGAGAAAACGGGTTTAAAGCTGTGAGAATTCCAGTTTCAGCATCAAGTTCTGAGCCTTTACCTGATGTTTTTGCAACCAAGGGAAAATACCTTTATGCTTTTGAAGTCAAAACAACGAGTGCAGATAAAGCTTATTTTCGCCACGATCAGATTGAGAAACTTTTTTCCTTTCTTGCCATTTTTGAAGTATACGAAAAAAAGATAGCGGTTTTGGCTTGTAAATTTCCATACAAATGGGTTATTAAAAATGTAAGTGAAAAAAACGATTATATTATTAATGCCGAG
The DNA here is from genome assembly GCA_964584965.1 of uncultured Candidatus Bathyarchaeia archaeon. GTDB lineage: Archaea > Thermoproteota > Bathyarchaeia > Bathyarchaeales > DTEX01 > JAGTRI01. The sequence goes on along the minus strand of CAZPBM010000066.1, from coordinate 10,188 downwards.
GAAAAAAGCACTTTTGTTTTTTAGCTAAACAAAAATCATTAAAATGAGAATGTTGATGCTTTTGTATCCATTTTAACAAAAGGATATTAAAGCCAAACAGCAAAATTCTAAAATCGAAAATGCATTATTCAAATAGAGAGATGTTAGATGGTAAAGAATGAAATTAAGACGAAGGAAGACGTTATTAAAAATCTTCAAAATAAGACTGAGTTTGAAAAAACCGTTCTTGTTAAGACTTTTGAGATCCCAAGAGGAAAGGTTTCTACGTATAAGGAAATAGCTAAGAAAATTGGGAATGCACGGGCTTATAGAGCTGTAGCTAATGCTCTACACAAGAATCCGCTTGCACCAATTGTCCCATGCCATAGGGTGGTAAGATCTAATGGAAAAATTGTAGGAACCAAAGAAGCTGTTGAGGTAAGAAGAGGTCTTCTTGAGAAGGAAGGAATACCACTCAATGGCAACCGAGTTATACTTAGTCCAGAAATCCTGTTCTAATTTTTTCCATTATACTAGTATGCTAAAAGTTTAAATGATTGAGGTTTAGTTATTTAAAACTAAATTCAATCTCTACGAAATTAACGAGTAGAGGGCTTAAGTATGAGTCAAAATGAGTCGCTTTATGTTCCAGGAGCCACAACCATCGGCTTGGTTTGCAAAGATGGCGTCGTTTTAGCTTCAGAAAAAAGGGTATCATATGGTTCTTTTGTCCTCAGCCATGCTGGGAAAAAGGTTTTCAAAATATCCAAAAATACTGGTGCTGCCTGCGCCGGGTTAGTTTCAGATATGCAAATTCTTATTCGAGAAATTGAGGCATACTCGAATCTTTATAGGATTGAGCTTGGTCGTCTCATGTCAGTGAAATCGGTTGCAAAGATGATGTCTAATCTTCTTTTTAACAATAGACTGTTTCCGCTCATAACCCAAACTATCATCGCTGGGGTTGATGAAGACGGACCTAGTTTATACGTGCTTGATGTATTAGGTTCAAATATTCCTGATAAATACACTGCTGTAGGTTCTGGTGCAGAAATTGCTATAGGAGTTCTTGAGGAACGTTACAAAGATGACTTAACAATTAAGGAAGGTAAAGAACTTGCCACAGCGGCCATAAAATCCGCTATAAGTCGTGATGCTATGAGTGGGGACGGCATTGACTTTCTAATTATAACTCAAAATGGAATTAGAGAAGAAACCACATTATTCTAAAGTTGAAAAAAAGGGTCTCATGCAAATGTCATTCACTTTGTCACAGGAAGAAGGCACCTACTTAGTAAAGCTTGCAAGAAAAGCCGTTGAGGAAAACTTGAAAGATGGCCGAATCATCAGCCCTCCTAAAGATGTTTCTCCAAAACTTCAAGAGCGCAGAGGAGTCTTTGTTACAATAAACTCAGTTTCAGGTCAAAAAAGAAGCCTTAGAGGATGTATCGGATTTCCTTATCCAACTTATCCGCTTATTCAAGCCATTATTGAGGCGGCAATTGAATCGGCGACAAGAGACCCCCGTTTTCCACCACTAAAGATTAGAGAACTCGATCATGTAGTTTTTGAAGTTAGTGTTCTTACTCCTCCACAGCTAATTACGGTGTCTTCTCCACAAGAGTACCCGTCAAAAATTACAGTTGGAACTGACGGTTTGATTGTAGAAAGTGGTTTATACAAGGGACTTTTACTTCCACAAGTGCCAGTTGAATGGGAATGGGACACAGAAGAATTTTTATGCCAATGTTGCATGAAGGCAGGTTTGTCTCCCGACTGTTGGGTATTAAAAGGAACCAAAATTTACAAGTTTTCATCGATTATCTCAGAAGAACTTGAACCAAATGGAAAGGTTGTCACAGTTGACCTTCATGCAGAAGGTGGAAGAGAAAAACTAAAAAAACTTCACTTATTGTAATTGAATAATTAATCTTAGATTTTCTTATAGTTCAAGTATAACAGGCATATCTGTAAGGTTTTTACATCCTTCCTTCGTGACTTCAACAATATCTTCTATTCTAACCCCTCCAACTTTAGGATCATATAATCCAGGCTCAACGGAAACAACGGAATGCTCACATAGCGGTTTATCATAGAATTCACTCATAGTTGGGTTTTCGTGAATTTCTAAGCCAACTCCATGACCTAGGCTGTGTGTAAACCCTTTTTCAATCTTCTTTCCACCTCGTGTTGTGCTAAACCCAGCTTTTTCGATGATGTTACAACAAAGACTGTACATTTCGCTTCCAAGAGCCCCTTCATGTAAGGCATCAACGCAAGAGTTTTTTGCTTCTAAAACGACTTCAAACATCTTTTTAACATCATTTTCGGCTTTTCCTCTTACAATAGTTCGAGTCATATCAGCCCAGTAACGTCCCCGTATACTGCGAGGATAAATGTCAAGAACAACGAGTTGCCCAGCTTTAATTCTGTCTTTTGCATCTCCATGAAAATGTGGGTCGGCAGACGAAGGCCCACAAGCAACAATGACATCTTCTTCTATTGAACACCATGCATCAAGAAACCGATGGCCTATAAGAATTTTTAGTTCGCCTACTGTCAATGGTTTCTTTTTTCCATTTTTCTTGTGAACAAGAATTTTGTTTGGTCCAATTTCGCAGTTTGCTATCAAATCTATGACTTCTGTTAAAACTTTTTCGTTGATTCTTTGAACTTTGACTATTTCCTCAATTTCTTCAAGCTCTTTTGTTTCTCTCGCCTTTTCTATCACGTCGAACATTGGTTGTATTTTAAGCCCTTCGTTCCTAAGCACGTCAGTCGCGATTGAAGGGAAATTTGGGGGAACACATATGATGTTATTTTTACACATCTCATGCTTTAAAACTGTTGCTAAGAATTTTAGTCCACCTATCTTTGGATCTTTAGTTGCTTTTATGATCTCAGTATAGTTGTAATCTGCATATGACCTTACATCTTTAACTATGGATTCTTTTCGGGCTCTTGAAAACTCCATTGAATTCACAACTATTGTCGCAGGCGAGTTAATTTTTTTCAAAAAAATAAAAGGGTCAGGAGCCAAGAAACCCGTTAAATAATACATATTAGGATTTCTGTAACTTTCTGAAAATAGTAAAAGCGCATCTGCACCTTTGTTTTCCATAATCTTATCAAGGTCTTTTCTCATTTTCCATCCTTTCTTTTCTCTGGTCTTTATGTTAAATTGGTAAATAAACTGAGCTCATTATTGAATACCTAAGCCAAATTGGAAATTAAGTTTTCTCTTTCCTATGCATGATTAAAGAAAAACGATATAAACTACCAATGTTCATATCTTACGATTTCTTTAAACGGTTTTCTGTTTGAAACAGGGCCTTTTTCTTCCGCTGGATAACCAAGAGGCGTCATCGCGACAATGCGAACGTCTGTAGGAACTCCTAAGACTCTTTTGGCTTCATCTTCTTTAAAGGCTCCTATCCAACAAGTTTCCAATCCTTCTTCCCATGCATCTAGAATAAGATTTTGCATGGCAATTGCGACATCAACTTTCCAATATTCTTCACCATCAAATTTTTTCCAAGCTTTACTTGGATGTGCACAAGCAACAATAATCACCGGCGCAGAAACAAACCACTCACTTTGATATGAAGCTTTGAGTTTTTGTTTCACAACCGTGTCAGTAACAACAATAAAAGTCCATGGTTGAAAATTTACAGCCGATGGCGCAAGTCTAGCTGCCTCTAGAACTTTCAATAATTTCTCTTTTTCCACTGGTGTATTTTTATAACTTCTAATGCTTCTTCGCGTTCTTATTGCATCAAATACTTCCATTCAAATCACCATTATGGGTTATTTTTTCTTTTCAACTAAAAGTTTTTAATCATTTCTCCGACTTGGTTTTCGGTATTGTTTTAAAGATATAAAACATATTATAGTGTTTATTATTCTTTGGCTGATATAAATGCGGGATTTAGATCTGGCTAAGAAAGTTTTTAGTGATAAAAAAGTTTCGCTTGTTGTTACTAAAGAAGGAAAAATTATCTTCGAATCACTTGAATCAGGGATATTTGGATTACTTAAGGCCATTGAGAAGTTAGGTAATCAAATGTGGGAGGCTTCTGTTGCAGACAAAGTTGTGGGAAGGGCAGCAGCTCTTCTTTTGGCATATTCTCGTACGAAAGAAGTTTTTGCATACGTACTTAGTATTGAAGGAAAAAAGGTTTTAGAAACTAACAACATTAAGGTTGAGCATCAAACACTTGTTAAAGAAATTCTTAACCGCACAGGTGAAGATATTTGTCCGTTTGAGAAGTTCTCACACAACATAAACTCTCTTAATCAAGCATATGAACAGTTGAAAGTGTTCACCGAAAACATGCTTAACAAAAAAGTTGGCTAATGAGATTCTTGTTTATTCATCAATTTTGAGAGCTCATTCATCAGTCGTTCCATGTACGTTATACCCTTAAAATCTATTCCGTATTTTCTTAGAATGGAGGCAAATGACAATAAGCTTTTAGTCTGCCAATATTTTTTAATTGCTTCGTAATCTTCTGTAGTCAAAGAACAAGATAATCGTTCAGCGTCTTTTTTTATCTCCGCTTCATTAATGTATCCTTCTAGCCTAAAAGGAGACTTTTTTGCTTCTGATTCGAGAAACTTTTTAAATAAGTCACTTGACATTTTTTGGAGCTCCGTATCTAATAGATCTATTTTTTAAAGAGGTAGAAGATTTATCTAATATTTACTCAAAAACCTCTTTTAGAACTTCTTTGGGCTCAAAAGTTTCCTCGGATCTTACGGAAGCCTCCTCGACATAGAGCTGAGTAGCAAATCTCAAGGCATCTTCACTAATCGGAATGAAATTCATGTCTGAAAAGAAATATTCCATTAAAGAGGCTGCTGCAGCGAACCGAAGGGCCTTATCCTCAAGCCTTGCGGAAAATTTCACAATATCATGTGGAATCCGCTTGAGAATTGCTGCTCTGGCTTTACCTATAATGTTGAAAACCTGTGGAGTAATCATAACGGGTTTGTATTTGAAGCGATTCTTAACTAATGGATGACCAGTCTCTATAGCATAAACCAGAGTTAAATGATCTCTGATTTTTTGAGAACCCTTTTCAATGTCTATAGCTCCGAGGGCTAGATTCATTTGGCTTTTTGTTAACTCAATGAACCTTTCTTTTGTTAGCCTATGTAGTCGGCAAAGCATCCTATCCTCGATAGCGTTGAAGTTTGGATCTTGGATTGTCACCTTGTAGCCTTGCTTGTGAACCGAGACGTTATAGTTTACTGAAAAGAACGATGTAAACCTATATGGTCCGATAACCTCGGCATGAGTTTCGTATTTTATCTCGCCTTGCTCCATCGCTATTTTTAAAGGCTCAACCATGCCTTTGTATTTGAAAAAATCATTAAATTCAGGAACAATGAAATTAAAAACCTTGCCATTATAGGCTTGACCAATACGTATGAAACGAGCTGGCGTTATACCTCCGCAATATCTGTTTTTTCCAGGAATTCCATGCGCTCCAATTTTGGCGCGTGGATTGCCAAGTATCATATCTCTAGTCGAAAAACTTTTTCCTGTTCCTGGGTCTCCGAATAAAGCCAATGACCAACCTGTTCTTTTTCCTGTTTCTCCATGTTCATGAATGATTTCTATGTTTGCCAATCCATACTGTTGGGTTATACTTAAAAGGCTGTCAAAATACAAAACTTGACCAAATAAATCCTGCAAGTAGTTTGAAAGATATCCAAGCCCGAACTTTGAACCAAATTCTATAGTACGCTCTAGTCTATTTTTTAGAACGTCCATTAGATATTCGTCGAACTCACGATCCATTTCTTCAACTTTTTTCTTTTCTTCAACAAGGTAATCTGCATTTTCGGTTTCTAAGCCTAGAACGTGAGGTGTCAGCTTTTGAATTCTTTGGCCTAAAATTTGTTGGGCTTGTCCAGGCAACTTTTTCCTTATTCCAAATTCGAACTCTAAAATGGGGAGTGTTTCCTCTAAAATCATCCACTCCTGATACTTATCGCTCTTATAAGATGAGACAATGATTTTCAATTTTTCAAGATAGTCTAGTATTTCGTAAAGATCGGGCATTTTGACATGCTTTTCTAACTCATCGAGACTAACGATGCCATGGCTTTTTATTAAAGTCTTCAGAATTAAGTCAACTTGCGGACCATATTGAGCGCGCGCTCTTCGAATACCATTTTCAATTGACCTAATGGATGAATCTTTCGAAAATTTTCCGTCCTCAAGCGTGTAGTATATACCTCTAAAGATTGCCCACTTTCTTGGATTATGTTTAATGAAAATATCTTTAAGCATGTCATCATCGATTTTTTCAGCAATTGAAAAAGCAATTTCATCTTCATCCTCAATTGCCCATTCGCTTGAAAGGCTATCAACATAGGGAATTTCGAGTTCCTTACCTATAATAAAAAGATCTGCAACTGAGAACCCCCTTTTCAGAAGCATTACCCTTTCAATCAGCTTTTCATTTCCCTCAAGCGAAGTCAACACATGAATTCCTCACATTTCCACAATTTCAATGAAAACTCGATAACTATTATTTATAGAAATTGCTTTAAATTTAACGGTAAACGGAACCAAACTGGGTTGCTACTGAAAGCATGTTAGTTAAACTTAAATTTTTCATTGATTTAAAGATTCCAGTGTTATATTTTTAATTATGTTTTCTTTTTCTTTTGAGTTTAACCAGCCTTCACTCTCAAGCTCCATTAGTCCTTTAATTGCGTCATCCATAAATCTTGGTTGTTTAAGGATATTCGCAGAGAACAAAAGATTCACAAGTTGTTCTTTTAAAGCCAGTTCTGTTTTTAGGCTTTTGTTAAGGTTAGAAAAAATAAAGGAATAAAGGTTTGATGCTTGAGAACTCATAAGAAGCTGCATTCTAGATTCGAGACTGAAAGAGAAAAGGGTTTTCTGTAATTTTTTTAGTATACCTTCGTAGCTTGCAACCGTCATCGGCGGGTATAAATCTATCCTTGTCTTTTCTTTAAGCCTATATTGTATGGCATAAAAAGGAACAAGAATAAGTAAAGGTTCATCGATTTTTAGGTTCAAAAGTACCATCTCTTCAAATCTTTGCAAGTCTCTAAGCTTAAGGCCGAGAAGATTGTTAATTTGCATCTCAATCTTTTGCGAAAGAGATTCTATTTCACTGATTTCTTCTTTCTTTCTTGATATTTCAGTATCTCTTGATTTTCTTAAACGATCTAACTTCTCCTTTTCTTTATCAACTAACATCTGATATTTCTCCTCAAGTTGCCGCATTTCTTTTCTACTTCCAGCTAATGCATTTTCATGCAACCTCGATAATCTGTCAAGTTCAGAGTTCATCTGCTCCAGTTTTTCTTGCAACAAAGAAATCTTATTATCAATACGAGTAATACTTCTCTTGGGATATCTTTGTTTTTGAATCCTTTTTTGAGTATGGACTATTCTTAAAGAACGCTTTAATTCGCTTATTTTATCATTCAGTTTCCTATTTTCAATAAAAAACCTCTGATTTTCTTTGATGATCTGTTTTTCAATCTTGTCAATTTCTCTTTGTTTTTCTCTATGTAACTGATTTATCTTCTTGTCAACCTCTTTACTTAATTCAGAAATTCTTGTCTCAAAATCTTCATTTATTTTCTTTATCTCAATATAGATTTTTTCTTTGTGATGGTCAGTTTCTTTTTTTAGAACATTAATGGCATAACGTAATCCGTCACCATCTCTTTGTATTTTTTGTCTCTCAAAAAGACAACTGCCAACTACTTTTTCAACCTCAGCTGCATCATAACCATTGAAAACCTCAACAAAAATTTCTTCGGGTATTTCTTCCCAATTCCTAGATGAATTAACCAAAGCAGTAAATGAGTCAGGAACAATATTGCTTGAAATTAAAGCCTTCAAATTAACATTTTCAGTTGAAGAAAAATTTTCAAACATGTTTTCATATTCATTTAGAGTCTTCTTATAAAGGCTAAACGAGACATTACTTTTTTTCAGATCTTCAGTAAAACCAAGAACACTTGGAATTTGGTTATATGAGACGTTAACGGATGCTAGACCTAAGCTGTCAACAAGAACACATTTTCCCCCATTTGGAGCTGCCCATAAAGGGTAATACAATTTTGCGATGTACTCTATCTTTTCACCAACTTCTCTAAGAAGAGAAGGTTTCTTCCTTTTAATCTCAGAAAGACAGAGAATGGCTGCCTTCTCCATTTCTTGAGTAAAGGGTTTCTCTCTACTAGGCTCTTTTTCAATATATGGAACAACAATCATACGCAATACATTTAATATAACATCGTAGGTGGTCATAAATTTTATGAGAAACGTTCCTTTTCAAATGAGGTTCATCGATTTCTGTTTTTTCAGAAAATATTGGTTTGCTTCATGATAGCTCTCAAAGCTGCCAATATCAAACCACATACCGTCAAAGATAAAGCCATATACCTTTTCATTTTTATACAACCATTCTATAAAGTGCCCCATTTTGTCAGGCTCATTCCCTTTTTCAAGATATCGCAGAACAAATTTAACACCATCTCTTGTAAAGGCATAGCAGGCTGTTGACACAAGCGTTGATTGAGGTTTATCTGGCTTTTCCTGAAAATTGATTATTTTAAAATCCGAATCGACACTTGCTACACCATATAATTTGGCTTTTTCAGAAGACTTTATATCAAACAGGGCGATTGTATTCTCTTTCTTTTGCCTGTAAAATACTAGAAACTCAGACAAACTGAAATCAAAAATATTGTCTCCACCAATCACAAGCAATTCGTCATTAATGTTACTTTTTCTAATTAGATATCCAAGCGCACCTACACTTCCCAGCTTCTCTTTCTCTGAATAGCTGTCTTCAACAAATAATGAAATTTTCTTTTTTGTTTTGCTTTTGCTCAAAAATTCTCTAAAATGAGTTACAAAAGCCGCGTTTGTCGACATAATGACCTGCTCAATATCTTGCAAAGGTTCAAGTTTTTCCAGAACATAGCTCAACATTGGTTTTCCAGCCACTGGTAACAAGTGCTTTGGTTTATTTTTCGTTAGAGGCCACATTCTTTTTGCGAAGCCGCCGGCTAAAATAACAGCAATCATAGTAACTCACTTCTATTTTCTCTTGAGTTGAATAAAAAATATACTAAAAATACTCGGAAAACGTGAATGTTTATCTGAAAAATAAGGATAAATCTACTCTGTTTTCGGCTGCTCAGATTCTTTCTGTTCCGTCGTCAGCGGTTCCTGTTTTTCTTCCTTAGACTCTTCTGCTTCTATCTCTTTTTCGATCTCCTCTATTGGTTTCGGAGGCGGAGTAGTCGCCATTGTCCAACCAATCCAAGCTCCAATCCCCAGTATTCCAAAAATAGCGATAAAACCAGTCAACTGTAGTATCAAAAGACTATAGCCGGGAATGATTTCAAAAACAAGAGCACCATAAATCGCTATTCCAACTACACAAACAACCAACACGACAGCACCTATAGCTTGATCCTTAGCCAAATCCAATCACCACAATAGTCCAAAATTAACCTTCAAACCATTTATAAAGCTTATTATCCCAAATCAGTTACAAAAAAGCAACAAAACAAGAACCTTACAGGGACACCGAAAAGGCTTGGCGAATTCAGCTTTGGTTTCTTAGGAGGTGATCCGGCCGCAGGTTCCCCTACGGCCACCTTGTTACGACTTCTCCCTCCTTGCGAAATCTAGATTCGACACAGCCCTAAGGACCATGCCTCATCCAGACTTCACTCGGATGGAGCGACGGGCGGTGTGTGCAAGGAGCGGGGACGTATTCACCGCGCGCTGATGACGCGCGATTACTAGGGATTCCATGATTCACGAGGACGGGTTACAGCCCTCGATCCCAACCGAGGCAGGGTTTAAGGATTACCTTCCCCTTTCGAGGTCGGATCCCATTGTCCCTGCCATTGCAGCTCGCGTGTGGCCCAGGGAATTCGGGGCATACTGACCTGCCGTGGCCCACTCCTTCCTCCGCCTTATCGGCGGCAGTCCCTCTAGTGTGCCCGACCTCCGTTTGGAGTGCCGCTGGCAACAAGAGGCGTGGGTCTCGATCGTTGCCTGACTTAACAGGACACCTCACGGCACGAACTGGCGACGGCCATGCGCCTCCTCTCAGCTTGTCTGGCAAGACCTTTAATCTGGCCTTCAACCTGCTGTCTTCCCCGGTAAGTTTCCCGGCGTTGACTCCAATT
>CAZPBM010000065.1:0-13352 GCA_964584965.1 uncultured Candidatus Bathyarchaeia archaeon | reverse complement strand
ATCATCGAAGGGTCAAAAACTGTATAATATGGCTGAAGAGAAGCTACAAACTTTCTGACTTTTTCAAAAAAGTCTGAACCTTCTCCTGTTATGGGGTGGCTGAGATAAACCTTTTTTTTGTGTCTGTTGAAAATTAGGTCTTCCAGTAGTTTAACGCCATGTTCTCTTGCAGCAATGTAAAACTCTTTATGCGGAACGAAGCTTCGGGAAATATTGTACATTCCTGTAATTTCTTCTCTTCGCCATTGGGAAAGCTCAACAAGAGTGAAGCTGTGTTCGCGCCACTGTATGTCTTTTTTCAGTCTCTCCCGCACCCTAACCAGGTCGTCTATGATAACAATGAATAGGTCTGGATTCAAAGATTTAATTTCGTTTTCTGCTAGTCCTTTGTAGGATTTACCTTTCCACTCAAAATGGTAAGGTGTGCTTATGACGTGGACGCCATCTTTGTTTCCAATCTCTTTAATTATTCTTTCCAGTGACGCCACTCGAAATTTCTCAAGCTGCACTGGGTTGCTGTCATAAAAGTCTAGGACGTTGAGCTTGTTTAACGTGTATCCTTGTTTCTCAGCTTCTTCAACAAGGTACTCGAATAAATGGTAATAGAAGAAATCACGTTGCCTTCTCAGTTCATCAAGATATTCATCTCTACCCGAACCAGGCTGCCCTGCGCAAATTACAACCGTTTTTCCCATTTTACTTAACCTAATATTAATAAATAATTTCAGACTTATTTCACTTGTCTTTCAGAATATCTAGTTACATGTTTTATCACAAAACTTTCGAACTTTTCAAGACCTTCCGAATTGTGTCCAGTAAAGCTTATTTAAGTTATTGGCGCATTTTTACTTAATCTAAGTTATGCATGTCGGGGCAATCTGCATTGATCGAGGATTTTACTCTAAAACTCGGCCAGTTTGAAGAAATGCTACAAAAAATCACCACGAAAATAACGAGTGGCATAATTTCAGAACGGCTAGCACCATCCGAAATCTGGAAGGAGTCTGAGGAAGACGTAACCACTCTACGAAATCTCACCGAACAAATAAAAAAGTCGATGTTGACTATGAAGCCAGAAAACAGTCCCACAATCGAAAAAAGAGCAGCAGCGGTATTAGGTCCTTTAAGTAAATTCAAGGAAACTCTTTTTAAAAAGGGTGAGCAAATGCTTAACTCTAAAGAGGCTCTAGAAGAACTAAGAGGCGTGGTGATCGAAGGTTCAAGCTTTCTCGATTTAGCTAAAGAAATTAAGAACAATCCTTCTGAAGTTATAATGACAATTCTAAAGTTAAAAGAGGTTTACGACTCTAAAGAGTACCTTTCCGCCATTCCCGTACCAGAGGTCACCTACATCAGATTGGCAAGCCTCAAAAATGACATAGAAAAACTCAAGATTACCATTTCTGGGCTTGAACGCTCGTTAAGCGAGCTTAGAACAAACCTTAATAATGTTGTGGAAGAAATATCAAAGTATAGGGCACTTCCACCTGAGAAAACTGAAGTTTCACAAGTCGAAACAGAAGCAGACGCCGAAAGAGAATCAGACACTGAGCCTTCTCTTGTTTCAAATGGTTAAAAGGAACATTTACTGACATTTGTTGATGAAACTTCCAGCATGAAGGGTAATCATGAAGTCTAAAAACTATTTTTCTCGCGCATGCTTAAGTATGTGTCCTGCTTCTGGCAAAATTAGATTTTCAAGCGCTAGAGATATGCTTTGGGGAGAGCCTGGTAAACAAAAAACAGGTTTCCCATAGGCGACTCCAGCTATGGCACGGGTTAAAAGTGCAGGTGAACCGATTTTTTCGTAACTCAGCATGCGAAACAGTTGACCAAATCCTGGTAGATCCTTTTCCAGTAAAGGTTGAACAGCCTCAATTGTCACGTCGCTTGGGGATATACCTGTTCCACCTGAAGTAACGACAACGTCAGTTTTGCGAGATCTTAAGGCTCTTAACACAGCACGTTGGATTTCTTGTTTGTTGTCCGAGACCAAGCGCCGCATTGTCACTCTGTGGCCGTTGTTTTTGACAAGTTGAACAATCAAATCCCCTGACTGGTCACTGTATTTTCCCGTTTTTAAGAATTCCTCGAAACGGGACGTACTGCAAATGATGACTGCGAAGTTCAGAACTTTAGGTGCCTCAGCCTTGTGTTTTGCCGCTGTTTCGCTCATTAAACCTGCTCCTTTGTTTTGTTAGTTACACGGATACTGCGAATTTCTGTGTATGGGTACTGTCCAGCTGCGTCTTTTTCGTATTCTTTCGTCATGTCCCAAACTGTCAACAAAGCAGCAGTAACAGCTGTGATGGCTTCCATCTCCACTCCTGTCTGCGCCTTCGTTTTCACAGTTGACTCCGCCTCCACCGTAGTTTCATCGACGATCCTCAATTCTACCTTAACGCTTGTTAACGGAAGTGGGTGACATAGCGGAACTATAGAGCTCGTGTGCTTCGCAGCTAGAACACCTGCGACTTTTGCAACTTGAAATAGATCGCCCTTCTTAACTCTGCCTTCACTAATGAGTTTAACAGTTTCTTTTCTAAGCCTAATTTGTCCTATAGCCGAGGCTTCACGGACAACCTCAGGTTTTCCAGTTACGTCAACCATTGACATCGTGACCAATTCCCAAATGTTCATTTATCTCAAGATGACGGGACAAATCATGTACCCTTAAGCCGTAGATTTCTCTTATCTTCTTGATAATGGTTATGTCCCCAATGAGTTTTTGTATGATAAAAAGAGGTGTTTAGGCACGGTTTTGTTTGCGGTTTCTGTCATTGCCTTTTATAGTGATTATTTAGATTCCAGGAATTTGTTCCACAATCAAGTCACCCAATATATATAACCGAATCAAGAAAGAATGGTAAAAAATACGAATATGTTTTATTAACAGAGGTTGAAAAATGGGTGTGGAAAAGCTCGAAAACCGGTTGTTGTCTTATGTTGAAGCGTCAATAGTAACTTTTCTGTGGTCTACGTCTTATGTGCTCATTAAGATTGGGCTTGAGGAAATCAATCCCTTCGCGTTTGCAGCTTACAGGTACACAATAGCATCTGTCGTCCTGTTGGTTTACGCTTTTGTTTGTTTCAGGGAAAAAATGAGAGGAATTGATCTTAAACGTGCAATCAGCTTTCTCGCACTTGGATTCACTGGTTATTTTATAGCGCAGGGGATGCAGTTTCTCGGTCTGTTCTACTTGAGCCCTGTTACTGTAACTTTTGTTCTCAATCTGACCCCGATTTTTGTGTTGGCTTTAAGTGTAATGTTTTTAAGAGAAAAGCCATCTCTGCAGCAGTTGTTTGGCATTGTTCTTACCCTTGTCGGCGTCCTAATCTATTTTCATGATTCCATCCAGGCTACGGGTGAAATTGTTGGGATATTAGTCACTTTATTCTCAGGCATCGGCTGGTCAGTATACATGGTTCTTGTAAGGCATCGCCTTTGGAAAGAAAATGAAAATGTCATAGCGTTAACAGTTTATTCTATGAGCCTAGGAGCTTTGATGCTTCTAGGAACTACTCTGTTGTTTGGAAATGCCATAAATGCTTCTTTAAGTGGCTGGCTAATAATAGCATGGTTAGGTGTGGTGAACACGGCGGTTGCTTTCGTGCTTTGGAATCGAGCACTGAAAATTCTAAAGGCTTATGAACAATCAATCTTGCAGAATACGATGCTTATTCAAATAACTTTGTTATCAGTCGTTTTCCTTGATGAACAGCTTGCGCTTCAAAAAATTATTGGCATGTTGATGGTTTTCATAGGAGTTTTAGTTGTTCAGTTGAAAGCAAGAATTCTAAAGTAGATGGAATGAACTATCCATTTATAGGTGTGTTAATAGATTCGGATTTGGAGGTGAAAGATAAACATGCCTTACATTAAACCAGAGAACAGAGCCAAGTACACTAAGGTTCTTGACGAATTAATTGGCATTCTTAAGGCGTTGCCGCCGGAAGAGGTTGATGGAGAACTCAACTACGTCGTAACACGGATACTTAAGGCGGTTTACCCACTTAGATATTACCATATCAACAAAGCAATAGGGGTCCTTGAGTGCATTAAACAAGAGTTTTACCGCCGCGTAGCAATTCCATACGAGGATCAAAAAATTAGGGAAAATGGGGACGTGTAAACCTTAAATGAAAAATCCAAACTCCTGTTTTTTTCATAAACGTAGAAAACTGGAGAGATGTTGAGTAAAATTCAGATGTGTTTCCTCGTTTTGAGAACTATTACAGCAACAATGACTGCTATAGCTGCAGTGACGATGCCAATCTGCCAAAGTGGAATTCCTGTTTCGACCGCTGAAACCTTTTCGTATTCAACTGTCAAGGTCACGTCTTCCACAAGCGTTAGGGTTCTTTCAGTATCAGTGGTTCCGTCGCTCCAACGGTCAAAAACATAGGTTACACCGTTTACCGTAATTTCTTCCTGAACTGAGATTGTGTAGTCTCCCTCATCTAGCACCACAGAATACGGTGTTATTTGACTCTGCCCATTTATACTGAATGGGACTCCTGCAATAGGTGCCGATTCTACTGATAAAACATGTGTTAGCGGAGATGGTAAAGCTCCGACTGTGAAGTTAACTTCATAAGTCTTCCAATTACCTGCGCAGTCCCAAGCTTGAATCCTTAAATGTAACTGTGTGCCACTTAGCTGACCTGTGATATTAACTAAGTATTCCATGATTGGGTAATCAAGAACCATCTCATCTTTATTAACCTTAAGATTAAAGTTCAAATTTGTTATTTCATGGACAGTTTCTTCGTCATTAATAGTGTAAGAGGCTTCAAGTGTTTTCGCACCCCATCCAATGTCTGATGTCTCGATTAGGAACAAAATAGGCGTCTCTTCTCTGATTTCTCCTTGAACTTCAACATTTATTGTCGGGTCTTCTGTGTCACTAATGGCAGCCAAGGTGATAAATAATCTACTTTGTGGAGGAACATCTATGTATGCAATGAAGTGATGTCCACCAGCATTCGTGAACGTTTCATAATTGTTAGGTTGACTTAGATAGAACGTATAGTCATCAATATCATATGCAGGGTTTACTACAAATTCAAGTTTGGCATCTGCGAGTTCCTGAATTTGATTGTTAATAACTGTGGCTGAAACCGCGGACTTTGTTCCATCATTTGCTTGACTATAATAATAAACAATGTTCCCAACAGGTATGTAGTTCATATCATCAGAGAGGTCTGTCATCGTGTAAGCGTCGAATTTGAGGTTGCCTTCCTTGTCAATCCATATAAGTTTGTATCCAGGAAATCCGCCTTCACGTAGACTCCCACCGCAAGGTCCCGTCGTCACAAAATAATGCCTGCTATTGTAAACATAAAACACATTCTGGTGCACATGACCTGACAAGATAAGCCGAACATCGTATTCCTCAACCAGTCTGAGAAAAACTTTGGACTCGTTAAGGTTATTCATCCACGAAAAATACATGTAAGACGTGAGGCTTTCGATGTTCTCCCAGCTTCCAGTAATATTTCTTCCTGGAAGGAGACTAAAAAACGGATGGTGCACGCCAATAATTTTAACCTTCTCAGGATATCTTTTGAGAATGCCTTCAGCCCACTCAAGCTGACTTAATGGAACAAACCCTGGATCTCCAGCGTCTAAAGCTATAAAAAGAAAGTCACCTATGACAATTGAATAGTTAAGTAACCCACAATATTTCTGATATAATTCTCCGTTAGCTCCTTTGTGGTCGTGGTTTCCCGGAAGGAAAAATGACGGTATCCCTAATCGATTCAATATTTCCTGAAAATAAGTCCAGCCGTATGCAAGAGTCTCAGTGTCAACTACATCTCCTGTGTGAAAAATAAGATCTGGCTGAATTAGGTTAATCTCGTAAACGAATCTAGCAAATTCGTCTGCACCATAGGGTAGGTGTGTGTCCGAAATCTGCCCAATTGTTAGCTCTTCCGGCCAATCCTCTAAGACCCAAACGCATCTGGACTGAGTGCAGTTTACTGTCTCGTCGCCCACAGCATAAGCAAGGTTCAACGAGTAGAGACCTGGCGTCATTGTGTCACTAACATTGAAGTATAAAACCCACTTTTCAGGGCTGATCTGCGTGCCATTAACAAGAACCAGATTAGAGTATGAACGTTCAGAAAAAATTTTGGCTACCCAGCTTCCAGCAGCAGCTCCAGCGTTAACCTCGATCGTGATTGTTCCGCCTACCAATACAGGCTCAGGCACTGTAGGAAGAGGATAACAAATGGGAGTGTTTATTATTTGTAAACTGTAACTCGGTTCTATTGAAGTTGGTGAAAGGACCGTAACGCTTAAAATCAACAGCAAGAACCAAAAAACTTTAAGCCTGGGCTGTGAACACCTCAACTTACTTCCTCCATAGGCAATACAATTGTATCCTCTTGAGAAATATAAAATGTAACCTCTTTTCCAACCGGAACATCAACATCAGGAGGAGCGTGAATAATCAACCTTCGTTCGTTTATGTTAATCCTAACGTCTGTGCGTGATCCAACAAAAGCTGTCCACTCCACAATTCCTCGAAGCTGATTTGAGGCAGATTTTGGTTTTTCAAGAACAAAGTTCTCGGGTCGAAGAACAACCGCAACTTTGTCTCCTTCTTTTATTCTCTGCTCATCGGAAGACAAAACTCCTTGTATGTTGATGTTATCGATTTTAACTTGAATTTTTTCTCCAGCTTTGTCTGCTATTCCTTCAAGCAAAGATCCTCCTCCTATGAACGTGGCTACGAAGAGGCTTTGTGGCCTGTTATAAATTTCTGTAGGAGTTCCAACCTGAAGGATTTTTCCTTTGTTCTGAATTGCAATGCGATCCGATATGACCATAGCTTCTTCTTGATCATGAGTTACGTATATCGTCGTAATCTTCAATCTTTTCTGGAGATCCTTGATTTCTTCCCTCATCCTTAGCCTTAATTTGGCATCAAGGTTGCTCAAGGGTTCATCTAGAAGAAGAACTTTGGGTTCAATGACAAGGGCTCGAGCTAACGCTACTCTTTGCTGTTGACCACCACTTAGCTGCGAAGGATATCTATTCTCCAATCCAGCTAAGTTGACAAGATTAAGAACCTTCTGCACCCGTTCTTTGGCTTCCTCTTTACTTATTTTTCTGATCTTCAATCCATAGGCTACGTTGTTGAAGACAGACATGTGAGGCCAAAGGGCATAGTTTTGGAAAACCATGCCAGTATTTCGTTTATAGGTTGGAAGATTCGTAACATCGTCATCGTTAAAAAACAATTTGCCAGAATCTGGAAACTCCAAACCTGCGATTATCCTCAAAGTGGTAGTTTTTCCGCAGCCACTTGGACCAAGAAACGTGAAGAACTCTCCATTGCTTATCTCAAGAGTTATGTTGTCTGCAGCTAAGACTTCGCCGAACCTTTTTGTTATTTCCTTTAGTTCAACTTTAACCATTTTGTTACACTCCTAAGAACGCAACACGTTGCTTAAGAATTAAGTTTGAGATGACCATGGCTAAAATCTGAATAGACATCAAAAGAACGCACAACGCTGCGCCAATGCTTACTGCTCCAACAGCAGCCACGCCGTAGACAATTTGGCTTATAAAGAAGGTTATCGGCATCCGATCTTCCCGCAAAGCCCCTAACGTTGAACTTGTACTGACCTCAGACATTGAATACACAAAAGAAAGGATTCCGCCACCAACAATGTTTGAAACTATCATTGGAAGAACGATCCTCAGAAAGGTCGTAGACCGCTTCGCTCCAATGTTTAACGAAGCCTCCTCTAAGCTAACATCAATCTGCTGAAGCCCAGCGAATATCGCCCGACTTGTGAACGGAAGCCTCCTGACTGAATAGGCAAAAATCAGTAAAAGCGCAGGATCCGTTAATGGGTCTAGAAAGGTTCCTCTGAAGTTTCTTGAAAAGAAAAGAAAGTAGCCTACAGCTAAGGCGATTCCAGGTACTGCTACGGGTACTGTCGCAAACACGTCTAGCAATGAGCGGCCTGGAATGTCACGTCGAGCTACAACATAGGCTATACTCGCCCCTACTAGAATCATGATCATAATTGCCGCGCTAGAATACATGAGGCTGTTGACGATTGCCCTGGTCACGTCGGGATTTGTGGCTAGGGAACTAAGGTATTTTGTGGTGAACTCTGTGGGAAGTGTGCCGCTGGTGGCCCAGTTTGTCGTAGCTAACAGTACAGTCCCTATCTGAGGCATAGAAGCAGCAATTATGAGAGTAACCAAAAATATGTAGATGACGCATCCATATTTGAATGGCGGCTTTCTAGCTCTTGGACTCCATCGGCCTCCTCTACTCAGCATGGCATAGGATTTCAAACTGACAAATTGCTTGACGATTACAAAGCCAATTACAGAAAGAATCAACATTATCACAGCCAAAGCATAGGTTCTAGGCGAGATTCCTCCAGCCAGAGCTTCAGCGAACGAACTGTAGATTTGATACGAAACTACTTTTCGCGAAAGAGGATTAGCCCGAGCACCTAGAAAACCTATGGGTGCACCTAAGTCCTCCATACTAAAAATGAAGACAATGATTGCTCCTGCAGCCAGTCCTGGAAGCGAAAGTGGCAAAGTTATGGATCGAAATAGGCGGAACCCTTTTGACCCAAGATTCTCGGCTTGTTCCTCCAGCGACGGATCGATGTTCATTAAAGTCGCGAAAACATTTAGGTAAACAATTGGGTAATATGACAAGGTCTGTGCCAGTGCGATCCCGAATAAGCCATCGATGTCAATTCTCCACGGTAACAAGTGGAGAATGTCAAAAAGGATAAGGTTAATCAGCCCCCCTGTTGGCTTGAAAAGTTTTCCTATCACGTAGGCGTTGACGAAAGGTGTAGCAAGAAGCGGGATAAGAAGCAAGACACGAAAGACTTCTTTGCCCCTAAATTTGTACCGGGCCATAATTAATGCAACTGCAACTCCGATGACGCAGCAAGAAACTGTTACTACAACAGCAACTAATAACGTATTTAACAGTATTCCGTGGTCAAGTCCCCAAATGTACATAATGTTTCTGTGAACCTCGAATAGACGGCCACCCTTTGATTTGAAAGAAACAAACTCGGCGTCTCCAATTATGTCGAAAAACCATTTTAATGATACTTCGCCTTTATAGACAAAGGCTTCCTCAACCATTAAAAATAAAGGGGTTATTAAGAAAAAAATCAAGATAAAAACAGATAAAAGTGTCTGCGTACCTGTCATCAGGTCAAGTTCTCTTCGGAGTCGATTCCATGTTTTCCTTACGTCCACAACATAGACCGCCTGAGTACGTTAAACAGAGATTTACGGGAAATTATAGATTACTAAGTTCTCCGATTATACTATCGTAACGCCTTTCAGCAGCATTTTGCCATTCGGTGACCATTTCAGTTCGATATGTGGGATCAGTGAATTTCTGATTAATGCTTATTGCATATTCCTGCGTGAAGGTTTTTGTTTGACCTGTCTCTGGATCGGTGAAAGTCAACAAAGTAGGATTTGTCAGCCGATTCACGAAATCAACAAATTGTTGTTGCGTAATTCCTCCTTCCTCTTTAGCTAAAGTGAGCTGCAGCCACGCTTCTATAAGCTTCAGTTGAGGTCTCACTATGGTCGCGTGGTAATACCACATCATAGCGTTTTCGTATGACAAAGCCAAATCGTCACTGAAAGAAAGAACCAAAGCTTCAAGAGTCCTGTCATAAATTTCTTCAAGATCAGATCGTTCTTGTCCCTCTGGTGTGTCAAAAACCGCACGGTTAATAGGAAGACGGTTGATGGTTGGCATAAGCCATATTTTCTGTCCCTCTGTGGAAAGCTCCCAAGCAATGAAAGCTTGAGCAGCCTCCTTATGAGGAGAAGTTTTCAATAAAGCTATTGGGTCTCCATTAATAACGGTTCCATCTTCGGGTAAAATATACTCGCAGACCCCAGGGTTCTCTAACATCGCTGTGTAACCATAATAGTCAATGGTTGTTCCAACGCCAATTTCTCCGTTCATAACAGCGTCCCTGACGCTTTCTGACTGATCAAATATTCTAGAATTGGCTCCCTTAAGAGTAAGAATCTTCCAACCGCCTTCCCAACCGTATCCTTGTAGAATTATTTCAAACATTCTGGTGTTCGAGGTTGATTTTGTAGCATCTGCTGTTCCGACGCTTGGAGATGGAAGGGTCACCGCGTAAGTCTCGTTAGCTAAATCAGCCCATGTTCTAGGCACAGGGAGATTCATACTTGCTAAATATTGAGTATTTATCGTGAAGCCAAAAGACGAGATTGCAGCTCCTACCCAGTAGACTTGCCCTTGACTGTATCTTTTCATTGATACGCCCACGATTTCTTCTGGAATCTCATTCAATATCGACTGTACATCTGCACCAGTTAATGGCGCAAGGAGACCAGCGGCGAAGACTGTGTCAAAAAGAACTGGTCCTCCGCCCCAAGCGACATCGATGTCTCCAGACATGTTAATTATGTTAACCCATAATGTTGCTCCTGCTGGAACCCAAACGATGTCGACAATATTGTATCTTTTGGCTAAATCGCTCTTTAAGAAGGCTTTCTCCGCTTCGTTAGTAATGTCGGTTCCATGCCGCGTTATGATTTTAAGAACAATGTTTGTAGATGGAGGCGGTTGAGTTCCTGAAGCAACCAATGCAAAATTCAAAGTGTAAATTGTTGGTTCCGTAACCTCGACTAATTGCGACGTTGTGTTATAGCCTTCTTTGCTAACAGAAATGCTGTATGAACCAAATTTAACCGAAAATGAAAACTTCCCATCTGAGCCTGTTGTAACGGTTTCCCCATTAAGAGTCACGGTGGCTCCAGATAAGGGATTACCTGTTTGGTTGTCAGTAACTGTTCCTGTTATTGTGGATTTTTCCTCAGTTGGTGCAGGTTTCATCGAAAGAATATATATGCCAATTATTGAGCCGACGATGATAACCAATGTTGCCAGAACTATCAGCCTTTTATCCATCTTTGTTCCTCCAAACTTTTTGATATTCCTCTAATTATAAAATGAATTGACACCTCTATTAAAGATTTTAATATACATCTGCATATTATATGAATTGTAGTAAAAAGGAAGGAAACGAATTGAAAAGAAAAATAATTTCAACCATAATTTTTATATCCCTGTTGACTTTAGCAGCAACATCAATACCAACTTGTACAGCAGCGAAACCAAAGGTTGTTCTTCATGCTAAGGGAGCCTTACAGGCTGACCGTCAATTACAGGCAATTATGGAAAACATAACATGGGTAAATTGGGTTCTAGTGATGGGTGAACTAACTGCAAGCGACCTTGCAGACGCAAAGATGCTAATAACTGTGAGAGTTGATGCAGCACTTAATTATACTGCCGCTGAGCTCGAAGCAATCGATCAGTGGTTCTCAACTGGCGGAAAAGCAATTTGGGTAGCTGGAGACAGTGACTATCCAAGCGACAATGGTAGAATACTAAGTGGTAACGCACTATTTGAGTATCTTGGCAGCGTTTTAAGGTTTGAAAGCTGCGAAACAGTGGATCCAGAGACGAATGCTGGAGCAGATTACCGTGTCTACGGAGTTCCTGATAACTGCGCGCCAGAACTTAGCTTCCTTGTTCAAGGAGTAAATTATGCCCTCTTCCACGGTCCAGGTCTTATAGTGGGCTATTATGACGGAGAGTATCACAAGCTCGAAGCGGAAAGGCCTTCAAACGTATACTTAATAATGACATCAAGTGAAACGGGAACAACAGCGGAATTTACTGAACCTATCGCTCAAGTTCATGAGGTTGGAGAAACAGGAGAGTTTCCACTGCTTGTAATGGAAATTAACTATGCTAAGAAGAATATTGTGATAGCCTCTGCAGATGGACCCTTCGATCATTATACTGGCATGTACATGCCAGAGCTCTATGGAATTCAAAGATATTCCATAGACTATCCGCAACAAGGAGCTGTCCTGTTTAAGAACATTGTTGACTTTGTTCTCTCGTTTGCAGACACCATGATTACACAACACAACCAAATAACAACAATGCAAGGTCAAATATCGACGTTGCAAGGACAAATTACGACGCTTCAAGGGCAGGTGTCCACATTGCAAGGCGAGATTGATGATCTGGAAAGCCAAGTCGCAGCAGCCAAAGGCAACGTTACAATGTGGCAGGGCATTGCAATAGCATTACTTGTTGTCGGGTTAGTCGTAGGTGTTGCTATAAAAAGCTTGATGAAAAAATAACCACCTTAGTTTCTCCTTTTTTTATTATTTTGTGCACTTTACCAAGAAAAATTGCTCATTGCTTCTAACAACCGAGCCCACAATTTCCCAATAATTATTCTTAGAACGCTGTTGGGCTATTTTTGTATTGCCTTAGTTTGATTTTCTTTAAAAACCATTGGGGTTGCCTAAATAAGATCTTGGGCTGAATTACGCGTTTGATTAGTTTTTATAATTTTGTAAAGTTGGCTTAAGTTTTTAATTAGGAAGTCTGGGTTTTGCCTTTTTAACCTCCAGCATGGATGGTATCCTTCTTTTCGGCATATTCCAATAGTGAAAACACCCGCCCTTTTACCTGCAATTATGTCTTCTTCCATGTCTCCAACATACGCTGAATTCATTGTTTTTGCATTAAGTTTTTGCAGGGTAACTAGAATTGGCTGAGGAGACGGTTTCTGCTCTTCGCAATCATCTTGACCTGTAATGGCATTGAAATAGTTTATTATCCCGAAACTTTTTAGATGCTCCACAAGAAAGCTGCTTGGAATGTTTGAGGCAATAGATAATGTGATGCCGTTTTGTTGAAGCCTCTTTAGAGTCTTTTTTACATCTGGAAATATCCTAATGAATTTACTGTATTTTAGGTATGATTGACGATATGCAACCTCAAGTTCAGGGATTATTCTGTCAGGAACTCCCATTGATCGGTGATACTCAAGGATTGGCATCTTAAATGATTCTCTAAAGCTTTCCATGCTGTTGATTTTTCCCATTCCACAAGATTCATAAGCCTCGGAATCAGCCTTCCAAACTGTATATAAGTCGTTAAGAAGAACGCCGCTTACATCGAATATTAGTGTATTTATTTGAGAAGTGATTTTTCCTTGCATACAAACTCTTATTGTCAAAGCAAATTCTCCAATTACCTAAAAAGCTAAGTAATAAAGCTAAGCCCTAATTTTTGATGGTTAAAAGATAGTTCACCATATCTTCATCCAAGTCAAACCATCGAGATAACCCGTTCTTCCAGTCCTCGTTAGCTTGGAAGATTACACGTAGATACGGAACAACTTCTTTTATAGCTTGGCCTACTGACATGTGGCACCTTTTTCCTATTTTCAATCCAATTGCCGCTAATTTTTCCCTTTCTGCT
>CAZPBM010000064.1:0-15821 GCA_964584965.1 uncultured Candidatus Bathyarchaeia archaeon | reverse complement strand
GGCGGGTTGCCGCCTTAGTTCTTGGCTAATCGCCGCTCCTGAATGCTTTGTCTTTGTCCATCCTATTGGAATCTTCCACATTGTGAGCAAAAGCGATACTGGGATCGCTATAAGCCCGATAAGGGTTGTTGCCTCTCCAATTTGTTCAAGGAGAGATTTGCCGTATACTAGTTCCACTGTGTAATTGCCAATTTGCATTGGAAAAATTAGCATCATCCCTGGTCCAGCCTTAATTATCTTGCATGCTTCGCCGAGACTCGCCAAAAATGCTTCTCTCCCTCATAAGATGGAAGCTCAACGGAAAACTCGAAGCGTTCATTGGGTAACTTGAAAAAGAGATGAAACGGCACCGTGGAAACTCTCAGAATTCTATGGCTTAACCATCGTAACCCAAGGCACCCTCAAGCTGGAGGATCCGAGGTTCACCTTTGGGAAGTATCTAAAAGGCTTGCAGCGTGTGGGCATGAAGTCACAATTTTCTCTGAGAAATTTGAGGGTGCACCTGCACATGAAATGTTGGGCAACATCGAGGTTTACAGAGCTGGAGGAAGAACCTCAGTCTACCCTCACGTTTTGTGGAAGTATCTACGTAGATTCAAAAGACGGTGTGACTTGGTCGTTGACGACATAGCGCACGCCGTACCATGGTTCACACCGCTGTATGTCAAGGAGCCGATCGTCGCAATTGTTCACCACATTCACCGCGAAATCTTAGATTTGGAGCTTCCTTTCCCTTACTCGAGGATTGCGTATTTGGCTGAACAATCAATCCCAAAAATTTACAGGAAAATCCCCTTTATAACAGTCTCTGAAAGCACAAAGAGCGATCTCGTAAACTTGGGGATTCCAAGCGCCATGGTAAGAGTTGTATACCTTGGCATGGATCACGATCGCTATGAGCCCCTCTGGGAAAGTAAAGCTTCCTATCCCTACATACTCTGTTTGGGGCGAATAAAAAGGTACAAAAACATAGATCAAATTCTTGAAGCTGTAAAACTTGTCGCTGAAGAGGTTCCGGGATTGAAGCTTTCCATAGCTGGAAAGGGCGACGAGAATGTCATTAAGAATCTTGAAGGTTCAATCAGGAAGATGGGTTTAGAATCTATCGTTGAATTCCACAAGGAAATAACAGAAGAGGAGAAAGTTAAGTTGCTTCAGAAAGCTTGGGTCTGCGTGACTGCTTCTAGAAGGGAGGGTTGGGGGATTACTGTTGTGGAGGCAGCTGCATGTGGAACTCCGACGGTCGCTTATGATGTTGGGGGTCTAAGAGACTCGGTCATAAACGGCGAAACAGGTCTACTTGCGCCTTATGGCGATAAGGAAGGTTTGTCAAAATTAATCATTAAAGTATTAACAGATGATTTGCTGAGAAGACGGCTTTCTCAAGGAGCGGTCAATTGGTCGAAACGCTTCGATTGGGATGAAACAGCAAGGCAAACTCTAGAAGCATTTCTTGCAGCTGCAAACCTGGGAGGAGTGGATGATGGTTTACGAAACACTTCCTTTTAGAGTTCTACGGAACAGAGCAAGCAACCTTGTTGGAGACAAAGTCTGTAAGGTAACATTAGGGCTTACTTTATCATGCAACTCAAGATGCAACGTGTGTGGCATTTGGAAGATATATCGTGAGAATCCCTCAAAAGTAAAAGAGGAACTCTCAAAGGAAGACATATTCCGATTGCTTGACGATATCGGAAAGGACCTCATATGGATTGAGACAACAGGCGGTGAACCCTTTTTACGGAATGATCTAGAAGACATAATGACATACATATTCAATAATACAAACATTGTTGCAGGATCAATAACAACTAATGGACTTCTTCCAGATAAAATCGAAAGAAGTGTTAAAACAATTCTTGGAAAAGTACCTCGAGATAAGAACCTTACCGTAGGAGTCAGCATCGATGGTTTAAGGGAAAGTTATGCGAAAATTAGAGGGTTAGACGGTTTCGACATGGCGCTTGATTCTTTTCTCAGACTTAAGGCAATCGCAAAGCAGAACAAAAATCTCACTCCTCACATTGCTTATACAATTTCCAGTTACAACGCAGGAAGTTTCAATGAGCTATATGATGAATTGAACAAAAATCACGGGATAGAGATTAACGATTTTTCGTTTACCTTGGAACATCAAACACCATTCTATGGGATCGAATCGCCAGAAAAAAACAAGAATCCTTATGACTTATTTAAGGCAAAATCTTTTGAAGACATAGAAAAAATAAATTCTCTCTTTAAAAGGAAAAAATCCAGTAAGCTTTCCTTGCAAGGAATCAAAGAGTCTTTCTACCTTTTTTATCTGAAAAAAATGTTAGATTTTATGGATAATCCCGCGAAAATGGTGATTCCTTGCTCAGCTGGGAAGTATTCAGCCTATATAGATCCGTATGGAAGTGTGTATCCTTGCACTATGTGGAATGTTTGCCTCGGAAATATAAAGGAAAAAAAATTCTACGAGATATGGCGTGCTGAAAAAGCCCGAGACGTAAGGAAAATGGTCAACGCAGAAAAATGCCCAATATGCTGGACTCCCTGTGAAGCTCAGTGCAGTTGGGTAATGAATCTCGAGTCACTAAAAACAGTTATTTAATATATGATAATCTATGAGTATAAAAGAGAAAATGTTATGAATCTTGATGTCGGCTGTGGAACCCGAAGACGGGGAGATATCGGTATAGATATATATCGAAAGAGCCAAGCGGACATCATTGCAGATGCACATTACCTGCCTTTAAGAGATACCTCTTTTGATAGTATCAGCGCTTATGCGGTTCTTGAACATGTAGATGATCCTAGAAAAGTTCTGTCTGAGATACATCGTGTATGCAAGAATGGAGGTTTTGTGAAGATCCTTGTTCCAGCGTCTTCTAGAATGTTCCTAAATTTCATTATATATTTTGTTACTTTTCAATTCGGAATGATTCACGAAATGTTTCAGTGCAACAAGAGGAGAGAACACAAGTGGCAATATTCAGTCTCAGGACTTAGCTCATTACTAAAAAGGCAAGGTTTTCATGTTCTGGACGTTGAGTTTAGCCCGCCTAATTTTTATGGAGCAAACAACGCTTTTCTTAGAATGCTGGAAAGGATTCATCGTAGAATCCCACTTTATAAGCCTCATTTAGTAGTCGAAGGAAAAAAGCAATGAAAAGTTGGGGATGTAATGAGAGACACCTTATTTCGCTTTAAGAGCTCGTATAATTAAACAGTGCCCGCTTAAGGGCTGAGGCATTGTCTTCCAAGTGATTTTGAATATAATCCTTTCGAATATTGTAAGAGAGTAAACAAAGAAGGCTGACACACTTTTCATATGTCCTATTTGACTGAATGTTTGCAGATAATGTGATCTAACATCAATGGTTTTAAAACCTACATTTTCGAGCTCCGAAAGGTATACTAAATGCGTATGAGATCCTTCGTTTCTAGAAGCTCTACCGATTTTCTCTAAGAATGTACCAACCGAACTCCCTAGTTTTCTGCTTATCCTAATGTAAGGATTTGATCCATTTGTATCGACTAGTAAGATTTCACAGTTGCCCCTTAATACTCTTGAAAACTCGCTGCAGACTCTTGATATTTTGGTGAAATGATGCAAAACGAAGATGCAGACACAAACATCAAAACAATTTTCCCTGAAGGGCATCCTCTCTAAATCTCCTACCACCGCCATGAAATTTAAATTTTGACTTAGAGACTTGGACAATTTAACCAATGAACGGGAAATATCTAACCCTACGACGTCGTAACCTTCAGAGGCCAACATTCTCCCGAATCTACCAAACCCACAACCGGCATCCAAAATGGTCTCAGCCTTTTCAAAATCTAATCTCGTTATCTCTCTTATTTTTTGTACTCGTCTTCGCTGAATTCCTCTTCAGCGATCTGTGTTGACAGCTTCTTGTGAAACTCTATTTCAGCCTTCTTATCTTGAGCCATTTATCTCGCCTATTATTTCTTTTCTTTGCTGTCATCTAATTGCATTTTCTTCACTGGCTGATTAAGGCATACTTTCTTTCAACAGTTGTTGTTCGCAACTGCCTTGTATAGACTTGTGTATTGTTTTATTACTTTTTTCCAGCTTCTATTCTCTTCTATAAATTTTCTGGCATTACACGACAGGTTTTCTGAGAGATTCTTCCTTTGTAGAAGGATAATTATTGCCTCTGCTAACTGCTTGGTATTTTTTTCTCTTACTGATAGAACTATTTTTTCATCAAGCATTGAAAGGTTCCAAGGATTGTCAGCAGTCACAATGGGAGTACCGCTGGCTGCAGCTTCAAGCAACGTTAATCCTGCATTACCTGGCGCCACAAAAACGGAGGCTTTGGCAAAAAGTCTGGGTACATTTTCGTAAGAGACGCCTCCCATGAATGTTACGTGGCTCTCCATCATTTTGCGGCGAATGAACCTTTTTAAGGCAGCTTCCATGCTTCCATGACCTGCAATCACAAAGTTGGCATTAACCTCTTTTAACACGAGGGGAATGGCTTTAACGAAATATTCTACGCCTTTTACTGGCTCTAACCTGCCTAGGTAAAGAACGTATTCAGGGTTCTTTTCTAGATTATCAAATCTGTCCAAATCGACACAATGCGGAATTCTAACAATATTTTTATGCGCCAAATATCGGAATGTGGGAAACTCTCCTTCAGTTGGGGCAATTACCGTATTCGCTCGGTTTATTGTTGTAGCAAATATTGTTTTATAGAAGATTTTGCGAGAAATCTTTATCCTTATATCAGACTCAAAAGTTTGACCAGGATTATGGATTGTGAGAACGATTGGTTTACGGAATCTTTTGGCACTCAATGAAGCAACAAAGCTTGTTAAAAACTCTTGACCATGAAGATGCACAACGTCGCATTTACGTATCTTTTCTGAGAACAAAGAAAAAGGAAGCGGATACCCCTGTTTTGGAAAAAAAGGAAGCATCGAAATCTCTGCTGCTGCAAACCTTTGTACATCTATGCCTTTATCAACTGAGTCTTCTCTTGCGATGAGAGGACTCAACCCTTTAGTAATAGAAGCATAGACTGTAGATTCAAACCCTTCTTTGGCCAGGTACTTCGCCAATTCATAGACGTGAACGTCGATGCCGCCTGGTATCTCATGCATATGAAAGTAAGGAAGTACATGTAAAATCTTCAGCATTTCTTGAATCTTGAGACATTTCTATCGTTTCTTCTTATTATGTGTTAATCTTGTGAACTAACACATTATAGTAAGAGCGAAAATCCTATGTTTATAGGGTTTTTAATTGTTTTTTATTTTTTCATGAAAAGTTAGAAAAGAATGCTTGGAATCTGCCTAGTGCATAATTTATTTTTTCTTCAGTTAGTCCAGGATACACACCTATCCAAAATGTGTCATTCATTATTACATCGGTGTTACAAAGGGTGAAAGGTACTTGATTTTCTCATAAGCTGGCTGTCGGATGATGTTTCCTGCAAATAATAGTCTAGTAGCAATTTTACTGGATTCCAGAAACCCCGTCAGGTCGTTTCTGGAGAAAAATTTGTTTTCTTTAACTGTTATGGGAAAACCAAACCAACAAGGATCTGACTTCGAGGTTGCTTTTGGCAAGATAAGATGACGCTCGTATTTCTTGAGGCCACTAAAGAGTTGCTGAAAGTTTTTCTTTCGAGATTCGGTGAAGGATGGTAGTTTTTTCAGTTGCGCTACTCCGACCGCTGCCTGCATGTCAGTCACTTTCAAATTGTAGCCTAGATGAGAGTACGTGAATTTGTGGTCGTAACCGTATGGCAGCTTTCCGAGTTGCCATCCAAACCTTTTCCCGCAAGTGTTATCATGCCCAGGTTCACACCAGCAATCCCGTCCCCAATCTCTAAAAGACACAATAATTCGTTTCAACAACGAATCGTCCGTAACCAACGCTCCGCCTTCACCCATCGTGATGTGATGCGGCGGATAAAAACTGAAAGTAGATACATTCCCAAATGTACCTGTGAATTGGTCGTTGTATTTAGACCCTAACGCGTCACAGTTGTTTTCTATCAGCCAAAGGTTATGATCCTCACAAATCTCCAGAACTTTATCGATGTCAAAAGGGTTACCGAGGCTGTGAGCCAGAAAAATAGCCTTGGTTTTTTCAGATACAGCAGCTTCGATTTTGTCTGCTTGAATGTTGTAGGTTCCAACATCCACATCTAAAAAGACTGGAACCAGATTGTTCTGAACAATCGGGTTTACCGTCGTGGGGAATGCACAAGCTGTAGTTATTATTTCATCACCAGGTCCAAGTCTTTTCTTACCCAACTTGGGAGAGGTTAAAGCCGACACAGCTAAGAGGTTTGCGGAAGACCCTGAATTGGTTAGAATACAATTTTTCACTCCTAAAAACTGAGCAAACTCTATTTCGAATTTGTTTGCAAATCTACCAGCTGTAAGCCAGAAGTCCAGACACGAGTCTGCTAATGTTTTCATCTCCTCGGCGTCAAAGACACGTCCGCCATAATTGATGTAAGTCTCGGATGGAACAAAAGTCTCCTTGCTTCTGTGAATTAGGTCATAGTATTTCTCGCATATGCCATAAACCATTTGCCTAAGTATCTCATCCAACTTTTGAACGTTGATTCTGCCAACTTTTTGCGTGATTAAATCCTTATTCACAGGAAACTGCTTATTTACAATGACGAAAAAGTCTCTCGTCAGATTGCCCTCAACCAAGTCTTTGCCAGTTATCTTGACTGAATGCAGAAGTTCCGTGTTCTCTTCTGGACTCATACACAGAATCTGAATATCGTCGTCTCTGACATCGTAAACTAAACCTGTACATGTTTCAAAAGGCAAATATGTAGCTACAACTATGTCTCCCACTTCAAACCTGTACATATACATTTAATTCTCCTTTCCTTTTTTAGAACTGTGACTGTTCGTATGCACATTATTCAGTTAACCATTGTTGCCCATTTATTCTCATTTTTACATCCATTTAAGGTCTTGATCTAATTTTTTGCTTTCGATTAAATGTCTTATCCATCTCACCCTGAAATATTTGGGAGATTCAAGGTCTTTTTGTGTTAGACCATATTTCTTATATGCCTTATACAGTTCCTCAATGCCTTTGCTCAAATTCCAAGATGGCTTAAAAAGCGGCACCGTCGTTTTTATCTTGGTGAAATCGACGCGGTATGTCCTTTCATCTGCTTCAGATTTGTTTAGAATTTCAACTTGACTATTAGGAACTATTTCTTTTACTCGCTTAGCTATGTCTAGCACTCGATAATTCTCTTCATTTCGTCCCACATTGAAGGTTTCATTACTTATTTTCTCTTCCGAAGATTCCAGCACTGCCAAGAAAGCTTGACAGAAGTCTTTAACATGAATGATGGGGCGCCAAGGAGTTCCGTCGCTTAGTATAGTCACCTTACCTGTCAAGTAAGACCGTGCGACGAGATTGTTTACCACCAAGTCCAGTCTCAGACTAGGTGACACTCCGTAAACAGTGGCGCTACGCATGTAAACAGGGTGAAAATCTTCATCTGCCAATTTCAAGATCCCTTTTTCCGCGTTACTTTTAGCCTTAGCATAAGCGGTTACGGGGGTGCTTGGTGCTTCTTCCGGTAGGGGTTTATCATACGGGGCGACGCCGTAGATGCTGCATGACGAGGCAAATAGGAATTTCTTTATGCCTTGGCTCTTAGCTAATTTGGCTAATTTTACTGAAGAGGTGCAGTTTATCTTGTGAGTGAGTGAAGGATTTATTTCTCCCAAAGGGTCGTTTGAAAGGGCGGCTAAATGGATTACAGCTGAGGTCTCATCCAAGTCTTCTTTGCTGACATCTCTTATGTCCTTTGTTATTTGCTTATAAGGGCGGATGTTACTAGGATAGAAGTTGCATCCTTCGTAATAGTTATAGTCAAGACCCACAACTTTGTAGGAATGTTCTTGCAGAAATTCTGTCATAACTGTTCCTATGTAGCCAGTATTTCCCGTGACAAGAACTACATTGTTTTCTTTGTTGCTCATTTATGTTCTAGCTCCCAGTTATATGGGATCTTTTTCGAAAAAGGGTCTAACCTCTCCATTTCGCTGGGGTCATGAGGAAGTGTAGCACAATTAGCCACCAGAGCTGGTTTTGTGCCTATACCTTTATAGCCATTCCAGATTTTCGGTGGAATTTTGACTAAACAGTAGTTTTCCTCACCGATAAAAAGCTCCGTCAAGTTGTTTTTAGTAGGAGAATTTTCTCTCACGTCGTAAAGGACAAGCTTTATCATTCCTTGAATCACGGCATAGTTTAACGTCGTCTTCTCGTGAAGATGCCATCCCTTTATGACCCCAGGGTAAACTAGAGAGAAGTAGATTTCTCCAAACTTCTCAAAAACTGGATCGTCGCATCTCAGCATGTGAAATATGCATCCCCGTTCGTCGGGTATTTTTTTTAGGCTCTTAATCACAACACCTTCTATCAATTTCTCCATTTTTATGTTCTCCTACTGTTTTTCAAGAATTCTTTATACCAATTGATTGTAAGCTTCAGCCCTTCTTCCATGATTTTTGTCTTAGGCTGCCACTTCAAAACTTTTTCGGTTCTGCCTGTGTCCGCTGAAACAAACCAAACCTCATTTTCCCTGTGAGGGATCGCTCTCCAATCTGGCTCTAACTCGCTGCCGATAATGTCTTTTATTTTGGATACAACCTCTCGAACACTTGCCACGTTTCCTGTACCAATATTAAAGATTTCGTGCTTTTGGGTTCGATCGTGAACTGACAGAAGCTTAAGATATGCGTCTATTATGTCATCAACATATACAAAGTCCCATCTCTGCCTTCCAGTAGTCAACTTTGGTCTTTCCCCTTTTAGAAAACAGTTTATGACATACGGAATTAATCTTCTCTCATTATCAGCTGGGCCATAAGGAGGAAAAAGACGGAAAGTCATTGCCTCAAGTCCATATTTTTCTACGTAGAAGGAGCAGGCCTGCTCGGCTTGCATTTTCGTTAACGCGTAAAGATTAATGGGAGATAAGTCATCAGTCTCTTTCAACTTGTCTCGACTCTCCCTATAAACAAAACAGGAGCTTGTATTAACAAACAATTTGATGCCGGAGTCTTTGGAGGCTTCTAGAAGATTAACTGTACCTGTAACATTCGTGTCGATCATCAAAGAAATCTCGTTACTTGTGTGATCTACCTTGTAATAAGTAGCTAAATGAAAGATTACGTCCGGTTTGAAATGTGAGACTGCTTCAGAAACTGCGTGAGAGTCCTTCAAATCTAAATCATACACAGCCATCTTGTCTGTCAAATCCCGAATACGCCATATATCTGAATTTTGGCGCTTTATTATTCCAGTTTTAAAATCTTCGCGTATTAATCGCCTTACTAGGTTAGAACCTATAAATCCTGTGGCTCCTGTTATCAGTATTCTTCTCAGGTCTTTCATCTTTCATCCCAGATTTTCCAAAAGGCTTTTCTACTGTTCCATAACTCGTTAAGGTATACCATGTCTCTATAGGTATCCATGCATGCCCAGTCTCCCTTGTGTTCATAGACCATCAGTTCATCGTCTTCGGCTAATCGCTCTAAAGGTCCCACTTCGAAGTCACATTCATCGTCTTCTGATAAATAGTTCAAGAAGCTATGGTTAAAAACGAAAAATCCGCCATTTATTAAGCCCTCGGAAACTTGGGGTTTCTCAACAAAGGAAATGACTTGTCTATCTTTGACCGCTAGCTCGCCAAATCTTGAAGGAGGTCGAACACCTGTTACTGTCCCAATGCGACCATGACTTTTGTGAAAGGAAAACAGTTGAGGCAGATCAATGTTCGCCAAGCCATCTCCATAAGTGAGCATAAACAAATCCCCTTCTAAGTATTTTTCTACCCTCTTTATCCTAGCCCCCTTCAAGGTTTTTTGGCCAGTGTCAGCCAATGTGACCCTCCAGTTTTCTTCTTTATCAGCATTATGAATCTCTATGCGCTTACGGTTGCTGCCTAATTCTATGGAAAAATCCTTGTTTAGAATGTCGTAGGCATAGAAGTAATTCTTTATCATGTCGCCCTTATACCCTAAGCATAAAATGAATTGGTTAAATCCGTAATGCGAATATATTTTCATAATGTGCCAAAGAATTGGCTTTTCGCCAATTTCAACCATGGGCTTGGGACGATATTCAGTTTCTTCCTGAAGGCGGGTTCCCTTTCCTCCGCATAATATGACCACCTTAATATGGTTGCTCATAGTGCACAACTCTCCTAGGACTCTTCTTTTCTCTTAGCCTTTTATGTTATATTAATGGTTTATTAATAATGTAACATAATGTTCAGGTTGACGATAACTGTCTGAATGCAAGAAGGCGATGCGAGATTCATCGTGAACCTTTCGTTTCAATTATAATTACGAATCATAATGGTAAAGCCTACGTAGAACAGTGTCTAGATTCCGTGCTTAGAAGTAATTATCACAATTTTGAGATAATTCTGGTAGACAACGCCTCCACTGATGGAAGTTTTAAAATTGCTAAGAAGAGATTCTCTAATAGTGGACGTATTAAATTCCTGTCGAATGAAAGAGATGTTGGATTCACTGAAGCAAATAACATAGGATTAAGGACATCTGATCTGTTTGCTGAGTACATAATTTTCTTGAATATCGACACAAAAGTCGACCCAATGTGGCTGAGAAATCTTGTTTTAATTTGTGAGAGAAATAGAGAAGCCTTGCTCAGAGCAAATGCCTGCAGCTCGATAACCCGACAAGAATTGATACTGCTGGAGGAATACTCGATCCTTTGTGTTTTCCATACCTACAGGGTAATAACGATGAAAGTAGCAAGTTTAGTCAAGTAAAGGAAATATTTTATGCAGATGGTGCCGCTTTCATGATTCGCAAGACAGTTGCGGAAGAACTTAAAATGATGGAATCACTTTTTGATCCGTTTTACTTCTGTTCGTATGAGGAGATCGATCTCAGCTGGAGAGCGCACTTGCGTGGACATGTAATTATAATTGTTCCCACGTCTATTGTCTACCACAAACGAGGCGGAACCTTTACTAGTAGAGAACAAGCACCACTCACCTTTCATAAGATAAAAAACAAAATTATGACAATGATAAAATGCTACGAGACGCGAAATGTTCTAAGGTACGTGCCAATCGCAATTGCGATAGAAATCTTTGCCGGCATCACCATTATGCCTATACAGCCATTTCACGGCATAGCTCGGCTGAAAGGTGTATTCTGGGTCATAAGGAACTTTAGAAGAATCTACGAGAGAAGAAAGACTGTTCAGCGTCTAAGAATAGTCAGCGACAACGAAGTTATGAGACATATGGAAAGAAGCCTCTTAAATAGATGGTTTAATCTCTTGTTGAGATATACTCATTCATAAAACTAGCTAACTATACAGCGAAGCAAGGAATCCAAAAATATTCGTGTCGAATAGAAACGGAAGCCACCACTAAACGCTTAGCACGAACGCCTCTAACGTGTTGTTCCTACTTCACTCGGATTTGAATTCTTTTCATTTCTTATGAGGGTAAAGTTTCTGAGTTACGTTCAGTGTCTTTTCAAAAAGAGGAGATAAGCAGGCATGGGATTCGATAATTCTATAATTAGACTGTCTAATCTTATTTTTCTAATATCCATCCTTTCCTTTGCAATAAGCGAGCGATCTGCTGCCCTTGTGATCGCATATTCAGTCTCATATCCATAAGCTTGCAGCTTTCGCAATAACTTAAGTGCCCTCTCTATCCCTAGTAGTTTAGGATGGAACTCCATAAAAATATTTGGCATGAGATTTCGGAGGGTTTTTGGTCGCCCCATTGATTATCTGGAATTCGCCGCCTTCAACGTCAAATCGCAACCAGTCTACTTTGTCATAGTTTTCGAGTAGATTGTCAAGCGTCGTGGCCTGTACTCGAATCAATCTTCCTGTTGTTTTTTCATGGAAACTAGCGTCCGCATCTACCACCTTTGAAGAATTTAGTGATGGTGCATCTTCAAACCAGACCATAGTCTCCTCATCCCATACAGCAACCTTTCTAAGTTCAACATTTCTTAATCGATTTGAAGCAACATTCCTTTCTAAACATTCGAATGTCACAGGATTTGGTTCAATTGCGAAAACCTTTCCTCCAGAACCGACGTGCTTAGCTGTCAGCAACACGTAGTATCCTATATTGCTGCCTACGTCTACAATGGTCATCCCTTTCTTCAATTCTTTCAGATATACGCTGGTCGCTAAGGGTTCATGCGTCTTGAAAAGCTTCAGTTCTTTCGAGAGACCTTGATCTCCAGCAACCAAGGAGATTCTTAAACCATACAGATCCACAAAGTCGGAATCTCTTACTTGACGAGACATTGCCAAACCAGTTTTCCAAGCTAGTATCTGTATAGTTCTGCCGATACCAAGATTCCTAGCATAACAAGCAAGAGTCTCAACATTCAAAGACATTTGCAGATATCCGCCTAGGGTGCGCTGACTATTATAACGAAAACCCCTTCCTAATAAAAGATTATGAATGACAGCATGTACTTGAATATCAATCGGGAGGGTACCGTAATCTAGACTGCGTGGAAAGGAACATGGTAGAATTAGTATCCATCAAAGATAGGTCTAAAGAAGCAAGGATCATACTGCTTGGAAAACTGGACCACGATTCAGACGGAACGTTCCTACTGGATAAGGGTGAAAAAACACTTGGACAAA
Source organism: uncultured Candidatus Bathyarchaeia archaeon (assembly GCA_964584965.1). Lineage (GTDB taxonomy): Archaea > Thermoproteota > Bathyarchaeia > Bathyarchaeales > DTEX01 > JAGTRI01. The sequence goes on along the minus strand of CAZPBM010000064.1, from coordinate 3,142 downwards.
TATACAAATGAGTCAGTTAGAAAAGATAATATGACGATTCTACTTGTAAGAACAACCAAACTCGACAATAATCCATTAAACCATCTCATCTTCTTAGAAGAATACAGAGATGCCCTCTGAACTTAAAGAAAAAAATAATCGTAAGTCTAACCAAAGGAGCTTTTCAATAGCTGAAGACAAGATCAAGCCCATAATTACAAAAATTCTAAAATTGAGACATCACTTTTTATAAAGAGCCAGAACAATAAATCTGGTAAAAAACGACAGAAGAAGCCTAAATAGGAATTCCCCATGCAGTCGTTTACAACTATGATCTTAGGATTCTTTTTCATGCAATTAATCCTTTGAAGATTGCAGAGCCAGGGTAAACCTATTGACATTCTGAGAAGAAATATCCAAAGAAATTAGAAAACTGTCATTTCTGGTGTTTTATTCATTATTATTTCAGTATTTGTGAGAACCTCTTCAGTAAGCTTACATCCGATTTCAAATTTTCCATCGACTTGTATCTTTTTATTCTGTTGAAGATGGCTTGAGGTTTCAGCTCCGATTTGATTTTATGGTAAAAGAATTTTTTGTAAGCTTCTTTCTGTAGTTTAATCAAGTCTTCAGAAGAAAAGGAGTCCGTGAGTACCGGGATGGTGGGTCCATACATCCTCATACTTGAGGAAAAATCGTCGAGATCGGTTATGTTATATTTTTTTACTGCATATTCGAAGAGATTTGATCCTGGTAAGGGTAAAGCTATAAAAAAGGAGGCTACATCGAAATTTGTTTCCTTCGCGAATTCCACGGTTTGTTTGTAAGTTTCCTCAGTCTCACTCGGTAATCCTATGATAAAGAATCCAGTTGTCTGAATTCCTACTTGCCTGCAACTATTGACTATTTTCTTTACGTGACCTGTTTCAATTGGCTTGCAGACAACTTTTCTCCTCATCTCTGGATCCCCATGTTCTATTCCGAAAGCTAGGCCGCGGCATCCTGCATTCTTCATCTTTCTAATCAAGTCGGGAGTTAATGTGTTGACAGCAACACCGTTCGGGCAATCCCAAGTTATCTTAATGTTGCGGTTCATTATCTCGTCACATATTTTTTCCACTCTTTTTCTATCCAAAGTTAGATTGTCATCCTCGAAGTATATGCTCTGAATCTTATACTTGCCAACTAAGAACTCTATCTCATCAACCACATTGTGCGGGGTTCTTGCTCTCCATTTATAACCCCAGATTGAATGGGTTGAACAGAAGACACATCTCCCTGGGCATCCACGACTTGTTACCATACTAGTCGCACGAAGCCCCGTTGGTCCCCCATGACTTGCAACGCTTTTAGAAGCCTTGAAGTATTCTTCCATTGGAAGAAGATGCCTTGCAGGAAATGGGATGGTATCTAAATCTTCAATGAATTTAGTCTTGGGATTTACAATCACTCCGTTATTACTTTTAAAGGCAAATCCATCTATTGAGGAGACATCTTGTCCTTCCTCGAGTCTATTTGCAAGGTCAGTTGCAGCCTTTTCGCCTTCTCCTATTACGACATAATCGACGTTAGGGTCTTTTAGCGTTTCTCTAGGAAGTGCCGATGGATGGACTCCTCCGAATACAACCTTTATGTCCTTATCTGCTAATTTTACGATATGAGCCACGTGGTGCGCTTCTTGGGCATACATCGACGCGAGACATGAAATTCCCACAAGTTCAGGGGCGGATTTTCTAATAACTTCCATTAGACCTTCATCGGTAGGCCCATAGTATTTGAGACTCTCACCATTCTTTTCAGTTGAAATAGAGTTCTTCCAGTTAAAGGCGATCCCATCCAGAATTTCCACCTTATGTCCTTCACTCTCCATAACAGCTGCGATATATGCTAGCCCCAAAGGAGGAGCTATGGAGAGACGTTCTCTTTCGAATATTGAAAAGCCCGGTCGAATTAGTAGAAGTTTCATTTTAACACGCTCGGCTTCGTTATCTCTATACTATACTAGTCCTCTTATGCCTTTTCAAAATTTGTTTATGGCCTGAACCCTTGTGCGATGTTTTTTCCCATCCCTCGGGGACCCGCCATTTTCCAATGATGAAAGAAGCGAAGACCACTATTATTCCTGCTATGCCAGCTATTTCACCGATTTGACGCGCTAATGACTTTCCATAGTTTAATACTAATTTGTAGTCTCCGTCAGCTTCTGGAAAGACTAACATCATGTTTGGACCTGCTTTAAGAATCTCCAGGGCTTTAGTTCCAATATTGGCGTTGCTGGCTGACGCCTCCCATGAAGGATGGTAGCTCATCTTGACCCATATTCCAGTGTTTTCCGATGCTCTTTTGACATTGATGGTTATTGAATCTATTTCAATGTCGAAATCGGTGGCTGCGTGACCTGTTAATTGGGAAGAAGATACGTACCTAATCATTTTAACTAGCATTTCAGACTCTGAAACGCTTCTGTAAAGCATGGCAAGATAAGGCAGCTTCAAGCCAGTCCATATTACTTTGCCTTCGCCAAACTTCCAATACACGATTATCGGAGATTCGTCATCCTTCAACAGCGTAGTCGCACCAGTTCTTACGTTGCTGGCATAAACAATACTTGACCCACTGGAACGCAACCTTTCCGAGAACCCTTCTATGTCAATGCCGCTTGTAACCTCGCTTTGACTTGGCACCGTAAGATTGAAGGCTGACTCTTTAGTGGCAATATTACTTATAGGTGATAGCGCAGGAATGTCAGATTCATCCTGTTCGCCAGTGTCTAGAATCAAGCCTCCGCCAGACTCTACGTACTGGGTTAAAACCGTCGAGAACACTGTTCTGTCTCTATAAAAAATCCCTGACATGTAGATGGCATTGAAATGCTTTAGCATAGTTAGGTCTAAATCCTCAAGAAACTTTCCGCCATAAACCAGAAGGGTGTCAAGAGAGTTCGTCGCCGAAATAGAAAGAAAGAAATATTCGACATACTCAGTTTCTTCGCCTATGAACAAGACAAGAGTTTTCCCTTCAGTAGTCTCAACAAAAGAAGAATTGAAGTCTTTAACTTCGTATAATCTGTCTTCCACTTTAGTAAGATATGGGCTTTGCTTTGGAGGCTCAAAAAAATATTTGACATTGTAGTTCTTGGCAAAATAAGGCACACGTTCAGAAG
>CAZPBM010000063.1:0-12846 GCA_964584965.1 uncultured Candidatus Bathyarchaeia archaeon | reverse complement strand
CTCTAAACAAAGAGACACAGAAAACAGAAAAAAGAGAAAACCACCCAAAAACCTAACGAGTTAATCCACAAAGCAAAAATTTTTTATTTTTTGGGTTATATCGATTTAGGATTATATTCTGTCATCATCTAATTCACGCTGTTTCTTCAGCCATCTTCGTCTCCGCTGGTCCACAGGCTCTTCATAAAGTCCAAGTTCCCTGTAAAGGACTGACTTAACGTATTGGCTTGGTTCCATGTTGAAAAGGTCAGCGCACTGTTTAAGCCTGTAGTAGGCTCTTTCAGTTAAACGGAACGATATTTACGTCCTTTTCTCCTTCTTATCAAACACTTTACTTCAATCTCCCAAAAACTATGCTTTGCTTCTAATGCATGCTAACAACAAGCCTTCATCCACAGAAAACATTGAAGAGGTATAAAGTTATAATATAAGCGTACACAAGGAACGGAAGAAACCAAAAATAAGGCTAAAACAGGCTTCTTTTCCCATTTTTCCAGCACTCCTTAGGTTGCTGCACACACACGCTTACACACGCATTTCTTCCAATCCTTGCCAACATCAAAAAAGCCCTTCATGACGAAGAAAACAAAAAAAGAGGGGGATTTGCGGGAAATTGTGGAGATGTCGCCAGCTTTCAGAGGGTTAAATCCCACCCCCCGCACTTTAATGGAACCCCGAAACTTTTTGAATCTGGAATCTAGTTTCGATCTCCTTTGTGAAATTGGTAAATGTGGGTTCATTTATTTGAAAGGGGTTGTATAATAATAGATTGGATCACCGAAAAAGTATAGTTTGATTATGTCAGAAATGTAATTCTCCAGTTCTTCATTTCTTTCTTGACCTGTTTTTACTTTTATAAACATCGTAACCATCGTAGAGGTATGTGCCGCCATACTTTTCACGGTTTCTTAGCCCACATAAGGCAAATTTCCATTTATATCTGTCCTCAATTCCAAACATAGGGAATTTATCTCCAAATTTGGCTCTTGTATTTTTCAATGTGCAGTCTATATAGAATTTTGAAAGACTCGTCCCAACAATCTGGGTGATAAAATGGTTTATTTATATCAGGGCGATAGAATGCCTTGTGCATTCTCTTCTGTTAAGGTTACTCATTACTAAATTTGTGGCTCTAATGCTAAAGCCGGCAACTGCTGTCCAAACTACATTTGGTACTTTCGAATGAACATATTCCATTCTTGGCGTGTTAAAAACTATATTAGTCTTAGTCTTCTTTTCGTACTGAGTGATGAAGCATTACCTGGGGGAAGGCTACGAACATCCGCGAGCGAACGATGGCTGTTTTCAATGGTGGAAAGGCTGACCGTTTAGTGTGGCAGCCGAGGCTTCACTACTGGTACGAGGTGAACAAGGCTAGGGGAACCCTTCCTAAAAGGTTTAAGGGATGGAACATCCTAGAGATTTATGATGACTTAGACGCGTCGCCTCGTGGTTACCATTTTTTTAATGACACCATAAGATGCATTGAAGGCGACAAAGTTGAGGCCCAAGTTAAGGAGAAGGGAGACCTCGTTTATACGAAGTTTAGAACGCCGAGAGGCAGTCTTACCCAAGTTGAAAGAAAGACGGAGTATGGGACTGCAAGGCTTCGGATTGAGTATCTCGTAAAGAAAATTGAAGACTTTGAGGTTCTTAAATATATACTCAGTCATCAGAGCTACGAGTTTGACGTGAACCTTTACAGGGAAATAGAAAGCATGCTTGGCGACCACTGTGAGCCCATTGTCACTGTTCCCTGGGGATCCATTCAAAGATTCTTCATAGTTTACATGGGTTTTCAACGAGGCGTAATCGCTCTTTGGAAACACCGCGCAGCGGTTGAGAGCCTCCTTGAAGCCTTTACGGAAAACGATTACAAAAGGTTTGGCTTAATCAAAAAGACGCCGTTTAAGATAGTTAATTTTGGCGACAACATAGATGAAGGACTGTGCTCGCCGCCTACGTTCAAAAGGTATATGCTTCCATACTACCGTCGCAGAACCAAGGAACTTCACGAAGCAGGAAAAATTTGCACTTCTCACTGGGACGGAAAGGTGAGGCAGATCTTGCCGTTCATGCAGGAGACAGGTCTCGATGGCTTAGAGTGTGTTCCACCAGAACCCCAGGGCAACGTAACTATTGAAGAACTGAAACACGGTTTAAGGGACAAGGTTCTAATAGACGGGATTCCTGCCATATATTTCTTGCCCTATGTTAAAAGTTATGAACTAAAAACCTTCACTAATAGGATACTTGACCTCTTCGCGCCTCGCATCATATTAGGAATATCAGACATGCTTCCCCCAGACGGAGACATAGAGAAAGTACGCATGATAGGCAGAATGGTTGCAGAGTACAAAATCTAATAATCCCACAAAGGCAAAGACTTTGACCTCATGTTATAACATAAAAGTAAACTTGGCAAAAAAGAGAAGAAGAGAGCATTTGGAAGTTATTTTTCCAGATTCTCTTGGGTTCCGATTTCAATCATCGCATCGGTTTTAGAAAGCCATCCGGGATTTCGGGGTTTTCATTAATACGAAAATTGTAACTGTTTTTTCCATAAGCTATAAAAATTAGGGCGAAAACTTGTTAGTGGCGGAGATTATTGGCGAAAGTGGCTGTTGTCTATGAATCGAGGTATGGCAATACCAGACGTGTAGCAGAAACGATTATAAAAGGCATAGAGGAGGCCAGTGGAGTAGAAACTTTTCTCGGTGAACTTAAGAAGACCGACCTTAACTCAATCCCCTCATATGATGTGGTTCTGATTGGTTCGCCAAACCACATGGGTGGACCAACAAGAGGCATAAAAATCTTCATTGATAGACTTGGAAAATTGCAGCTTGAAGGTAAGAGGTTTGCGGTTTTTGACACATATATTGGGAAAGACTTAGCAAAGGCGGTTAAAAAGATGGAGAAACAAATAAGCGAAAAGGTTCCTGGAATAAGACAGATAGTCCCAGGTTTATCCATAAAAGTTCAAGGAACAAAAGGCCCAGTTGCTGAGGGCGAACTTCAAAAATGCGTGGAGTTTGGGAAAAAGATAGCGACACATCTTAAATCAGGTTTCTGATGCCGTATGTTTAAAAAGGAAATCCACTTTTTAGGGAACACAAAAAAAAGCATGGTTTTTGTGGCACTTTTATGGATTCTTCAGTCCGCTGGAAGATTCTTATTTGGATACCTAAGTGCAACTACGCCTGGAGGCCTTTTAGATGTAGAAGTTACACAGGCGACTCTTCAAATAATAGATACCATGTTCCTTGTATTAGGAGCTCTGGGGCTCATAGCCACTGCTGGGTTGTTGCTAAGGAGAAAATGGGGATTTCATGCAACAATCATTGCCAGTGTTTCAACAATACTCTTCGACATTTGGGGAGTAACCATCCAGTCTTCAGCCGCCATGGGTTTCGTAGTGCCAGCAATATCGCTTGTAGTGTTATTTACCTCGAGATCCCAATTAAAAGAGATGAACTAAGCAAAAAAAGTATTTATTGAAGACCTACTCAAATAAAGGGTGCTAGTTTTCCGTTTTTGGCTTTAGTAATCTGTGAGAAACGGTAAAAGGGCCAAAAAATGAAGAAAGATGATATTAGAAAAATAGTTCGAAAGAGATACACCGAAATCGTGAAGGCTAAGGGTTCATGCTGCGATTTCTCTTCGTCTTGTTGCCAAGACGCATGTGACACCAGCGCTGACTACAGTAAAAGCATTGGTTATGATGAAGAAGAACTTAAGGCAGTTCCTGAGGATGCAACCCTTGGTCTAGGATGCGGCAACCCCGTTGCGTTAGCTTCATTGAAAGAGGGAGAAACTGTTCTTGACCTGGGCTCAGGCGCGGGACTTGACTGTTTTCTGGCAGCTAATAAGGTTGGACAAAATGGCAAAGTCATTGGCGTTGACATGACGCCTGAAATGATCGATGCGGCGAGGAGAAATGCGGTTAAGGGAAACTACAAGAACGTAGAGTTTAGACTTGGAGAAATCGAGAACCTGCCAGTTGCCGACTACACTGTGGACGTTGTTATCTCGAACTGCGTGATTAACCTTTCGCCAGATAAAGAAAGGGTGGTTCAAGAAGCCTTTAGAGCTCTTAAGCCTGGTGGGAGACTTGTGGTTTCAGACATCGTATTGCTGAGAGACCTTCCTAAAAGCATAAAGAATAACGCTCAAGCATACGTAGCCTGCGTGGCAGGCGCTGAAATGAAAGATAAATATTTAGAGCTAATTGAAAATGCTGGCTTTCAAGAAGTTAAGGTGATGGAAGAAAATCAGTTTCCAATAGAGGATATGTGCAGCAGCATAGATACTAAGGAAGTTAAGCGACCCTCAAAAAAGGCTTTGCGCAAAGAGCCAAATTACATTGCGAGTATAAAGGTTACAGCGGTTAAGCCAAGAATTTTTTGACTATTTAAGATAAAGGAATAATATGAGTACCACCAATTTTAGAATGAATAAATGTTCAGACAGTGGTAAAGATGAAAATTTCTGTGTGGAGTAGAAGCCTTTCAAACTCCTATCTTAGGCTTATGGTTCAACTTGGCGTAGATTGTATTGACTTTAACCAAGGAACAGACTTTCCAGGCGTGAGAGAGCGTGGATACCCAGATCTGGAGGAAGTCAAGAAAATAAAGAACAGAATCCGCTCATTCGGGCTGGAGATAAACCGCGTAACTTTGCCTGACATAACGGACAAGTTCATGAAGGACGGGGAAGGCGGATTGGAAGAGCTAGAAAACACGTGTCGAGCCTTGAAGGTTTTTGGCGAAGCTGGGGTTCCACTTGCTAGGCAACGTTTTGCAGGTGAAACTGTTGAAAAGGGCATAGTCCACTATAAATCATCTCGTAGAGGCGGATACCTTTCCCGAGGAGAAAAAATAGATTCAAGCCAGCAACAAGATATCTTAACAACGGAAGATGCTGAAGATTGGTGGCGGCACTTTCGTATTGTATTCAAAGAACTTGTTTCCATAGCAGAAGATTACAACGTGAAACTTGGTATACATCCGTCTGATCCTCCTTTACCACAGTCGCCTTTGGGCACCATTGGTTTTGGTCATGTCATCGACGAGTTTCCAAGCAAATTAGTCGGTTACATATACTGCTGCGGAACAAGAGGTGAAGATGGCGGACAAGAATTGGTTCTTGATGAGATAAGGAGTTATGGTCGCAAGGGACGAATCTTTGAGGTTCATTTTCGTAACATTAAAGGCAGCCTAACCTCGTCCGGCTGGTTTGAAGAAACACTTCTCGACGAAGGAGACATGTCCATGTTCAAAATTCTGCAATCCCTAAGGGAGGTTGGGTTTGAAGGCTGCCTTAACCCTGACCATGTCCCTATTTTGGAATGGGACGATGAGCGTGTTTGTCACGGGCTTGCTTATTCAATTGGGTTTATTAAAGCTCAGCTAGAGGCTTTGGAGGCTATGTCCTAGATATTTATGTTGAGAGAATACGGCAGTACTCTGCCATAATGGAATGTGTGGTTTCTGTAACAGAAAGAAATGAATGACTTTTTATGGCTAATATGGAAGTAGCCAGATTGACTTGTTTAACAAGGTAATTATTGGGATGATCGTTGAGATTACACCGTCTCCAATTAGAAAGCCGATTACTATGAACCCTTTGTTTGAGTCCCAGAATTGACGGCCAATGCTTTTTCCTATTATGTGCGAGATTAGTGAACCAATAAAGACCGCGAATATGTAAGAGGTTTGAGTTGGTGGAAATGCTCCCAACATTACTATTGAGAAATACGGTCGATGCAAGACAAAGTCCGAAATGAGGTAAAGAACCGCAGATATGCTGAACCCTGTAACCATAAACGTTGGTATCTCAATCTTAATTGGGCCACCACCAAGATTTAGGTCAAGTAGGTACTTTGGCCCAAACAGGTTTCCGGTCCACAGCCAAGATTGCCAACGCCAAAAGTTCATGGCTTCAACAGGCCACGTTGCCACCGTCGCAGTGTAGGTCCAGCCGGGAATGGGATTGAGGCGCCAAAATATCGAAACGAAAATGAAGCTTCCCACAAGCCCTAGTATTATCAGCAGAAAGTAGGTTTTCGTATACTCTTTCACGTCTTCTTTAACCATTGAAGCCATCAAAAGCTGCTGTGAAACTCCTGAACCGCCTAGAAACAGAAACATTTCTTGGGGAAGGAACCATATGTCTAGCCCCCTGTATCCACTATAGTAGATCATGGTTTCTCGAAGATAGGGAACGCTTGCACCAAAAGTAACACCTGCCGAATAAGTCTGTAGAAGTGTCATAATAAATGAAATTCCTAATGTAAAGAGAATTAAGACCCACACTGGGAAATTGGGAACAAGTATCATCGTCAAAACAATGGAACATGATGCGGTTCCAAAGAAAATCAAAAGCAGGTTCCTACCATTAAGCCACCATTCAGTAGGACCTGTTCTACTAAAAGATTGCCCAATGCTTTTGAAGGCTCTAATGACGGTTTTATATCTGATGAGAAGTGGAATTGTTGCTACTGCTAGTCCCCATCCTATGGCAAGGCTGTTCCAGAAATACAGCGCTGACATGTTAGTTATCCATATCATTCCTCGACCAGACGCCCACTTACTTTCAGCTGGCCAAAGGTCATTTATCGTGATGTAGGGATTGCCGCCGATGTATATTGCAGCGGACATGATAAACATCGCTGCTGTGATGTCTAATGGGAGGAGAAACCCGGAAATATATAATAGAAGGTTTGGCGAGATGCAGAATGAGGCTCCCGGCAGAGCGTTTTCTATGGCTGCTGTTAAATCTATTATTTGGTTTCGAGGAACAAATTCTTGTCCTCCACCCATTATTGTGTTAAATCCTATTGTTGCAAAACCATAAATCACTCCGCCTATTATGGCTAAGGCAATAAGCCTTATTTTGTCCAGTTGTCTTTCTCCGAACGCTAACATGGTTCTTGCGTCCCATGATGCTAAGGGGAAGGCTAGCTTTTCTTCTCGAACGTAAAGGCTGTAGGCTAAGAGACCTAATGCATAATTGGCTATTGCGGATAACAAAACAGGTATGAAAATGCTTACCAAAATAGGTAATGCCCACGCTATGTCAAAAAATGTACGGTTAAACATGACTCTTTCAGCGTCTGCCCCCATTGGAGAGAAGAAGGCTGGGACGGCTTGCTGAAGCCCAAACAACTTAGCTATTTCTGAGTTGGCAAAATACTGGTTTCTCAATAAATATGCAAAGTAGTAACCTGTATTCATTAATCCGACTGATTCAACTATTCTGATTACAAAAATTTCTTTTGAGGTAAGCGGAACCCCCCATAACCTCGTGAGCCCAATCCATAGAAGAACTATTGTCCAACTCATCATTCCACCCCAGAAAGCAAGCCCCCAAATGCCATTAACAAGCCAGTTATAAACAATGGCTGGTTGTATTATGAATATTATGAAAATGAAAGCAAGCATTGCACGCCAAGTTAAACCTTTACTGTATCGTTCATCTTGCTTCATGCTTCTCCAATCCTCCACGTTTTCATGGCTCTATCAACATATTTCTGCTGTTCGCTAGGTCGAAGAGCTCTCCAAATTAGGAATTGTTTACGAATTATGTCGAGAAGCGACTTATTTGTGGTAATCCAAAGACTCTCAAGCCCGTTAATTCTTGTTATCAAGATTTCGAATCCATACTTGTCAGCTGCTACAGGCCGACTAATAACCTCAAAATCTTGAATAATTCCAGCGTCAAATGGCGAAAGCTGAAGCCTAACATTCAAAATTCGTTCATTGCCCCTGTGAAGTAGCTGAGATGATCTTAATAGCATAAATGGCCCTGTCCGCTCAGTTGCAGAGGCTTCAAAAAACTCGCTTAGGAAACCTAAAACGCCAATTGCTTCGTTTGTTGTAGCGCTGAATGGCAAGCCTATGCTCCAAAGATTACCTACTGGTTTACTTCCTATCCTCCATTTCCTTAAAAGTGAAGGTGTAACCAGCTTTGACGCCTTCGTAACGGGATAAACTGAGGACAACATCGTTGCCAGCATCATTATACCCATGACTATGATGACTACCCCGGATGAAACGTTAGGTATCAAATCCCTTGGGAAAACATTTAAGTTCCACATCAAAGCGGTTACGCTGGCTCCAGTAAAGTAGCCCATGAAACTTCCTAGGAAGGCTAATGCTATACTTTCTGTTATGAAGATGGCTCCGATATGGCGAGGTGACAGTCCCACAGTGCTTAAGGTTCGAATCTCGCGAATTCGCTCGTAAACAGCGCTAAGCATCATGGAAAGAAGGGTCAGAGAAGAAAGAAAGAGCGGAATAATCATGTTTTCCTCTCCTCGAAGCATGTATATTGATCTTGTCGTTATCTGCCGGGCGTTGCCTCTTCCTTGCGTTCCATATGATACTACAAAGTTTTGTAATGTAAGAACCAAATCAAACGCTCTTTCCATTAATGCGGATTCGTCCACGGTTGTTGATTCTGCCTTTAGAGAAATAATGTTTGGCTGAATGTTCATGTAATCCTTTGCAAAGTCGTATGGAACTATGATAACTGAAGACAAATCATAAGGAGAGTAAACACCTGAACCAGCAACAAATGCTTGGGGAGGCAGAAGACTGCTCTGGTCTAAATCTGTTGATAAAGCAGCATTTCCTAGGTCGTTAGAGACAATGCACCAGACTGTAACGTTAATTCCCCAAAGGTTAAGCTTGGTACCACGTGTAACGTTTATGCCAAGGTCACCGCTTAACTGCTGAGCAAGCTTGTCAGAAATGATTATAGCGTTTTTCATTCCGGGCTCAAAGGGTTCTCCAAGTCCAGGAATCCTTGCGCCCTCTAGAAGTCTTGATTCTTCAGGTGTTATTGCCAAAATAGCTCTCACAGCAGATGTTGTCGCGTTCCACGAAATGAACATGTTTTGTCCCGCTGGATATATCCATGCTCTTGGGTTACATTGAAATTCTGCTAACCCTTCTGAGACTATGTCCTTTACTGCTAAAAGATAGCTTTCCGAAATTGTTCCTGAAATTGCATATGCAATATCCCTTCTGAAAATTATGCCAGTGTACGGAGCGTCTCCTATGGATTCTCTGTATGGTTGGAGAATAACTCCCATTGTTGTGAATAACGTCATAGCTGAGACCGTTATTATTATTGTTGTTAGCGTTAATCCTGTCCGCATGGGTCTTTTCTTGAGGTTTTCAACGCCCATGGACAGGGATGAAATTATCAGACTTCCTCTTTCTATGTCTGACCGGTGAGAACCAAGAACTGATTGGCTTATTGTCGCAATTGCCATGTTAAACTCGTCTATAACAATGTAGAGCAGCAATAAGAAGAATAGAATTACTGCTAGCCCATCAATAAGCATCCAAACATTTGATGCAATTGAGTAGCCAGGATGAACTAAGCTGAGAGCTAAATTGGTTATGATGAAGAATATGACTAATGCTATCATTTTCTTTATTCCAGTGGTTCTTCCTAAAGCCAACTTTCCCATGAAAATTACAAAGGCAGTAGAAAGGAAGAAGAAGAAAGTTGCTGTGGTGACAATGTCATATATAAGGGAGTTAGTTGTTATGTAAGTGTTTGCTGCATAAACCCAGTATTCAAGCGTAAACGAATAGTACTTGCCCATTTGACCATTTTGATATGCTTCATCTGCTAACTGTTTTAGATTACGCATGCTGTTGTAGTACAGAATCAATTGAGCATTCATCGACATTCTACTTGTGAGAAAACCGCCTCTGGAATTCGCAAGATGGTACATGTTCTTTGCTGCATCAAATAAAGTAAGTACAGTTGTCTTTCCTTTAACTAATTTGTATCCTCTTCCTTCTGGGTAAGCATCCGAAGCATTGTTTAATACTGTTACTAGTCCACCTCCTCCTGAAACAACAATTTCAATGATTGTGCCTGGTTCCGCAAAAACCATAGCTTCAGGCGAAAATTCCAAATAGTCTCTCCAAATAAGATAAGCATGAGTGAGGAAATTCAGAACTCCAATGCCCAGCGTCTGTGCTTCTCCAACCGTCCACACATTCATGAATCCCAAAAGTGCAACGGATGATACATTGATGATTGGAACTTGCCAATATCCATATGCAGCTATGTTAGCTCCTGCTTTTCTAGCTGTGCTACCAGCTCCTATCAGATAAGCAGATGAAACAGCACCCGCTGAAACTGTTGGAGCTGCAGTTGATGAGGCAGCGCCGAAAGGATTACCTGTAGTTGTTAGACGAGTACCAAAAGGACCAGAATCTGTTGCACATAAAATGCTGCCATCGTCTGGATCCAAAACATATGCCTGAGCATCGACTCCCGTCTTGGGTCTGAGCCCTTTAATAGTAACTTTACCTTCTGCATCCGGCAACATTACCACTGAAAAGCCGATGGAAGAGACAAGAGTACCTTGTGAAATAATGCCTCCTCCGCCGGTTGAAACTGGAGCGGTAGAAAATACACCGGCAATTGTTCCAAGAACTCTTGCGCTTCTGGATGTTCCAGCGCTTGTGACGGCACTCTGTCCTACAATTAAAGAAGCTGGCGAAACCATTCTAGGTCCAACTGAGATGAAGAATATTGCGTTTTCATGTGCATAATTATTGAACCAGTTCGTGGTCCTGTTGTAAGTCGCCAATTGGATCGTCATGTCCACGAAGCCGTGGTCCGAAATGTCTCCACGATCTTCCCTCATAGGGGATAATTGCTGGAATTTTTCAAAATAGTTTATGGCATTATATAGAAGAGGCCAAAGGAAAATTACTTGGTTTTTGAGGTTTTGCGACTTGATGTTGCCATATGTGTCAAAAGGAGTGTACTGGTAGATCCTGAAGGCGTTGGTCGTCACAAATCCTAAACCAGCACCGTAACATGCCTCAGTGAAAACTTCAGCCTCAAAATATATTGGGAACGGCTCATATGGTACATAGCCAACCACCCATGACGGTTTTAGCCAAGTTGTTGTTATAAAGTGGGATTCTTGGCCGAGTTCTCGCCCTATGCGCGGTAACCATTCATCAAACATGTTACTTATCCAGGTATTATAATATCTGGTGAACTGGGCGGGTCTTTCATATTGATACATGGCTCCTGTTGCATATACGGCGGTTATGTCACTGTCGCTTGCTAAGTCGAAAGAGAACATTATTTGTATAGGCTTGCGAGAGCCAACCTCGTTTAAGTGAATATCTACAAACTCTCTGGCTCCTGCTAGTGCTTGGTAGTGGCCAGCGAAGGCGACAAGCCAGACTGTTCTTGCAGGTTTGGTTTCAGTGAGAAGCCTTGACAGTTCAAGGAGGAACGCGATTCCCATGGAGTCTGTGGCGCCTGGAGAGAGCTGTGGAACAATAGACCACGAATCGTAATACGCGCCAATGACCACAACCTCACTCTTCAAAGCAGAGTCGGATCCTTCAATAACAGCAATAATGTTTGAAACGGTTTTGTCCTTCCAGACCATGCGTGAATCTACCCAAATTTTAACTTGCCCTTGCTGGGCGACCAGTTGTCTAAGCAGAGATGCATTCTCTCCTCTGACATAAAGTCGCGGAAAATTAAGTGGTATGCTCAACGTTTTTTGGACAGCTTCAACACAAGTTGTGCTCTCTGGCTCGAGAAAAATTACACCCTTGGCTCCAAATATTGCTGCGTTTTTCCAATACCACCTGTTATTAAAATCCATTAAAACAAAGGAATCCTCCACCGTCAAACCATCGAAATCTTCAGGTAATCCTTCTGAGGCATAGACTAGGTTGTCTCCTTCCTCAGGACTTTGATATGGACATGGGTTGACGTGGTTAGGCCAAAGTGGATAAACACCTAACTCTATTCGGCTTCCGTTTGGCAACTGCACCGTTAAAAAGGCTCTTTCAACAATGGGCGACGCCACATTAAAAGATTCTGACCGCACAGTCAAATTAAGCGAATTCCAATAATCCGATATATAATCAGCAGCCATGTAAAAGCCATCATACCCTGTAACACGGGAACCGAAGCTTGAAAGGGTTTGGATGTGCTGTAAAATGTTATCATAATTAATTTGGGGAACCGACTGATACGGAGCTTGCGAACGAGATTGCCCAATACTCCAAGTCTGGGATACAACAGCGAAGATCAAAATCGCTGTTAACGGACATCGGAGAAGAGTCTTATTACGCATCATATCACCTAAGTAATTTTCCTCTCCGGGAAGTTCAGTGTTATATACGAGCAATGATAGATTAATAAGACTTTTGCATCGAAGTGTTATAGAACATAATATAACACGTTATAGAATCTGAACGGTTAATTTTATATATAAAAAAGTAGGAGCTATAAAGTACGAACTTAGTAGTGAAAGAAAATGACTGAAGAAGCTAAAAGCGTTCTAACACCAAAATCGTGGGCAGCACTTGTAGCATTATCAGTAATAATGAGCTTCGTCGGAGTCTTAACAGCACCATACGGTCCAAGCTGGATGTTCTCAATGGTTTTGGGATCCTTCACCGCTCCCATCGTCGCCCTGTTCTTTATCATGATACTGTCCAAAGCATCAAGCGCCATTTCCAAAGTCCTTACCCCACAGATGCTAGCACTAGTATATACTGTAACAGCAATGTCAATTGTGTTCTGCTATAGCATGATCCCCTACGGCATAGTTCACAATGCTGTTAATGGCAGGTTGAATACGTATGATTGGCATCCGGCAACGTGGCTTGTCAAGGACAATCCCGTGTTTGGTCCAGTGAACCGCGATGCAGTTACTCCCATTTTAACTGGAGGAGTGGCAACGCCTTGGGCAGACTGGTCACCCTTCCTAGGCTGGTGGCTAGCATACACAATTTGCTGGCTACTGTTCTGGGTTGGTTGGATGGCGTTATT
>CAZPBM010000062.1:0-8445 GCA_964584965.1 uncultured Candidatus Bathyarchaeia archaeon | reverse complement strand
CGTGCACAACTCTGGTTTTTATTCCACGTTTCTGAGCTCTAATTCTGAGGTCAACATGTGTAGTCGCAATCAAAGGGTCTCCTGGAACAAGAAGGGCAACCTTAAATTTTTCAGCTTTCTGCAGAATGGGTTCACCGTTATTGTCCTCCAGGATTTTGCGTGAAACAACCGTAACTTCTTTTCCAACCATTGCTTCAAGCTTTTCTAAGGACAGCCCTGTCATGAGGCTTGTGTAAAACTCTGCAAACACGTAATCCGATGTTTTTGTCTCCTCCAGTCCACGTAGAGACATGCCTTTCTCGTCATAAAGCCCCATTCCCACAAACACAAGCTCGCCCAAACCTTAACACCGCTGACAACTCTTTTTTTGTTAAACCTTATTTATATGGAAATATGCCTTTTCCCAAACAAGATCTACAAATTGATTCAACGTGGACATTTTATCCAGTTTCACGTTGAGAGAAATCCTTAAAAAATACTTTTAGAGGACAGCTGTACCTTGGCAGACTGTTGTAATGACTTAGAAGACGCAGACGAAAAAGGAAGAATTGTAAGCCTATTTTTACAGTGGCCTATAGAACCCCAGTTTCGGCGTGTCCCATTCAGGTGTTGGCTCAAAATAGTCCGGGTACCTCAAGTGTTGCTTTATGACTTCTGGGTTCAAGTCTATTCCAAGCCCAGGCTTCTGTGGAACCTCAACGTAGCCGTCCTTAATAAAAGGGTCAGGAAGCCCAGTTACAAGGTCTCTCCACCATGTAACGTCAAGAGCGTGATGTTCCAACGCAAAGTTGCCGATTGCCGCTGCACAATGCACGTTAGCCATGAAGCTCACTGGTGAACCTGCGAAATGCAGTGCACAGGGCATACTGCTTTTTTCCTCAGCGTAGTCCGCGATTCTTTTGGTTTCCCTTATTCCTCCAGCAGTAGCCAAGTCGGGGTGAACTATGTCGACAGCCCGTTTGTCGACGATATCTCTGAAACCATCTAATCCGAAAATGTCTTCGCCAGTCGCTGTGGGCGTGGCGATAGCCCTTGTGATTATGCGGTTGCCTTCGACGTCTCTCCAAGGGCGCATGTCTTCAAGCCAAGCGAGGCTGTATTTCTCAAGGGCTCTTCCAAGTCTGATGCAGTCTTTCACGCTTAACGGTCCAAAATGGTCAATTGCCAAGTCGACGTCCCAGCCGACAGCCTCTCTGACAGCGTCGACACAAGAGCACAGGTAGGCTATTCCCTTGTCTGTAAGTCTATTACCAATTAAGGCTCCAGGCACCCTGTTTCTGAGAACGTTGATGCCGAGGTCAAACTTGATAAACGTCAACCCCATCTTTTTTCTTTCCAAAACCTTTTCAGCGAAGCCTTCAGACGTTGGGTCCTGCGGTTCAGGAGTGTCGCCGTAAATGCGGATTTTGTTTCTGTACTTACCGCCTAATAGCTGGTAAATAGGTATCTCGTAGACCTTTCCAATTATGTCGTTAAGGGCCATTTCGATGCCGCTTATGCCTCCTCCTTCCCTGCCGTGCCCAGCGAAAGGCTTCATCTTCTTAAAAAGCCTGTCAAAATTCAAAGGGTTCTGCCCAAGCAACAATCCCTTGTACATTAGGGCTGACTCTCTGTGGCCAGCGTCTCGCACTTCGCCTACTCCGTAGACCCCTTGGTTCGTGTCAATTTTCACAAGAGGATAATCAAAATTTGAAGCCACAACCGCTGTTCGAACATTCGTTATTTTGAGACTTTCAGGGTTAAAACTTTCATGTCTCAAATCAGCCATCTCCTTATACGTACTAATGGACTACGCAAAAAAATAAAAGCCTATTCACCGCCACGAAGAAAAGGTTATTTAGCAAATATTGTAAGTTACCTAATCGTCGAACCAAAATGGGCCCGTAGCTTAGCAAGGTAGAGCGGCGGACCAGCAAAAACAAGAAAAGCTGGGCTGAAGCTCTTAAGCATCAAGCCGCAACCTGCAGAGAAACCCGTAGGTCGAGGGTTCAATTCCCTCCGGGCCCGCTAATTAACGTTTTGTGTTTTGAATAAGAAATGTGATCAAAATTTCCTGTTGACCCTTTAAGAAAATCAGAAGATACGTCAACTCTTGCTTAGAAGATGGGAGAATTGTTGTCTGAAGTTTGCATAACCGTCATAGATTGCTATGAATGTTATGCGATTCACATAATGCTTTAATTGTGTTTGCCTCAACTATTAGGTGTAGTGATGCGTATGAAGAACACAACTATTGGCATCGCCATGTTAAACGACGAAAGGGAGCACGTTTGGAAAGCAAACAGCCACGAATGCATGGAAGTTGTTGAGAAATGGGCTGAAATCATTCGAAAAGGCGTGAAAAGCTTCGACGGTTCCTCTCCAGAAGTCATCACAGGCTCTGAAACCATAACCTCAGTAAGATCTGCGCAGAAAGTCGGAGCTGAACTTTCAAAGGCAAACTGTAAACAAGTTATCCTCTGCTTTTACGTGTGGAACTTTCCGTTCCTCGTTTGGCCCTTCATAAACAGCCTAGGTCGAGACAAGCCAATCCTGTGCCTTTCGAATAACAGCGGAAAGTTTCCTGGAAACGTTGGTCTTCTCGCCACGGACGGCGCCTTGCGGCAAGCTGGAATTAGGACCCAACGCATAGTCGGCGGGATAGATGACCCTGAAACCCAAGCGAAAGTCATTGATTGGGTCTATGCGTCTCAGGCTTACACAACCATACAAAACGAGGTTTACGGCATGTACGGAGGACACTCGATGGGCATGGAAACTGGCTACTTCCACCTTGTCCCAACTATTAAGGCGTTCGGCGTAACGGTTCGCCAGATCGACCAGCTTCTCCTAGTGAAGAAAATGGAGGAGGTTGACCCAAACGAGGTTGAGAAAGGGCTTAAGTGGTTCGAACATCTTCTGGGATCTCGGCTTAAGTACGACGCAAAAATGCTTACCCAAGAAACCCTGAAGACCCAGATTAGGCTATACTTGGCTATGAGGATGGTTAACCAGGAGAAAGGGTTCGACTTTTGCGGACTGAAGGGTCAACGTGAACTAACAGAGTACGTTTGCCTCGGAGACGTCCCCGAGATGCTTATGAACGACCCTTACGACTGGAACGGGCCAAAAGAAACAACTGTCTGCGCAACTGAGGCCGACTCCCTTGCTGCGGTAACGATGCAGCTGCTTAAATACGTAACCGGAGGGTTACCTGTGCTCTTCATGGACGTTCGGCTTTACCATCCTGACAAGGACATCTGGGACTTCTGCAACTCGGGAAATCACGCGAGCTGGTACGCGGCGCGAAGCATGAACCCAAAAGAGAACTTTAAGAAGGTCACCTTCCACCCGGCTTTGGAGTACTACTTTAAGGCAGGCGGAGCCTCAGTTGAGTTTGACGCTGCGCCTGGCGAGTTGACGTTTGCCCGCCTTGGCTTATGGGACGATAAGCTCTACATGGTCATCGTTTTAGGAGAGGCCTTAGACCTGCCTCCGGAAGAGAGGAAAGCCATGAATGAGGAAACTAACCCAACTTGGCCTCACGTTCACGCTAGGCTACATTGTGGGTTCGACGAATTCATGAAGCTGTTTCCAAGCAACCACATACTTGCAGTGGCAGGCAACCACCTTCGCAGACTTGAATACCTCTGCGAACTAAGCGGCGTAAAACCCGTGATTCTTGGCTCAGAAGCTCAGAAAAGAATACCGCCAATATGGGAAAGGGTGTAACAACCAAGGACCACTGCCCTTACTCTGTTTTTTCTTTTTTTGTAGCTCTAATTGTTCACGTTGTTTGAAGAGCCGAATTTGGAGTTTTCAGGTTTTTCACAACATCTTCGTAGTGTCTAAGAAGGCTTTCGTAGACTTTTCGGTTTTCGCTTGGATTAAACATTTCTTCCTTCATGCAGATGTTTGCCTTTGCCTCTTCGAATGAGGTGAATCTGCCTATGCCAAGAAATGAAACTAATGCCGCGCCGAGGGATGCGCATTCCTTCAAATCTGTGACAGTCACGGGAATGCCTGTCACGTCTGCTCGAATCTGGTTCCAAAAACGGTTTTTTGAGCCTCCTCCTACTACGCGGATTTTGTTGATGTTAGACCCTTTTTCTCTTTCTAGAATTTTTAAGGCTTGAGCTAACTGGTAAGACAAGCCTTCGAAGGTGGCACGGACTATGTGGTTTCTTGTGGTGCGCAGCGTTAAGCCGAGAATTGCGCCTGAAACTTCATACTTCTTTGTCGGCCCAGTTTCCTTAACGAAGCTCGGCACGAAAACAACTCCTCCAGCTCCTGCGGGAACACTTTCCGCCATTTTGATTAACGCTTCGTATTTTACGTTTCCTTTTTCAGCCATCATCTTGTCAGCGACCCACTCAATCACCCCAGAGCCCATCATGAGAAGCTGAGGGTTCCAAAATTCACGGCTGACGTCTGCCTCGATTATTACTCCGTCGTCGAACGCGTCTTTGGTTGGACTATACGTGTTTGATCTGTAACTAAGGATTTCCCACGTTCCACTTGAAAGAATAGCCTCGTTCTCTGTTGCCATGGAACCGAGAATAGCAAACTGTGAATCGTGCCCACCTGCCACAACTGGAACACCGCTAGGAATGCTGCATGCCTTCTCAGCTTCTTTTGTAACGTCGCCTACAACCTGTCCAGGCTCAAGCCACTTGGGAAAAAAGCCAAGGTCAAGCCCAACAAGGCCAAACATGGTTTTTGACCAGTCTCTGTGTCCAAGGTCCATGGCCATCGTGGTTGAGGCGCTGGTTGGGTCGATGTGAAATTCTCCTGTTAACTTGTGCGCTATGAGACCAGGCATCATGAGCCAAGTGTAAGCTTTGTTCAACGCCTCAGGCTCATGTTTTCTAAGCCAATACAATTTTACGAGAGTATTAAACGGAGTCAGCTGGTACCCAGTTATGCGGAAAATTTCAAAAGGAGACAACATACTTGTTATGTTTTTTACTGCGTCAACAGTTCTTGGGCACTGCCACGAAATAACGGGGTACAGTAGTCGACCGTTCCTGTCTACCGGCGCACCGTCCGCTCCCCACGTGATTACTGTTGCTGCTTTTATTCTGCTGGAGTCAATTATTGTTACAACCTCTCTCGACGCTTTGCAGAGTTTAGCCCAAATTTCATCCAAGTCCCATATCAGCCATTCGGGGTTTCTGCCATTTTGAGGTTTCGGCTCATTGGGAAAGCTGGACTGAGCCTCTATTGCTCCTTGCGAGTTGATTGCGGCGACTCTGAGGTTTGTTGAGCCACAATCAAAGACTAGGACAACCTCATCTGAGTTCTCATGTCTCACAAGCCATCAGCCTGCTAGTTAATGATAGTGCCATTTACGATATAAAATGTGTTCACCCCTCTGAGCTGGAATGGTTGGGATTGTAGGCTGGTTCATCGTTGGCAGCGTGGACAAATGTACGACGAGGTGCTGCCTGTCTTGATTTTTTCAATTGTCGTGCCACATGCAGGGCAAGGTTTACCTTCTTTATAGCCGACTAGGAATTTTGTTCCGTCAAATTTGCCGTTCTGCCCATAGAAATCTTTCTCGTAAGCTAAACCGCCATACTGGATACTGAGGTTCAACACGTTCTTTATTGCGTTATATAGGTCTTGTTTCTCTTTTTGTGACAAAGTTGAGATTTCGCGGTTTGGATGCAGTCTGCTTTGGAAGAGTATGTCTTGCACGTAGACGTTTCCGATGCCAGCAATGGTCTTTTGGTCCAGCAGGAAATTTTTTATCCTCGTCTTTTTCTTCGACGAAAGCAAATTCTCGAATCGTTCAAAACAAAAATCGTTGCTTAAGGGATTGTTTCCAAGATTGGCTGTCAACTTGTGATTCTTCATGTCTTTTTCAGCGACAAGGTGAACGTATCCGAACCAAGAAAAGAAAATTGTGAATCCGCTTCCGTCAGAAAACTCCAGTTTAAACTGCCAGCGTTCGGGCAATTTTTGTCCGTTGGCATAGTAGAGAAGTTCACCGTACATTCCGAGGTTAATGAGCAAAAAGTATGAGGGCTCAAGCTTAAGGAATACCCATTTACCTTTACTTGTCACTTCGCTGAAGGTTTTACCTTTAATAGTTTCAACAAATTCTGTCACAGGCATGTTAAGGTTCTTCGGTTGCCTCGGTTCAGCTATAGCAACCGTTTTCCCACAAAGTTCCCTGTGCATTTGTGACGCTATCACGGTAATTTCAGGAAGCTCCGGCATCTTCTAAACTCCTTAGATGGAAAGTGATTTGAATATAGAATGAAAGAGTTTATTATAAGTGTCTACTAATTGTACAATTTCAGCGTGAAATTGCGGTGAACATAATGAGATACCGTTTTTTAGGCAGAACAGGGTTTAAAGTTTCAGAAATTGGATTGGGAGGACACGAGTATGCACGTTTTCTTAATCCCTACCATTTTCCTGGAAAAAGGGAGCCTGAACAACTTATTGAAGAAGAGGAGCTGGTTAGCACGCAAGCTCCGAGAAACAAGCTCATTGAACGAGCTATCGAGGCTGGTGTGAACTATTTTGATACAGGCGTCGTTGAGGAATGTCAGTCTCTAGGCTTAGCCTTAAAAGCTCTCGGTCGAAGAGACAAAGTCCACGTAGCTGCGGAAATGATGACTCCTGTGGCGAGGTTGCAGTCAATTCCAAAGGCCAAGTGGAGAGACACAATCATCGACGGAGTTGAGCAGAGACTTAGGCTCCTGAACACAGGATACATTGATGTCTACAATGTTCACATACCGTCAGCAGGCTATTCGCGTGAAAGATTCGAATTTGTCATCGATGTACTTAAAGATATTAAAAAACAAGGAAAAATCAGAGCCATAGGTGTTGCTGACCACCAAACAGGCTTTGTTGCCGAGTTAATGCGGAAGTTTGACTGTTTCGACTCGGTTATGGTTCCCTACAATTTTCACCGCAATGATGCCAAGCAAACCTTGTTTCCACTGTGCAAAGCCTTAGAAGTCGGCGTAGTAGTCATGAAACCTTTCTGCTGGCCATATTACGGCATTCCATTTACAAATTTTGTTCCAGAAAACTACGAAAAAGGCGTTTTTACGCCTGCCCAAACTGCCCTCAGATGGATACTTAAATCTCCTGAAGTCAGCACAATTGTCCCTGGAACTAACACAAACGCTGAACTTGAAGAAAACATCGGGGTCACAACTAAGGACGGCGAGGTAGACGAGGAACTGCTTAGAAAGTGCCTTAAAATAGCTCAAAGCCCAGCTGGCAAGGAAAAACTGAAAGAACTTACAAAAAAAGAGGAAGTGGCTCGCACACGTGCATACATTCAAGGCTACGCGAAAAGGGCGCTTGAAGGCTGGTTGGAATACTGAAAAAACTGGTCTGCACTTTCACATGTATAACAGCGTTCCAGAAAACGATAAATGATTTGGAATTCACTAGCTATAAAGAACTGGTTGGAGAAATGTTAAGTTGCAGGTTACATGCGCAGGCATTCTTGTGGTTGACATAATCGCTGCTGATTTGCCTAAAATTTCAAGCCCAGGTGAACTGACCTTCACTTCTCGTGGAATTGAGGTGCATATAGGTGGCCATGCCGGGAACGTCTCAATTGACCTTCGGAAACTAGGGTTGCCTCAGGGCGAAGTTAGCTGCGTAGGTGCAGTTGGGGAAGACGTGTTCGGCGACTTTCTTGAAAACCTGCTGAAAAGCCACGGCTTAGTTACGCATCTTCAACGAATAAGGGAGACTGGCACGTCGAAAGACATGGTTCTCGTGGTTTCAGGTGAAGACAGAAGATTTCACGCGGACATTGGAGCAAACTGGCATTTAAGTCCAGAACATGTCACCTCAGTTTTGGAAAACGAGAAACCAATAGTGCTGTATACGGGTGGAATTGGAATCACAGGAAGGTTCGACGAGGAACTGCCGACGGTTCTCCAAAAAGCGAAGCAGATGAACTGTTTAACTTTTCTAGACGCAGTTAAGCCTTACAAACGGGGATGGGACCTGATTTTTCCAGTTCTCAGGTTTACAGACGTTTTCCACTGCAACCAAGACGAAGCTAAAGGCATGACAGACAAGGACGATCCTAAAGAGGCAGCTAAAGCCCTAGTTAAAAAAGGCGCCAACCTTGTGATTATAAGCATGGGAGAAAAAGGCCTCATCGCCATGACGCGAAGATTGCTTTTGGAAATGCCGTCTTTCAAAGTCAAAGTCGTCGACCCTACAGGCGCAGGTGATGCTATGTGTGCAGGCGTAATTAGCGGGTTACTTAAAACAATGGGCAAAAAACGGTTTGATCTTTCAGACATTTCTGATGAGGATTTGCCAAGCGTCCTCTTGGAGGGTGAAGCTGCAGGGGCGGCTTGTGTAACAATGGTGGGAACAACCACGGCTGTAACTGAAGGTAACGTAAAAAAGATTATTGACGGGCAAGGGCAAGAAATACTAAACCGAACGAAAATCCAAAAAATCCACTAGAAG
>CAZPBM010000061.1:0-58582 GCA_964584965.1 uncultured Candidatus Bathyarchaeia archaeon | reverse complement strand
ACCACATTCAATAGGCGAAAGCATGTAAACTTTATAACGTGGAAAAACCAAAAAAATACTCAGCCGGGCCGGTGGCTCAGCTTGGCTAGAGCGTTCGGCTGATAACCGAAAGGTCGAGAGTTCAAATCTCTCCCGGCCCACTTTAGCATTCACCTGGACCACTTTTTTCACTTTCTTTTCCTGAACATCTTTGCTTCGTTGAATTCGCAGACGAAATCGAACCCCGCCTCAATCAATGTCTTTGCTTCTTCAATGCTGAGAGCAACTTTACAGATGAATTCTTCGTTTTCGTTTTTGAAAAGTGCTTCTTCAAGTTGGATGTAGGTCTCAGTGTTCTTGATGTTTTTATGGCCAAGAAAATTCTTTACGAAAAGGATGTTTTTTGTTTGATGGTAAAGCGTGGTTGCTTTCCAGTGTCGAATGGTGTGAAAGTGTATCTGAAACAATCTTGGGTTTTGGAGCCTTCTGGCGATCGTAGCCCTTTGTTTCTGGAAGAGCCTTCTCTGAGTTCGCAAATGCTTGCTGAACACTTGTTTAGAGACGCTCTTGTCGCGAAGTTTTGAAAGCATATTCAAAAGTTTATTTGAAAGTTTGAAGATAAGTGGTTTGCTGCCTTTCTCTGGTGTAACTCGAATGGTTCCTGTTTCAAAGTCGATGTCAACCCATTGAAGTCTATGCGCTTCTCCAGCTCTCATACCTGTCTCTTTTAACAACTGAAGGAAAGTAGAGTTTTTTGGCTCGCAACCAGCAATTAAAGCGTCTATTTCAGCTTCTGCCGGTATGAAAGGCAGAGTTGAAGCAAACCTGTATCTTGGCGGTTCCCAAGTTAACCCCTGCATTCGCAGAAATGTCGTGTATGCATCAGCAGCATTGATTTTTCGTTTGTTGCACCATTTTTGCACTGCAATGGTCTCTTTCACTGATTCAGGATCGAGTAAGTCTGCGCCACGTTTAGTAAGAGTTCAAGAAGTTTCCTTCTCGTTATGATGGTTGATTCTGAGTAGTCTTCTTTTTTCATCCACCAGGAAAATTTGAATAGGAGAGTTTTAGTATCAGTCTTTGCGGCCTCCCGCTGGCCCAGTTTTTCGGGAACTTCCACTTTTTCCAAGTTTTTCGATGCTCCGTCAGCAACGCATACTTGGTGCCCTATAATTTGTCGATTCCTCTTTTTATTGTTTAGGCTAAAGCGGTATCCGCAGTCTCGGCAAAGCCATCTTTGCCATATTAAGCTATCTTTAGCGTTCAGACCTTTGGTTCATAGACCTTAAATGTTCAGTTAGGAGCCTATCAAAAAAATGATAGAGGTGCCCCAATTATGCAGGAGCATCAACTGCGAATTAGAAAACCAGATGGAGAACGTCAAATTATAAAATTGAATGAGGATTTGAAGCCAAGTTTCTGGCAGAGAATCCAGCTAATAGTCAGAGGCTATGCTTTCTTAGGGTATGAGCGGCGTCCAGGCTGGTGTGCACCATTACCCGTCTATATCGTTCGCTGCGAACAGCACGGCTACTTTATGGATTACCCTCATGGCTACACAAACTTTATGGATGGCGACCTTTCCGTTTGGTCAGAATTCTTTACTTGTCCGAGATGTAGCGAAATTGAAGAGTACAATAGGTTAACTATCCACGAGCGATTTTCTCCCACGGTACATAATAACATCGATACCGAAAAATAAGAAGTGAATCATGTGAAAATTTCGATTATAACTCCTACGCATAATGAGGAAGAGAACATCGGCAAATGCCTACAGTCGCTGGTAAAGCAATCGTTTAAACCGCAACAAATCATAGTTGTTGATGACGGTTCGACTGACAAGACCTTAAAAGTTGTTTCTGACTATGCAGATGAAAGATTCCAAATCGTGACTAGACCTAGACATAAAAAAGGCGACATTCACAGAGTTCCTTATGTACTGAGAGAAGGTTCACGGCTTCTTGACGACAACTTCGATTTTGTGGCTATCTTAGACGCGGACACGGTTCTGGAAAAAGACTATTACTTGAAACTGACTAAAGCCTTAAAAGTTCAGGCAAACATGGGAATTGCGGGAGGCAAACTGTGTAACCAACCTGACACAGGCTTAATTCTGGGCTTATTACCTTACGTTTACGGGTGTAATCGGGTTTACACAAGAGAATGCTGGATGAAACTTAACGAGGGAAAAGTTATGAAGCCTGTGCCTTCATGGGACACTTACCACAACGTTTACGCAAGAATGCTTGGGTTCAACCCAAAAAGAGTCGAGTCCGCAGTAAGCTGGAGCCTTAGACCCACAAGAACCACGCCACCGTTTTTGAAAGGGTATGTTTCCTACCAACTCGGCTACCCCATGTGGTATCTTTTCGGCAGAGCAGCCAGAAATTTGTCGCCTGCCATGTCTGCGGGTTACCTTAAGGCTTTGGTTTCTGGCGAAAAACAGTATCCAACTAAACAGTTTGTTAGGCAGATGCAGGTTGAACGAGTCACAAACGTTTTTGGGAGACTTTTGTTTTGATTAAAAACTATTGGGAAGAACGTTCAGACAAGCCTTTCACGGGAACAGACGAGGATACGCCTGAAACCGAATGGGAACGGCAGCAACAGAGAATGCTGGCTTCGTATGTGACTGAAGGACGCGTCTTGAAGGTTGACGCTTGGAACGAGGGGGGAAGAAAAGGAGTCTTCAACGTTGAACTCCTGAAAAACGTGGATTTCACATGCATAGACGTGTCTCGCAAAACATGTGCTAAGGCACATAGGAAACACGGCTGGATAAACGTGGCTTGCGCCGACATGAGACGCCTGCCCTTCAGAAACAGCGTTTTTGACATGGTGTTAGACATCAGCTCAAGCGACCATTTGCCGTTCTCAGATTTTCCCAGCGTAGTTGAAGGCTACAAAAAAGTTTTGAAACAAAGCGGCAAACTGTTGCTTGTCCACAACAAAAAAAACGGTGTCGCCGTTGCCGCTTACCACGTGGCGAACGTGTTTAAACGGTTAAGAAAACAGCCTATTAGACCAAGACACTACAGATTCGACTACGACTTTGAAGCTTCAAAAGTGGAGAACACTTTGAAAAAAGACTTTGAAATTTTGGAAACAAAACCGTATGGCAACCCGATAATAAAGCACTTTCGAAAACTGCTGGCAGGTTTGGGATGGCGAATGTTTTACAAAAGCCAACTATTATTTGCACAGAAAAAATCGGAACCCGCATAATGCGGGTCCTTTTAAGGGAGCTGGTGAACCCGCTCTTCCTCTCCAAGACCAATGTGCCTTGAAGGGGAGAGGAAGATTCAAAGGCTATAGCGCCTATTCATGCGTGCTTCTTCAATCATGCACTACGATGAAGTTTTCAGCACAACTGCGTCGCTGAGAGAAGCTGTTGCTTCCGCACTGGTCAAGTAGTAGACGTACAATGTGACTCGGATGTTTTCGCTGGCCAAGTCCACTTCAAGTGTGGTTGTGAACTCGAACTTGTTGAGGCTGTTAACTGGCAGTTTTATGTAGTTTGCGCCGTAGAGGCTGTTGCTGATAGTGTAGGTCCACCTGATTTCGTTGCTGAGTACGCTTTGTTCGAAGTTGCTGCCGTCAAGGTATCCTACGCCGGGGATGTTGAGTTTCTTTAGTGTTATTTCTTCGATTTTGCTTGTGTTTGCCACAAGCACAACCTTGTTTATTGCAAGCGCCCTTTTCGCAGCGCTCATTGTCGTGTACCATTCAACATACTTTGTGACTTTGCTTGTTCCTGCGACAATGTTGCTTGAGCTGCTGATAGCGTGGCTGACGTCAGCAGTCAACAGGTAAATGTTTTCTCAGGCATGCTTCCCCATCCCAACGCTGTTAGCATGCTTATCAGCATGCTTATCAGCCTGTTCGAGATTTTTTAAAATACTTGCTTTGACAGGGGTCCATGTAGATTTTACGGTTCTGCCAATTATGCTTAAGAGTTTCTTTTGTGAATCAAAATTGAAGCATGTAGGTGGTAACCTCGAAGAGTTCATTAAGATGTCTAACAAGAGATATGTCTTAGTGGTGTCCAAGCGTTTCAGACCCATATGGTGAAGGCTGAACTTGTCTGTTCTTCAGATACGCGTGAGCCTTTAAGAGAAAAGGACCTGTCAAGAGAAGCGTAAATAACCCTTACACTATTGATTTCTGTTCAGGAAACTTTGCCTGAATCAACTAGGTTTCTTATAAGAATCGAAACAGCACGGTTGTTGCTCGCCACCTTAGAAGAACTATTCTTCGCAAGTGGAGAACTGGAGATTATATCTAGAACCAAAATTTCAGTTTCTTTCTCAGAGTCTTCTTATGTGGAATCCTCCGTCTACATTAAATATTTCGCCAGTCGAGAACTTAAAGTAGCCTTTTGTGATCGCGACTACGGCTTTTGCTACGTCCCGCGGTGTCCCCCACCGTTTTATAGGCGTTATTCCTTCAGCTATGAGCTTGTCATACTTCGACTTGACTGCTTGTGTCATTGGTGTAGAGATTATTCCAGGCCTAATTTCGTACACGTTTATGCCGTGTTCAGAGAGACGGTCAGCATACAATTTTGTCATCATGCTTAATCCTGCCTTTGATATACAGTATTCTCCTCTTGATGTTGAGGAAGTATAAGCCGAAATAGAAGAGATGTTGACAATTATAGGTTCATATTGAGCTAATTTTTGTTTTAGCTCTATCATCCACTTTGATACTAGCTGAGTCAAGAAGAATGGTCCTTTCAGGTTTACCTTGATAACTTTATCAAAGTTTTCTTCGTCAATTTCTAGTATGTCTTTTCTTTCTTTCGGTGCAATCCCAGCGTTGTTTACCAGAACATCTATCCGCCCAAACCTGTTCCTTAATTGTTCTACAATGTGGATTCGGTCTTCAAAACTTGAAACATCAGCCCGAATATAAAAGGCCTCTGCTCCTGTAGATCTGATTTCACCTAGAATAGGCTCTACCTTTCTTTCTTCTCGTGTGCCATTAACTGCAATGTTAAACCCGTTTTTGGAAAGTTCCAAGGCAATAGCAAAGCCTATTCCAGAAGTTGACCCTGTTACCAAAGCCGCAGGACTTTTGTTTACTTGCCTTGTTTCTATTTTCTGTTTAGGTTCAGCCACTTAGGGTCCTCCGTTTTTGATGTGAAAAGCGTAGCTAGAAGACCATCTTGCGGGTTAAACATAATATTTTTGAACGATTCCTCAAAACCAAATTTCATCACGTAAGTCACCAGTTGAACATTTCTGGCTCCTAATGATAAGTACTCATAAACATGTTTCCCCGAGTATGTCCCCCCAGTCGCGCTTATAGGAATGTTAACTGCTTTTTTTGTCTTCGCTATTTGGGTTTGATTTATGATTCGCAGCTCTCTCCCACCGTGTGCAGTGAAGTATGACTCTTTTGTATTCGGGTCAGCAAACTTTCGGAAAAATCTGTTAGCTATCACAACGCAGTCAGCGCCGCCCTGATTTGCAGCTTTAACCATTTCTGTCTGAAAGTTTAATCCAAAATCTAGATTCATAATTTTTGGAACTACATAAGAGTTAGGACAGTTTTCTTTTACTATCTTCGGTGTTTCTCTGTACCAATGTAGAATTGTTTTCTTGTCAACAGCAAGTTTCTCTCTTTTTAGGAAGGGGCAAAAATCAATCTCGAATATAATTTTTCGATCCTTATACATGGGTAAGGCAGCTTCACTCAGCTTTGTAACAGTGTATTCCCACTCTTCCACTTTCCAGCCTTCTTTATCAATGTTTTTTGGCAAGTGGCACAAGAAGGAAGGTATAACGGCGAAATTCAATTTTTTGCCTATCTTAAAGGCTTTTTCAGCGAATTTCAGGTATTCAGTAAATGTCCTAAGATCAAGCCCGCCGTTCCAGTGATATACAGGGTTTCCTTCGTCGTCATTCACCCATCTGACATACGTTGGTTTAGTTCTAAGCATTTTCATAGAGCAATCGCCGTTTCTGTCTTCTCCAACAACAGATTTTAGCACAATTCCTCCAAAACCAGAAGATGCGGCTCTTACTACTTGGGAGGTGGTTTGAGATAAAGGACCTGGCGCTACAATAATTGGGTTTCTTAACTCTAAATCCAAATAAGTTGATCTAAGAGTGACACCGAAATCTTTGTTTAGAGATTTCTCAACCCTGTCTATTCCGCCAGAAACGAAATCTTTCTGGATATTTTTCAAATATGTATTCATAGTTACCCTAAAAACAAGATCCTTACAACCGTAAATATCTTTCCGAAAAAGTATGTACAAAAATGTCTTTTAACATAAATCTGATGCTAGAAAAAATATGGAAAAGTTTTTACGATGCATTACAAATGGTCCTCTGAATGCAATATGTAATTTAACTAATTTACTTTATTTTCTGATGAGGAATTGCTTGTGATTACAGAACGAGAAAACTATCTTAGAGCTGTTGAGTTTCGATATCCAGAATGGATTCCTTGCCGAGTTTACGTATCCTACGCTGCTTGGAAAAAGCACCGTGAAAAGATGCAAGACCTTTTTTATCGATATCCAAAACTCTTCAAGAACGCAGGCGAGCTACAAAAAATTGGTAACGATTTTCCCCCTGTTTACAAGGAAGGTGAATATTTCCGTGACAACTGGGGGTGCCTTTGGTACACCGCCAAGGATGGATACGAAGGGCAGATAGTGGAGCATCCACTATCCGATTGGAAAAAACTCAAGACTTATAAGCCGCCAGACTTTTTAACAAAAACTGAGAGAGGAGAAAGGGATTGGGAAAAGATAAAAAAAGATGTTGAGCAACGAAGAAGACAAGGCCTTCTGGTCAGCGGGGACGGGGAACGTCTGTTTGACCGTTTATATTTTCTGAGAGGTTTTAAGAATCTTATGATTGACATCATGACCGACAATCCGAACCTGTTAAGATTGATTGACATGCTTTTGGATTATGAGATGAAGCTTGTTAAGAAGTGGCTTGAAATAGGCGTTGACGTAATAAGTTTTCACAGTGACATGGGAACACAAAATGGTTTAATGATCAGCCCAGCGAAGTTTCGCAAGTACATTAAACCTATGTTCAAAGAGATTTTTTTGACTTGTAGAAATGCGGGAGCCCATGTTTATTTTTCTTCTGATG
This sequence comes from uncultured Candidatus Bathyarchaeia archaeon, assembly GCA_964584965.1. Classification (GTDB taxonomy): domain Archaea; phylum Thermoproteota; class Bathyarchaeia; order Bathyarchaeales; family DTEX01; genus JAGTRI01. Next base: position 51,485 of record CAZPBM010000061.1, on the reverse strand, counting down.
GTCGTCTTTTGGACATTGTCGACGACCTAATTGAGTGCGGAGTTTCTGTACATAACCCGCAAATTCGGGCAAACACGCTGAAGGGCGTAGAGAAATATTACAAAGGAAGATTGTGTATAGACATTGATCTAGACAGGCAAATGTTTCCATTTTGCAGCCCTGAAGATATCAAAAAGCATGTAAAAGAAACAGTAGAGGCTCTTTCTTTGCCGGAAGGTGGTTTAATGGTTTGGGGTTGGATCGCAGACGATGTCCCTTTTGAAAACATCAAGGCTCTGTGTGAAGCGTTAGACGAATTTTGCCTTCGCGGGATTTAAAATCACACAAGAAAAACTGATTCGGGGCTTCATAGCCTAACAGTTATTTTTGCTCCCCTTTCTTTTTCAGTGTTTTTGCTAGACGTTTTCTTATTGAGGTTCTTGCGGTTATGATATATCCTGCTTTTATGAGTTCCTCGTATTGTTTTTCAGCTTCCTGCCTGATTTCAGCAAGTTTCCAAATGTAGTATCCAGGGTTCAGTTCTTGAATGTCGGGAAACTGCTGCAGAAACTTCGCAACCGCATTTTCGACGTATTCTTCTTTGCTGACTTTAGCGGTTCGGCTGACAATGTAGATTGCGACGATGACCGCAATTATTGGGACAAGCGTTACGCCTATTATCCACGCTGTTAATGGAGAAAAGAAATCGTTCGGGTTTGTGTTGCCAAGGTACTCCTGCAGGTTAGTTAACCCGTCTCCATCCACATCAATTAGCGCGTCAGACGGTTCAGTTGGGTTCAGCCTGAAACCCAGTTCCCACTCGTCTGGCATTCCGTCTCCGTCATCATCGTCGTCAATTATGTCAGGCTTCAAGTCTCTGTCAGTGTCTCTAAGCACAGTGACTACTGTTGAATCCACAGCACTGTTGCCAGCTTCGTCAAAAACGGTTAAGACAACAACATAATCTCCAGGCACAGAATATACGTGGCTAACTGCAACGCCCGAACTGTTTGTTCCATCTCCGAAGTTCCAAATATAAGCAACTACTCCAACATTGTCGCTTGACATACCAGCAAAAAATCTCACTTCGGCGCCTTCTACCACGGATTGGTAGAAGCCAGCTTCAGCCACGGGCTTCGTTATGTCCAAAACCGTTATGTTAAGTACGTCGGCTCCCCAGTTTCCAGCTGCGTCAGTTACATTCAACATGATAGCGTAGACGCCAGGTTTCGAGAAATTATGTTCAACCGTTGACCCGATAAGGATTATAGTCGTGTCTTCAAAAATCGTCCATGTGTAAGACGTCACACCGACATTGTCTGTCGATTTAGACCCATCAAGCGTGACTACAGCGTCCTCATTTACAGTCTGATTAAATTCAATTTTTGCCACAGGCTTTGTTACATCAAGCACCGTCACAACAAGGTCATCTATGTCCCAGTTTCCACCCAGGTCAGTTACGTTAAGCCTGACTTGGTAAATTCCAGGGTTCTCAAAAACATATTCAGGTGACACGCCTGTCAATGTTTTAGGAAAAGCGTCTATGAAGGTCCAAACGTAGCTGACTATGCCCTTGTTGTCTGATGAACCTGAGCCGTCAAAGATTACGGGCGTGTCTTCATTTACTGTCAAGTCTGGGCCAGCGTGTGCAACTGGCGGAACCGTGTCAGAAAGTGATAGGCAAAGCACTCTGAGCACAAATTTAACAGCGGAGTCTCGGATAGTGACGGTGTGGTTGCCCTCTGTAGTGATTGGCACAATAAATAAAGCAGTAAAAAAGCCGTTAGCGTCAGCTGTTGCGGAGCCCATAAGCGTTGTGTTGTCCCACAGAACCGTAATTGTTCCCGGGTTAAACCATCGTCCAACAACGGTGAGGTCTCCTTTCACTCTGACAAAAAAATTATAAAACGCCAAATCCGTGTTGTTCCCAATCAGGTAGCCCTCTGAGATTGTCAGGTTTTTTGAGTCCGGCGAATAGACTTGTTTTATGCCTCTTCTGTACTCGTTGAACGTGCCGTTGACGACTTGACCTGTTCTGTTGACCAACATTCTGAAAGTTATTTTCGCATAAGACTCCGCGGTTATTCCTTCAGGCTGTACCTCAGCTACATCTGGAGCTAAAGTGAAATACGATAATCGACCGTTCTCGTTAGCTCGAACAAAGTTAGCGACTGGTTTCCATCCGTTACCCGCATTGTAACTTAGGTTAGCATAATCGTTTGAAGGTAAAGAGTATCCCCTGAGTTCCACCGATGTTCTTCCAGGTCCATAATTCGGAACAATTTCAAATATGGCTAATATTGTGAAGGACTTGTCTGTCACTGCTACCGCGGCTGAAGAGCCATCTAAAGCTTTTACAAAACACTGTCCTCCCCAAACCTCAAGGGTTTTAGGCAGTGTTCCGTTAATCCAGTTCTTTCCAACTGTGAACCCTAGATAAGTTGTTGAGTCGATGGTGTCGCCCATTATTTTTATTATGTCGAAGGTTGGTCCAAACCTTATGTCAGTTTGGCTGGAAATAGATGAGTAGCCGTCTTTACTGAGATAAAGCTTGACCTGGGCGCCTGACCATGTTACGTGACCAAAGTATAGGCTTATGTTTTCTCCTATTTGGATTATGACATCTGAGCTTGGAAACGCAGTTGCGTTGATGAGTATGTTTCCGCTTGATCCGCACGTTGGCATGGGCAGGCGAGAAGCTAATAAAACTAATAGCATAACAAGAAATGTGTAGATGATTTTTCTGGGTAGTCTTACATAGTTTACTTTTTTCATCGTTTTCATATTACGTCGCTTCTGGTTTAATCCTTTTTCTCTTAATTCAAATTTTGATGAGTTGCATGATAAAGCTGTTTTTACGCAATAGTCATATGGGCTTCAATATTCTATTGTTGACGTTTTTTTATATACAAAATATAGATATTTGAACGTTTAAAGCGGTTCGTAAGTAGGAGATGATAAAAAATTGTCTAGTAGCCGAAAGCGTCTCATGAAGGTTCTTCATGGCGAAACTCCAGACAGAGTTCCCATCTCTCTTTACGAGTTCGACGGGTTCTACGAAGGCTGGATACACGAGCATCCAGAGTACGTTGCCATCCTAAAGTATGCGGAGGGAAAAACGGACAGAATGTTTTTTTGGGCACCCTCGGATGATAAGCCTGTACTTTTTTACAGCGTGATTAACAAAGACAACATTAAAACGGAAACTTGGCATGAAAAGGGCTCAACTTACACGAGAACCGAGGTAACGACACCAAAGGGCGTTGTTTCAGCTCTTGCTAGACAGGATAAAGGCATACACACATCATGGACGATAAAGCCGTTCTGCGAAAGTGAGGATGATGCTGAAAAGATTTTGTCTCTGCCCTATGATCCTTGGCATCCAAGTGTAGACTCGTTCTTTTCGCTTAATCGTTGGTTAGGAGACTCTGGGATTTTGATGGGCGACATTCCAGATGCGCTTTGTTTAACTGTTGAGCTATTTGGTTTATCAAGGTTTCTGAACGTCTATTTGCGCAACAAGCCTCTTGTGTTTAAGCTTATGGACTTCTTTAATGAGAGGATATGCGATTACCTTGAGCACCTCCTCAGAAGCGGGGCAGTAACACTGTACCGTATTTGCGGTCCTGAGTACGCGACGCCTCCTTATTTGAATCCAAAAGAGTTTGAGAGGCTTGTGAATGCCTACGATTTGGACCTTGTGAACTTGCTCCACAAACACGGCGGCTACGCCAGGCTTCATTCGCACGGTAAGGTGAAAAAAGTTTTGCCGGCAATTAAGGAGCTAGGGGTTGACGCTGTTGACCCTTTAGAACCTCCGCCTGATGGTGATGTGGAACTTGATGAGGCCAGAGAGATTCTTGGAGCTGAAACCGTGCTTATGGGAAACGTTGAAGAGAGACTTTTCGAGGTTGGAAGTAAAAAGGACATTGAGAACCAGGTTAAGAAGGCAATCAGCCAAGCGGCATATTCTGGAGGCTTTGTTCTTTGCCCAACTGCAATGCCGATTACAACTCCGTTAAAGATGAAAATCCAACAGAATATTCTGCACTACATTGACTGCGGCTTAAAATATGGACAATTGAGTAAATAGATTTTTACCAATCATTTATCTTAGTTAGTTTAGATTTAGATTTCAAAAAACGGTTCCTTTTCTCGGAAAAATCCGATATTTTTTGTCCATTTTTGGGAAAAATCTTCCTTTTCCGTTAGAATAGGCTTATATACATTTTTTCGGGATTGTTTTCTCAAATAAAAATTCAGAAGATGGTTAAGATGGCGAAAAGGGCGGACGGGGTCGAACTAAACGAGGCCATGATGGCTTCCTTGATAAAGAAGCTTTTAGACGAGAAACGGAGAACAAGGGAACACTGAACTGGAAAGCCCTTCTCTCACGTTTTTCGCAGTATATGACATTCTCATTTATTCTGCTTGACATGAAAAAGCAATCACGACATTTATCCTTTTTGGAATTTGTTAACCAAGGTGGATAAGAGATAAATCCCTAAACGAAGATATTGACAGTCATCGGTTGGTGAAAGATATGGCGAAATTAAAGATTGGATTGGCTCTTTGGTCTCTCGGGGCAACTGCGACCTTAGACCAGCTTAAACAGAGATTGGCTACTGCTGTTGATATTGGAGTTAAATCGGTGCAACTGTGGTGCGTTGACAACAGCCCAAATAGCCCATGCGTCTTAGACCCAGATCGATGCGTTGGAAAAATGAGAACGGAAATGAAGGAGCTCGTTAACTCGTACGGGCTTGAGATTAGTGGCTTTTGCGCTCAGCTTGAAGGTCCAGCTGTTCCTGGGCATGGTTGGCCGGGTTCTGCGCTTGGCGACCCTAGAGGCTTAAGAGAACGGGTTGAAAAGACGAAGAAGAGCCTTAAGCTGGCAGCTGACTTCGGTTCGCTGATTGTCACCACGCATCCCGGCGCGATTCCATCCGACAAATCTGACCCTACCTATAAGACAATGAAGAAGTCATGCTTGGAGATTGCCCGCTACGGTGAAGAAGTAGGCGGAATCTTCTGCATCGAAACAGGCCAAGAAAAGGCTGAAACGCTTCGTAGCTTCATCGAGGACATAGGTTCAGAGGCGCTTAAGGTGAATTACGACCCAGCTAACATGCTTAGACACGGGGTCGTCGAAGGCGTCAAGATTCTGGCTCCGTGGATCGTTCACACTCACGCAAAGGACCACAATCCAGAAACACATAAGGCCACGGTTGGAGAAGGCCTTGTTCCATGGGACGAATACATCGCAACATTAAGGGCAATCGGCTACGACGGCTGGTACGCTCTTGAAGACGAAACTGGAAAAGATGTCGTTAACTCATTAAAACGAGGCAGAGTCTTCCTCGAACGGTACTAAACAAGATTTCGGCCACTCTCACTTTTATTTATATATTCAAAGCTTTTTTCTCAATTATTTTCATAGATCTCTCGATGTCTACTGTTTTGTTATTGACTTAAAGCAGGAGTCCACGAGTTCCACGTAGCTTCTTTTAAACTTCATTCTTATCTTGCTCCAGCGTTCCTCAGCTTCATCCAAGGACTTTTGGCTGAGCAGCTTACAAACCTCGCTTAGGTCGTCTAGAATAACATCAATCCTACCTGTGTTGCAAGCGAGACCAGCCTTTGCAGCTACAATAGACGCTTTTTGATGTTTTCCGACACGAATAAAGTAGAAGCCTGACTCACAAAAGTGCCGCGCAGCCTCAAAATAGTTCCCGCACAAAAGGAAAAGGTCACCTGCAGTTGCGTACCTCTCCGCAGCAGCCTCAAAATCTTTAAGGACCTTGAAACAGTCTCCCACGTTCCTGTAAAGTCCAGCAGCGAGAGCAATCTTTTCCTGTTTTCGAGCTTTTTCAGCGGCTGATTGATAGAAGGCTAGGCTGCTTACTAATTCGTTTCTGTCTGCGAAGTAGTCTCCAATCGCCTTCAGATCCCTAACATCATCGCAAGTAGATTGAATGTCTTCTTTCTCCAACCTTTTCTGGCACTGCAGAATTTTGAGCTCACAAACTTTCTTTTTCTCTTCATTCTCACCTTCGCTGAAGGAACCCGCAGCCTTCACAAAAAACGTTGTTGCCTTAAACAGTTCGTTTTGAGATATACACGCTTCACCAGCACTGAGATAGGATTCTCCTGTTTTAACCGCGAATTTTTGCCGGTTCGTTTCGTCGTTAATCATACCGTAATACGTGCTTACGTACCGAAAAAGGCGGGCGGCTGATTCGAAATCTCCTTTTTCAATTGCTTTTTCAGCTTCTTTCATCCATTTAAGGTGCTCGTTGAAACTTGTTTGGCTCATTCGTACGCTTCCCTTTTCAACTCTTCGTCACAGAACAGACTTTAGACTTTACCAGTTTCTGATTTCCTCTATTCTTCGGAAGGCTTCCTCAATCACAGATTTCGGCTGGAACAACGTAACCCGAACATAGCCTTTACCAGCCTCCCCAAAATACGAGCCTGGCATAACCGCAACGTGCGCTTTTTCTAACAGGATCCTCAACGCGAAATGTTCGTCATCATTTCCGAAAGCCTCTGGGATTCTTGGAAACAGGTAAGGAGTCGCCTTAGCTGGTCTGCATTTGAATCCCAGCCTGTTTAGGCCTTGAATAAAAACGTCTTTTCTCTGTTTGACTTCCTCCATGTACGTGCGGACTTCTTTTTTCACCTCTGGGTTTGTCAGAGCTTCCGCGCCTATCTTTTGCACGTACCACGCTACGCCTTGGCTGTACTGGCTTGAAAGCTTAAGCCACTTGTCTATGTTCTGTTTGCTGCTGACTATCCACCCAAGCCCGATGCCTACAAAGTTACAGTGCTTCGAAAAAGAAACCACCTCGAACCCGTAATCCAACATTTCAGGAAACTCAGTTATCGAAACAGGCTTCGTGGCTTCGTTTAAAACGTAGTCCTTATAGGCCTTGTCAAAAATGCCGCAGACATCGTGCCGTACCATTTCTTGCAGAAGACTCTCATAATAGCCGCGGTCTGCAACAGCACCTGTCGGGTTATTCGGGTCGCAGAAATAGAAGAAAGTGTCATTTTTTGTGAACTTCATGTCTGGAAGCCAGTTCGTCTCCTCAAACGATGGAACAGTTCTAGGCCTATGACCTGAAAGCAGAACTCCAGCAACGTAGGCGGGATAAACTGGGACTGGCACAACACCGTTTCCTTTCCCAAATAACCTAGCAATGTTATGAAGGGCTTCCTTGGTCCAGCTTGTGACCGCTATGTTTTCAGGTTTCAGGTCTGCGCCGTGCCTTTCGCAGTAATGAGCAATGATGGCTTCAACAAGCTCAGGGATTCCTCTTTCAGGATGAACGTCGCAGGGATAGCCGAAAGTAGAGTTTTTATCAAGGACATACTTTGACATGAGCCTCTTAACGGTTTCCGGAGCCTCTTTGTCAGGTATGCCTATTCTGATGTTAACCACATTGATTTTGTCTCTTTCCTGGACTTCCCTTGAGAGCTGACTTACACGGGCAAAAGGATATTTGGGAACCTTGTCCAGCACGTCTGAGTATCTTGGCATAAATATCCCATCAACAGCAACAAATTTAAGCTTTCCAAGAAAAATATCTTATCAAAAAATGTTTTGCACAGTTTGGTTGTTTGACGATGATGAATGAAGACTCATACGAGAAGCTAGCTGAAGCTTTGGATAGGCTTCCAAACAGTTTTCCGCGAACAAAATCACGCGTCGAAATCGCCATCCTAAAAAGAATCTTTTCGCCAAAAGAGGCTAAGCTGGCCAGTCAGCTTACCAGAAAATTCGAAACTGCCAAAGAAATAGGTGCCCGCGTCAACGAAAAATCCGAGACGTTAGAGGATGAATTAAAAAGGATGGCTCAACGCGGTTTACTCTGGCATTTCGAGTATGAAGGAGTTTCCTACTATAGGCTGGCGCCGTTCCTCATAGGGTTCTACGAAGCGCAGTTGCACACCATGGATCACACTTTAGCTCACCTGGTAGAAGAATACTTTGCCGAGGGCGGAGCAGAGGGAATAATGAAGCCACAACCAGCATTACACCGCGTTATCCCTTCGCAAGCAGCTTTTAAAACCGATTGGATCATGCCATACGATGACGTAAAAAAGGTTCTTCAGACACAAAAGACGTTCAGTCTTCGAGACTGCATCTGCAGGGTTCAACAAGAACGCCTAGGAAATCGAAGGTGCAATTTTCCAGTTCGAACATGCCTAAGCTTCTCGTCCTTCGAGCGTCAGCCTAGGCCTGAAGACATCTCTAAAGAGGAGGCCCTAGCGCTTTTGGACGAGTTCGAAAGGATTGGACTGGTTCACACAGTTAGCAACGTCATGGAAGGTTTCACTTACGTCTGCAACTGTTGCGGGTGCTGCTGCGGCATACTTAGAGCCATCAACGAGTGGGGCATAGAAAACTCCGTGGCACGTGCTAACTATTACTCTGAAATAGACGGCGATAAATGCAAAGGGTGCGGCGCATGCGTAAAACGATGCCAAGTGAAGGCCATCTCAATACGGAACGGCGTCGCAGTCGTAGACACAAAACGGTGCATAGGATGCGGACTATGCATAACAGGATGCCCCACAGGCGCAGCAAAGCTCCACAAAAAACCTGAGGCTGAAACAGTTAACCCGCCAAAGAACTTCACAGTATGGGAAGACGAAAGGCTACGTAACCGCGGCATAATTTGAAAACGCCGTGAATAATTGGCAGCTCCCAATTTTTTCTGTGTATATCTTACGGTTTTTCTTCAAGGTACCTCTGTGCGTCTAGGGCTGCTTTGCATCCAGCGGCTGCTGCGGTTATGGCTTGCTTGTAACGGTAATCTTGGACGTCGCCTGCTGCGAAAACTCCTTCAACGCTTGTTCGGGTCTCGTCTTTGACAACTATGTATCCTTTTTCGTCAAGCTCAAGTTTTCCCCTGAAAATCTGGGTGTTCGGCTCGTGGCCGATGGCTAGGAACACGGCGTCGCACCTCAAAGTTGACTCGGCGCCCGTGTCTGTTCTCCTTAGCTTTACGCCATCAACTTTGTCTTGGCCTAGAATTTCCTGAACCGTGCTGTTCCAGATGAACTTGATCTTCGGGTTCTTGGAGGCTCGTTCCTGAAGAATTCTTGAAGCTCTCAGCTGGTCTCTGCGGTGGACGACGAACACTTGGCTTGCGTATCTGGAGAGCTCCATGGCGTCCTGTATGGCTGTGTCTCCTCCACCTACGACCACGGTTATCTTGTCTTTGAAGAAGGCTGCGTCGCACGTTGCGCAGACTGAGACTCCTCTGCCTGTTAGCCGTTTTTCGCTTTCAAGGCCTAGCCACTTCGGTGAGGCGCCTGTGGCTGCGATGACTGAGCGGCCTTCATACGTGTTGTCGCCGGCTTTCACCTTGAAAGGATTGGTTGAAAAGTCAACTTCTGAAACGTCTTCGAACAGAATTTCCGCGCCGAATTTTTCCGCCTGCCTAAGCATGTTTTCCATGAGGTCGGGTCCTAGGATGCCGTCTTTGAATCCTGGAAAGTTTTCCACCTCTTTTGTAAGCATGAGCTGTCCGCCCCACGTTACGCCTGTCGCAACCAGCGTTTTCAGCTTCATCCTGCTTGTGTAGATGGCTGCGGTTAGGCCTGCGGGGCCTGAGCCGATTATGATAACGTCATACATGGCTAGCTGCCTTCCTCAGTCTCTCTTGAAACGAATATTGGCCTTTTTGGTTAAAGAGTTTTTAGGTTTCGCCTCTGCGTTTGTGGTTCGGAACATTTAGTTTTTTGCCTTGCACTTTTGTTGATGATGTTTGTGAAAAAAGATTTGGTTCTCATCAACAACGGTTTTCAAGGGGCCGAGCTCCAGACAGGATGAGGACAAAGAAGCCTTTTGTCGACCTTGTGAAGGCCGCTTATACAAAGGGAAAGGTTGTTGCTGCAATCTATCACGGTTCACAGATGCTCATCGAATCTGACATTGTCCGCGGGAAAAGGGTCACAAGCTACGCAGCTGTTGCCACAGACCTAAAGAACGCTGGGGCAAAGTGGGAAGATCGCTCAGTTGTCGTTGACGGAAACCTAGTGACCTCGAAGGTTCCATCTGACCTGCCTGACTTTTGCCGAGAAATGTTGAAGCTGCTGAAAAATAGCTCCTAAAGTCTCTTTTTCATTGGTTTTGGCTCTTTAGTTGTGTTGTTTGCTGTGTTAGCAGGTCGCTGTAGCTGCCTTTCTGGAGGTTTTCCGCCCTTAAGCCTAGGGTTTGCATGAGGTTTTCCAGGTCTTCACGAGCCTTTTTTGTGTCTTCAGCCGTGTTTTCTGCGGGTTTTTCGAACTCTACGTAGGTTCCTAGGCCTTGTACTTTGTCGAGGTGTATCTGCGTGCCTCTGAAACGGTAGATTGTCCGCTGCTTGTCGACGATGGTTTTTGTGCGTAGAACATTTTTGAGGAACTGCTTCATGAACCGTGACTTCGGAAGATCAGATATGAAAACCTGGCTTTGCTTGATGTCTTGAACATCGGGTCTCTCGTAGTAGACAAGAAGCTCCTCGTCTTTGCCTTCGGTTTCTCTGATTTTCAGTCTTCCCTGCGGAACCTCGAAATAGGTGTCGATTTGGCGGAAGGTTCCCACGTACTCGGCACCTAACGACCTAAGTTTTTCCCCAAATGGCTTAAGACTTTTCACCTTGGCTTTGAGCTCAACAATTATAGCTTCTTTCGGCTCAGCATCCGCCACGAACCTTCGTCTCCTTTACGCTTATCGTCTCAGCCGTCTTCTTTGAGCCATAGAGACATTTGCTGTTGACCAGCGAGTTACGGTATTTCGTCAGAATTCTGTGGCCTCGTCTTATGCCTCAGCGTTTAGGTAAGAACTTGTCGGTTGAGACGATTTCGGAAAGCTGGTTGCGTGGACCAGGCTCGGTGAAGGCTTTTTCTCCAGCTTTTGGGTAGCCGAGGGGCGTTAAGCCGACGACGTTCCAGCCTTCGGGTACGCAAAGTATCCTTTTGACTTCGTCGTTGTCGAACATGCCTATCCAGCACGTGCCAAGTCCCTCGTTTCTGGCCGCGAGAATCAGATGAGTCATCGCGATGCTTACGTCCACAAGCATGCTGTATTCGCCCATGTAGCCGCCTCTGTTGTAGTCGAAAACTTTTCCGCAAGCCACAACAACAACTGGAGCCTCAGCCAGCCACCTTTGGCCTCCACAGGCTGGAACAAGTCTCTGCTTAACAGTTTCGTCCTTGACTATTATGAAATGCCAAGGCTGACGGTTACTTCCACTCGGTGCAACGCGAACGGCCTCTAAGACCCGGTTCAAGGCCTCTTCGGGAACCATGTCAGGCTTATACGAACGCACACTACGACGAGTCCGAACAACATCAAAAAACTCCATTTCTCATCACAACTCTGCGTTCTGTTTTATGTATTTATTTCTTTTAAATCTATTTTTCTAAGGCTATTTAAAGGTGAAATAGTTGATTTTACATTCTGAATTTCATGTCAAATTCATTGATGAATTGTCTTTCTTCATCTGTGAAGCCGTAATATTCCGCAAAAATGTCATCAATCTTGTCGATTATGTCCTTCGATTTTACTGAAATTATCTCTCTGATTCTTATTGCATATCCGCCAGACCTCAGGTTGATTTTTTCATTTGAGTTTTCATAATAGCTCTTCATAAGATCATTAACTAGTGTCGTCAATTTCTTAGTTAATGTTTTTGGAAAGTCGTCCAATTTTATTGGGAAGTTATTAATATGTTGCGCCAGAAGATGCCTTCCGTCAGACCAAACAGTGTACCACCAATAAAACAGTGAAGTATTAAGTAAACCATTTACAATCAACGAATTATTTGGGCTCAAAACAAGAGGCTTATATTGATCAGTTACTCTTTTCTCTTTTAGATTTGAAAGCGTCTTTTTCCCTGTTTTCGGATCCGTTTCGTACTTATCAAAATATTCAACCATCGGTACAGTTTCATCTGTATGAGCATGAACCCAGTATTGAGGAGAATTGTGATACCAGATTTTTGCTCCCTTATCTCTTAAAAAGTCCTTAATAGTCGCATTCCCAGATTTTTTCATCATTTTCTCAAGAATCTTCTTTTCTATTATTGTTCCTATCTTGGGAACAATGGCTTTAGAATCCTTAAAATCATAACGAACGGTTTTCAGAGACTGGAAAAGACCTGCACGGTCTTTTGTGTACCATCTATGATACTTACTTGTAGTTATCTCTTTCACCCCATTTCCCTTTTCAGCGATTACAATAGTTGATCTGCAGTGTTCCAAACCACTGAATATTTTGCCAGGGCGATCATCAAAGTTATAATACTTAACCTCAGAGGAATTATCGTGAATAAATTTTCTAATACCTGACATCCTATCTGTGGAAACTATGGATATAGGAACGATGAATCCAAACCGTCCATTTGAAGCTAGTAGATTAATAGAGCGTTCTGTAAAGTATGCATGTGTATTTCCGCAATCTTTCGAATGGTAAAAAAGAGGTTTTGCTCCATTCTTGTTGTTGACCTTTTGAACGCTTCTAATAATCTCGAGGTCAAACTCGTTATAATTCTTATCTTCAACATAAGGAGGGTTTCCCACAACTACATCAAATCCCCCTTCGGATATATTTCCTTCAAAATCGACCTTCCAGTGAAAAGGCTTTCTACCTGTAAAATTTTTAGCAAGTTTTTCGAATCCATTCTTGTTAAAGTTTGTCTTTTCATGAATATAGGCAAGAAACGAGTCATTGATAACATCATATAATCTATTCCTAATCTTCTCCAGAAGCTCTCTGATTTTAACAGCACGCTCTCCTGATTCAAGAGTATACAGTTCCAAAAGCATTTTATAGGCACTTATTGTGTCTTCCAATCGCATTCTTGTTAATAAGTGCTTTACTTCGGTTATTCTACTTCCGTAAAAGACACTAAGCGCGTCAAGAGTCCCTTCTACATAAGAATCGTCAAGCAGACTAACCAAAGGATGTATTAGAAGATTTTCATCTTTCCAACCAATGAGACTATTTCCGACAAAAATGTTGAAATCAATGTTCGGTAAAGTGTCGATGTGCTCCGAATCTTTGACTTCTTCTATTATAGAAAGCCATAATCTCAATCTCGCTATTTCAACAGCATTCTCATCAAAATCAACACCAAACAAGTTTTGGGACACAATATCTCTTTTAAGACGGTATCTATCAACATTTTCGTCTACTATTCTAAGCAAACTTTCTTTAACTCTGAGAATTTGCGAAAGAACAGTGGTAAGAAAGTGACCTGAACCACAAGCTGGATCAAGTACTCTAATTGTTTCAATCGATCTTATCATATTACGAATATGCATAGGGTTTTTGGGCATATTCGCAGGATTAAGTATGTCCTCTATTGAATTATAACCCTTAAGATCTGTATCGCTCCACCCCGACTTTTTTAAGCCTTCAATCATCTTTCGAAAGATAATTGGCATCAACGTCTCTTCTATAATGAATTCAACAACATCATCAGGAGTATAGTATGCTCCCTCCATCTTTTGTCGATTAGTACCTGTTCCCGAAATGAAATTGATTGTCTTCTCAAAAATGTAACCTAAAATATCAGGATCAATTCCAGATTCGAGACCAAATCTATATTTTTCAAGAAGTTTATCAATAACGAGTTCAACACCCTCATTTGTAATATTATAATTCTTTTCCTGTTCTATTACTTCTCTAAACAATCCACCATTCAAGTATGGAATCTGGCTATAAATCGGATCCATTTTCACTGATGATATTCGACTATCTTTTCCTCTGTTAAAAACCTCATAAAATAATGGTTTCAAATAGGTTTCATAAAATGTCCATGGAGACCCAGAAGCCTTATACCTTCTTAACAAAGAAACCAGAAGGTTTTTTGGCACTATTCCTTTTTCTTCAAGAAACTTGATAAAAACCACTCTGTTCATAAATACTACTGCAAAAAGATTTGAACTATTACCTGTAACTCCAGAAGGAACTATGATGCTACTCCGCAAACATGTACTTTGCGTCGAGTCCCCCTTTTCGTCAAACCCAAAAACATACTTCACATAATCATTGTAAAATTGTTTTGATATTTCCTCTTTCTGTTTCTCGATTGCTTCTAAATAATTTTCCAAAAATAATGAAACCTGCTCACAATCTAAAGTTAAAAGGCTATCTTTTGCTTCATCAATCTCATTCTGACTGTAGAACGCGTTAGGATAGTCAATTTTCCTAAAAACAGGCCTTAAATCCACTTTCAATATTTCTTTACTTTGCACTGAAACTGCATCAAACTTTAACAGAATCCAATTTAACCCGTCTGTGGCAATGCCATAATCTGTTTTTGAAGCTCTTGAAAGTAGCCACTCCTTTACTTGCGATGTTCCTCGGTCTTTATCATATAAGTCAGTATTAAGTGGCTCAACTTCCACATAAAAAATGGGATCATTACTATTCTTGGGTCTTATAGTGTAGTCAGGTTCTTTCTTCCCTGTTGGCGCGGGTAAAACAGTCTCTGAAACAATCTCGTAACCCAAAAAAGAGATAATTGGTTCCACAATAAATCTCTTAACGAACTCCTCTGGCGACTGCTCATCCTTCAAATCCTCAGAATGATAATCCAAAGAATAAACGAGTATGTCTTGAAATTTTCCGTAATTTTTGAACCTTTTTCTAATGTCTTGGTAAATCTTTTCCAGTAACTTGTCAAAGTTTTTCTTTTTTTCGGGACTTATTCTAGTTAAAGAGAATCGAGTCTGAGACATGTTTTGCCATACTGATAATTATCTTCTATTCTTTAAAGTTTTAGCTCGAATTCCGAAGTATTCATTGGCACTATTCATGCCGGACGCTTGTTTTGTGTGTGGTTGAGCTACGCACATTGTCTTTTATGTATTCTAGTTATTGATATCTGCTAGGTGTTTAGGGTGAGCTCCAAACGGTCACGGATTGAAATATACCTCGACGTGCTGCAAGCCATAAGGAAGGGAGTGCACAAGCCTACCCGCATCATGTACAGAACTAACCTTTCTTGGAAGCCGCTGATGCAGGTTCTCGACGCCATGATGGAGCAGAACCTTATCACGCTGGAAAAGCAGGGAACACATGTTACTTACAAGATTACCGAGAAAGGTATGAACGTCCTTAACTACTTCAACGAAGCCATGGAACTCATTGAAATCAAGTAGTCCAAAACAGACAAACATAGCAGATGTTTGTTCGGCGAAAAATGCTTGCCCTCCTCCTTTTTTATTAACACTTTTTATTGCAAGTATTCTAAACAAGCATTTTAAGGCAAAAGCCATATACAGTTGTCAAGCCATCTTGTTACACAAACCCAAGCGTCAATCAGCCTTCGGAGATAAATGTCGTGAATGGAAAAAATGCAAAGGGTTCCCAAAGCAAAGGCAACGTGGATTTTGAAGAGCATAACGCGGAAGTGGTGAAGCTCTGGAAAGAACTGGAGGATGGAAAGCCTAGCAGGATTCCTGTCCAGTGGTCTATGAGCTACAAAATGTTTGTTCTCAACCCGTCTCTGAACGTTTCAGGCATAAGCTTCAAAGATTGCTTCGAAAACCCCGATGTCATGCTTAAAGCTGAGCTTGAATTTGAGCATTGGCGGAGACACAACGTCTGGTGCGACTGGGAGATGGGAATCCCCAAAAAATGGGACATAAGCGTCCACTTCCAAAACGTTTACGAGTCAGCTTGGCTGGGAGCGCCAATCCTTTTCACGGAGAAAAACGTGCCCGACATTAAACCGTTCTTAAAATCCAAAGAAGAAATGAAAAAATTCGTTGCTCAAGGAATTCCCGACCCGTTCGGAGGCTTAATGGCTAGGGCCAAAAGATTCTATGAACACTTTGTGGAAAAAAGAAGCGAAGGCTTCACCTTCAAAGGGGCGCCTCTTGGAAACATAGGTGCGCCAATGGGGACAGATGGACCCTTCACAATCGCGGTTAACATCACAGGCGGAGAAATCCTGAGACACCTCTACAAAGACACAGAATTCGCCCAAAACTTCCTATGGTTCATAACGGACGCTCTGATTGAAAGGATGAAGGCTTGGCACAAATTCATGGGCATCAGCTTCCCATACAAAGGCTTCGGCTTTGCAGACGACTGCATACAGCTCCTGTCACCGAAAGCCTACACGAAGTTCGTCCTTCCTCTACACAAAAAAATTGTCGAAACCTTCTGCATTGGAAGACCTGGAATCCACCTTTGCGGAGCAGTGGAGCAACACCTCGAAACCTTAAGAGACGAACTTCACATAAGATGGCTTGACACAGGTTTTCCCCTGAACCTTGAAAAAGCCCGCGAAATCCTAGGAGAAGACGTAATTATAAGGGGCAACCTACACATAGCGACGCTGTATGAAGGGCCGAAACAAAAAATCAAGCAAGAAACCTTGAAAATAATAGGCTCCAAAATAACTCTAGGAAGAAAATTCGTGTTCGGAGAAGGAAACAACGTAGCTCCAAACACCCCTACTGAAAACCTCAACTACGCATACAAAATAGTCAAGCAACACGGAAAATACGAATAACAAACTAACCTGCAAAAAAGGCAAGATGGCCAGAAAAGCTGACCCGACTATATACCCCTCCCCCCTCAACAACACGCACAGACAACAACAAACAAGCAACCAATAATCCTAATCCTAGACAACCCTTATTTTGAACAATACACAACATAAAAGATAGAAACAAAACCTTAAAACAGTTTTAACGAGAGCCCAAAAGTGTCAGAAGAATTGTTCGACCTGGAAATAGGGCAAATCCAAAAGACAATCCGCAAACACAACGCCCAAAAAGTCCTAGTTCAATTACCCGAAGGGCTGAAGCCCCAAGCCTCTAAACTAGCTGAAGCCATAGAGAAAGCAGGAGCCCAAGCCATCATCTCAGGAGACCCATGCTACGGAGCTTGCGACCTGATGATTTACGAAGCTGAAAACCTAGGTGTCGACCTCGTAATCCACTACGGACATTCAGAAATGATTAAACCAACAAAAGCCCGAGTTCCAATAGCGTACTTCCACGCAAAAGCCAAGATTGACATACGACCAGCAGTGGAAAAGGCAGTGCATCTCCTGAAGCCATGGACAAAAATTGGGCTGGCAACAACCATCCAACATGTAGACCAACTTGAACAAGCCCAGAAAATCCTCGAAAAGGCCCAAAAAACCACGCTTATCGGAGACACAGGGTATGGCAAAAGCCCAGGCCAAGTGCTTGGATGCGACTACACAAACGCCAAAGCAGTTTCAGACAAAGTTGAAGCATACCTTTTCATAGGTGGAGGACGGTTCCACCCGCTTGGACTGTCACTCGCAACAATGAAGCCTACAGTAGTAGCCGACCCATTCGAAAACACGGCGTACACAATCGAGGCAGACGTACAGAAAACCTTGCAAAAAAGGTACGCAAACCTCAAAGAAGCCCAAAAAGCCCAAAACTTCGGCATACTCATAGGGCTGAAACCAGGCCAAACCAACATTCAAGCAGCAACAAAAATCAAGACAGAACTTGAAAGAAACGGAAAAAAAGCAACGCTGTTAGCTTTACGCGAAATCACACCTGCCACTCTTATGCAGTTTCCATCTTTTGATGCATACGTCAACACAGCTTGCCCAAGAATTGCGATAGACGAGCCTTCCGCCTTCAAAAAACCCGTTCTCACAATAGCCGAGGCGCACATATCTCTTGGAAAGACAAGGTGGGAGGACCTGTTGAAAAATGGACTGTTATAAAATGGCTTAGGCAAGCAGGGCGGAAAACCCATGATGAAAAAGAAGCATCTCTCAATGCTTTTGTCGCAGCTTTCACCAAGCCCAAAACCTAAACTAAAATGGGAAGGGTACACACTTGACCCAGAATCCGCAGCAGAGATGATTCACGTCGCCTCATGGATAAACAACGACATTAAAAGAAAATCCGTGATAGACCTAGGCTGCGGCTCAGGCATCCTGGCGGTCGGAGCTGCATTGAACGGAGCGAAAGAGGTTTATGGCGTTGACATCGACAGAGAAGCGGTTAAAGCCGCCAAGAAAAACGCAGAAAAAATAGGAGTAAGAACAGAATTAATCGCAGGACACATAGATTGCATAAGGGGGCACTTTGACACAACATTGATGAATCCGCCTTTCGGCACATGGAAACGAGGAGCCGACATTTTGTTCCTAAGAAAAGCGCTTGAAATCTCAGATGTGGTTTACTCCCTTCATAAAAAAGGCAGCTTAACCAGCGAATTTCTTAGGCAAAAAATTCCAGAAATTGGAGGGAAAATCGACCAGGTTCGGGAAATGGAAATCACAATCCGTCGCACCTACAGCTTTCACAGAAAACGAAACTACACAGTTAAAGTCAGCCTTTACAGAATCACCAAAATAGGCTGAACTCTGTTTTCAATTTTAAGTAGCTGACAGCAAAGCTAATATGTGAGCTTCTGATGGTTTCTTTAAAGGCTAATCCGAGACTAAGAAAAGATGAACCAGTTATGAGCAAAGAAAGACAAAGCGGACAGTTCGTGGTTCCAGGACAAAAACTTGGCGTAATCGAAGAGTTCATAGCGGACCAAGGCACATACGTTGAAGAAGGCATCATCTACTCAAGAAACGTTGGACACGTCCTCATGGATCTCGTGAACAAAAAAGTCTCAGTTTACCCAGCAGCCCGAAACTACAACGTCCCTTACGTTGGAGCCACAGTGGTCGGCGATATAACAGGCGTCCAAAGCTCAATGGCAAACGTCCGCATAACAAAAGTTGGAACAAGGTTCATATCTGGACATTTTTCAGGCATCATCCACGTTTCAGATGTTAGCTTCAACTACACCGAAAACATTTTTGACGCTTACAGACCCGGCGACCTAATCCGAGCCAAGGTTATAAGCGACAAAAACCAGATTTATCATCTTACAACAAAAGGCGAAAATCTCGGCGTCCTCTTAGCCTACTGCTCACACTGCGGAGCCATCTTGGCTTTAAAACAGAACGATCTGAAATGTGAAGAATGCGGACATGTTGAAAGGCGAAAAATCGCTCAAGACTACGGGAAAGGCACAGTATAAATCACACAGAGGAAAAAACAATGCAGATAAAAGTTGTAAAAAAGACAGAAAACGAGTTGACGATTGAGGTTGAAGGCGAAGGACACACCCTGTTCAACCTGCTAGAATCCGTTCTTTTAGAAGACGAAGAAGTAGAGTTCGCAGGCTACAAAATGCCCCATCCTCTGATACCTAACACCGTCGTAACTGTTCGAACACGCAAAGGCAAAACACCTGAAGAAGCCATAAAAGACGCATGTGAAAAAATCCTTCAAAGAGGCAAAGAACTCAACGCTGCCTTCACCGACGCGCTTCAACAAAAAACAAAAAATGAACCCTAACCAACCTCAATTTTTTCTTATTTAAAAAAACATTTTTATCCAAGTTTTACGCCAACAGCTATGCCTGCGATGAAGCTTCCAGCAAAGGGAAGATTTGCAACCATTGGCGTTAAGGCAGCGGAAGTTGAACCAACATCGCTCATGATGTTCTCAATCAGCTGAGCTAGCTTATCATAGTTTATGCTTATGATACCCTCGTAGCCTAGGTATATGAGGATAAGGGCGCCTATGCCAATGAGAACAGCAACGATTTTTGTTATTTTCTTCACAGCGTACCCTACGAAGAACCCTAAGAACCCGCCGATTCCCAGTTGGTAAACAATTGGAGTTAAAACTTCACTCAAACCATTAGCCCTCTGGGATGTTGACCGTGTTCAAAGTATGATTTATAATTCTCTTAATCAATATTAAGCCTTCTCCATTTTCAGCTTTTTCACAATTGCCTGCAACAAACTGCAGAAGGCATCTTCTAAACTTTCTTCACTCATTATTTCGTAGACCGCTTCCTCCATTGAAACAACCTCGTTTAACCAAGCGTAGACAATCAAAGCTTCAGCTGCATCCGCCTGCTTATGTCGGTCGGTTCTCGAAGGCAAAAGCGAACGCAACCCTGACTTTCGAACCGCCATAGCTAAAATAGAGCTGTCTACCTTTCTGCCAACAGGCTTATGTTGCTTTTCTGAAAGCGCCAACGAGTATACGAAATTTACGTATGCGTCTCCCAGCATGGCCAAACCGTGATCTAAAAGCACATCTTGCAGGCTCAAATGTTTTGAAGCGAAACTAAGATGTTTCACGACGTCTAGACAATCACGATTCCGCATAACAGACCCTTCAACCGAAAGTTTTTAAGCCTTTTCTAAGGAATAAAGGTTTACTGAACCCAAACATAAAACACAGAAAGGCCCAAGGGTTCATGAACGAGTCGTCTTTTCAGCCTTTGGAAGATTAGGAAACCTTGATCAGAACAGTCATATTGCAAGTGAACCGTGAAAAACCTGAAAAGCCAAAAATCAAGGCAGCAGCAGACGTAATTCGAAACGGAGGACTTGTTGCCTTTCCAACAGAGACTGTTTACGGTCTCGGAGCGGACGCACTGAACGCTGAGGCAGTCAAGCGAATTTACGTTGCGAAGAAAAGACCTTTGGATAACCCAATAATCATTCACGTGGCAACTAAGCAGGAAACTTTGCAGTTAACCGAAAACATTCCTTCAAAGGCCAGGAAACTAATGAGTGTCTTCTGGCCTGGACCCTTAACCTTGGTTTTGAAGGCATCTGAGAAGGTGCCTAAAGCCATCTTGGGCGGATTGGACACTGTTGCTGTGAGGATGCCTAGGCACAATGTTGCTTTGGCGCTAATAAGGGAGTCAAGAGTGCCGATAGCTGCTCCAAGCGCGAATCTTTCTGGAAGACCCAGCCCAACAACAGCGGAACACGTGAAACAAGACCTTGATGGTAGAATAGAGATGATTCTTGACGGTGGACCCACAAACATAGGTATCGAGTCAACCGTACTTGACGTTACAGTGGATCCTCCCGAGATTCTGAGACCAGGTGGAACATCGTACGAGGATCTGGTAAAGGTTATTAGCCAAGTGAAGATTCATCCAACTGTTTTGGCTGAAAAAAACGTTCGAGTCGCTAAGGTTCCATCTCCAGGTATGAAACACAGACATTACGCTCCAAGGGCTGAACTTGTGTTGATCGAGGGAACAGTTAAGCCTACAGTAAAAAACATTCAACAAATCATAGACCAGAATGTGAAGAACGGAAAAAAGGTCGGCGTGCTAGCTACAGACGAAACAAAAGACATGTACAAGGCAGATGCGGTGAAGTCGCTTGGTTCAAGAGCGGACTTGCCATCTGCAGCAAGAAACCTCTTTAGGTTGCTTAGGGAATTCGACAAGGACAAAGTAGACATAATTATCGCTGAAGGCGTGCCCCTTGAAGGTTTAGGCCTCGCAGTTATGAACAGACTTAGAAAGGCATCAAACTACAGAATCGTTAAGGCGAACTGAATGCTAAATGACGTCGCTTGCCTGATCTAGGTTGTCGTCGCCTTCTTCCTCAGTATCTTCCAGTCCTTTTTCAGAGATTTTGAAGCGAACAGGAACTTCAGGAAGGTATGGGCTGTCAATTACTCGGGCAACTCTTACACCTTTGCTTCCTTTGCGGAGGTAAATTCTGTGGGTGCAGGCGTGAGCCATTATGTTTCCCCCAGCTGGCCTGTTGGGGTCTCCGAAGAAAGCTGTTGGGTTAGCCTGAACCTGGTTTGTGACCACAACTGCCACATTGTATGCTTCTGACAGTCTAATTAATTTGTGGAGGTACTGGTTTAGTTTTTGTTGCCGTTCAGCCAAGGTTTCGCGGCCAACATATTCTCCTCTGAAGTGGCTTATCATGCTGTCCACGACAACGAGTTTGATGTTGTTCTCTGGGCAAAGGGTAAATAGCCTGTCGATCAAGAGGCACTGATGGCTGCTGTTGTAGGCTCTTGCCACGAAAATGTTATCTGCGATCTTTTGTGGGTCAAGTCCGTTTAATGTGGCAATTTGGTAAACTCGTTCAGGCATAAATGTTCCCTCCGTGTCGATGAAGGCAACATTTCCCCCTAAGCCTCCTTGTTCAGGCGGCAGTTGAGCCATGACAGAAAGCATAAGGCAAAGCTGCGTTTTTCCCGAGCCGAATTCTCCAATCAGCTCCGTTAGTGCTTGTGTTTCTATTCCTCCACCAAGCGCTTCGTCGAGCTTTTTGCTTCCCGTGGTGCACTTCTTCATCGCTTGCCTTTTTTCATAAAACTCCTGCGCCGTTTTGAAGTCGGTTGCAACCATCTGCCGGGCGGCTTCCTGAATCTTCAAGATCGTGTTAAAGCCTATATTCGTTTTTTCCATAATTTCGCGTGGTGGAGTGACGGCGATTGCCTCTATGGTTGTGTATCCTGAGGCTCTCAATTTGGCAGCTGTGGTTGAGCCTACGCCGTTTAGGGATTCAAGGTCGTCTGACATCAATCATACACCCACTCAACATCGTTAGACGAGATTGTCTCCCAACATTTGTGGCATATTGGAAGACGGTTACCTTTGTACATGATATACAACGAAATATCCGTGTTTAAGCATTTACCGTTCCACGGGTTTAAGCATGTTTCCACTTTATAATCTTGCTTTAAAGAAGAGGCCATTTTAACTGTGGAATCTTGCATCAGATCACGAGGTTTCTTTATCAACGAGATTTTCACCCTCATCCGGCTTAAAGTTTTCATCGGTTAATATTTAAGTCCTCAGTGAAGGGAGGGGGAGGGGGTATATAAAGCACGAAAATGTTTTTAGTGGGAGATTTGATGGCTGCCTTTGACGAGTTTAATTTTTTGGAAAAGTTCTGTGATTTGTTTGACTACTTCGTTTTCGAGGTTAATTTGGTAGGTTTTTGGCGTGTAGCCGTATTCTTTTATCCATCCAATCTTGATTAGGACTCTAAGCTGGCTTTCCACGGACGGGGTTCGTATTCCCGTTGCCTTGACTAGAGCGTACTTTGTGAAGGCCTCGTTTGGGTTAAGCGCCATCTGTAATAAGATGCGGAATTTGCTTCCGCCGCCGAAGCCCTTTTCCAGTTCTTCCCAGATGGCTCGTTGCCTGTCTTTCATCTTATTTCCCGTCTTAGCTGCTGCGTTAGGTTGTTAAGGAACTTTTCGAGGTCAGTAACAGAGGCGCCTGTGATTCCTAGCTCGGTTAAGGATTTCATTTCGACTATTCCGCGGTAGACAAGGTCTTGAACGGTTTCTTCGAACTTTTCAACTGGCTCGATGTCCAGTTCTTCGCAGGCTAGCTCGTAAGTCTTCCTTAGGTCTCTAAGTCCAACATAGGCAGATTTACCTGCTCGGAGGCTTCGTACCAGTGCTAAGAGAACAAGCCGCCCATTCTCGTTGAGGTTCATTATATCTTCAGAAGTTATCGTGGGATTCGTTTCTCCGTAGACCTTTCTAACGTGGTCAGGAAGAACCCGGTTAAGCCCCTGGCTTTCAGCCAAGTTGCCAGAATAATAAAGCAAGTCAAGTCCGACGCGTATGTCGCCATTCACAGGCGGATTGGCGGTGATGTCACTTACGAGGTCTAGTGTTTCCTCATCCAAGGCGCCGGGGCGAAAGGCTTCTTCAACGCGGTCCTCAAGTATCTCTCTGACCTGCGTGCTTGTGTACCTTGGGAACTCAATGACGCCTACTCCGAGGGTGGATCCTTCTCCAGGTTCCAGGCGTTCGTGCCATTTCAGCGATCTTGCGATGAAGATTTCGCCGACAATGTGGGAGGGTTCACCTGGGCTTAATTCGGTTGTCCGCGTAAGATCGTAAATCACGTGCTCCTTTGGGTTAATCTGGACAAAATAGTCGATCTCATCAAACGTTGCCAAGAGAAACGTGTTTTCAGTTCTCAAGTATTCGACAAGCTGTCTAATCATCTCCTCGGGGCTTAGGCTTCTCGTCGAAATTTTAGGTGTTACCTTTCTAACGAGGTTGCTGAAGAGAACGTACCTTGTTGTCCCGTCGACCTTGCAGTTGATGTAAACATGTCTCAGGTTAATTCCTTCGTTCTTCGCCTTCTCTGAAAGCTGTTCACCAAACCTTACCGCTGTGCAAGTTTTTCCTGTTCCCGTGTCGCCGATTATTTGGATGAACCGCGGATAAGCGTTCTTCATGTTCTTAAGCATAGAACCATATACGCTGTCAAGGAGGGCTATCTGCCGGTCTCTGTGAGGAAGCCTCTTCGGAATGTAATGTGGCGAAAGCTTGTTCCTGTCCCTAAACACTAACCCGCTTGTCAAAGAAACCAACCTAACCTAGCTTAATATATTCGGAAACTAAGCCTATAAAGATAACAATTACTACTTAACTAAAGGCAATAGCAATTATTTTTCTAAAGGGGTACGTTGACCCTACGTTTGGCAAATACTAGGAAAGCTTCTCGATCGGTTTGACGTTTGGAGCTGCTGTAATTGTTGGGGGTCTAGGCCCATCAGCTGGAGCTGCCCAACGTGCTGCGTTTTCAATTACCTTAAGGACTGTTGGGTGGTGGAAAATTGGGAACGACTCATGTCCTGGTCTGAAGTAGAAGATTTTTCCTCTGCCCCTGTAGAAGCAGCAGCCACTTCTGAAGACTTCACCTCCTTGGAACCAGCTTATGAAAACCAGCTGGTCGGGAGCTGGAATGTCGAAGTATTCGCCGTACATTTCGGTGTGCTCAATCTCGAAGTAGTCGCTGAGACCAGACACGATTGGGTGACCTGGAGAAACAACCCACAACCGCTCTTTTTCGCCTGTTTCACGCCATCGTAGTCCGCAGCTGGTACCCATCAGCCGTCTAAAAATTTTTGAGTAGTGGCCTGAATGAAGAACGATAAGCCCCGTGCCTCCGTCTGTTATGCGGTGATAAACCTTCTCAACCACTGCGTCGCTTACCTTGTCGTGGGCCATGTGCCCCCACCAAATCAGCACATCAGTGTTGTTAAGAACCTCGTCTGTTAAGCCATGCTCAGGCATCTCCAAAGTTGCTGTTTTAACTTTGAATTCCGGTTTGCTGCTAAGGTATTTAGCTATGGCCCCGTGGATTCCTTCAGGATAGATTCTGGCTATTTCGGGACTTTGTTTTTCGTGGAGAAACTCATTCCAAACCGTAACTCGAATTGTTTTACTCATTTTTTTCACTTGACATTCAATAGATTTCAGCACAGAAATAACGTTTTCCATACGCTGGGTTTTGAAAAACGTGCAGAAAGCTTATAGAACAAAATCTACAGATTGAATTTAGGTCTTCGTCGTAGGCGGGGTTAAGACTAAGATGGACGCTAAGGAAAACTTGTTAAGGGCCATTCACTTTGAAGATCCAGAGTACGTTCCAAGAACAAATGAAGATGTTTGCGTGAGTTTCCAATTAGAAGGAAACTTCAAAAATGAGACGTGGACCGACAAGTGGGGCGTTCACTGGGTAACCATGAGGTCAGACATGGTTCCGTTCCCAAAAGGAAACCCGTTACCAAGTTTAGAACACCTGGACAATTTTGTCATCCCAGACCCAGACAGTTTGCAGCTCACTAAGGAGATTAAAAGCTTTTTGAACCAAGTGGATTTGGACAAGCACCTGGTTTTTGGCACCTTAACGTATTTCATGTTTGAAAGGGCATGGGCACTGATGGGCATGGAAAATTTTCTGAAGTCTTTATTCACTCACCCTAATGAGATGAAGCAGTTACTATGTAGGATTACGGATTTCAACATAAGAGTTTTTGAGCGGTACCTGGAACTTGGCGTTGACGGAGTGAATTTATCCGAGGATTTGGGGCATCAAAGGGGGCTGATGATTTCTCCAAAACTTTTCAGGGAATATTTTGTTCCAGAATATCAGCGGTGTTTTAGGCCTCTGGTTAAAGAAGGGAAGATAATCGATTTTCATTCATGCGGTCAAGTTCAAGACGTAGTTGAAGACTTGATAGATGTTGGAGTGACAATCCTCAATCCCGTTCAGTCGAGAGCCAACAGCCTAAGTTTACTAAAATGGAAATGCCATGACAAAACGGCTCTTAAAGGCGGCATAGATTCGCATCTCCTAATGTTAGGTTCAGTTACAGAAATAGAGAAAGAAGTAGAAAAAGTAATAGCAACTCTGGCTCCAGGCGGAGGCTACATAATAGGCCCAGACCAATCAATGCCATTTCCGCAAGAAAACATCGAAACACTTTGGAGAAAAGCCACCTTATATGGCAGATACCCAATTAAGACGAATAAACCTGATATTGGATGATACGGAAGGTATAAATTTAGGATTTTCGTAGCATTGCCGTACACTGGAGTGTTGCATTGAAGTGGCTTATAAGTACATGGCTGAGGCTTGGAGGAAGCCTAAATCCTCGTACGTTGAAGAGGTCATGAAAGAAAGGATTATCTTCTGGCGTAAGGAGCCCTCGATTACAAGGGTTGACAAACCTACGCGCGTAGACAGGGCTCGCAGGCTGGGATACAAGGACAAGGTGGGCTTCGTAGTTGTGCGTGTCCGCGTGAGAAAAAGTGGCTACCGAAAGCTGAGGCCAAGAATGGGCAGAAGACAAAAGAAGATGGGTGTAACCAAGATTAAAACTCCAAAAAACATGAGGCTTATCGCTGAGGAAAGAGCTGAGAAAAAGTTTCCAAATTTGGAGGTTCTTAACTCTTACTGGGTTTGGCAAGACGGACTCTACAAGTGGTACGAAGTTATCCTCGTAGACCGAACACTATTACCCGATCTAAATCTGGGAAAAGGCAAAGGAAGAGTCTATCGAGGCTTAACAAGCGCGGGGAAAAAAGTTCGTGGGCTGTTAGCTTAAAATCAGAAAATGTAAACCAAGGCAGCAACAACGCAACCGTAGCTGTCAGGCGGCACTTTAAGCGTCTCAATTCTGAATTTTATGTCGCCAAGTTTTAGGCCTCGAATTTTCGCCATTTCCCGAATTTTTTTATCCAGCTTCGCCTTGGTTGTTGCCTTGTCCATGTTTCCGCTGGCTTCAGCCACTACGCCATAACCGGTTTCAACGTCTTTTGTCCATGTTAGGCCAGCGCTGATTGTTTTTCCTTTTCCTTCAGCCTTTGACAACACGACGTATGTGATGGCGCCAACAGGCAGTTTCGTCGGTTCGGTTTCTTCGCAGTTTGGTGGAATAATTGAACTTACAGCGACTAAGTTGCATTGCTCTATGCCTGCTTCCTTCAACGCCATGTCGAAAGAGTTTAGGCTTGAAACCTTGCCGACCGCTTTGCCGCTGGTAACGAAGAAGGCTTTGGCGATCATCCATTTCACCACCTAAAGCGCATTAATAGAGGCTTCTAACGCCAACGCCCTAAAGCGTGATGTCCTGTCATCCTTTTGTTTGTATTTCTTAATAAGCTTCTTGGCTGCATTGGACGCATGTTGAAGTTCATCTTTGGCTGAGGGAACATCCATTTCTGAAAGCGCCAGCAACGTGTAAAAAAAGGGGAACCCGTGCCATCTGCCATTGGGAATTCGAGTTTTTCTTATTTTGTCTATTCCTTTATCTAAAGTCTCAGACCAGTTTCCAACCTTCGCAACTGTTAAGGTTCTGAGAAAGGCAATTGTGCAGTTGTAGCAACAGAAGGTTCCATCTACACTAAGGTTCACGATTTTTTCATACCCCCTCAAAGCCTCAACAGCAGCTGGATCTGAACTGCGGTTCCACAATACTACGGTTCTAAGGGCTTCCTCTCCTAGAATATGCCTAGAAAGGGCGGTTCTGCCTGAAAACCGTTCTCCTGTTAATGTTTGTAATCCTTCAGTCATGTCATTCTCTGTGGGTGCGAACAAGCCTCTATATGAATATTTTAGTCCCTGCCTTCCCAATATCCAGTTAAGTGCTGTTTGAGTCTCCTCCGCAGAGCTTTTCCTGAACCCCAGCCTTGTTTCTTCTAGACGGTAGACTGTTTCCTGAAGGGATTCCTGAATAAGCAACGAAGCATCTTCTTTCATGTGTGACAACGTATGCACCGTACTATCTCATCCTTTATGTGCCTGCTTTATTAATTGTTTGCTTTTAGAACTATGTTATTGTTTAAATAGCTCTAATTGATTACGCTTAAATTCTTTGTGAAAGGTATATTTGAAAGTGTGAAAAGTGTCTTCTTTGAAGATGCGTGAAGTCATTGGCGAAAAACGACATAGTTTGTGTGAATATTAGCTTCCTTTCTCACGCGACGGAAGATCAAGCCAAGGTTTTGGCAGCTGCACGTAACGTTGTGCCTTCAGAACATGTTGAAGAAGTATCTTTCAACAAAAAAAATCTCAAAGGAGAGTATGGGAACCCCATTGTTTTCTATGAGGCCAAAATAAAAGATCCTAAGATCGCTGAGGCTATTCTCCGCAATATCGGGTCAAGCCTTTCATCTTTTGATAGAGAAACCCTGCTTAGAGAGCTTAGGCTTCGATTGACAAAGGGAAACCTTTACCTTAGACTCGATAAACAGGCAGCTTGTAAAGGCATTCTGAGGCTTTGTCTCGCTGACCCAATTCGGCTTCGGGTCAAGTTTCGAACATCTAAAATCGAGGAAATCACGGAGATAACTCGAAGGCTGGGAATGGTTCTATGAAATTCTACATAGACCTGCATCTTTGTCTGCAAACAAGCAACTTTTTTCACGTTAACAGTATGGTGGAAAAAGCCGCCGCACTCGGATACAAAACAGTAGGAATCACAATTTCATCCAACGCAACCATAGAGGAAATCCAGAAGCTAAAGGAATTATGTAGCAGCTTCGGAGTGGATTTTGTGACAAGAATAGACCTAGCTCCGAAAAGTGTCGAAGAGCTGCTAAAGAATTTGCGGAACTTTAGGAGAAAAGCCGAAGTCATCTCCATCGAGTGCCTCTCAAAACAGGTTGCTAGGCAGGCTGCGAAGGACAGGAGGGTTGACCTAATCAGGTTTTCCTTAGTTAACCCCAAGAGACGGTTCTTCGATGTCGCTGAAGCTGAACTTGCTTCTGGATCTTCAGCTACGCTTGAGATTGACATGGCACCGCTATTAATGCTTCAAGGGTTCAGAAGGGTTGTTTTACTTTCTTCTCTACGTAGAGAGGTTCAAATTGCGAATAAAGCTCGCGTGCCTATAGTTTTGTCGAGTGGTGCTGATGAGCCGATTTTGTTGCGAGGAGCCGATGACTACTGTTCACTCGCCTATCTTTTTGGAATGGAACGCTTCGAGGCCAGGAAGGCTTTTTCAGAGAACCCTAAAGCTATTGTTGAACGAAACAGAAGGAAACTCAGCATAGACTTCGTTGCTCCTGGAGTCCATGTTGTTAGGAGAGGAAAAAGTTGACCAAGTATGTGAGACGCCGTTACATTGCTGCAAAGATTGATGGTAACAAGGAGTTCAATGAAAAAGAAGCCTTCGGCGCTGTTTGGAGTAGCCTAACGAGACTTTTCGGTGAGTACGGAGCCAGCCTAGCAGAGTTGTCCCTTGTCGAGTATAACCAGGAAAGAAGACAAGTCATTTTCCGTTGTTCACATAAAGCTTTAGATATGGTTAAGGCATCAATAGTTGCTGTAACAGAGGTTGCTAACGAAAAGGCTTGTATCCGAGTTATCAGAGTCTCAGGAACCCTAAAATCTCTCAGAACAAAAATGGCAAATCTGCCATAAAAATAAGGTGCAATAGAATCAAGAAATATTTGTCTAAATATGTTTTTACAGAAAAATTCACATAGATGATTGTCTTAATAATAAAGCACATTTTGTTTTGGGGGCGTCATTAGTGAAGTACCGGAAATTTGGCAAACTCGGCTTCAAGGTTTCAGTCTTGGGATTTGGGGCAATGAGGCTTCCTGTGGTTGGTTCGGACCATTCTAATGTTGACGAACCGAATGCTATTGAGATGATAAGGTACGCCGTCGACCACGGAGTGAACTATATTGACACAGCCTATGGCTACCACGGTGGGAAAAGCGAGGTTGTCGTGGGCAAAGCTCTCATAGATGGGTATCGGGAAAAAGTTAAACTTGCAACCAAGATGCCAACGTGGGCTGTCAACTCCCAAGATGACATGGACAGAATTCTCAACGAGCAGCTAAGCAGGCTGCAGACTGACCACGTGGACGTATATCTTCTACACGGGCTTGGAAAAGAAAGATGGGATAAAATGAAAAGCCTGAATGTGCTTGAGTGGGGTGAGAATGCAGTTGCAGACGGAAGAATTCGAGGTTTAGGATTCAGCTTCCACGACGAATTCGAGGTTCTTAAGGAAATCATAGATAGCTACGACAAGTGGGTAATGTGCCAAATTCTTTATAACTACGTGGACCAAGACAGACAAGCTGGAACCAGAGGCCTAAAATACGCAGCCTCCAAAGGCTTAGCAGTTGTCATCATGGAGCCAATAGGAGGAGGAGCATTAGCCGTCACGCCGCCAAAAGAAATTCAAGTCATCTGGGATGAAGCGAAAACAAAACGGTCACAAGCAGAATGGGCTCTTCAATGGGTTTGGAACCATCCTGAGGTCACTGTCGCCCTAAGCGGAATGAGCACGATGCAGCAGGTTGTCGAAAACATTAGAAGCGCTAACCGATCAGGACCTGGAAAACTAACCAAACAGGAGCTGCAAATAATCGAGAGAGTCCGGCAGAAATACGCGGAGTACGGCTTTATCGGATGCACAGGTTGCAGGTACTGTATGCCTTGCCCAAACGGTGTGGCTATACCAGAAACCTTCGCATTGTTCAACCTTCATTTCACGAAGCGAGGAGACAGAAACGCAGAGCAGGAAGTCGCAAACAAATACATGGAAACAGTAGGCAAAGAAAAAGGTGTTAAAAACTGTAAAAAATGCGGAAGATGCGAGGAACTTTGCCCACAGCACCTTCCGATCCGCAACTTACTTGCAAGAGCAGAATGGATCTTCGAAAGACCACGTCAGTGACCTACTAAAAACTGCAATCAAAGCATCTCAACGCATAATTCCAAGATTTCACGACATCATAGATTACGTCGTAACTACACCATACCAAAAACGAAAAGTTCCAACGCTTTTGCGGATACCAAATTCCACAGTTTCACATTGATTCCACAGAGCCTATATAAAAAGTTCCTGAAGCGCACTGAAGCTAAAAGAAACCGCTGTTTCTCGGATGTGCCTAAATAGAATCTTGTTGAGTCCTTGGCTAGATTTTTCTGCTCATTATGTATGCGTCTTCCCCGTCTGAGTAATAACCCTTAATGGTTCGTTCAATCTCAAATCCAGTTCTCCTGTAAAGGTTCAGAGCCGCGGTGTTGCTTACTCTAACTTCTAGAAAACAGCTTTTAGCATCGTAAGATGTAGACATCGCTTTCAAAGCCTCCTTTATTAAGGCTTGCCCAATGCCGAGGTTTCTGCTTTCAGGAAGTACAGCGATTGAGATTATGTGACCCTTTTTTACGATGCTGAACGGTCTGAGACTCATGCCTGACAAGCCGCTTTCAATTCTACACATGATGTAACCAACAACTACGCCGTCTTTTTCAGCCACAATGAACGTTTCAGGAAACCTTTCGTAAAGGTCAATAAAGAACCCGTTGGAATAATTTTCAGGTAAACAAATCTGGTTAATGTAAACAACCTGATGCAAGTCTTTAGGCTCAAACTTTCGAAGCACAAACTCAGATGACAAGTAGACCCAGCTTCAACAAGTTATTTCCGAAAAAAAGGGAGCCATGAAAGATTTATCTTTTTCTCAAACTCCTTCAATCCGTAGTCTTAATAAAAGGCACAGTCAAGTTTCCATTTGGAACAAACAATACTTTCCCGTTTTTCCCAGCAACGTCAGAAGCGTAACGGTAAGCCTCGTTAACTGTCCTCGCGCTTTTAACGCCATGAACTTCGGCGAAAAGGTAGTCAGGTACAACTGAGACTAGGAACAATTTAGTGGTTTGAAAACCTGAAAGTAGACGGTAAGCCATCAACCTGCCTACGCTAAAGTTTCTTTTAATATACTTCTCCAGAACCTTAGGATCATCGTACTTCGACAGTGCTGCGACGAAATCGGTGTTTCCAAGCCCATAAATGCACTCAGCTACCAAAACTACTGGCTTTCCTCTCTTGCATAAATTCCAAGCCACGTCTAAACATCGGCAAGCCTCAAAAAAGCTAGCGTCAAAAGGAAACCCGCCTGGACTCAGATAAACAATGTCAGCTCTATTATCAACGTGGACTCTGCAAATTTTTTCGGCAAGCTTAACAGATTCTCTAAACGAATCTTCAATGTTCCCTGCGAAGGCTTTAACAACCTCAAACGCGCTGTTTCTGACGATGCCCAAACTGAAGTCTACTCTAACAAGCCTTGCAGCCTCAACAGCTTCTTCATAAACGGGATTTCCATCCACAGTTCCACGTTCAGCCTTGCCATCTAAAGCGAAAATGAAACTGCTTCGAACTGTTTCAATGTTTGACACGCCCGGTAAGATTAGATCTGCGCTGCCGCTGTAGCCAACGAACGGGTGGGGCTCAACAACTCCAGCAACAACCTTTACGTCAGCTTTAGCGAAGGCTTTGTTTACAAGAACCTCTGTTCCACGAGAGGTTCGGCCGAAATGTACGTGTTCAGTCTCCTCTGGATTGTGACTGACAATCTTTACTCTTGACGAAAGACCGTCTCCAAGGGTTGGCATCTGCTGCCAAGCTGGAAAGTCACGGAAAGGGTCGTATGCTAGAATTACCGTTATGTTTTCGTCTTTCACCCCAGCAAAGCTTAGTTCATTCAGCAAAGACGAAACTATCATCTGATTAGTCGAGGTGTCAGAGTCTCTGAGAACCAAAGCCACCTTGCTTTCAGGCTTAGCAATCTCGGCCAGACGCTTAGTTCCCATAGGATTAGCCAAAGACGAATCGATTTCTAATTGAGGATTCTTCGCTGGTTCAGCGTCATTTAGCTCTATGGTTCTAAGCAAATTCTGTGCTGGAACTCTTACACAAACCTCAGTTTT
Source organism: uncultured Candidatus Bathyarchaeia archaeon (assembly GCA_964584965.1). Taxonomy (GTDB): domain Archaea; phylum Thermoproteota; class Bathyarchaeia; order Bathyarchaeales; family DTEX01; genus JAGTRI01. Next base: position 18,658 of record CAZPBM010000061.1, on the reverse strand, counting down.
TCCGTAGGGCAGCCAAACCTCAACCAAAACCTATTCACTCCTGCCGATGGCTATGTGTTCTACCAGAACCCATTTAAACGTAACGAACGTTGGCTAAAAAACTTGGGAATTACATTGGGGCTCCTTAAAAAACCTGCCTATTTTCTCAGCTAACAAAACTGAAGCAGTCTTCTGCGCCTCCTCTGTCTGGGCTCCAATGTGCGGCGTACACACAACGTTTGGCAACCGCACAAGTTCGAGGTTCACAGGCGGCTCAGAGCAGAAAACATCTAAGCCTGCGCCGCCAAGTTTTCCAGACTTTAGAGCTTCCAGCAGCGCATTTTCATCTATGATGTTTCCTCTGGAAGTGTTGATTAGAATTGCACCCTTTTTCATGATTCTGAACTCTTCTGTGCCAATCATGTTTGAGGTTTGCTCAGTAAGTGGAACATGAACTGAAACTATGTCGCTTCTCATAAGCAACTCTTTTAACGGAACAAACTCTGCATCAAGCAAGTCGAGTAGTTCTCGGCTTGGAGGAGTACGTTTCGTAACAAGAATCTTCATCCCTAAGGCCTTAGCAATCTTTGCAACCCTGGTTCCAATGTTCCCAAGCCCAATTAAGCCCAAGGTTTTACCCTTAAGCAGTGAGCCTTCCAGCTCCTTCTTCGCCCATTTGCCTTCCTTCATGGAATGGTCAGCATACGAAATTTTCCTTGCGAGGGTCAACATCAACCCAACGGTCAACTCAGCCACAGAGTCAGCTGGAGCCTCAGGAGTGTTCAAAACTGCTATATTGCGCTTCTTTGCGGCTTCTAAGTCTATGTTGTCAACGCCAGTTCCAACTCGGCCAATGACCTTTAGTCGGCTTCCTTTCTCTATTAGCTGTCCTGTCACTTTAGTTCGGCTTCTAACTACAATGGCATCGTAGTCTTTGATGACCCTTTCCAGCTCAGACTGCTCAATTGAGGGTTGGACATCAACCAAAAACCCGTACTGCCTAAGCCTCTTAACGCCCTCAACGTCGACAGAGTCACAGACAAGAATCTTGACAGGCATCTCTTCTCTCTCAAGCTCGATGTTTCCAAATCATCTATTATTTTTCTCTTATAGCCTTTATTGTTCAACTCAACGCAATCAGCGCAACTACACACAGGCAGAGATTGAGAAATAATAATATATCATCGCCTGATGTTAAATGTTTCATGAGATCGGAAATGTTAAGGTTTGGGATAGACCTAACGATTTGGCCTTGGGAATACCGGTCTTTTGACGAATTTTTAGAGTTTGCTCAACTCGCTGAAAAATTTTGTCTTGACTCAGTGTGGATGTCAGATCATCTTATGTACACGGTTCCACACAAGGGGTCGTTGGAGGTGTTCTCTTCATTGTCAGCTGTAGCTGCGAGAACCAAAAAAATCATTGTGGGAACAAAGGTCGTCTGTGCACCTTTTCGGCATCCCGCGCTTCTCGCAAAAGCAGGCGTAACCCTAGACATAATTTCTGGTGGCCGCTTTGTGTTGGGAGTCGGGGCAGGCTGGTTCAAAACAGAGTTCGATGCCTACGGCTTTCCCTTTGACAAAAAAGTAAGCGTGACACGTGAAACTATTGAGATAGTTAAGATGCTTTGGGAAAAGGACGCAGTGAACTACAACGGAGAATTCTTCAAGATAAAGGACGCTTCTTGTCTGCCTAAGCCTCTGCAGAAGCCTCATCCACCAATATGGATTGGCAGCTCAGGTCCACGTATGCTTAAGTTAACTGCTGAGCTTGGAGACGGGTGGATAATACCTAACCCTACTGTGGAAGAGTTTAGACAAAAACTGGAAACGATAAGGAAGCACGCTCAGAGGATGGGCAGAGACAGTGAAGGCATTGAGGCTGCATGCTATGTGTATGCAAGTTTGGCAACTGAATCTAGAGATGCTTGGAAAACCGCTGAAGAACACATTTTGCCTGAAAGAAGGCGTGCAATCAATCCTAACTTGACTTTGGAACAGCTCGGAGAAATCTGTTTTATCGGAAATCCAGACGAATGGATAGAAAGAATCGAGGAATACGCTAAGGCAGGAGCTGACCACATAATCGTGAAAATCGTCCCGACAAACCATGAAATACTAAGGCTCTACGCAGAAAAAGTAGTTCCGTATTTTAGAAACAAAGAATGACCTCAAATGGCATCCTATAGTTAACGGTTAGATTTTGCTGACAACTTTTCCCTTGACCTTTTTAATAGTTCCAAGTATCCACGTGCAACTTTAAGGTCCTCCAAGGCTTCTTCAGCTTCGCACATAGGCTTCATTTCTCCTTTTATGGCTTTAACAAAATTCATGGATTGCTGTCTCATCGCGTGTATCCAAGGAAGCTGCGGAACAATGGTTTGAGGCACAACGCGCCCTCCTGGGTCGCGGAAAATCTCCACTTTTCCTGGGCGGTTGTATGCGAGAGGGGCGGGAAGCCTTAGATTTATCCATCCGTGCTCAAAGCATACAAGTGCGGATTCCTGCCAGTCAAGCGTAGTGGAATAAGGCGACATTTCGATGACTCCTGTCACGTTGTCTTTGCTTCTAGCGACCAATAGTACACCAGAAGGATCAGCGTACTCGACATGATATGGTTCTCCGAAGAGATGCCTTAGCAGGTTGATTTGGTGAATATAGTAATTTACGAAGCTTAAGTATTCCTTGTAAGTTTCTTCATCCATGTCGCTTGCTGGAGGGTCACATTCAAGTTGCACAACCTCGTCGCTTCGAATAAGGTCCACAAAACCATTCTGAACCCAATCTCCAGGCGGCATCAAAATTCGTACATAACGCATCTTGCCAAGCTCACCTGACCGTTTTAGCTTATCAACTTCAGTTTTAACGTACATCGTAGCAGGGTCGCTTCGCTTGTGATAGCCAACCATAAGCCACGTACCACTTTTCTTGACAGCTTGAACAATTTTTTCTCCAACCTCAATTGAGCCAGCAAGAGGCTTCTCTATGAAAACAGGCACACCAGCCTCAAGCAATTCAGGAACAAGTAAGCCATGCTGCGTGAACTGCTGAACCGCAACGATGCCGTCAAGTCTCTCCGTTGCCAACATCTCCCTATGGTCTCTATAGACATTTGGAACACTGTACCTAGCAGCCACCCTCCTTGCCAGCTTAGGACGCAGCTCAGCAATAGCAATAACCTCGCAGTCTGTTAAAGTAACATAGTTTTTAAGGTGCGCACACTGCCCCATTGTGCCAACGCCAACAAACCCTATTCTGACCTTATCCAATCTTAATCACCCACTCCTAATATTCTTTGATAGAATTTATTTCTAGTCACCTAAGAATCTGTAATAAAAACTGAAATCACCTTAGAAGACCGAGAAATTTTCAAATCTTTTTGAACACTGTTGGAGCCTCGGGCGGGATTTGAACCCGCGATCCACGGCTTACGAGGCCGTTGCTCTAGCCACTGAGCCACCGAGGCAGACAGGCGCATAATTGATGTTTTCAGAGGTCCTCATGAACCTTTTGTCGCTTTTGTATTTAACAGTTTTTTATATGAAATTCAACTTATTCAGTGTGAAGGTTCTTTAATGGTGAAGACAATTATCCATAGAACGGAGGGGAATTTGTGAGAAAGGTCAGTGAGCTCGGAGAAAGAAAGGTTATCCAGACCATCATAGGTTGCTTGGAAACGATGCCTAAGATGCCTATTCCATTCGGCGATGACGTTTCAGCAGTTAAAATCAGCAAAACAGCACTTGCTGTTGTAAAGACGGACATGCTTGTTGGAAAAACAGACGTTCCTCCCGGCATGAGCCTAAGGCAGGCAGCAAGAAAAGCTGTTGTCATGAACGTAAGCGACTTCGCAGCTAAAGGCGTCGAACCCTTAGCTGCACTAGTTTCTCTTGGTCTGCCCATAACTTTTGACGAAGAAAATTTAAGGCAAATCGGTTTAGGCCTAAATGAAGGTGCGAGGGAATACGGAGCCTACATAATCGGCGGAGACACAGGTGAAGCCTCAGACCTCATAATAAGCTGCTCACTCATTGGAATCTGCAAAAAACAGATTTTGATAAGAAGAAGCACAGCCCAACTAGGAGACATCGTTGCAGTCACGGGAGAGTTCGGAAAAACAGCTGCAGGGCTAAAGATCCTTCTTGACAGATTGGATGTTCCAGAGGAAATTCGGAAGCCGTTAACTGAGGCTGTTTTCTGGCCGAAGGCGCGGCTTAAAGAAGGAGTCGTATTGGCTGAGGCAGGATTCTTGTCTTCTTCAATTGACTCCAGCGATGGCCTAGCGTGGAGCCTTCACGAACTTTCGGTTGCCAGCGACGTCGGGTTCACAATTGACTTTGTGCCCTTAGCAGCAGAAGCCATAGAGTTCGCTAGGTTTTTTAATCTTGATCCGCTTAATCTTGGGCTCTACGGCGGCGAAGAATACGAGCTAGTTGTCACAGTCAAACGTAAGTTTTGGGATAACGCGAAAAAAGCCATGGAGAATCTTGGTAGCCGACTAATTAAAATTGGCGAAGTTACTGAGGAAAAAAGGCTCATAGTCAAAAATGGCGTAGAGATTATGCCAATAGAGCCTAAGGGCTGGGAACACTTCAAAAGTTAAGTTTTTGTCCACAGAAAAATTATAGCATAGAAACTTTTTGGTTCACCAAACTGTTTTTACGATTACTTCTGCAGTTCATTCAAGATTTCGATTATCTCTGAAAGTCGGGTTATCTCGTGCATTGCCTTTGCCTTCGGCTTTATAGGCTCTTCAATAGCTGAGTCTCCTTGTCTTATTCTGACTGTGACGATTCCAGCTTCGTTGGCGCACTGGATTTCCTTGTTCGGTCGGCTGCTTACATAAACAGCTTCTTGAGGCTTTGCCTCCAAGTTCTCAAGGCACTTCGCGAAATGTTTTACGTGCAAAACATCTGTTTTCAAGTCTTCAGTTATGACAACGGAGTGAAACAAGTGATGAACACCAAGTTGAATAAGTTTCTGCCACTGTTTTACTGATCTTCCGTCTGAAACTACGCCTAGCCTATATTTCTGGTCTCTAAGCTTGACCAAAGTTGGAATCGTGTCTGGAAATGGTTTCAAGTAAACGTCGCTTGTTTCTCGGTAAGCAACCACTCCTGCTGCGATGACAGCTGGGTTCCACCTTAACCCTAAACGTTCGAGCAAGCTGTCGAAATGTTTCGTATAGTGTGGTCCATATTTAGCCACAATCTCTTCGAGAGTCTTATAACCCGTTTCCAAATCTATGGGAAGACCAGCCTCAATCATAGCTCTAACAGCGTTAAGCCTTGTCATCCTCATCTGCAGAGACGAATCGTACAATGCGTCCTCAATATCGAAAATTACAGCTTTTATTTTCATTTCTACTTTACCACCTTTGTCAATTTTTCAGGTATATCAGGATTCAACCCTCTCAACACGGAATCATAATACGCAAACAATTGAATGGGAACCACGTAAACGAGTGGTGAAAAAACTTCAGGCAACCCGCTTGGCACCAAAACAACATCGTCTGCTGCCTCGTAAAGACCGGCGCAACTAACGTTCTTTTCTGTTATTAGAACAACTGGGGCGCCAAAGCTTCTGAGACTTCTACAAAGTTCAAGTTCAGTTTCCAGTTCATTTGGAGAAACAAACATAATTACCAAGGTTCTTTCATCAACAAGCCTCATTGGACCATGCAGGAACTCTCTTGTCGCAAATCCTTCTGCAAAGACCATACATGTCTCCTTGAGCTTCAACGCCGCCTCCAGCGCTGTCGCATAGTTCGGTCCGCTGCCTAAGATGAAAATAACGTTTTTTTGTTTGTACTTTTCAGCCAATTTATGGATTTGGAGGCTCAAGGACTCTAATGTTTGGTTAATGAGTTGAGGAGCAGAAAACAGTTCATTTCTTGTTCGGGCTAGCATGTCCACGCTGAGATTTTCCTCAGCAAGCTCCACAGCGAACATAAAAATCGACATGAGCTGCGAAACATAAGTCTTTGTGGCTGGAACAGCCTTCTCTTTGCCAGATCTCGGAATAAGCTGATACTTCGACATTTTTGCAAGTGTGCTTCCTTTCGTGTTCGTTATAGCCAGCAGCGTCATTCCACGGCTAACAGCAACCCTAGCAGCTTCGATGATGTCTGAGCTTTCACCTGACTGCGAGATGGCAATCATCAAAACCTTTTTCCGCACTTTATGAGGAACCCAACGCTGAAATTCTGAAGCTGGAAGAATACTTGTTGAAAAGTTTGTAAGCTTCAATAGCGCGTACTGGCTAGCCAGCCCAGCGTGGTAACTGGTTCCGCTGCCAGTAATGTAGAACATTTCGTATCCTTCTGATTTGACTGCCTGAGCGATTTTTCGCACAGTCTTCGTCTCGGTTTTTATTGTAGCCTCTAGAACTTTAGGCTCTTCCAGTATCTCTCTTAACATGTGGTGCTGCAGTTTTTTCATCGGTGAAACTGATTTTGTGGAGACCTGCAAATCGTCAACACTACGCGTAGTAAATTAGTTCTTCCCGTTCTAGCCGCCTATGTAGCTTATCTACAGCTTTGTAGACGTCCTCCTCTTTTTTGGCACCTGTGCAAACCAGTTTGCCGCTGGCGAAAAGCAGAATCACAACTTTCGGTTCGTCCATACGGAAAATTAACCCTGGAAACTGTTCAGGCTCATACATGGTTTTCCCGAGCGTGAACGCGGATTTCTCAAGGTCAATCATGCCGCCGAGGTTGGCGGAGGCAACTATGTTTTGGATTTTAAGTTCAGGCTTGCTGATGATGACGATTCCATTTTTCTTAAGTTCCCTAATGACCTTCATCACTGCACCTCTTGCTTCCTTTTCAGACTTTGCTCCAGTACAAACCATCTTGCCTGAGTTGAAAATGAGAGTGGCAGTTTTCGGTCTCTTAAGCCTAAAAACTAAGCCGGGGAATTGTTCAGGTCGATACTCAACACCTGGATAACTTTTTACAACTGCTTTTAAATCAATTTTCTGATTAAGGGTTGCAGAGGCAACCACGTTTTCAATTTTGACTTTAGCTTGAATTTGTGGCATTTCGTCACCTTCAAATATAAAAGCTTTGCTGTTTCAACTAGTTCTTTATAAAGGAATTTATTAAGAGCCATTTATACTTAATGGTTACTTAGCCGTTTCCACGCCTTTTTCAGGCTGTTCTAGCCTTGAAGTCTTTTTTGTTTCTCCTTCTGAACCTGTAAGCTCAAGATAAACTAATAGCATAAGCAAAATTATGATGAGAAAATGTCTAATAGAAAGGACGAATATGCCCATGTTTACCATAGGTTCGTCAAATTTACTTAAGATTCCCCCTATGTACGGGATCGAAAAAATCACCTTGCCTATAACGTAGCTTTCTGGGCAACCCGCGACATTGTAGGTTCCTCCCCTAGGGAACCCATACCACGACCAATCGTCAACTAGGGAATTGGCGTCTCCCTTGGTCACGATGTACCATATGCCGTTAGCTTGGTATTTGTCTACCGCCCTATGAACAATAGGTATGCCGTCGTAGTCTCTAGGGTCGTGGTAAATAATTATGTCACCGTCGCCAGCATGGGCGTACAAAGATTCACCAGTTACTCCACCTTGAATGATTAACAGGTCTCCGACATTCAATGTTGGCTCCATGCTTCCCGATATTGGAGTGTGAAGAGGAGTTGAAGTCTTCAGAACCAACATTAAGATGCCTTGTAAGACGAAGTTAGCGACTAAAAGAAGGGTAAGAAGCAAAAGTAAAGCAACTAGACCATTTTTCCTCAGTTCCTTGATTTTCTGAAACAGACCGATTTTTTTAGGTGGTGCCTTCAATCAGCCAAGGCTCCAACGCGTTTTTTGCCTATTGCTTAATGGAAACGTTAGGGAATTATCGTTCACTCCTTCTTAAACGTCTTACGTAGAAAAAAGGATTTAATACCATTTTCATTTTTGATCCTCATTTTCCGTTGAGCTGGGCTCTGGCAATGCCGCCTTTCGAGCGTACGTGATATAGCCCGTGTGTCCAGTCATCAATGTTTCAGGTCTTGTCTTCCCTCTAATTGCCTGTATCCCCCTCAGAAGACACTCAACAGTCTCAATGTCCACAAACCCCGTTTCTTCCAGCGCCTCAACTGTTTTAACCACTTGATCAATTGTGGGACTGAAAGAAACAAGCGAGCCGCTTCCTTTCAGTGCATCATATGCGTGTTGAACGACAAGCCAAGGTGTTGCAAGATCCAAAACAACGGAGTCCACGCCTTTTTCTTGAATTCCCTGAGTTACATCTTGATTCTTGATTTCGACGTATTCAGCCACCCCTGCTTTTTCCAAGTTCTTTTTCGCCGTTTGGATGAATTCAGGTCTGATTTCGTAACTGTAAACGCGTCCTGAAGGCTTCACGTAGCTTGCCAATGCGGTTGTTAAGGCTCCTGTTCCTGTTCCAGCTTCAACAACTTGGCTTCCTGGCTGGATGCCGCTTAACATGACAATTAAGGCGATGTCTTTTGGGTAAATTATCTGGGTTCGTCTTGCCATCTTGAAAACGTAGTCTTTGATGTTTGGCTTAAGTGCGATGAATTCTGTGCCTAAACTGCTCTTAATCCTTGAGCCGTATTCCTTACCTACAAGGTCATCGAGATGAATGAAGCCCCTGTGTGTGTGAAGGTCTTTGTTTTTTTCAATCTTAACTAAGTAGCTTCTTCGCCTGTCCAAAAATAGGAGGACATTACTTTCTTTATGTATTATTTCTTCCAAAGGATGGCTCCTGCGTAAAGTTACGCTTAACTAATGTTGAACAACGCCATTTGTTAAGGGTTATGGTTTCCAAAAATGGAAAATACTAAATCCACAAATCAAGTTTCAATAAAAGATCAATTTCCCAACATTACACTTTTACAAATAGGAATCATATCCTGTACGCTTTTCCTTTTTCAATAATCACCGTTCTCTTTTTGGCTTTCTTGAAAAACGCAGGGTTCTCTGTGTGGACTGGAAAAACGATCTTAGGACTAATCTGTTCAATCATTTCTATTAACTCGGTTCTGTGCATGTGTCCGGATGCGTGGAGCTGATGGAACTTTATTTTAAAATGGTCAAGCCAGTTGTGCATGACTTGGTCTTCTATGTCTTCCTCGCTGAAAGGTTCGCTCATGCTGTGTATGAAGTGGCTTCCCGCGTCGGGTTTGATGTCTATGAGTTCACAGAACTGGTAGAAATCAAGGTCCATTACCAGCTCATCTTGGTTTTCGTGAACATCGTCCGCTGTAACCATCTTATTCATGAAGGGTCTTTCCCAAACGAAGTAGTCTTCTTCACAGTAAGTTCCAGTCTTCTTTCTCTTAAAATAGACAAGAATGTTTCTGTCCTGTAGAGGATTGGGAAAACTCAAGTGTTCATCTTCAACAAGCTTAGTCAGCAAATAGGCTAACCGTGGAAAAACGACGATTTTTCTTCCGTTCTGTTTTGCAACTTCGTATATGGTTCTAAACCTGTCCATATCTCTTCCATGATGTGCTACAAAAACAATCTTGTTTGTGCCTGAAACGATTTCGTTACTTTTTTCTTTAACTTCAGACTCTGAATAGTTAAGCCTTGTTTTTTTCTCAGCAACCCTCGTTCCTTCAGTTATCAAAGCAACTGGCTTACTTTCAAAAGCCTTTTCCACGAATTCTTCAGTCATCTCCTTTTTGGGACCGTGGGCTCTTAAGTCTCCAGTATAAACGATTTTTCCTTTCGAGGTGTGAATGATAAAGCCGTAGGCTCCTGGCACCGAGTGATCAACGTGAATCGGTTCAACCTCTAGCTGATCCATCTTCAAGGTGTCTCCTGTCCTAAATGTCGTGTAAGGATGTTCTCCAAGAGATACGGAAGAGGTATCCTCCATAGTTTCGAGAAAAAATTTTGTTCCTGAACCGCAAAAAACTGGAATTTTCTCGTCAACAAACACAATGTGCGCCACATGATCAAAATGCGCATGCGAAAGAAAAACCGCGTCAAACCTTGGTTCAGAATACCGAAGATCTGTGTATTCCAACTGTTTCTTGCTGTAAAGCCCTTTGACTTTAGGTAACAGGTCAAACTCGAAGTAATCCTTTAAACCACAAATCCATCTTGGCGCCAGCGAACTTGTAAAGAAATCTTTTCCCATCGTGAATGACTGCCCAAAATCGAAGAACACCCTTGCTTTTCCATCTTTTAAGAGAATCTTGTTTCCACCTATCTCGTTTACTCCGCCATAAAAAGTTAAAGTGGTTTCTTTCAACTTTTTCCCCTATGTAATGTTATGCTCAATAATTACTACGCGGGTTTTATTTAATATAAGTCTCTAATTTTTGTTCATCAAGTTTTCCACAAACGCTGGAAATCGCTAGAAGAATATGTGGAGGAGTAAAGAAACTGAAGACTTTAATGTACCGCGGAGACCTTGCCTTCCTCACGTTTTCAGCGCTTCCTCCAGCTTCTAAATATCCATCAACAAATGCACCCGTCACCCTTTGCGCCACATCAGCAGACGAGAGAAGCCCGTAATGTCCCGAGTAAAAAAGAAATTCAGCTAAATCCCAGGCTTGGTCTCCTCCTTTTTCAGCTTGTTCTAGGTCTAAAAACCAGATTTTGCCATCTGAACCTACAACTATGTTTTCAGGTTTACAATCTCCTAAAGCCAAGTTAAGCCTGTGAACCTTTGCAATTTCGCTTCCAACCTGTTTAATTGTTTCAATAAGATTTGGTTCAATCTGTTTCGACGAGTATATTTTTTTAACTATGTTTGAGAGGCTTTCGCCATCGATGAATTCTTGAAAGATTAACCTCTCGTTTGGACTAATGTGAATAATTAAAGGCACGTTACAGCCGTTTTTAGACAAGTAAAGATTGTTTGCGTATTCCCTTTCCAGCCTCGACTTGCCTAAGATGGAGAACCCGCGAGTACCAAACGCCCACAATTTTAGTGGAAACCACTTCCACCCATACCAGTCTTTAAAGACCTTAACGACAATTTTTTGTTCTTTGCCGAATCTATGAATCTTCAACGAGTATACGGCGTTTAAAGCGCCGCCTAGCTTTTCGAGGTCAACCTTAGAGTCACGGTTTTCAGGAAAGACTTTCTTCACGAAGTCTTCGATTGTTATCTTATCAGAAAGCGACACAAGCCCGAGCGGCGTGGGAATAAAAATGTGCTTTTTTGTCTCCTCAAGTTCTGGCAAACGAATCATTTTTAGACTTTCAGGGTCCCTAAAATGTTCGACGTAACGTCCATAATCCTCCAGAACCGAACGCACCATCTTTGGAAAAACCTCTAGACTATGGCGAAGAAAGAGGTTACGGGCACTTTTGAGAATGAAGAGTGTACGTTTTTTCCTTTTCCGAACAAATTCAATATGTCTCGCCATGATCTTGATAAACCCGTCAAATTGTTTTATGCACCCTTCCTTAGCCAAAATTTCTAACGCGGCATCAAAACCGTTCATCAGCCTACTTAAGGGTTCAATCTTAGAGGCTGTTTCGAAGACTTTTAGAAACTTGTACATTACTGGCGGATAAAGTGAGGCTTTACGCGCCATTGCCTCAAACACGAAGTATTCAGGTTTGATAAGAAGCTCTTGAGATATTTCAGGATATTCTAATATAAGGTTGTCAAGGGTTTCAGTTATCAGCCTCTTTTTTGCTTGAACCTCCCTTTCCCATAGAAAGTCCTTATTAATTATAGGTTCGTAAGGCGTAAGCATGTTTTCGACTAGAAGCCCTCCCAGCCAGTCGCTGGCAACGTCTTTTTCGAAGGTTTTTCTGTCGACTATAAGGAAGGAGGCTTCTCCGCCTTTGAAGGACTTTGTTCGATACCTCAGAATTATCTTAGGAGAATCAACTATTATCAGTACATTAAAACGGGGGGTCTCGTCTTGAACACACATGAAAAGATCGTAGCATAAAGCTGCAACAATGTTAAGAGACGAGGCTTCCTCTCTGCACAGAGCATGAATTTCGTTTCGTGTTGAGTTGTCCAAAACTTTTCCGGTCATGTTCAGTGTTCCCAGGTCGCTATAGAAGATAGAACATTCTTCGATTATTAATTCATTCGGTTAGCAAAAAGTTGAAAACCCATAATCATAATTGAGGTCATTGCGCAATTTCGACCTTTATCATATTTAAGCAGACTTGCATCTTCTGTAGTGTAGAAAATGAATAGCTCCGCAATTGAAGCAAGGGCAATTAAAACAGAATATTGGATGCCGGGAAGTAATTACCTGGAAATTTTAGCCAAGGCTCTGGACGGGAAAATCAACAACGGAGACATTGTAACAGTTTCGGAAAAGGCTCTGTCCACAGCGAAAGGGCGCATTATAGACGAGAGCTGTGTACAGCCAGGGAGACTAGCCCGTTTATTAGCCTGCTTCTGGGTGAGGATTGCTTGGGGATATTTCCTAGGTCATATGTGCCATCTAAAAAAGGAAAATGTCAAAAGACTTCGAACCTATCCGATACTGGAAGGAAGCAAACACAAGCAAATAACCCTTTGGCGCTCAGGATTTTTGGAAAGCTTGCTTTGGGGTTCCGAAGGAGGCATAGATGCCAGTAACCTTCCATACTCGTTTGTCAGTCTGCCACTTGACGACCCTTCCGCAGTTGCTGAAGAAATCCGCCTGTTCCTAGAGGAAAGGTTAGGGAAGAAGGTTGCTGTTATGATTGTGGATACGGATAAGACATATTCATTAGGCAGGTTTCACTTTACGCACAGACCAAAACCCTTGAAGGGCATCTACACGTTTAGCTTCTTTGCGTACGTCCTTGGGAGAATTTTTCACTTGAAACGTAGGTCAACACCTTTGGCTTTTTCAGGGTTCGCCGTTGATATTGACGTTGCTTTGGATTTGGCTGAAGCTACGCATAGATGCCGTGGGTCAGGTGGTGGACGAACTGTGTGGGAAATGGCGGATAGGCTTGGAGTCGGAGTGACCGAAGTGACTTGGAACATGTTGAGAAATATGAGGCACAAACCAGTTGTTATTTTCAAGCGTGGTGCACTTTTGCGAACACGCCTCAAAACAAGGCCGTAGAACTTGGAAAAGCTAGTATTGCCCTAGGGAACCGTCTCTTCGAGCGGCATCATATCCTAATTTGAAAACATAAACCGCGATGGGTGTGGCTACAACTGTGAAAATCAAGAGATTAATCACGTTGTTCATGACAGCTGGCGACGCAAGGCTTTGTCCCCCCTGTAGACACAGCCTAATTCCATCTAAAGAATAGGTTAACGGAAAGAGTTTGCCTATCCATTCGAGGTACCATGGAAGAAGCTTCAACGGGTAGAAAACTCCTGAAACAAGCTGAGTTAACCATGAGAACACCCATGTTAACGGGTTTCCCTGTTTGGTCTTCATTATCACTCCTGCGCTTAGTACTCCTATGGCCATGTGGCTTGCTATCAAGAGGGCTGAAAGCACAATAACTGAAAGAAGCGATTCAAGGCTTAGTGTAAAGGTTGCGCCGAGAAGGTACCCAACGAAGAAGGATATGAAAAGAAAGGCTGAACAAATTATGAAGAAGAAGCAGGTTTCACCAAGTAGAAACACTTTGAAGTCGGTTGCGGACGAAAGCACAGTTTCCATTGTGCCGTTAACTTGCTCTTCCCTGACACTTTGGTTTATGCTTTGCACCGCGAAGAAAACGTATTGTTGAAAAGCTATTCCAATCAGGGCAAACGTGAAGTAGCCGCCAGTCACATATCCTGCTTCTTGTATTTGTTGAGGTGAAGTGATCAACGAAAACAGGTAGTAGGTTGCCACGAACAAGATGTTGCCTGAAATGTCAAGCGTAAGCCAGAACTTGTAGGTCCACCAAATCAAGAAGTCTCTGATGATGAATGAGGTGACTACTTGGTAAGTTGGAAGTTTTTTACGCGGAGTTTCCGCTGACATAAGTTCCACTATTTTTCCGTGGTCCATCGCCTACGCCTCCTAATATGTTGCTACGGTTCCTTCCCTCCGAATTCTGTCCATCCCCCACCTGAAGGTTCGTAAACCAATAGGCATGAAAACTAACGTGAAGAAAACAAGAACGGCAAAGTTGTAAAGGACAGGTGGCGAAGCCAATGTTGCACCTGTGAGAAGGATCCTTCGCGCAGCGTCTAGGGCGTATGTATAAGGCATAGCCCACGCGAGCCCGTAGAGGATTGGATAGCTCTGTAAATAGTTAAGTGGGAAAAGTACGCCTCCGAGAAACTCTGTTATGCTTGCTAATAGAAACGTCATGGGGTCTCCTTTTTTGTATACGAGGATTATTCCAGCTGCCATTATGCCGATGCCTGCGTAGCTGACAATCATCATGACGAGTATGACGATGAAGGAAAGAAGGGTTTCAACCGTTAAAGTCAAAGGTGCCTTTAGAACTAGGGCTCCTATCAGCAACGTGCCGACCATGAAGTATGAGCTTACAATGAAGCCTCGAATAGACTGCCCAATAATGTAGGATCTTAGCTTTATCATGGATGAAACTATGGGTTCAAGGGTTCCTTCTGAAACCTCGTGTTGCAGAGAGTGGCTTATGCGGCTGATGCACATCCAAAGGTAGTTTGCGGTTGAAACGCCCACTATGGCGAACGCTAGCCAGGTAACGTCTCCGTATCCTGCTGAAATGAATCTGTTTGTGTCCACTTGCAGGCCCATGAAAAAGTACATCGCTATAGAGGCTACTGTGCTTAAGGTCTCGGTGATCACCCATGTTCTGTAGGAAAGGAAGATTTTGAAGTTCGCCCAGAAGACGGCCCACGTGTGTTTCAATTCAGATGAGCTGCGTGGAAACTCTTCTCTGAAAAGCTCAATTATCTGGTCAACCTTCACGGCTGTTCTTCTCCTCTTGCCAGCTTTACAAATATGTCTTCAAACGAAGGTTCGGACTGCCTGATTGCTGAAACCTTGATTCCCGCCGTTCGAATTTTTTCCGCAATTTCGGGGATGGCTTCGTACTCGTTTTCAACTTGAAGCCTTATGATGTGGGTGTGTGCGTTATCCGTTGTTTCCAGGATTTTCTTCACAGCTGGAGTGCTCGCTAGTTTTTCCGCGATTTTCTGTAAGTCTGAGCTCTCTTTGACTTCAACCTCGACTGCTCTTATGTCTCTAAGCATTTCTCTGAGCTGGGACGGCGAGGAATCCGCGATTATTTTGCCTTTTCTCATTATTGCCACTCTGTCGCAGAGCTGCTCAACCTCGAACATGTTGTGGCTTGTGAAAATTATCGTCTTTCCCAGCTGGGTGTTAAGTGCCTGCAACAGTTTCCTCGTGTCAACGGCGCTTATTGTGTCCAGCCCGATTGTCGGTTCATCCATGAACAAGATTGGCGGGTTATGAAGCAGTGCTCTTGCCAGCATAACTCTGACCTTCATGCCTGTCGAGTATTCTTTAACCAGCTTTTTCCTGTCCTCGGTTAAATCGAAGAATTCTAAGAGCGCACCAATTCTTTTTTCCGCGATGTCCTTTGGGACGTTCTGTAGGTAGGCATAGAACCTAAGATTGTCTTCGGCGTTAAGCCTCCAGTACAGGGATCGACCGCCTGTTTCGCCGTGGAACCATCCGAAGCTGTTTCTAACCTCGTAGGGTTGTTTGAGGATGTCGTACCCGTTGATTTTTGCTGTTCCTTGATCTGGGAGAATTATGGTGCATAAAATTTTGATTAGCGTTGTTTTCCCTGCGCCGTTTGGGCCGAGTAATCCGAAGAATTCTCCTTTTTTTACTTTGATGTCAACTTGGTCAACTGCCCTCACTACTCGTTTTTGGCCTTTTTCTTTTGATTCGAATATTTTTGTTAGCTGAAAAGTCTCAACGGCGTATTCCAAGGTGCGCCTCTCCAATAAATTGGTTTCAAAATGCCTTCAGCCAGCTTCTTTTTTATTTTAGATTTAAAACTACGATTTTTTGGTTTAAAGCTGGTTTTTTTGAGGCATCGTTTCTTCACCATGCACTCTTAGGCGAGTAAAGATTTTTGGTAATATATTTAAATTTTTCTGGTTTCTTGTTCAATCTGCCTTCTTTTTTCTTTTTTAAGAACGTTGTGTGTTCTAAGTGGTAGACATAATAACGAATTATGGACAAACTATTAAGATAGCATTACCGTAATCAGTATTTAGGTTTCAAAGACTTTAATGGCGCCTGGGAGGATTGGCTGACGCATGAAAAGGAAGATGCTTGCTGCAAGATTGGATCTGGCTGACAAGATTTCAGATATTTCATCTAGGAAGGGAACGTTATACGATTACGTGAACGACATCCTTGAGCAGGCTATTAGGGCTGAAGAAATAGGCTTGTCACTTAAAACCGTGCTTGACGACAGGTGGGCAGTTAAGGCAATGAAAGACGCGGGATTCATTCTTGTTCCCGAAAAGATCTTGTATGACTTGACTGAAACCGCCTACAGGAGGGTTGGCAGGGAAAAGATGAGGATGCTTTGGTATGAAACTGGACAGTGGTATGGGCACTATTATGGAGATTTGAAGAAATTCGAAGCTGCTGTTAAGAGCTGTTTCTGGGATGTCTCCGAGTTTAAGATTCTTGAAGAAAACGAGACCGTGATTCTCACATGCCTAAGTTCGAAGTTCTCAGCCACATACACAGAGCTCTTCAGCAAGTTCCTCGAAGGCGCCTTAGCCGCTCTTGGGTTCAGCCTAAACCAAGACGAAGTTTCGAAAGGCATAATTAACTTAAAATTTGTGAAGTCGTTGGATAAATGATGTCTAATAAAGGCTCGAGGAAACAAAAGCTCATAAGGGCGCCCAGTGACCTAGTTTCTAAGCTAAGCCGAGAGGCAGCTAGTCAAGGAAAGACATTGTACAGTTATGTGACTGAGATTTTTGAGCAGGCCACTCGAGCCTACGAGATGAAGCGGAGCTTGAAGGAGATTTTGGATACTTTTGAGGTTCTCGATGTGCCTAAAGAGGCAGGCACAGTTTACACGCCTAGAGACATTTTGGATTACTTGATACAAAAAACTTACGGAGAGAATAGCGAAGAGCTTCAGCAGATGTGGTATCACGCTGGGAAATGGTATGGAATTTACTTAAGAGAAAAGTTTGAGCAGCCGTTTGAAACTTTTCTAAGGCTTCTTCAAGAGGGCAGATGGGATCTGAACGAGGTGAATGTAAACAAAAGCAGCGAAAGAATTGATCTGAAATGTGTTTCAACCTTCATTTCTCAGGAAAGGGCTCTTCTTTTGCAGAACTTCATCGAGGGAGCTGTCTACTCGTTGGGATACAAGACTAAGGAAAAAAAATGTTTCAAAGGCATCATACGCCTCGCACTTTCAAAAATGTAACCACCACAATTAAAATAACAACATTAAATCCAGAAGGCGTTATTCGCTGGACGCATGCAGGATTTCTTTCTTCTCAATCCCCGCATCTAAGATTCTTTGGTTCTGAAAAATGATGTTCGCTGCGTGCGTGGCTAAAGATGCGTTGAGCGTTCCTTTTTCAGTCGATTCTATACCTGCATATTATGCCTATATAGTTCTTGACATTAAAATGTTGATTGTTCATGGATTCTTGTCGACAAAACGTTGCAGCTTGTTAACACAAGATATAAATACTTTGACAATGAGACTTTTAACCACTAACATTTAAAGGAGAAAAAAGGAAAATGCGAAAAATATCTCTACTCTTACTTGCAATTCTAATTTCCGCAATAGCACTATCGGCAGCTCCAAAACCAACACTCGGCTCAACAGGCAACATCTTAATTGAAACAAAAACTTCTCCAAGCCCAGCAGTCTCAGTCCAAGCTGGAGGAAAAGTAAGCCTCTATTTTGGCGGAGTTACATTCAGCGGTGGCCAAGTTAGACTCTACTTTAGTAGAGACGGTTCCTCAGCGCTGGACACAGTGAACGACAAAGCATATGGTCCAACATTTATAGTTGCTCACATTAGGGCTGCTGGTGTAGACACGACAACCTATTCAGGCTACAGTGTAGGCAACAACTGGATTAACGGTTCAATACCTAAAGAATACGCGGGCGGAGAATGGTACATTAAAGGTTACGATGGTCAAACCGCAGCTGTCGCAGTAACCGATAGACCCTTAACAGTAACCTTATTGCTTGAGGTTACCCCGACTAGCGGACCTGGTCAAGCAGCGATAACCCTTAAGGTATGGGGTGCTTCAACTGTCAGCGGCAACCACGTGAACCTGAGCTATTATCAATCTTGGGGCACTGCTGGGAACAAGACAATTGCAACTTTCCTCGCTGTTGACGTAAATGGGCAGTTAACATATTCCATGACTGCGCCAGACGCAGGTAAAGCTGTGACCCCAGGAGGAAACCAGTCAAGAGCGTACACAATTGTTCAGTTCACAGCTAAAGACAAAGTAGGTCGCGATGTTGCTGATTTCACAGAGTACCATAGAGGCTTAATGCAAGTTGATGGAAAGCGTCAACTTTACCTTACTTGGCTCTTTGGTAACAACACAGACTTCGCCGTTGCTGGTCCACTGCACGTGGATGTTAAGGTGCTAGGGTCACTGATTATTGCTGGCAACTATTTCCATCCTGGAACGGTTACAATCAAGTGGGATGGAACCACAGTTGTTGGTACTACATCAGCAAACGGCACAGGGTTCTTCAATGTTACAATAACGGTTCCAATCACCAAGATTGGTCCGCATAACATCATAATTGACGACACAAAAATTGTGTTCAACATCAGCGTAAACGTGGTTCCAACC
>CAZPBM010000060.1:0-25980 GCA_964584965.1 uncultured Candidatus Bathyarchaeia archaeon | reverse complement strand
GTGTAGCCGTAGACGAATGGTCCGAACTCGCGTATTTTAGAGCCGTCTGGCAAGGTTCTTTCCCTAACAAGATCCTTTGGCGCCATTCTAGAAAACTCTTCGAATTGTCTCTCGATTAACTCTTCCATTTCCCGCATTATTCTGTCTATATCCATGAATCCACCTCGGAAGAATGGCCACCATCTTCTTCTTCCTTCATACCAATCATCCCAGTATTCATCTGGCATACAACTCACCTCCATGTTTTGTATCTACGTGAAAATAATTACCAAATGGTAATATATAAATATTACTCAAAGGTAATAAATCGGGAAGCAACAACCTAATATACGAAGCCTTTCTATAACGTCACACATTACCATAAAATAAAAATGGCGAAAAACATGAAACCTACAAACCTTCTACTCTTTCTACTGCTTGCCTTACTGTGGGGAACAGGATGGTCTGCAACCAAAATAGCCTTAAGTTACGTCCCCTCACCAGTTTTTATGTTACATCGATTTATCTTCTCTACAATTGCAATGTCTCCAGTTTTTCTAGCGCTACGAAAAAGAATTCCGAACGATACAAAAACCCTAAAGAGGGTTTTACTGCTATGCGCAATAAATACCTTCGGAGTTATGGTTACAAATACTGGTCTAGAGGGAGAAAGTTCAGGTCTAGGAGCGGTGCTTACATACACGCAGCCGCTTTTCGTATTTTGTCTAGCTATTCCATTTTTAGATGAAAAGATAAACTTCGTTAGACTTGTAGGAACAACTGTCGGATTCATAGGAGTAATTCTTCTTTTCCTCGGAAAGATTAATACAATAACCTTAATTTCTTCATTGCTATTGATTTTTGGCGCATTCCTCTGGGCTGTTACAATAGTTTATTATAAAAGATTTCTAAGATACGTTGATTCTTTTATAACAAACTTTTTTCAATGGGCATTTGGTATAGTCCCTCTAGGAGTGTTTGATTTATTTTCAGGAAGACTTTTTTTACCACAAGAATCAATGTATCTTTGGATGGTCATTTACACAGCCATTGGCAGCGCTGTTGTAGGATGGACAATATGGCTTTATCTTCTGAAAAATGAAGACGTAACGGTTGTCTCAAGTTCCAGTTTCATAATTCCACTAGTTGCCTTATTTTCAGGATGGCTTTTTTTGGGAGAAAACATGGATTTTGTGTCAATACTTGGTTCAATGCTTACGTTATCAGGAATATTCCTAGTGAATATAAGATCTAATAAACACAGTGATACATGAGACGACGTGTAAAATCTGTTTCTATGAAAGTTGCCACAAAAAATATAGAGAGAATAAAAAAATGACTCGAACATACCAAAATCTATGATATATTTTGATGAAATTTCAAACTTTTTGGTCAACGGAAGAGGGAGATTCGTGCTGCAAAGGAAGAGGAGAAAAAGGAACATTGCTAAATTTTGTCGTCAACGAAAGGCGTGCAGCTGATATAGGACGAGGCATGAAAATTTTCGCTGACTTATTAAAAATTTCAATCGAAGAAATTGGTGAAGCGTCACTGAAAATTGATGTAGAACCCGATCCAGTTAGCTGTACCTGCGTAGTTTTTGCAAAAACCGAAGCCCTAGGTTTACTACGTAGAGGATGGTCAAAAGAAAAAGTTCTTGCAACCTACACACGAGCAATGGCTATAAGGATGAGTAAATTGCTTGAAAAAGTGGGTTACGAAAAGGATTTTGTTGTAACTGGCGGTCAATCCAAAAACATTGGCATTGTAACCAGGATAGAAAATATAATAGGTATCAAACGTCTTCCTATGCTGGACTGGGAAGAAAACGGATGTAATCCTATGATCGCTGGAGCTACAGGAGCTGCACTTTTCGCAAAGGCATTATATGAAAAATCGAAAGCAGCCTGAAAATGATGGAGATGATTTGTTATAATCAACCTTTTATGGCTATAGAAATGGTTCAGGTGAATACTTCATCATCATTGACAGTGAAAAATGCAATGGATGCGGGAGATGCGTGAAACAATGTCGTAAAGGAGTATTAGAATTGATGACATTGATGATTGATCTTGAGGACAAACCCTTAGTTGTAGTAACCCAAGAGCATCGCAACAAAATTAAATATATTTGTTCTCCCTGCAAACCTGAAAGTAATAAAACACCGTGGGTGTTGGCTTGTAAGTGGAAAGCCATTAAATGTAGCTGGAACTTTGAGAAGTAACGCTAAATCAAAAAAAACGTTGGCGGTCTTTTGACAAACGAACTTTGAGGCAACTTTCACCTTTCTTTGGAATCAATAGTGTCCCCAACGCATCTACCTTAGTAGAACCTCCTTTAACTGATATAACAGAAGCAATCCCCCTCAATAGAACTGACCAAGGTTTAATAGTGTCTTCGACTTTTATGTGAACGTCATATCCCTTACGGTTAACCTCAACTGTCATAACAGCCTCGCCTTTCACCGTCGGTACATGCCTTGTTACTGTTGTACCATCGTTTAATTCAAAGATGTGAAAAACTACACCGTCACCATAGTCATAATCAGGTCGCAGTTCGTTTTTTCCAACTGGAATAACTTTGTTTGGTCGAACCATGAGCGGTAGGCTTAAATAGCCATGTTTCTCATGAATCCAGCGTCCGCCTTCTACTACTTTGTTGGATATGAAGTTTGTCCAGCGTCCATCTGGCAAATAATAGTCAACTTTTCCATCGGACGAGAAAATCGGCGCTACTAGAAAAGAATCGCCTAACATGTATTGGCGATCAAGGTAATCGCATGCAGGGTCATCTGGGAATTCAAGCGTCATGGCCCGCAACATGGGGATTCCTTTTTCATGGGCTTCACAAGCTATGCCATACAAGTAAGGCATTAGTCGACATTTGAGCTTAGTGAAAAAGCGTAGTACATCAACCGCCTCTTCATCAAAGAGCCATGGTACACGATATGAGCTGCTACCATGTAGCCGACTATGAGAAGATAACAATCCAAAGGCGCACCAACGCTTATACACATCTGCTGAAGCAGTTTGTTCAAATCCACCGATGTCGTGGCTCCAAAATCCAAATCCTGAGAGACCTAGCGAAAGTCCTCCTCGCAAGCTTTCAGCCATGGACTCAAAGGTTGCTGTACAGTCACCACCCCAATGGACAGGGAATTTTTGGCACCCAGCGGTTGCAGAGCGCGCAAATACTATTGCTTCTCCTTTGCCTAACTTGTCTTCTAACGTTTCGAAAACTGTCTTATTGTAAAGGTATGTGTAATAGTTATGCATTTTTTCAGGGTCTGAACTGTCAAAATAAACTACGTCTGTTGGAATACGTTCCCCAAAGTCAGTTTTAAAACAATCCACGCCCATATCTACCAATGCACGAAGCTTTTCGCTAAACCAACGGCAAGCATCAGGATTGGTGAAATCCACTATGCCCATTCCTGCCTGCCACCGATCCCACTGCCAAATATCTCCATTTGGTCGCTTGAGTAAATACCCATTTTTCGCACCTTCGTCGAAAAGCGCTGAACGTTGGGCGATGTATGGATTTATCCACACACAAATGTGTAAGCCTCGAGCCTTTAGCCCTTTAAGCATTTCTTGTGGATTAGGAAAAACACGTTCATCCCACTTGAAATTGCACCAATGAAATTCCTTCATCCAGAAACAATCGAAATGAAACACATGTAACGGTAGGTCACGGTCAGCCATACCTTGAATAAAGCTTGTCACAGTTTCTTCATCATAATCAGTTGTGAAGGACGTGCTCAGCCAAAGGCCAAAAGACCAAGCTGGAGGCAATGCTGGTCGACCAGTAAGCGCTGTGTAACGAGTAAGAACTTCTTTAGGTGAAGGGCCATAGATCAGGAAATATTCCAGATACTCTCCTGGGACACTGAATTGCACTCGTTCAACATTTTCAGATGCAACTTCGAATGAAACGTTTTCTGGGTGGTTAACAAATACGCCGTATCCCCTGTTAGTCAAATAAAAAGGAACATTCTTGTATGCTTGTTCGCTGCTTGTGCCACCGTCCTCGTTCCAAATATCTACAGTTTGACCATTTTTCACAAAAGCTGTAAATCTTTCGCCTAGACCATAAACGCATTCTCCTACGCTTAACGTTAATTGTTCACGAATGAACCGTCCATCATTTGTGTCCATTATACCCATGGCTTGCCAACCGCTACTTGTAATAGTTCGGTCGCCATCTCTGAATGAAATGTTCCAGTTTCCAGCCTTTTCAGCACGTACTGTCAGGCGACCACTTGTTAAGGTTGCTGCTTGAGAGTCATTATGAATTTCTACCCTATGTCCCGAGTGTATATTAATCTGAAATTCAGGTTTTTTGGGCTGTCCCCCTTTATGGTGGTAAATCTGAACACGAATGACGTCAGGCATTGGTGATGAAAACCGAACAGTTAACATTGCAAGGTCAATAGTATCTCCGCGATGCGTTACTCTTCTGGTTGGGCCATAAATGGTCAAAGCATCCGGTTCAACATCTACATCGTAAATATGAACTGGAAAAAATGGTGTGACACCAAGGCGCATAAGCCAGCGGCCATTTGAAAATTTCAAGATTCTTCCTCCTTGCATCATAATTTGACTAAATTTAACTATAAGCATATCGACTTATGAAATATACCTTGAAAATATAGGGAGAGAAAAGTGATATGTTAAAGCATTGCTGTTTATGTGGCTTAAACTTGCTGATTGGACATTGCTTTATGGCATTATCGAAAGACACATAATTTTTTTCACGTCTTCTTTGACGAAACTTCTTCAACTATTATCATCGCATTTCTAAATGGCAAAAAGGCTTAGTTGATAAAAAAAGCATGATGAAACCACTCTTATTTGGGCCTAATCGCTGGGCACATAAGAACTGGCGAGACAATAGAAAGGATTTACTGTGTATATTCTGTTTTCTTGGAAGATTCGCTCATCAAAACCAAGATCGATTGATGATTAGATTCTGAGCATGCTCAGAAATCGCCAAAATAATTGAATCTAAAAAGTTAGAAAGGCTGAATGGTTTAAGCTTGACGACAATTTGCATGTTAGACCCGGCTCAATTGCAAATAAAATTTTGAATAGGATTAAATTAGATTCACAGTAGACGCTTTGAATTGCTACTATTATAAAATAATTTGTATATTTTAAGGTGAAAAGGGAAATTAGTCATTTTTTATGTTATCAATGATTAAGTAACTTTTAAATATGTGAAAATGTTTTCTGCTAAAACAAGTTTCAAGGTAGGAGGCTGACATACGCCAGTAAACAGTGACAGACGCCTACTTATGCTTGATAAGTTTATTATGCAGCATGGACATCGGAAAGATGCTCTTCTTGAGATTCTACATTATGCCCAGGAGATTTATGGCTATCTTGACAAGGATATCCTCACTTATATCTCGAATTCCCTAAATCTTCCAAAAAGCCATGTTTATGGAGTTGCTACGTTCTATAATTTCTTCAAACTAAAAAAACCAGGAAGCCATATAGTTACTTTCTGTTTTGGAACAGCATGCTTTGTTAGAGGCGTCGAAGAAATTATCACCGCTGTAGAGAATGAATTCAGTGTGAAGCGTGGAGAAACGCGAGCAGACGGTAAACTTTCTGTTTTCATTACACGTTGTATAGGTGCTTGCGCCATGGCTCCAAACGCCATTGTTGATAACGCAGTCATCGGTAAAGCTACTCCAGAAATAGTGATAAACAAAATCAAATCTGTGCTGGGAGAAGAAAACGTTGAAACCAATTGATTTGGTTAAGCTTGCAGAAAGAGACCTTGACCTTCGAAGATCATACAAGTATAGAATAAATGTTTGCTGCTCCAGTGGATGTCTACCTTTTGGCGCAGAGGACGTGTTAAAAGCATTTGAGCAAGCCATAAAGGAAAATGAAGTTGAAAAAGACTGTAAGGTTGCTAGAACAGGCTGTGTGGGCACATGCAGCGTTGGTCCAGCAGTTGTCATTGAGCCTGGAGACTATCTCTATCAAAGCGTGACTCCTGAAAGTGCTCGAGAAATAGTGAAGGGACACATTGTTAAAGGAACACCAATTAAGAGCATGCTTTACAGGAATGAGTCGTTTTTTAAAAAACAGCGTAGATTAATTCTGAGGAACGCTGGAAAGATTGACCCATACAATATTGAAGACTATATAGCAATGGGTGGATATTCAGCACTGGTGAAGAGCCTAACTAACATGACACCAAAAGCAGTAATAGACGAGGTAATGGCAAGTGGACTAAGAGGCCGAGGAGGCGCGGGTTTCTTAACTGGCCAAAAATGGACTTTTGTTGCGAGGGCATCGGGAAACCCAAAATATATTATAGCCAATCTGGATGAGGGTGATCCAGGAGTTTTTGCCAACCGAACACTCGCAGAAGCCGATCCGCATGCAATTATTGAAGGAATGCTTATTGCAGCATATGCGATAGGGGCGGAGAAGGGCTACATCTATATTAGAGCGGAATATCCACTTGCGATCACGACTCTTAAAAAGGCGCTTGATCAAGCCAGAACATTAAACCTTGTTGGCGAAAATATTCTAGAAACATCTTTCAACTTCAGTATTGATTTGAGACTTGGAGCCGGAGCTTTCGTAGCAGGGGAAGAGACAGCGATTTTGGCCTCAATTGAAGGACAAAGGGCGATGCCCCGCCCTAGACCACCTTATCCCGCAACTTCTGGCTTGTGGGGAAAGCCGACTCTCATACAGAATGTCGAAACTTTAGCCAACATTCCAATAATAATCAATAATGGCGGAGCTTGGTTTGCTGGAATCGGTACGCCAAAATGCAGTGGCACAAAGTGTTTTTCTTTAACTGGAAAAACAAACAGCCCCGGATTGATTGAGGTACCGATGGGCACTACTCTAAGAGAGGTTGTGTATGAAATAGGTAACGGTATTCCAAACAACAGAAAATTCAAAGCTGTTCTTGTAGGTGGACCTTCTGGTGGATGTCTCCCCGAAGAACAATTAGACCTGCCAATTGATTATGAATCCCTTACTAGAGCTGGAGCAATTATGGGTTCTGGAGGCATTGTTGTGATTGATGATCAATCATGCATGGTTGATACTGCCAAGTTTTTCACTGACTTTTGTGTGGATGAATCATGCGGGAAATGTGTTCCATGTAGAGTAGGGCTTGCCAAAATTAGGGAAACTTTTGAAAGAATCATGAGAGGAGAAGGAAGAATGGAAGACATAAACTTGTTAGAGGAACTAGGCAATTACATCAGAGAAGCAAGCCTCTGTGGACTTGGGCAGACAGCTCCAAATCCAGTTTTGACGACATTACGCTATTTCAGGAACGAGTATATTGAACATATATCTCAGAAGAAATGTTCAGCGGGAAAATGTTTCCAAAAAGAGAAGAAGGCCGATAATTTATGAGCATAGGAGTCATAAAGCTAAAGATCAATGAACAAGAAGTTACTTCACATGAAGGTGACACAATACTCAAAGCTGCAAAAGAACACGGGATAATAATTCCTACTTTATGTGAGCTAGATGGTTTGTCGAGTCTTGGTGGCTGCAGATTATGTCTTGTTGAAGTGAAGGGTTCACCTAAGCTTTTCCCAGCATGTACGACCCCAGTTAGTAATGGGATGGAAGTCATAACTGACTCAGAAAGACTTAAGAAATACCGCAAAATGGCTTTAGAACTTATTTTGTCTGAAAGAATTCATATTTGTTCAGTCTGTGTGGCTAATAATAATTGTGAGTTGCAAGATTTAGCTAACAAACTGGGAGTTGACCACGTTAGTTTCAAACGTGATTGGAACACACACGATTTGGATACTACACACGAGTTTCTTGTCATCGACAGAAATAGATGCATATTATGCACTAGGTGCATCCGAGTTTGTGATGAAGTTGAGGGTGTTCATGTTCTTGACCTAAAAAATAGAGGAAAAGACACAGAGGTAGTCATTGACCTCGACGACCAGTGGGGTGTCTCGAAGATTTGTACATCTTGTAGGAAATGTGCCAAGGTTTGTCCGGTTGGAGCTATTTACGTCGAAGGTCAACCTATTTCGCAAATTAGAGATAAAAAAATAGCAGAGTTTATACTCGCAAGGAGACGGAGTTAAATGAATTCTTTAAATAGAACACGAGTTGCCACAGTTTGGCTTAGTGGATGTTCAGGTTGCCACATGTCTTTTTTAGATCAAGATGAACGACTCATAGACATAGCTACAAAGGTCCAGCTTGTTTACAGCCCAATAATGGATGTCAAAGTTTTTCCAGAAAACGTAGATGTCACTCTGGTTGAAGGAGCAGTTGCAAACGAGGAGCAACTGGAACTACTTAAACAGGTTAGGGAACGGACAAAAATTCTCATATCGTTAGGCGACTGTGCAGTTACGGGAAATGTAACTGGTTTAAGGAACACCGTCAAAGATAGTGTTGAATCAACACTTAAAAGAGCGTTTATTGAAACCGCTGATGTTAATGGACAGGTTCCAAACGACGTTCCGAAGCTTTTGAAACAAACGGTTCCTTTACATGAGGTTGTTAGGGTGGACTATTATATCCCTGGGTGTCCTCCATCTGCAGACACAATAAACTATGTTCTGACCGAGTTGTTATCAGGTAGGACGCCTAACATGGAAAACAGGTCAAAATACGGATAAAGGAGATAATCGAACAATGGACAAAATTGTAATAAGCCCTATAACAAGAATTGAAGGACACGCTAAAGTGTCCATATTTCTGAATAAAGACGGTTCAGTTGATACAGCTAGATTCCAAGTTACCGATTTCAGAGGGTTTGAAAAGTTCTGTGAAGGTCGCCCGTTTTACGAGATGCCTGGTATAACATCTAGGACATGCGGGATATGTCCTGTCAGCCACCTGCTTGCGTCAATCAAAGCATGCGATGACATAATTGCAGTTAATATTTCAAGGTCAGCTGAACTGTTGCGACGTCTAATGCACATGGGACAATTGATACAGTCTCATGCGCTTAGCTTCTTCCATCTTTCGTCGCCTGATTTGCTTCTAGGGATGGATGCTGATCCAAGTGTGAGAAATGTTTTCGGTTTGATTGAAAAATACCCAGAGATTGCCAAAAAAGGCATTACGCTGAGAAAATTTGGGCAAGAAATTATTGAGTACCTTGCGGGTAAGAGAATCCATTCGAGCGATTGGCTTGTTCCTGGCGGAGTAAAAACTTCATTATCGAAGGATAAGTCAGAGAAAATTATGGCAAATCTTCCAGATGCTTTGAACATTACCTTAGAGACTTTGGATATGTTCAAAGGCAAAATTGACGATTTCAAAGAAGAGATAGATAATTTTGGCAATTTTCCAACTTACTATTTGGGCCTCGTAGCTCCTGACGGTGGGCTTGAGCACTATGACGGGAAAATCAAGGTAGTTGATCCAGAAGGCAAAATTGTAGCGGAGAACTTAGATCCAAAGAAATATTACGAGTACATTGGTGAAGCCGTCGAACGATGGAGTTACATGAAGTTTCCATATTACAAGCCCTTAGGATATCCAAATGGCATTTACAGAGTCGGTCCTTTAGCAAGACTAAATATTGCATCGCATTGTGGCACAGAAATGGCTGATAAAGAGTTAAAGGATTTCAAGAAATTAGGCACAAATGGCATTGTTCAAAGTACTTTCCTCTACCATTATGCACGGCTAATTGAGCTTCTTTTCTGTATCGAGAAGGCAAAAGAAATTTTGGAAGATCCAGAGACTTACGGGGATAACGTGTGGGCTAAAGCCTCAGTTAACAGATACGAAGGCGTCGGAGTGGCAGAAGCGCCAAGAGGAACGTTGATTCACCACTATAAGGTTAACAAAGAAGGTTTAGTAACATGGGTTAACATGATCATCGCCACGGAAAACAACAATCTTGCATTTAATATGGCTGTTACCCAAGTCGCAAAGAAATACGTAACTAGAAAACATCTAGGCGAGGGGCTCCTAAACAGAGTTGAAGCAGTTATCCGAGCATTTGATCCTTGCTTAAGTTGTGCAACGCACGCCTTAGGAAAAATGGCTCTCGACGTGCAACTTTATAATTCAGAAGGAAAAATTGTGGACAGATTAGTTCGATAAAATATTTTCCTAAAAAATTTTTCCCATTCAAAAAGGAGAAAGGTTAAATCGGACGTTTCTTAGTGACAACGGCAAAGCCCTTAATTCCTTGGTATCCAGCGCCAAAGATCCAGCTTGCGCTAACCCAGCCCATGTTGGGAATGATGGCCTCGACGTTTTCTCCTTTTTCATCAATTGATTCAAGAAACTTGCCAAATCTCTGAAGATCACTTTCGAAAAAATCTATGGGATAATAATAGATTTTCCAATTTTTTCCATCGTGACTAATGTCAACTTTAGTTCCTTCAAAATCAAGTCTTGGTAGAAGTAATTTTTCTAGTGCCTTTTTCCTTTTTTGTTCACTAAGATTGTAATCCATCGCTAATATTATGTCATCTTCAGACGGAGAAGGCCAAGCTCCGGCTTCACGTATCCAGTTTCTCCGAGTTTCCTCTAATAGTTGCCTAAACTCTTCTCCTCCAAGCTCATTCAAAAGTCTCTCTTTAATTTTGGCTACCGCCTCCTTTTTTCTGCTCTGAAAAAACATTCTACTCTCCCCCCGTTATGTATTTCGAAAGATGTATATATTTGTTTTTAAAAAATGAAGACATCCGCTAGAAAGTAATTTACAACCCTTTATCATGTTAATATAAGAAAATGTATTTGAACTAAAGTTTCACTGTAAATTAATGGATGTCAAAAATGGCATTAGAAATTGCAGAGATAACATTTGATCCCAAGGCTAGACAGATTAGAGACTTAACATTTTTCAAAAAGAATTTCAGGTTTAAATGCCAACGTTGCGCTATCTTTTGTTGCAACTTAGGCGGACCTCAACTGTCTATTAAAGACATTGAAAAACTCAGAAAAAATGGCTACAACCCAGAAATTTATGTCAATAATGTCAAGAAAAAAGACGGTAACAAACAGTTTATGAAAGAAAAAGAAGACGGGTCATGCATATTTTTAAAGTACGATCCAGAATCTAAAAAACATGCTTGCACCATCTACAAGATACGCCCGTCGGTCTGTAGACTTTACCCATTCGAGTTTTTGCTGAATAACCGCAACACCGGAACTCTTAGAATCATCCCATGCTGTAGAGGCTTGAACGCTTTGGATGGTAAGATAGTTGATCACAAATTCATAAAAAGTAACCTTTTAAGAGCAATATTTGATTCAATTGATTAAAATTGTCTTTAAAATCGCTTTGAACTTTGAATGCACATGTACTAGTAAACGTTGCCTAATATATCATGAATCCTTTTTCTGCCTTTGAATAAACCGTTTTATAGTTTTTATAGATCATAGCGTAAGTTTTTTGTTGCTCAGGATTTGGTTTAAAAACCTTTTTTGTCTTAACTGTCTCTTCAACTGCTTTTTTAAGGCTTGGGTATTGTTTTACGCCTGTTCCCGCAAGTGAGGCTGCTCCTAAAGCCGCTGCATCATCGACTTCTGGCACTTTAATCTCTTTCCCCGTCACATCGGCTTTTATTTGATTCCATAGTGAGCTTCGCGTTTCACCGCCAACCATGTGTAGTTTTTGGATTTTCACGCCTAAAGTTCTTAAAAGTTTAAAGGTCTCAAGGTATTGAAAGGCAACCCCCTCAAGAATCGCTCTGACAAAATGGCCTTTTCCATGGGAGATGTTTATGCCAAAAAAGATTCCTCTGGCTTTCTCGTTGAATTTCGGGGAAAAAGCGCCAGTCAGATACGGATAATAGAATAGGCCATCTGCGCCTGGGCTTGTCTTTTCAGCTTTTTCTGTTAGTAAATCGTATGGATCCACGCCCTGTTTTTGTGCTTGGCTTTTTTCTTCACTGCAGAAGGTGTCTCTGAACCATCTTAATGAGGCGCCTGTTGTTGCGATGATTGCCTCATACTCCCACGTATCTGGAATTACGTGGCAGCAACATGGAATTCTTCCTTTCGCATCAATAACAGGTTTGCTTAAAGGAACCTCGACAACAGACCCTGTACCTGTCCCAATGTTAACTAAACCAGGCTGAGTTACACCTGCACCTAGGCATTCGCAAGGTCGATCTCCCCCTCCATTCACAACCTGTAGTCCTTTCGGGAGGTTTGATTCTCGGGATGCTTTGGCTGAGACTTCGCCAATTACTGATGTCGACTCCTTTGCTGGAGGAAGCTTGTCAATTGATATACCCATAGCTGAACAAATCTCAGTTGACCATTTCCGGTTTACCACATCGAAAAGCATGGTTCGGGACGCCATCGAGTAATCTGTCACGATTTCGCCAGTAAGCTTGTAAATGATGTAGTCCTTTGCGCAAAGGAAACAAGTAGTCTTTTCGTAAACCTCTGGGACATTTTCTCTAAGCCACAGTATCTTAGAGGCTGAATAGATCGGATCAATCGCTACTCCAGTGATGGATAAAACTCTTTGTTCACTTAATAGTTCACGGATTTTTCGGGCTTGAGAAACTGTTCGACCATCAAGCCAAATTATGCTATTATATAATTCTTCTCCTTTTTTATTTATAGGTACAACGGCTTCTCTTTGAGACGTGACGGACAATCCGGCGATTTCCCCATTTTGATCACGAGCTTTTTTTAGGCTCTCCTTTATTGTCTTTACAGCAGCGTTCCACCATTCTTGAGGTTTCTGTTCAGCCCACCTCTGCTGAGGGTGATAGACGGGATATTCTTCTTGAGCTTCTGAAACCTTTTTACCATCAAGATCAAAAATCACAGTTTTACATGATGATGTCCCCAAATCAATACCCATAAGAAGTGAGGGCATGTATTTTCCTCCAATCTCATGCTAATATTTTAAGTCATGTTAATGAAAGTTTACGACCACATTAATATGTGCTATCATATAATTTCGAAACTGGATGTCTAGTCACGGCCATTTCTGCAAAACCTATAATAGAATCGCGCCATCAAATTATCCGTAATCTTTCGATAAACCTTAGAGGAATAATGTACTTAACCTATGGAGAGAGTGCGACATGATGTACCATGAAGAAAAATACGAAATAATACTTTCCGAGTCTGTTTTAGATGACATAATGCACAAAGCCTTTGAGACCCATATTCTGATTCCAGCCTTCAACATTGCATATTTGCCTATGGTTAAGCCCGTAGTAGAGGTTCTGACAGAGCTAAGATGTTTTGGTCTTCTTGAGGTGGCCCTTCCTGATATAGAGAAATTTGGCGCACAAAATCTAAGTGCAGTGAAGCAGGAATACGAAAAACATGAAAATAAAGCATACACTAGGCTTCATCTTGATCATGTTCCAGTGATTGATGAAGACGGGGACTTTGTCGACTGGAACAAGTTAATTCAAGAGGCACTTAGCTTGGGATACGATTCGGTTATGATTGATGGGTCGAGACTTGGCCTTGAAGAAAACATTGAGGTTACCAAAAAGGTTGTGAAACTTGCTCACGCGCAGCACGTTCCAGTTGAGGCTGAGCTTGGCGCTGTCTACGGGCACGAGAAGGGTCCATTGCCTCCCTACGAAGAGCTTTTCCGTTCAGGTAAGGGATTCACAGATGTAGAGGAGGCGAAAAGATTTGTTGAGGAAACCAGTGTTGATTGGCTTTCTGTTGCGATAGGAAACGTTCATGGAGCCATAAATGGTGCAGCGAAGGACGAAAAGAAGATAAATGCAAGACTTAACATTGAACATCTTTCCAAGATTATATCAGTTACAAATGTGCCTATTGTGCTTCACGGAGGATCGGGCATAGAAAGGGAAAGTGTTCTTGCAGGCATCAGAAACGGTGTAACGAAGATTAATATTGGCACTGCAATCCGTCAAGCATACGAGAAAGAACTTCGGAGAACTGGAAGAGTTGAATCTGCTCAGAACATGGTTAAAGAGGAAATGCGTCAACTAATAGTTGATTATTATGGAATTCGAGGAAGTGCTGAAAAATTGGCTGAGTTACTCGAGAAGCATGAATAAGAAAGATTCATGTAACGAGCATTTTTCAATGATGATGGATAAACTTATATCAAATTAATGACTATACTTTTGGGCATGGTAAAATTTGGTGTTCATCTTTTCTTGTGGGCTGAGAGGTTTGACCTTCCCGCCATAAAACTCATCAAAAAAGTCAAAGATATCGGTTTTGAAGGCGTTGAAATTCCGCTGATGGAACTAGATGTGATAGATGCAGAGAAGACAAAGAAGGAACTAGAGCGGCATGGCGTAACAGCCTTAGGCTCAATGGGGTTGCCACAGAATTTGGATATAACTAGCAGTGATGCAGCAACGAGGGAACGTGGCGTTGAACACATGAAACGAAGTATAGAAGTCATCTCGGAACTTGGTGGAGACTCAATAAACGGAGTCGTTTACACTGCCTGGGGAAAAATAACTGGAAAACCCAGAACCGAAGAAGAGTGGAAATACAGCGTCGACTCTTTGAAGAAAATATGTCAATACGCCAAAAAATATGGGATAACACTTGGAATAGAGCCTGTAAACCGGTTTGAAACATACTTCATAAACACTGCAGCTGACGCAATGAAGCTAGCTAAGGACGTAGGTGAACCGAACATTAAGGTTCATCTGGATACGTTTCACATGAATATCGAGGAGAAAAACTTTTACCAACCAATAAAAGACACAGGTTCCATGCTTTGGCACATGCACTGCTGCGAAAACGACCGAAGCATAGCTGGAACTGGCCATGTTGACTGGGACGGAGTTTTCCGAGCGTTATCAGAAATAAATTACAACAGATGGATAGTGGTGGAGTCTTTTACTCAAGACATGGAAAAAATTGCAGCTTCCACAGCGATTTGGAGAAAAATGGCGCCAAGCGCAGACGCTCTCGCCTCAGAAGGATTGAAGTTTCTTAAGAAAATGGCAAAGAAATACGATCTGAAATAGCATAAGTGAAATAGCGTCACCTTTTTTCTTTATGTGTTTTATTCTGTCAAAAAATGTTCTTGACTTCGACTCTGCGAGCCATTGTTTTCTTTTTTAGAAAAAATAATTACCACAAAACACAAATGCCTTTTTCAAAAAATAAAATTTTGGTCGAATCTTTATCATGTCAAGATTAAATGATTACATGAATGTGTCTGATGATTATTCTTTACCTGAGACTATGCAGGCTGTTGTCCTCTCTGGCGTTGGTGAACAAAACCTCAAATTGTCCACTGTTGACATTCCAGAATGCGAAGATGATCAACTACTCGCAAGGGTGGATGCAGCCGCAGCTTGCGCTTCAGATAATAAACTCATCAATCAAGGTTCCTCTCATCCTTTATTGTACGGATGGGATGTTGCTAAGTATCCTAGAATAATTGGCCACGAAGGCTCAATCACAATAGTTAAGGTTGGCAAAAACCTAAAAAATAAATTCTCGGTAGGTGAAAGGTTCGCTATACAGCCAGCTGTTCCCCGTAGTCCTCAGCAATTCAAGGAAAGATACAGAAACTGTGGCAAAGGCATAAAAAAATTAGCAATAGGATATACTCTTCCAGGACTATTCGCTGAGTATGTTCAAATTACGGAAGAAGCAATTGAAGCAGGCTGTTTATTAAGACTTTGTAGTGACAAAATTCCGTATTTTGCAGCTGCATTAGCTGAACCCATATCATGTGTCATAGCTGCGCAAGAAAGAATTTTTCACCGCGTAAAAGAGGGCATAAACGATAAACAACGAATTAAAATAGGACCAAAGAAGGGCGGAACGACGCTTATTATGGGTGATGGACCGATGGGGTTCATGAATACTGAGCTCGCTATGTCATATCATCCAAAAAACATAGTTGTTTCAGGCCACCATCAGGAAAGAATTGAGATGATCAGCAATGCCCTTAAAAGGAGGGCAAAAAATCAGTCAATTAACCTTATTTGTGTTCTTTCAAAGCAGTTAGAAGAAACAATAGTGAAAATTACTGATGGAAACGGCGTGGATGACGTGATTGTTGCTATTGGAGACCCGAACGCCCACGAGGACGCTATTAGGTACTTAGCTCCAAAAGGAGTTGCACACTTTTTTGGCGGCATTCCATTTAACAATAGAATTATAAAAATTGATACGCACAGAATTCACTATGACGAGATTACAATAGTTGGCTCAAGCGGAAGTGATCCTTCGAACATCGCGACAACCCTTCAAATGATAGACAAGAGGCTTATCAACCCGGGAAACTACATAACAAAATGCGGGGGATTAGATGCCGCAATTTCCCTTATTCATGCAAGTAGGCAACGGGAAATCCTTGGGAAAGGCATAATTTACCCTCATGCGCGATGCTCATTGTTTGATGTTAAAGGTTGGAACCTGAAAAAGGAAAGGGAGTTTTTAAAGAAATATCTCGTGAAAAGTTGAAACTGTGTCTAGGAAAGGCTTCAGAATGAAAAAGATTGTTGTTTTTGGGGCTGGAAATATTGGTCGTTCTCTTGTTGGACAGCTGTTCTCTAAGGCAGGCTACGAGGTTGTTTTTGTCGACATGGACAAAAAAATAGTAAAGGAACTGAACAGGCAAAGAAGATACAAAATAGTGATCAAGGACAAATATCCAGAAACAATATTGGTCGAAAACGTTCGAGCTGTTAACATCGAAGAGTCAAAAAAGGTAATTGATGAAATTTTGTCAGCTGACACAGTATCCACATCTGTAGGAGTTAACAACCTTCAAGGCGTCTATCCAGTCTTAGCCACAGGAATAAAGGAAAGAATTAATCAAGGAAAAGGTCCCATAGACATCATAATATGCGAAAACATTAGAAACTCACCTTCACTGTTCAGAGAAGGCTTGTTAAAATATCTCCCAAAATCTTTCCCTTTAGATTCCGCTGTAGGACTTGTTGAAACAAGTATTGGAAAGATGGTTCCAATAATGAGCAAAGAAGAAAAAAGAAAAGATCCTTTGCTTATTTACGCCGAGGCATACAACAAACTGATCCTAGACGCGAATGCTTTTAAAAAAGGAGTCCCAAAAGTTGAGGGGATTGAACCAAAGAAAAACATCACTGCTTATGTGGACCAGAAACTCTTCGTGCATAACATGGGACATTCAGCTACTGCATACCTTGGATATGCCACTGACCCAGAAATGAAATACGTGTGGGAAGCCATTGATGACAGCCAGATCCGTGAATGCGTTAAAAGAGCAATGTGGGAATCTGGTAAAGCCTTAATTCATGAGTATCCAAGTGAGTTTAACGAGAAAAACATGAAAGATCACATTGAGAACCTAATTGAAAGATTCGGAAACAAGGCGTTGGGAGACACCGTTTATCGGGTGGGAAGAGACCTTCTGCGTAAACTGTCCAGGAATGATAGATTTATTGGTGCGTTATTACTTGATGAAAAACACAACGTTCCTTCATCTTGTACAATTATGGTGACAGCCACAGCAATGTTTTTTAGAGGAAAAGACGAGTATGGACAACTTTTCCCACGTGACAAGGAATTTGCTGAAAAATTTTTTCCATTAGGAATCGAATTCATCCTAAAGAATGTCTGCGGTTTAAATGAAACCTTGGAAAGTAATCTAGCAGGTAAAATAAAACATTCATATTTTAGAATAATGAAAAATCCAGGAAAGTGGTACGCTGAATTGTCTTAGAAATATTCTAAAATATTCTATAATGGTGTGCTCCGAGTTCAACTATGGTTCTCTCATGAATTCTATGAATTCTTCAAGTGAACGTTCTTCGAGAACATAGTTTGTCCTCTTCTCCTCTCTTATCGTTGATTTTCGTTTTAAACCATAATCATGACCCGGGTAAACCTCGATGTCGTCGTCAAGTTTCATTAACTTACCAAAAAGGCTGTTGTACATGTCCGCTGGATTACCTCCAATTAAATCCGTTCTCCCGCATTCCCCAACAAATAACGTATCGCCCGTGAGGAGTTTTTTGTCAAGTAACAAGCATATGCTGTCAGGCGTATGCCCTGGTGTATGTATTACTCTGAGATCGATTTTGCCAATTTTTATTATGTCTCCCTCAACTACTTCGATGTCTTTGTATGTTTTAGACAACTTGTGAGCAACAATTTTTGAGTTAAAACGCTTTTTAATTTTTGAATTATCCATAACGTGGTCACCATGATCATGAGTATTAACGATGAATTTTATTTTCAACCCATTTTTTATCGCGAAATCAAGAATTACATCGCCATTATAGCTCGGATCAATAACAATGGCTTCTCTCGATTCCTCGTCTGCGATTATGTAGGAAAAGTTGTCCCCAACATGTTTTACCTGCTTAAACAACAATCTTGCATCATCCTCCGTTTTGCCTAATAAATTCTAGTGCTGGAAGAAATTCAATCCTCATACCAAACTTGGCTAAGTCAATTGGATTTTTAACTGAACCTACACTCGTATCTATGGTTCCATGAACTGGGTGTATCCACATTTTTTCCGGTATCAAGTTAAATTGAAGGGGAACTTTTTTCAAAACTCCGTATTTTTCTAGGTCTGGAATAAAATCGTTTTTTTTGCATGCAACATGTATAGACGTATAGCTTTTTACAAGCTGAGACGCTCCTGATTCGCCAATTCCGTGCCATATAGCTGCGTCTTCTGGTGACCCCAAGGAATATAAAATGAATTGTGGCGACGACGGCGTCTCACTATAATCATAGTTTAATATTTTTTCTCCATCAATCACAAACTGGTCGTTAGCTACTGCGATGCTGATATCCTTTAGGTCAATGTCGTTCGGGTATAACGGTGTCGTCTGATAAGTAACTTGAATGTTTTTTAGTTTGCTTCCGTCAAAATATATTTTTCCTCTCGCTGCTCTTTTCGAGCCAAATCCCTTCTTCGAATGTGGAACGGTTAAAAGCGTAGTTCGGTTTTTCATACTTCTTCCCATGCAGTTGTAAACCTTCTCTATAGACTTGTAGTCTTTATGGGTCTCTCTTATGATATGATGCAGCAAGCCATCGACGTTCTCCTTTTTAAGAGTTGTTAAGGGCATCCGCAAGACGGGAAGGCAAAGATCGATTTCAAACAATTCAGAAAGTGATTCCAGACAATTTTGCTTAATGCTGTCCACAAAGTTCACATAACTTTCATCGCTTGTTGCCAAATGATATTCAATCAGTTCTCTTTCAGATTCCGAGACCAATGAACCCTCATATTTTTTTACAAACTTATCGTCTAATTTGAGCCCGTCCTTTTTAACATAAGCAGACGGGAAGGCGCTTTGACCAGTTTCCAATATTGAGGCTCTTAAGGGATTCGCTGAATATCTATCAGGCTCCACGTCATCCGTGTTTAGAAGAAAAGGAACAACTTTCCCCTTAGGTGGCTCTGCTAATATTTTGCAAATTTCATCCACATCATCCTTACTTGCTTTCTGTAAATCATGAAGGTAAAAATAGTTTCCACAAGCCTCCAGCAGTCTCGCGGCAACTATACCTTGGACTTCTTCAAGGCTTAAAAGCGGACTTGAATATTCAACTGACGATCTTAAGAAGAAGCGATCCTTGTTAACAACGATTTCTCTTATTTGGCCATCCTTAATATTCAATAAACGAATGTTTTCTTTTTTATATTCTTGGAAACTGCGAAGCTCATTTACAATAGCTTGGACACAGGGTTTTGAATACTCGAGAAAATCTTCAAGAATTATTTTACTAAAGTTTTTCAATAATGCCTCACCCCCTTTCTAAGGACTCTGCAATATAAACAAAATCATCAGAAGTCGGAGCTCCAAAAAACATCCTCGCTAGAACAAATTGCTCCCTAAATCCATGTTGCATCAAAAAGTTTCGGATTACCGTTTCTTTTTCAGGAAGGCACAAAGAAACCTCGCAGCCTTTTAGACTTCCTAGTAGTGTGGACAAAAGATCTAAAGCAACATTTACGTATTCTCTTTGACAGACCAATGGGCCGATTTCAGACGTCTCATTTGATACCTTAGCAACAACATATCCCAAAAGATTGCTGGCGTTTTTATACACGTAACAAAGGTTAGACTGGTCGGAAAGAATTGGTTCTAAAAGTTTTAACCGTGAACCCCCAAAACATTTTCTGTCCAGACGTTCTATTGCTGGCCAATCGTCTTCTGAAGCGGCTTTAACAAGGCATTCAATGAGTTCACAAAATGGGATTCCTTTCATGACAATAAATTTTGAATCAAATTTGAATCCGTGTCTCGTGTA
The DNA here is from genome assembly GCA_964584965.1 of uncultured Candidatus Bathyarchaeia archaeon. Lineage (GTDB taxonomy): Archaea > Thermoproteota > Bathyarchaeia > Bathyarchaeales > DTEX01 > JAGTRI01. Next base: position 5,818 of record CAZPBM010000060.1, on the reverse strand, counting down.
GAACGGAATTCTATCAATGTAGGTATATAAGCCAATGGTTCTGACGCCCTTATTCATCAGATAATTCATTGCCTTTCTTACTATAAGAGTTCCACCTCCTTTTCCTCGATGTTCCTCGCTTACAATGACGTTTCCAAGCCAGCCCACTTGCCCAAAGCTGATTGCAGTTGCGATACCAATTTTTTCTGCGTCATGATACAAGACAAAACAGCCGTTTGGCTCCAGATTTGTCATAAATTCGAAGTCTTCTTTAGTTGCTTCCCAATTCATTGTGTTAGATAGGCGAACAGCGAACTCGAAATCTTCAGGCGTCATATTCTCTATGCGAAACATTTCACAGTCCTTACATTGTGTTTGTTAAAACTATTTTTTGCGCTAGATAAAATTGAATTTTAACCTTTTTCTTTTGTCAAGATTTTTGCACCTTTCGAGCGCTGCTTTAACGACAAGCGGAAAGGCAATCGTCGCGTCGCAGTAACACGTAGCATATTTGCCACCCGGTTTCTCTTTTCCCCAGCTAATTCCTTCTTTGAATGTGCATCCTGATAGTCCACCCCACTGAGGGCTGTCTGTCGTTATCTGGAAACCATAATCGTGCTCAGCGTCTGGAACTCCGAAGTGTCTTTCTAGAAAAGCGGTTTGTTGCACGTAGTTCTTAGGTACGCCTCCTCCCACATAGATGACTCCGGTTTTTGACGCTATCCTCTTGATGTTTAGTATTTCGACATTATCTTTAATCTGGTCAATTACAAGAGGAAGCTGACCTTTATTCACGAATTGAATATAATGTTCAGTTACCGCGAGTCCCAAGGAACTGTCACTAAAGGCTGGTACAAATATAGGAACGCCTTCTTTCCAACAATTCCAAATTATGGAATCCCTTTTAGCATCAGCTGGAGCTTTCTTTTCTATCAGCTCACCTAATCCAAATAAAAATTGTCTAGATGAGAGGTTATTGATTTTTTCAGTTGCTAGTTTATCTGCAAAATATGTTATCATGTTTTCGATCACGCCAAATTTTTCTTCATTGGCGTAAGTATCGTAGATTCTGTCAATTCCTTCCTTTCGCAATAACGCATCGTCAACATCTGGCGACCCGATGTAGTGGTGTTCGCCAAAAGCCTCAATGAAATCATGGTACATGTTAGCCCCTGTGCTTACTAATACGTCTATCATGTTCCTTCTCACAGTCGTTGACACAACACCCTTCATGCCAGCTGGGACCATGGCACCTGCAAGGCTGAGAAAAACTATTGGTCTATCCGGGTCTTCCAACATCTCAACGAATATGTTAGCGCACATAGCTAATGTGCGAGATTGAAAAGAGGTCCTGTTGAATGCTGATAAAAGTTCTGATACTGTATTTATTTTTTCTAAATCAAAAGGTTCTATTGTTTCTTTCAGGAATTCGGTTTTTGAATCATGTTTTGCAGAATTTGGTGACATGCTTCAATCAATATATTTTTTATTTAATAAATTGAACGTTCATTAGAGCGTTGGAAAAGTGGCACTATAAATTTCACGTGTCATTTTATGTGGTCTTTACATGAAAGAGGAAAACGTGATTGCTACCTTATTTTCTAGGAGGGCTTGAGGGGGGAATTTTTCTTAAAGCTTAAGTATTATAGATTTCCTAAAAATGTAAGAATGCAATCTGGTCGAGTTGGATAGCTATGGAGTCGAAAATAAACGTCAAAATCTTGCGTAACGCCGAGGTGGCTATGGTGCCCTTCACTGATTACTTTCAAGGGTTCGAAAAGGTTGATGCTGTTAAGCGTATTTTCGGAGATAAGACAGAAGAGGTGCTTAAGAATCTAAAGATCGAATTCAGTGGAAGACGTGGCTATATGGGAGTAAGCAATATTGACGGTCACTTAATTGTAAGTGCTGAATACCTCAATAATGGCGACATCGTAGACATTTACCTCGACGTTATACATGAGTTAACTCACGTCAAACAATTTATGGATGGAAAGGATCTTTTTGACCGGCGTTACAACTATGTTACTAATCCCACAGAAGTTGAGGCACATCGAAATGCTGTTGAGGAAGCCCGTAGATTAGGATTGAGTGACGAAAGAATCTGTAATTACCTGCAAACTGAATGGATATCGGATGAAGACCTAATGATCTTGGCTAAAGCTCTTAACGTGAATGTAAACCGGCGTGACAAAAGTAATAGGCGTATATAATTTTTATAGAATTTAGAATCGTCAAATAATATCTATATATTTTCGATTTACTACCTTTAATTCATGAAAAAAAGAAAATTCTTCAGCTGGTCCAGTAGCTACGTTTCTCTAGAAGATGCTGATATTGTGGTTTTCGGAGTGCCCTTAGGGAGAGACTCCGCGAAAATGGCTGACTTCTTAAGGGAGACTAGCTGGTTTATTGAGAGCTTTGATCCAAACAGCAAAAGTAATTTGCTTGGTAAGGTTAAAATTTTTGATGCGGGAAACATTGCTTTAACAAAACTTGAGGATATTACTAAACACACGAAGAAAATTGTGGACATGAAGAAGACTCCGTTAATTTTCGGGAAATCGCATTTGTTAACCTTATACGCCATAAAGGCTTTTGACGACATAAAGCTGGTTAGCTTCGACGCTCATGCCGACATTAAAGAATATTACATGGATGAGAGAATCGCTCTTTCCATTAAGCCTTTGAACGTTCAGGAACCTCGAAAATTCAATTGTGCAACTTGGCTGAGAAGATTGTGCGAACTTGGCTATGAGAAAAAGGTTTGTTTATTAGGTATTAGGTCATGTGACGATGACGATTATGGCTATATAAAGGAAAATAGAATCCTGCATTTTACGCCGCTAGATATAAGAGAAAACATGCCTGGCGTTAAAGATAAGTTAACAAGCTTTTGCCAAAATTCTAGAGTTTATGTAACCTTAGACATGGATTTCTTTGACCCGTCTATTGCTCCTTCTGTTGAACATCCTGAACATGGTGGACTATTCTTTTATGACTTCGCTGAGTTAGTTAACGAAGCTTGCAAAGGCAGAATTGTTGGTCTGGATTTAACAGAGTTGGAGTATCTGAATGAGAAATCTTGTGAAGTCACCGCCACATTAGCAGCACGAGCGATTTTAGAGATTCTTTCAAAAATTAAATAGTAAAAACTATTAACCTATCCATATAATAAATAAAATGTTTGCTATGAAATCAAAATTTGTCTATGTCGGAATACGAGTAACGAACCTGCAAAAATCTGTTGATTTTTACACAAAAATTCTTGGGATGAAAGTTATAAATCAGAGTAAGATTGACCAAACTAAAGGAAGAGTTGTAGTCTTGCAGTGTGAAAAAAGCAATTTCCTTTTAGAACTGAACTATTATGAAAAAGACAGCCCCTATAACACTAAGTATGATGTTGGCGAAGGGCTTGATCACCTGGCTTTCAAAGTAGACAGCCTTGAAAAAGCACTGGAAGAAGCTCGAGAAGCTGGACATAAGACTGTCTTAGAGTTGAGAGCAGAAGGTGGTCGATGGGCATATATTGAGGATCCAAATGGAATTTGGATTGAACTTTTCGAATAACCCTTCGTAATTCCATTTCAAAAGATTCACCTTCTTACGTTAGATGTTTTGATTAATTTTATTAACTTAAAGGCAAAAGAGGGTTTAGGTGAAAACTTGATCATAAAAGATTTATTCGAATACAATTGGCACTGCCGCAAAAAGTTTCTGAAAAGCATGGCTGGACTTCCTTGGGAAACTGTGACTGAAGATTGCGGGGCAAGCTTTGAATCTATGCGAGACATTTTCATACATAGCCTTCAAGCCGAACAGTTTTGGATCAGACTCTTAACTAAGAAGAACCCACAAGGAATTTGGGAAACTCCTTTTAGCAAGTTCTCCAGCGTCAAAGAAATTCAAGATTACGCTAATAAAGTGGAAGTTGAAACAATGGAGTACCTTAACAGTTTAACTGATAAGAAGCTTAAAGACATCATTGAGTTTACTGGTTGGGACAAGAAAACTCACAAACACAAGGTTGAGGACGTCCTAATTCACATGATCGAAGAAGAGATACATCACCGCGGAGAGCTTCTATGCATTTACTGGCAACACGACATACAACCACCATATACCAGCTACATGGCATACAAAGGCGAGGTCTAAGGGATCCAACTTTCCAAATCGCCATTCCAACCATTTCTTTTATTTTTTTTTTAAAAAAAAGCCCTATTTGTTTGGAATCAGGCACAGAAAACGAAGTTTCTTTTTTCCAGTGTTTCTAAAACAGTGCTCAACGTTAGGTGGCACAAAAACCACAAATCCCGATTTTATGTGTGTTTCAGATCCACCGCAAAACGCGGTTCCTTCTCCATTGAGAATGAAAACCTCATGTTCCCAGTCATGTGAATGGCGAGGAGTGTACCCATCTGGCTCAACTTCAAAAAGTCTCATGGCAAAATTTTCCGCGCCATCATTTTCTTTATTAATCAGCCATCTTATCTGAACGCCTTCTGCGCCTGCTTCTTTCACTTGGCTTTTTGGAACCTTTTTGTAATGCACAGCTTTGAATCCCATGGTAACACCATCTTAAATATCCTGTTGACGTGATGGTTCATTAAGGAATTTTACCTTATAAACTTGTACAACTAAAAACGTGTTAACTCAGAGCTGTAATAGTTCACAGAGCCCAAAGTTAGGGTGATTAGTTCAACTGATTTCTTATTTTCTTGTTCTTGGACAGGCTACTAGGTGCAGCCTAGAATGGGCTATTCCCTCAACATTGTCAATTTTGTTAAAGTAGATTTTTTCCAACGCTTCCATGCTGTCTGCTTCGATTCTAACAATTGCGTCAAATATGCCGATAACAAGTCTGGCTTCCTTTACTCCCTCGATTTCTCTCACTTTTCGTATAAACTCTTTTTTCTTTCGAGGCTGTAAGTGAAGAAGAACATAGGCTGCTTCCATTGTTAGTCCTCCTTTTCCAAATTTTTGTCATCGATGCAAAGCAATGTGACTGTCGACTCGACACCGTGAATCATGGACAATTCCTCGATAATCAAGTTTTCACAATCATGAATCTTCGGAAGGGTCAACTTCACAATTGCATCATAGTCTCCAAAAAGTAACTCTGCTTTTTCCACACCATGTATGGAACGAATTTTATCCACAACAGACCGGTTGTATCCCTGCATTTCAGTCTGCGTAGCAATTTTTACGAGAACATAAGCCTCAACCATCTTGCATCACACAATAGAAAATTTAGCCTCTATAACTTAAAGAACTTTTCGCCTTGATAAAACAAAGCCCTTTACATTTCATTCTTATTTTATTCTAATCGCTTCTTAATGACAAATTATAAATATATTATTAACATATATACCAACATAAAAACAGAGGGAAGGAAAATGGAAGAAGGGAAAAGCATTCTAACACCAAAACTCTGGATATACTTGGTCATTTTCTCAGTGATTCTCAGCATCATAGGAGTACTTTCAGCTCCTTTCACGCCAGCATGGGCTTGGTCAAACCTATTTACGCCATTCAGTGCACCAATGATCATTCTGTTCATACTCCTAATTATAGGAAAAGTTTTCCCAGCCTTTGTGAAACCGCTAACACGTCAAAAGCTTGGGCTACTCTACGCGGTTGCGTCAATGTCCATCATCTTGTGTAACAGCTGGAATCCATACAGCATAGTTCACAACGCTGTTAATGGCAGGTTGAATACGTATGATTGGCATCCGGCAACGTGGCTTGTCAAGGACAATCCCGTGTTTGGTCCAGTGAACCGCGATGCAGTTACTCCCATTTTAACTGGAGGAGTGGCAACGCCTTGGGCAGACTG
>CAZPBM010000059.1:0-7761 GCA_964584965.1 uncultured Candidatus Bathyarchaeia archaeon | reverse complement strand
GAGGGTGAAGCTGCAGGGGCGGCTTGTGTAACAATGGTGGGAACAACCACGGCTGTAACTGAAGGTAACGTAAAAAAGATTATTGACGGGCAAGGGCAAGAAATACTAAACCGAACGAAAATCCAAAAAATCCACTAGAAGAAAAGAAATATTTGTAGAGAAAATGTTTGAGAAACGGAAAAAGTGTTCATGAACCAGCAAAGTGTAGCAGAAGCCTATGCCTTAAAAGTTTCGAAAAAACAAGGCGAAATGGCCATCCGTTTAGCTGCGAGATTAGGCTTGCTTGATAAACGCTTAAGGATTGTTAAAGAAAATGATTTTCTGCTTATTCCATTGGTTCAAAAACCCCTTCAAAACCAAGTTGATGAATTCTGTAAGTCCTTAGTCGGATTCAAAACTGTTATTCAAAAATTCGCAGTTCAATCTCATCCTCCTAAAACTGCTCTTGAGTTAGCTGCTGAGTCTTTGTCCCCTCACCTCGTTTCGTTTTTTCCACGTTCCATAGATTTCGTAGGCGAAATAGCGATAATCGAGGTTCCTTCTGAGCTAAATGACTTTAGAAACCTCGTTGGCGAAGTGATCCTTAAGGCTCACAGAAACGTGCGAACCGTTCTGGCCAAGACAGGCGCTGTGGAAGGGGTCTGCAGACTACGGCAATACGAAGTTATAGCTGGGCAACACCAGACAGAAACCGTTCACCGAGAGCACAGATGCAAATTTTTCCTCGACATAGAAAAGGTTTACTTTTCGCCAAGGCTCTCCCACGAGCGCTTCAGGGTAGCTTCGCAAGTGAAAGAAAAAGAAACCGTTGTCGACATGTTCGCAGGCGTCGGACCATTTTCTATTCTGATAGCTAAGATGTGTAAAGATGTCAAAGTTTACGCTGTGGACGTGAACCCTGATGCCGTAAGATACTTGGAAAAAAACGTGGTTGCCAATAATGCCTTAGGAAAAGTTGTGCCCATTCTCGGAGACGTCAGAAAAGTTGTTAAAGAAAAGCTGCGTGGAGCTGCTGACCGCGTGATAATGAACCTTCCGGAAACCGCGGTAGAGTACGTTGACGTTGCCTGCGAATCTTTAAAACCTCAAGGCGGAATCTTGCACTATTACGAGTTCACGAAAGGGCCTGACGCCTTGAGTTCAGCGAAAAAACATCTATCAGGAGCTCTAAGCGGGGCTGGGCGAAGCGTCCTGAAATTTTTAGCTGCTAAAATTGTTCGAGAGGTCGCTCCGTTCAAATGGCAAATTGTTTTAGACGCAATTGTCAGGTAGGACAGCTCTTATTGTTATTTAGCTCTCGATGACAGACACTGTTATTTTGACCGTTTGGTTTGGGTTTCTAAGTTTTTCCACCAAACTTCTGGAAAGGTCACATGCAGCTTTGTCTGCCTTAACTGCCAATGTTCGGCTGCAAACGTAATTGCTTTTGCGAACAACCATGTCTGTTTTGTGGCCTAGTGAAAGGCCTGCGTTGCCAAAGGCGTTAACGGTTTCTTTTTCGCTGCCAACTTCAATTGTAATCATTATCTTCGCATTGCCGTTTCTCGCTGCTTCTTTGAATTCGCTGCTTAGGTCAACGAGACTTTTATCTGCTTTCACCGCAATTATACAGTCTCCCCTCTTTGTTAAGTGCGCGTCTTTGGTTACCTCGAAGGTTGTTTTATGGGTTGCCTGAATGTTTCCGTGACCGTGCGCTGTGATAACCTCGGCCTTAACCATTCTTAACACCAATTTTTTGCAGAACCAGCTATATACAGAAATTTTATTAAATTATCTGCATAGAATTAAAAGCCTGGAAGTTCACGCATGATTTCAGAAGGCATCTTCAGAGCTTACGACATCAGAGGAGTATACGGCAAAGAAATCACAGAAGAGGTTGCTGAAAAAATTGGTAATGCCTTGGCAACATACATTGACGGCGAAGACAAAACGATGCTTGTAGGCAGAGACGTAAGGAAAAGCGGAGAAGCTCTGTGCAGAGCGGTTTCTGAGGGGATGCTTGCTGGTGGGCTCGACGTAGAAGACATCGGTGTCGTTACCACCCCCCTTCTCTATTTTTCATCAGTGCACCTTGGCAAAGACGGCGGAGTCATGGTTACAGCCTCACATAATCCATCTGACTGGAACGGGTTCAAAATATGGGCTGGAAACAGTTTCATCTCGATGGGCTTGGGCATGGAAAAGTTAAAAAACCTCGTCTTAAAAGGCACGTTCAAACCCGCTGGTCGAGGAAATCTGATACGCAACCCAACCGCCATCTCCAACTACATTAACTATGTTGTTGACAAGATAGAAATCCAACGGAGACTAAAGGTCGTCGCAGACCCAGGAAACGGCTCATGCTGCGTTCTCATACCTGGAATTTTCGACAGAACTGGGCTGAACGTTACAGCCATTAACGCCGAGCCTGACGGGTCTTTTCCCGCTCACTCTCCGGAGCCTAGTGAAGAAACTTTGGGTGATGTGAAACGTCTGGTTCTCAGCCGGAAAGCGGATTTTGGCGTAGGCTACGACGCAGATGGAGACCGAGCCATATTCGTAGACGACAAGGGCAGAATAGTTTCAAGCACTGTTATCTTCATCATGTTAGCTGAACACTATTTGAGGAAGAATCCAGGTGCAGCAGTGGTCTACGAGGTCAGCTGCTCGTTAGCAGTTGAAGAAGCGATAAAGGCCAACAGCGGCAAACCCGTTCTATGCCAAGTTGGACATACGTACATCGTTGACAAGATACTGAAAGAAAAGGCGGTATTTGGGGGAGAAACAAGCGGTCACTTTTATTTCATGGATGTTTACGGCTTCGACGACGCAGTATTTACGAGCCTTAAAGTCGCCGAGGTTCTCTCAAATAAAGGCATAAAACTCTCAGACATCGCGGATTCAACACCTGAATACCCCAGAATACCCATAAAAAACTATGTTTGCTCTGACGAGAAAAAATTCATAGTTGTTAAAAGGTTGGCAAAAGAGTTCTTTGAAACAGGCTACGAGACAGTGACTTTAGATGGGGTAAAAGTCATCGAAGACGAAGGGTGGTTCCTCATAAGACCCTCAAACACGCAACCTCTAATTAGGCTTACAGTTGAGGCAAAGACCCAAGATGCTCTTCAAAGATTAGCCAGTTTTGCTGAAAACAAAATAAACAACGCGGTTAAAGAAACCAAGTGAACTGGCAGTCAACCTATGGGGAACCTTAGCAGTGCCGCTATTCCTCCAAGCGAGGACAGTTTTGTTCCTGCCTCGTGTTCTGTGCTGATTATGACGACTTTTCCCCCTTTGTCCTCAACTTCGCGCATGAGGTTTTCGAGAACACGCCTTTCTTCATCTTGGGCTTCTCTTATCTTCCTGTCCGTAAGCAGTAGCTGGTCGACTGCGCCTATTTTGTTTGCTTTTTCAACCTCTGCTAACCCATAAGTTGCGGTTGCCTGTTCCTTTCCAAGTCTTTCCAGGATTTTTTCTACAGCCTCAGCTTCTTCAGCGATCCTAACGTTTTTCAATGCCTTGTTAAGGATTCCTGACCGTAGCGCTTCGTCGATGCCTGCTTTGCCGCTGTTGTTGACGCTTTTTACGTCGACGACTGCTTTTCGAAGTTCAGGCTTGGAATTTTCCAGAAACCTGACAAACTCGTTTTTAATGAACCCCACTCCCAACACAACGACGGATTGTCTAAATTCAGAATCAAGACTCTCAATGGCTCTAGCTGCTGATTTAAACAGTTCATGAAGAGTCTTAGTCCTTTCTTCAGCGCTTCCCTTCCCAGGTAAACTGATGATTTCTTCAGCCTTCACATCGAACCCGAAGCCTCTGAGAACAGCGAGGCAGTATCCTTCGTCATCAACAACTATAACTGAAATTGGCGGAGCTCCAGTTTCAGTGGCGTTCTTAAGCTGGTCAAGCTCATATTTCATCCAATTGTCCTTCACAATCATTAAGGGCTTGTTCAAGGTCACGTTAAAAGTGTGATGAGAACCAGCTCCAACATCCTCAGGGGCTTCGCAGATGATGCCGTGAACCCGAAGTCGATTCAGATAGCGGTCCCACGTAACACTTTCAGCAGAAACGCCGAGAAAAACTGATATACGCTTCCCCTTCTCAGGCCTTTCATAGCGGTCACCAAGCCTAACCTCTCTAGACGTGTTAGTGTACACTCTATCTCCCTTCTTAATTACGTTGTAAAGTACCCAAAAATCGTCAAGCACCTCAGGTAACACCACAACAGTGCCGTGCTTAACATCGCTATGCAGAATCCTCATCCGAACGCTACCTTCACAACTTAAAGAACCAACAACAACGAATCTTGTAAGACAACGGACATTGTTAAATTTATCGAAAAAAGCCACACAAAGGAAAAGACGTCAAAAACGAAAAAATATAACATCGAAAAATTTATTACACTGTAAACGCAGAGGATATTTCACCGGGAAACCCAACCTGTCTAAAAATACCCCCTTCTCATCTCCCCGGCAGCTTGGGTTTCCCGGTTTTCCTTTGTAACAATTGGGTTTTTGTTCTGGGAATGTAGATTTTCGGAACTGTTTTTTATGTATCTTGGTTAGTTGGGCTTCTGGTTTTCGGTTTCCTTTTTAGTTTGGTTCCGCAGATTTGGCAGTCTATGTGTTTGTAGTTTGATGGGTATTTTTGGCGGCATGCTGGGCAGTAAATTTGCCATTGTAGGCGGTATCGGATGCCGAAGGTTGCAAGCGAGGTGAAGCTAATGTTGTTTTTTGACGCAACGTTTTGCATGGAGTAGTCGTCGGTAACAACTGTAGGCGTGCACCCTTCGTCTTTGAGCTGAGCTGCCAAGGCAAGGACAAGGATGTCAGCCTTTGAAAGGTAAAGTATGTCTCCAGTTTCCGTTGCGGACTCCTCAACTGCTTTTACGTAGCGAACATGTGGGATTTGAATCTTAAGTTTGCCGGACTCAACTGCTGTTTGGAACCTGACTTTTGGTAAACCAGCTTTAACAAGTTCCTTTTCAACGTGAGGAACTGAATACATGTCGTAGTCTATTTCAGATGGGTTGAACCCCGCGATGAAGGCTGAAGTGTCGAGGGCGAAGATTTTTCGGCTACCCATTCTCGTAGCCTTCCTCTTTCGAAAACAGCAGCCTAGCCTTCAGCCGCTGATAGAAGTTACCTTCAAAACGAATAAAAGACGACTTGTACTCCGACTTCTTCACAAGAATCGAAACCGCTTTCCCACCCATAGGTTTCTGGAAGTCGCCGTCAATTACAACCTTCGCCGCCTTGGGATTAAGCAGCTCCACAGTCACCTTGGAGGTTGCGGAAAACACAATTGGACACATAACAGTAATTGGGCACACAGGGGTCAAAACAAAAGCATCCAGCTCCGGATCAAGGATTGGACCGCCTGCGGAAAACGTGTACCCCGTTGACCCAACCTGGGTTGACATGATTACGCCGTCAGCTCGGCAATCTACAACGGGCTTACCATTCTTCAGTATTCTTACGTGAAGCAGCTTTGCCAAGTGACGGGACGTGACGAAAACCTCGTTTAATGCATCAGGAAGCCTAATGTCGCCTACAAACGAGGCGAGTTTACTGTACTGCTCCACAGTATAGGTTCCCTTCAAATACTTGTCTACTGCTTCAAGCGCTTTTTCAGGCGAAATTTCCGTGAGGAACCCTCGGACACCCATGTCGATTGCCAGTATTGGAGGTTCAGGTTTTGGAAGTCTTAAGCAGGTTCTCAGTATTGTGCCGTCTCCGCCTATTGTGACAATAAGGTTCGTCTTCATACTTTCGATCGGAGCTTGGCCTTCTGTCAGTCTAAGGCGTTTTGCTAACGTCGATTCTATTGATACGTGGAGTCCCTCAGTTTTGAACTTTTCCACTAGTTTCGCCGCTAGGGTTAAGGCTTCTTTTCGGTCTGTGCGGGCTACTATGCCAACAGTTTCGGTCAAGTTCTCACGTACCATGAATGCATGGCGGAAACTTATTATAGTAATTAAGCTTTCGTATGTTAAAGATTATGGTTTCGTAAATTTAGAGGATGAAGGCTATGAGCAGACCTGTCGATGTTGGAGACCTGAAAATTGGAAGTTACGTAATCGTAGACGACGCCCCGTGCAGAATAGTGGAAATCACGAAGTCTAAGCCTGGAAAACACGGCGCAGCAAAGGCTCGTGTAGTCGCCATCGGAGTCTTCGACAACCTGAAACGCGGCTTCGTTAAACCCGTAGACTCAAAGGTCGACATGCCCATGATTGAAAAAAAGACCGGTCAAATAATAGCGATTCTTCCAAACTCTCTGCAGCTGATGGATCTGGAATCGTACGAGGTTTTTGAGGCACCTCTCCCAGACGACGAGCTCAAACCACGGCTAAGCGAAGGCGCTGAAGTCGAGTACTGGAACATCCTAGGTAGAACAAAAGTCATGCGTGTAAAGTGACAAAAAGGTCGTCTACACGTTAACCTGTTTTGCTGCGTAGTTCCCTAATTGTTTCCTCAGTTGCCCTCAACGCTTTCTCTATATCTGCCTTTTCGATGCCTCTATGCGTAACCATCCTAACTCTTGTTTTGCTTATGTTCCCAGCGAGGACACCATGTTCCTTCAACTTTTTCACGAAAACATCTGCTTTGACCCTTAAGTCTTCAACACTAAAGATAACCATGTTAGTCTGAACGGTTCTCATGTCAATCTTGATTCCCTCCATCTTGTTCAGTCCTTCCGCAAGCAAACGGGCGTTACGATGGTCATCCTCCAGGCGGTCAATCATCTTTTCAAGAGCAATTATGCCTGATGCAGCAATAATTCCAGCCTGCCTCATTCCGCCACCCAAGATTTTTCGAATCCTACGGGCCTTCTGGACATGTTCTTCGGAGCCGACTACGATGGAGCCTATTGGGCAACTAAGCCCTTTTGAGAGGCAGAACATGAGATTGTCAACATGTCTCGTGAACTGCTGTACATCCACCTTTAATGCGACTGCTGCGTTGAAGATGCGGGCGCCGTCCATGTAAAGCCTCAGTCCATATTCCTCGGCGACCTTGCTTATTGCCTCAATCTGCGAAGGCGTGACGATGGTGCCTCCAGCCCTGTTATGCGTATTTTCGATGCATACAAGAGTCGTCCTTGCCATGTGCAAACCCTTTGGCCGAATTGCCGCTTCAACATCAGATGGATCCATAACGCCTAAGGTTCCCTTAACCGGCAGGGGTAGTACTCCTGCGATGGCTGAGATTCCGCCTAGCTCGTACCAGTAGATGTGTGAGTCCGCCTCAAGCACGGTGCTTTCTCCACGATTAGCGTTGCACATCACCGACACAAGGTTAGCCATCGTTCCACTTGGCACAAGCATGGCAGCCTCTTTTCCCATCTTCTTAGCAGCCATCTCCTCAAGCCTATTGACAGTTGGGTCCTCGCCGTAAACGTCGTCGCCGAGCTCAGCCTGCTTAATAGCCTCAAGCATCTCCTCAGTTGGCAATGTAACTGTGTCGCTTCGCAAATCAATAGGCTTCAACATGAGATTTCACCTTAAGCGATAGAACGATTCAAGTATTGATAAACTTTAACCTACGTTCTTTTGGAATTTTTTGAAATAAAAGAAGCATCTTGACAAGAACAAAAAATTTTAAGACTGTAGTTGAACTGTTTGAAGAAATGCCTTTAAAGATAGGTTTTTCGGCAAGTTCTTTACCAGTGTTTTAATAAACATCTTTAGTGTTTAACGGTAATCGTTTATTGGTTGGTTGAGACGTTTGGTTTTGGAAGGTTTAGGTTCGTCGCTTTACGAGTCGT
>CAZPBM010000058.1:0-40469 GCA_964584965.1 uncultured Candidatus Bathyarchaeia archaeon | reverse complement strand
ACGATTGTGACCGATATCAGAATGACGGTGGCGATTACTGGACTTAAAGCCCTCTTATCTCTTTTCATGCTTTTTGTCACTGTTTTTTCACCTTTGAAACAACTTGTGAGCCAACGATTGATAAATGAGTTATGAAGACGTCGTCTGTCTTTCAAGTATGTATCTCCAAACCATTTTTGCAGATCCATGCTGGCCAAGGGCTTATGGTTTTTGAGTCCATAAACGAAATATTGCTGCCACAAACACACATCAAACGGAGTAAACCTCATTGCTAACTGCTGAAGTAATCTTGATGTTGTGGGTGAAAACAGATGATGAACGAAGTGCTTGAAGCCTCACGAGTGTTGCTTAGCCTCTTTTTCCTCGTTCTTTCGTCGTGGCAAGACCTTAAAAAACGCGAAGTCTCCAACAAAGTGTGGGCAACCTACGGTCCAGCCGGCTTAGTTCTGCTAATAATGCAGTATTTTTTTAACTCCAGCTCAGTTAGGGAAGGCGACATTATACTCTGGTTTGCTTCTATCGGGCTCACGACGGTTATAGCACTTGTTCTTTTTTATACAGGATTCTTCGGAGGGGCAGACTCAAAAGCCTTAATTTGTTTGGCCATAGCTTTGCCTGTTTACCCGTCCTCCATAATGAAACATGTGACAACGTACGTTTTCTTCTTTCCATTGGCGGTACTTGTAAACTCAGTTCTAGGAGCCTCACTATTAACAATTGTAATCGTATGCTACAATTTGTCCCAAGTCTTAAGAAGAGAAAAACTGTTCGAGGGACTAGAAAACGAGTCGTTCTTGAGCAAAGCAGTCGCGTTCGCAACTGGCTTCAAAGTTCGCACCGAAAAGATGAAGGGCAGCTCCTTCTATTTTCTGTTAGAACAATTCTCAAAGGAAGAAAACAAAGGCGTTGTTAGACGCCTGAAACTAACACCCCGTTTAGATGATGACCCCCAAAAGGAAGCTCAGCAAAAAGAACTTTTGAACGAGCTGAATGGAAAAATTTGGGTTACACCTGGGCTTCCATTTCTAGTGTTCGTAACAGCAGGGTTTGTCGCTGCTCTCGTAGCTGGCGACTTTACATCTTGGCTAATCCTAAGAATAGTTTCACCTTAGAAAGTTTCTTACAAAAACAGCCACTCTTTGAACAATCTATGGCATTATTGTTTTTTCTGTTTTTCTCAGATCTATCAAAACTGTTTCTGCCAACTCGAATTGTTTCAGAAATTCTTGCCCCTTTTCTGTAATCACTAAAGTCCTTCGGGTTCCTCTTTCAACGGTCTCAATTAATCCGATGTTAACAAGCGTCCCAAGCATTCTTTTAAAAGGCGTCCAAGCTAAGTTGCATTTGTACATGACGTTTGTTGGCTTGTTTACGCCAGACTTCAAGGTTTTTAAGACTTCAACGTAAATTTCGATTTTCGACCTTTTCCTTGTCATCATAATCTATATTAGAAATATGGAATTAGAATTTTATTTTTGTGTCCCCACGAAGAGCCTCTGAGTGGTTACTAGAAATCGCTAAAGACCGCCCGCAAATAAGAAAGCAACATGAACCATCACACATTATCTCTTGAAGTTCCATTCCTTCGTCGCGTATTTCTCAATTATTAACCTTGAGGCGTTTTGCTCTTCAAAATTTGTAATCGTTCCATTCACCAGTTTTATGTCAAAGGCTTCCTCGAACCCTTTTATCAAAGACTCTTTAAGTTCATCAAAACCTACATCTCTTTTTAAAACTCTCTCTAGGCTTGTGACTCTTTCCTCAACCGTTTTCACCATTTTATCTCGGATTTTCTCGTTCGGAACCTTGAGAACAGTAAACATCAATGAAGGGTCAACCTTCAAAAGTATGGTTCCATGCTGGTGAACCACGTTCATCCCACGAGTTTGGGCGTTTCCAGAAATTTTTTTGTCTTCTGCAATGATGTCATTGATTGGTTTAAACTCAGCCGGAACACCTAACCGCCGAAGTCCAAGCACAAGTCCCAAGCAAAGAGTTTCATAGGTTTCCTGAAAGTCCGGCGAAATTAGCCTATGATCTTGATTCATAATTATGCTGTAGGTTAGTTCTCCGTCTCTGTCGTGGTAGACTGCTCCGCCGCCCGTTCTTCTCCTCACATAGTCAATGCCTTTTTTGTCGCAAGTGACTGTGTCAACTTCTTCCTCCATACTTTGGAAGTACCCTATCGAAACGGCGGAAGGTTCCCATCTGAAAAACCTTATGGTGTTAGGCACCAGATTTCTTGACCTTGCAAGCACAATGGCCTCATCTAACGCCATATTATAGAACGCGTCATGAAGGCCCGTGTCTAGGAGACGCCAGTTTTCAACCATTACCAGCACCAGCCATAACTATGCATTTAGCAAAGTCTTCAGGAGAAGCACCAAGCAACACGGCTTTGTTCTTCAAAATAAATTCTCTAATGCGATCGGCAATAACCGTTTCGTTAAGCAACACTCCTGTAACAGATGTTTCTATGTCATCAATTAGCTCCTCCGGGTGAAGAAAAAAGTCTCCAGTAATTTTAACCTTCTTTATTTTGTCATCTTCGGTTTCAAGTTGAACCTTAACGAGCTTTCCGCCCTGGACCTTTAGTTGCGCTTTGTTCATGCGACTCTTTTTCTCCATGTATTTTTTGGGATTCGTTTATCATTTGCGATGAGGTCATTTATCTATTGCCATTGACTTTTTTAACCATTTTGTCTATAACCAATTTTAAAGCTTCATACACTTCGTCCTTACTAAGTAGGTTCACGTCTAGAATAAGCTGAAAAGGCTCGTAGTCTTCACCTAGATGGAATCCATAAAGTCTAGAGTAAATTTCTTTAGTTTTTGTTTCTTTGTCTCTAAGAACTTCAAGGGCTTCTTCTGGGTCTAAACCATCTCTTTCAGCTAAACGTTTAGCCCGAGTCTCTTCTGAGGCATCAAGCCAGATTTTGAATCCTTTTTTCAATAGCCAAGGCATCGCCCAGCTGTCTACGACTACGCCACCTTGGTCAGCCCATTCGAGAAGTTTTTCATCAACTTTTTTGTCTATTTCAAGATTGTCAAGTCTCTGTTGTAGGAACCTAACGCCCTCAGGAGTCTCCCACCAGCCTTCCCCTGTTGTCTTGAAACCCATCTCCGCAGCAACAGCTTTAAGTGCGTCTCCTCCAGAAAAATATTTGAGCCCATAATATTTTGCGAGGCGCTTGGCAACTGTGCTTTTTCCAGAGCCTGCCATTCCCGAGATGCAGATAACAAGCTTTTTCTTTTCATCAATTTTTCCCGATCCTTGTTCCATATGTGGCCCTCTGCAACCCTATTTTTGGGTTTGAGGCTGGACGCCCATTCCCATGCTTATTCCAAAGATGCGTTGAAGTAGTGTGCTGGAGAAGAAAGAGCAGATCATGTACCAAAAAAAGATTGGCATCTCATAGAATGTTCCTTTATCCACTGTTATGAAAGGAATAAAAAAGGGCGAATAAGCAACCGTTTTGTCAATGAGGTAGGAACCTAAAATCTGCCAAATCGCAAAGAACAATACTATAGTCACAACCATGTTGATAAGCTGCCCCTTCATCATCTTACTTTGAATCTGAGAGATCCGTTTTTCCTGTTTCCGCAGCTGGGCATAAAGTTTTTTGTCACCTGTTTTTTTTGCTCTCTCTCTATCTGAATTATAGTTTCTCAGCTCTTCTTGGAACTTCGCATATTCTTGCGGATTAGCGAATTTAAGCCTTAACAATATGGACGCAATCGACATGAACGAGGAAACACCAAACACGAGTAGACTATAAAAAGCTGGCGTATCAAACAAGATGCACTTAACCTCCTAGGAACCGTCTTAAGCTCGGATACATCTCCTCGACGCGTTCCTGCATAATCTGCTGGTAATACTGATAAACAATCCCAACTGAGAGAAGGATGCCTGTGCCTGTGCCGAACGCGCCGAAAAAGTCAGCTATCGCCGCAAGCAATCCCACTATTAGGCCCCCTAATACAGTTACTGCTGGAATGTATTTGCTTAATAAGGTTTCAATGGGCTTCTCTGATCTTCTGAATCCTGGGATCTGCATTCCTGAGTCGACGAGCTGCTTTGCGACTGTTCGCGGATCTAAGCCTCCTACCTGCAGCCAAATTAAAGAGAACACGACACAAAACGCCACAAGTATCACTGAGTAAATCAAATACCTAACCGGGTTTTCCAGTACTTCGACGAATCCTCTTGTTGGAGAGGTAACGTAGTATGCAAGTCCACCTGTAGGTACAATGTTACTATCTTGTTGTGTAAAGTTTCCGAAGAGGCTTATTATTGGGGCGAAGTCACTTGTCCTGTAGTTACTCCACAAAAGTTGAGACCACATAACTATGTTTCCAAAGAGAGCTGAAGCAAAAATCACGGGAAGATTTGAAACATAGAGAAGGCTAATTGGATATTTGCCTTTGAAGCCTCTGTATTGGGCGTGAGCTATTGGCAGTTCAACTTTTATGCCTTGGACGTAGATGACGAATAGGAAAACTCCAATAGTTGTTAAGAGACCCGTTATACTCGGCCATCCAGAAGAACTTAAAACAAGATTGTTTAGTGAACCTCCTGAAACTAAACGTTGAAATATGGCAACAATGATTCCAACAGGCCTCACAGATCCATCCGCAGCTTCCTTCACCGAATAATACTGGAAACATGATATCATTATATGCTGGGCAACGCCTGCTAGAATGAAGAGGCTGATTCCGCTTCCGATTCCCCAGCCTTTCTGAATCATTTCATCTAGAAGCATGAGGACTATTCCAGCAATCAACAGTTCAGCAAAAATTACGATTGACTGCACCATTGGCAAAGTACTGTAGATTCCCCAAATCAGGTAAGCTGAAGCTTGGAAGGCTGTGAAAATGATGGAGAATATTTTGCTGACGCCAGTGAACAGGGATCGGTCTTCAGGGTTAGAGAAGTCAACCTCGATGAAGTCTGCGCCGGCAAGCATTTGAAGAATCAAACCTGCAGTCACAATTGGGCCGATGCCGAGCTCCATGAGTGAGCCTCTTGTTGAGGCGAAAATTATGCGCATAGCAGATGTTTCTTGTGAAGTTTGTAATCCGTAAAGTGGAACGTAGCTCATGACTAAGTAGATTATGAGTGCTATGGCAGTCCACAAGATTTTCTCGTTAAATCCAACCTTACGTTCCGGTGCCCTGACCTCTGGGATGATTTTCATTAATGGTTCAAACGCTTTAAGGAACTTTCCAGGCAACCCTTATTTCCCTCATCGGCCCAATTGTTTTGGTTTATGTTAAGGTAATATATGTGTTACGACAAGAGTGTTGTCCAGATTTAGGCAGCTTCAGTTATTACTTCGCCGCCTGCTTCTTCTATTTTTTTCTTCGCTTCCTTGGAGCACGATGGTGCTTTCACTGTTATTGGAACTGATATTCTTCCCGATCCTAAAAGCTTGTCATAACCTATTTCTTTAAGGTCAATAGTGATTTTTCCGCTTTTTGCCTTTTTCGTTTGTTGTTGTCTAAATATGATTTCCTCAAGTTGCTTTAGGTTAATGATTTTAGGCTGCTTTTTATTAGGTGGTTTGAACTTGTCTTTACTGAAGTGGTCAGGCTCATATCTTAGGACATAGCTCCATCCGTGTTTGTGCAGTCCAGGACGCCCTTTTCCTCCTCTAGACCCGCTTTTTCGATGTTGCCCAATTTGTCCCCACCCGTGAGTCCTTGAACCTCGCATTTTTCTTACTTGCCTAAGATTGTGTGGCATTTTTCAGTTCTCCATTTTTTTCAAGATTTCATTTTCATATATTTTTAGATCATACGTTTGATGAGTTCATTTATTGCATCTCCCCTGTATCCGTATTCTCCCCCAGCTTGATAGCTTCTTTTGATTGTCTTCTTATACCCTTTTTTTGGCGGATGAAGTCGAAAGACAGGTTTTACGCCTTTAAGGTCTTTAAGTTCGACTTTACAACTGTGTAGTGCTTCTGCAAGCTTCGATAAGTTTTCGTAACCAAGCTGCCTAGCATAGTCGTCTGAAAGTTTCTTGTTGCCACTGATTCTTCCCCTCTTCGCCAGAAGCATGGTGATTGTCTCAACTGTTGGTTCTCCCCATGCAATGTAGCTTTGTGCCTTCTGAAGCATGCCTAAGTAGCTTGGTCGGTCGTCAATAAGCGTAGCGTTACAATTATAGTTTAGATTAAGCATTTTCATTGTTTCGTTAATTTCGCCTCTTAGGTCGATAATGCCTCGAATTCTGATGACCGCTAAACACTTTGATTTTTCCATCTTCTACACCCAGTCTTTCGGCGTGACCACTTCATAGGTTTTTTTCAACGCGTCAAAAATGGCGTAGGCAAAGCTTGGAACCGTTCTCGTTGAACCGTAGCTTTGAGTCCAGCAATCTCTTATTCCAGCAAGTCGCAGAATTGATTTGGCGCCTTCGCTTGCTACGAGCCCTAATCCTCGAGGCCCCGGTATTATTTTTACTTTAACCGAGCCTCGTCTCCCAATTGTTTCGAAGGGCAAGCTGTGAGGTTGTCCGCATCCACACTCCCAGCTTCCGCATCCTCTTCTTACTATCGTGATGTTAAGCCTTGCGTCTGCAGCTGCCTTTTCAATTGCGTTTCGAACTTGGGCGGCTTTTCCTGCGCCAAGTCCGAGGTAGCCATCTCTATTTCCCACGGCTACTATGGCTTTGAATCTTGATTTTTCGCCTGCGTCGGTTTGTTTTTGGACGAGGCTCACGTTGATGACTTCTTCTTCTAGGTTTGGCAGAAGCATGTCTACTATTTGAGGTTCACGTATTTTTAAGCCTTCGGCGAAGCTTTCCTCCAGCGACGTGATTTTGCCTTCTAGGACTAGCTTGCCAAGCCTTGTACGTGGCTTCCATTCTTGAAGTTTCTCTTTCCGTTCTTCCTCACTGAGTTCTTGCCTGCGTTTACTCAAGGTTTTCACCTAAACGTCAGCTTTTCTAATTTTATTATAGGGTTAATTGGAGTTTGGTTTAGGATTTTCAATGAATGAATGAGGATTAACAATTTAAACTTATCTAATTGGTTGTATACGCCTTCATGTTAGTAACCTTCTTATTTTTTTGTGTCTCAGAATATGCGTAAAACGGCATACATAAAATCATGTAGGCTTCAGCTTTGAAAGTTGCAAATTTCGGAAACGAAAGTTCATTACATTCAGCGGTTAAAGCTTGGGTTGCAAAAGAAGGGGACAAGTTCGAAGTTTTGGTGGACGGGTTTATTGTTGACATTGTCCGAGGAGACCTCTTAATTGAGGTGCAAACCCGAAACTTTTCCGCTGTCCGCGAAAAACTTCAAAGTCTGGTTAAAAACCACAAAGTACGTCTGGTTTATCCGATTGCGGCGGAAAAAACGATTGTTCATGTAAACGAAGCGGACGGTGATATTATTAAGAGAAGGGCTTCTCCAAAGAAGGGTCAACTAATCGACCTTTTTGACGAGTTAGTTCGAGTTCCGCAGCTTGTTAGGGAAAAAAATTTTGAACTCATGATTCTCGTGACAAGGGAAGAAGAAATTCGGTGTAATGATGGTCGTGGAAGTTGGAGAAGACGAGGAATCAGCATCAGAGACCATCACCTTAAAGGTGTGATTGACAGTTTCCTCTTCAAGCACGTTGATGATTACCTTCGTTTTTTGCCTGAAAACTTGGTTCAGCCATTCACAAGCAGACAGCTGTCTGAGCGTCTTGACATTTCGCTGCGTTTAGCAAGACGTGTGACTTACTGTCTCCGCGAAATGGGAGTTCTGAAGATAGAAGGAAAAATCGGGCGGGCTTTGCTGTACAAGAGTTCAGCGTGAACAGTGTTTTCTTCTTGGTAAGGCGTTGTTAGAGTCATTGGATTTCTTGAGCTTCCGTGTGCGTTGTTGAAGGGGGAGGGGGTATATATAGTCGGGTCAGCTTTTCTGGCCATCTGTCCATATTGCCAAGTCTTTCTCATTCGGTGGTTTCGCAGAATTTTTATTTGTATAGGCGTTGTGGAATCATTGTGGAACTGTGGATATAAGCATATTTTTGTGGCAGTTTTTGTTATCTGCGAGGATCCTTTTTGGGCTTTGGTTTGTTTGTTGTTCAACTTCTTAGTTTCTGTTGCGTCTTAAAATATGCCCTTTCTTTTCTTGTCTTCATTTTTATAAAGAGTATTGAGAAAAAGATTAGGAGCATCATGAAAGATGCAATTTCAAGAGCAACAAGAATCTCGTTGCGTGTACTTAGGGGTGAGTTGAAACTGAAGGTTACTCCTAAGTCTTCTATGCCTTCGTCCTTTGGATCCAGACTAAAGGCGTCAAATTCCCACCCCACCCTCATGCTTCTTGGTATGGGCTGAGCTTTTAGTACGTATCGATATATGGGTTCATCGTTTATTGAGATGCTAATATGTGAGTATTTAGCATTTGGAGAGGTTTGTATGGGTTCTGTGTAACCCGTTAATTCTTTAAGTCTAATAGAGTATTCTTGGTTTGGTTTGACGTATAAATATTGTTCATGGAAAATGTGAGTGTATAGATTCCAAACTGGGTTTCATTGTTCATCAAGTCTTAGCCTTAGAATAATGATTACGTTATCCCAATATGTCATTGAGTGAAGGGTTTTCCAAATCCTTAATTTGGACAGTATTGAAGCAGTAGGTCTTTTAGCTTCTGAGAGGAAGGTGGTACTTCAGGTTTATAGGTGTAACATGTTTCATTGGATTCTATGCCTTGTATTGATTTTTTTGAAAAAACTCTGTACCCACCATAGGAGAATCCAATGTTCCAAACATCTTCGGCTCTCCCGTAGGTTTTTAAGCTTATCAGAAAATGTACGTGAGTTAACATTCAGACTTTTCCTAAACCCGTTAAATCCCATTGTTCCCTACGAAAACAGTGTAAAGAGTATTTGCAGATTCCATTTTTCAAGCAATAGCATGAAGTTTTCCTCGAGCTCCTGCACTGTTTCTTTTTGTTCTTCTAAGCCTATTTTGCGGCTGTCAAGAATATACTGAAGTGTTTCCCCAATCCATCAAGAGTGCTTTTCATACGTGACCATATAAGCTGAACAATTTGATCGTTGAGAGCCAGTTGTGGACACATAGATCAACTAATGCATAACTGGAAGATCGACTTTTAAAAGATTGTGTAACAAAAACATAGAGGAACCTGAGTATTTATGAGAAAAACGGTCCTAATTTTTGCGTTACGAAGATGATAAAATGCGGTTAACGATGACATCTGGGTTAAAGGATTCTAAATCATCGTAGGTTTGTCCCGTTCCAATAAAGAGAATTGGCTTTTTCGTCACGAAGGCTATGGAAACAGCTGCTCCTCCCTTAGCGTCAGCATCAACCTTAGTCAAGATTGAACCGTCAATCCGCACTGATTTATTGAATTCTTCAGCTTGAAAAACCGCATCGTTTCCAGCCAAGGCATCGCCCACAAATAAGACTAGATCTGGCTTAACTACACGGATAATTTTCTCCATCTCTGCAAGAAGATTTCTGTTCGTCTGCATCCTGCCTGCAGTGTCAACCAAGACAGCATTTACTCCGTGGGTTCTGGCGTACTGAACCGCGTCAAAAGCAACGGCTGCAGCATCCGCGCCATACTGGTGTTTTATGAGTTGAATCCCAAGACGTTTAGCGTGGATCTCAAGCTGTTCAATAGAGCCAGCCCTAAACGTGTCGCTTCCTGCCAAAACCACTGAAAACTTGTTCTTAAGTAACAAATGGGCAACCTTCGCAATCGTCGTCGTTTTTCCGGTGCCATTAATTCCAACGAAAACAATGACGCACGGTTCCTTCAGCTCACGTTTGTTTTTCACGATTTCCAGAAAGTCAACATGTTGCGAAGGTCTAAGAGTCTCTTGCAAAACAGTTTGCAGGGTCTCCTTCACAATTTTCTTTCGGTCGACAAGCCTTGTAATCTTTTGGCCTGTGAGTTTTTTCTCAATTTCGTCGCAGATGTAGTCAGCCACAACCATGGCAACATCGTTTTCGACAAGGCTGATCTTGAATTCCCATAAAATAGGCTGAAGGCTTTCAGGCTTAAGCTCTGTCTCAGAAATCTTGTTTACTAGGCCAGAGACGGTTTTTCTAAGCTTCTCGAACATTCTAGCTTCTCTCACGCTTTCTAAAGCTAGCTGAGAGATCTTGGAACCTGTCTTGGTCTTCTTGAATTCTCATCAACACTTGCGAAAGCTGTTGTTCCAATGACTGCCTGCTTTTTTCGATTTCGGATAATCGTTTTTCAATGCCTTCTTTGGCTTCTTTTATTGTTTTTTCAATTGCAACTCCTGAGCCGACTCCGTAAACAACGTTGTTTACATCTGTTATCTTCGCCTTTGCATAGGAACCGCCGCCAACTGGGACAAAGATTGGAGCGTCAGGCTGCTCTTTTTCCAGCCCTTCTAAAGTCTGCCTTGCAATGTTAAGTTCTGCCCAAGCAGCGTTTAGAAGATTTAGCCTTGATTGAAAGGATTCAGCTGTGCCTTCTAAGAGTCTTAGTTCCACAGCTAGCTTCCGAAGCTCATCTTCAGACGATAAGGGTTCCGAGTTCTTAACAGGCTCTTTGGCTTCCACGTTTATTCAGACTCCTCTGGGCTTATCTCCTCAATCTTTTCAATTTTAATATAGAAGCGTTTAACCTTGTGTTTGCTTCCTAAATTTTTATAAACCTCTTCAACAGCATCTTCTGGCTTTAGTGCCCTAATTTCTTTACTGAAGCTAGTTCTAAAGTTAGGTTTAGTTATTTTTCCTGACACTCTGAACAGTTTTACTTCACTCATCTTAATCAGCTACACCTAATGCTTGACCAATCATAAATAACTCTGGCCCTGTAGTATCAAGACCTGCAACTACAACTTTACTGTTTCCTATAAGACCCGTGGATATATAAGGTATCCCACAGTTAACTGTTCCAACTCCAACAGGCACCTTCAAAACCTGTTTTAACAAGGATTCTTCCTCGTGTTTAATCAAGGGATGAGTCATGACGCCGCGGTTTGTTGCTATCGTTAGTGAACCAACATATGGCAATCCCGCAATTTCTCCTTGAACCACCTCAACTCCCAAAGTGTCTGAAACCATTTTTACGTCTTCATTCTTAAGCCTCGGGTCAGCGACTGCACCATAATCGTTTGCAACCACGAGATTCCCGTAAGCCGTCAATTTTGTCTGAGCAACCGAAATGTTAACGTCTCCCAGAGACTTTAGTGATGTAACTTCTTCGCTCCAGATGTGTTTGGGGACCACTAAACCGTTTGAATTTGCACAAATCAAAGAGCCAAGTAGCACTGAACCGCCAATGTTTGTTTTCACAACCTCGGTGTCGAACCAGTTTTCCAACTTTTTTACTTTTGTTTCAGGAACCTGATTCGGAACGATTAAGAACTCTTCCGTAGCCTTCATAAAAATACCTATGTTTGGACTGCCAAATGCATCAAGAAGAAAGATGGCCAACTTTCACTCTCCTTCCGCTGGATGAACAGTTACAACGCCGTCTGCATTTTTTGTTACGCGTACTCTGATTTTGCGAGGAGGTTTCTCAATGCCTCTGCTCCATATCTTCTCATTAACGTCGTTTGAGATTTTTACTGAATCACCATCGACCTTCATGTGCTTCGAAACAAAACTTTTGATGATTCGAACAGCCTTAGGGGTAATTTTTCTCCTAGGAGCGATCCACGCTTTGCCAAGAGGAATAGAGTAAACACGTTCCTCAACTATTTCTTCTTCCTCTTCTTTCTCTTCCTTTTTTTGTAAAACAGACTTCTCTTCCTTTTTCTCCTCGACTTTCTTTTGTTGTTCGGAACCCTCAACTGTTTCTTCTTCCTTCTCAACAGGCTCCGCTATTTCTCCGCTTCCTGTTTCACCAATCGCATCTAGGTTGGTCTCATCCTTCTTGGAACCCATATTTGCAGTTACCTCACGGTTTTATTTTAGTACGCCGCCAGTGCCTTCTCCTAGGGTTAACCCTCACTTTTCCTCGAGTTTTTGCAACAACCCAAGATGGAACTGGCTCGCTTTCCACACCGGCTTTGATTAGCCTTCGCTTCTTTGCTGTAGGTTTGTATCTTGCCAAGTTTAAACCCTTCTAATCCTTATTTCTTTTCGGTCACCTTGAAGCCTTAGTAGGATTTCCTTTAATTGGTCATCATCTATTGGGATATTGATTCTTCCTTGCTGAGCAATCTGAATCAACTGAAGCTCAAGCTGCGCTGCAAACTCAGGTTTAACCATCTTAAGATTCGCAAGCCTTTGTCTAGCTTCCTGCGTAAGGATTCTTCGCAGCAAAGCCTGTTTCTGGAGCTCAAGCTTTTTCTCTGCCTCCGCCTGCTGGTCCTGAGTCATTCTTTGCTGAAGCTCTAAGGCTCTTCGCCTACGCAGCTCCTCAAGCTCAGCGTCTTCATCCATAAATTATCCCGCTCAATACTTTTTAAGTTCAGGATTAGCTTTTTCCAGATCTTTCCTTATTTCAGTTGAAAATAAATCCAGCAGTTTTCTTCCCTCAGGCGTAACAACTCGTCCTTTTCCCTTAATGGTTGTCACAAGCCCCGAGTTCTCAAGCTGCTTTATAATGTTCCGAATTATAGCCCCGCTTCCTTTCCTCGTATGCTCAGGCATGAAGCCTCGATCTTTCCTACCGCCATAATCGGATCTAAGATGTTCCAGTCCAACTGGTCCTTTTATGTATATTTTTCTAAGCAGCGAAGCACTTCGAATATACCACCAATCAGGATTTTCTGGGCTTCGCTGAGCATGAACCCCAGTTTTAGCGAATAACGCCCATTCTGGAGGCTTAACGTTGTCCACATTGCTTTTTAGGTACGCAGCTAACTTCTCAATCAGCAGCGAAGCTGGAACATCATGAGGTGTCGGCATATCTTTCCTTCCCTAATTCAACGTTCCTTTGAGTATTTTAAAGGCGTATTATAAATACCTTTTCGGTTTTTCTTTGACTTAAAAAGAACAAAAGTATGCCCGCGCATCTCCACCATTTTCGAGTCAGTCGCATCCGCAACCCTATGCGCAATATCTTTTTTATCTGCGTTGACAAGGGCTGTTTTTAAAATCTTAACTTTTACCAACTTGCTTCGATTAAATGTTTTAGAAATTTCACTAATCGAAAAGTCGGTTGGACCTTTTTTGCCAATAATGACGACTGGTTTCTCTTTGTCTTTTTTGTTTCGGCTAGCCTTACGGGTTTCATGTTTTCTCATTCTGTTTCTTTCCTTTTAACGGAATTCTTGTTATCCCACCGCAATGTAAGCACGTTATTACGACGTGCGGTTCTCTATTAGGTTGGATACGAACTTGAGAGGTAGTTCCGGGTAAAATAAACCTTTTGCAATGTCTACAGATTTGGACACGATATTCGTGGGGAAGATGAACCCTTGCTCTCGAAGAAATTTTCATTGCCAGTTCAACATATCTCTGAGCAAGGTCAGGTCTACAATTCACGTTTTCATGAGCAAGTTTAAATAGTTTTTTCACACGTTCAAGAGCTATCTTTCTCGAATTGCTGTTCATGTCTCAAGCCAGTTACAAGCTGTAATCTATTCACTATATGAAATTTGAGCTAAAATACTTATAAACGGTTTCCCGTCATCCAAAATTTATTGCCGAAAGCAATCGATACATTTGGATTAGTTTAAAGAAAAAATTTAACAAACATTAAATAGTTTTTTACCGATACATTTTTATGTAGCGATAAAATGAATTGTATTTTGTGTGTCTCAAAAATGAAGGATTTCATCATAATCAAAGAGCCTGAAATTGCCAAGCTTTTCGCTGACCCAGTGCGAAGAGAAATCCTGCATAATCTTAGGCATCGAGAAATGACCTGTTGTCAGCTGGCAAAGACTCTTGACAAAAATCTTTCTTCCATCGCATATCATCTTAACGCTTTGGAACAGGCTGGCCTAGTTAGGCAAAGTCGAACAGTTGTTAAAGGCAACTTGATAGAGAGATTTTACCAGTCCACAGCCAAAGAATTCATCATCTCCTATACACTAAGCGAAGGGCTTGTTCCAGGCTCCGAAGACGTCGTCAAATTCTCAAGAGAGGTTTGTCAAGGTGCAGTTAAAAGCCTAGAAGCGTTTGGCTATGTCTTACCAAAGGAGAAGGAAGAAAAAATCCTAAAGCTCATAGAGAAATACGCCAGCTTAGAACAAATGGTTTTTGAAGGATTAATCTCTGAGCAGAAAATGCCTATCCAAGCTGAGGGACCCTCCATAAGACTTCTTTTAAACGTGTTAATGAGTATCCATTTGCATGAAAGAGATGATTTTCGAAAACTTTTGGACGAAATCTCTCATGAGCTAAAGCCCAATAGTGGCTGATAACAGGGAGGAAACACTGTTTGTCTTTGTTTAAAGAACTTTTTAAATACATTTTAAGAAACGCTCACTGGTTTATCATAAGCACAGTTGTCACGATTTTTACAACTTACATTAACGTTTACATCCCAACATTGTCTGGTCAGGCTGTCAGAGAGATACTTGTAATGGGAAAATATGATATGTTACAATGGCTCGTAATCCAAATTTTGGTTCTAACAGGTGCCTCCGGTCTTCTTTCAATAGTCCGTTCTGCCTCCTACGGTTATTTCACGCAGAAAGTAGTTTTTGACGTTCGCAACGATGTTTTCAAATCCATTCAGAGGCAATCATTTGGGTTTTTTGACAAGATAAAAACTGGCCAACTTATGTCTAGGGCGACAACTGACGTTGAAAGAATAAGAGGGTTTCTTGGATTTCAGCTCCGAATGCTTATTGACTCTCTTTTCTTGCTTGGAGGAGTAATAACCTCAATGATTGTCATTAATCGAGACCTTTCACTATTAGCTTTTGCAATTGTCCCAGTACTCTTGCTAGTGAACATCTTGTACGGGAAAAAAATCAGGCCTATTATGCAAACTGCAAGAGAGCACTATGGCACATTAACCTCCGTACTGTGGGAAAACATTACAGGAATAAGGGTAGTCCGATCATTTGCGAGAGAGGAGCATGAAAAACAAAAGTTTAACAAGCCAAACACAGACTACTTTAGGAAAATGAAGGAATCTGTGAAAACTCAAACTGTTTTCCAGCCGTTGCAGTCATTCATTTTTGGGTTAGCCACAGTCTCGATATTTTGGGCTGGGGGTATCCAGATAATTCAAAACCGGTTTTCTATCGACCAGCTTTTCGTGTTCAGCGCCTACCTTTCCATGTTGATGCGGCCTGTTGGAATGTTGGGGATGATTTTGTCGGGCTACCAGACGATGGCGGCTGCTGCTGAACGGGTTTTTGAAATAATCAATGCAGTTCCAGAAATTCGAGACAAGCCTAATGCAATTACGTTGCCACCGATTAAGGGGCACGTTGTTTTTGAAAATGTTTCGTTCGGCTACAACAAGGACAAGTTGATATTGGACAACATAAACATTGAAGCCAAACCAGGTGAAACAGTTGCGCTTCTGGGACCCACAGGATCGGGAAAAAGCACTATTATTAGGTTGCTTCCTAGATTCTACGATGTGACTTCCGGAAGAATCCTTGTCGATGGACATGACATTAGAGACGTCAAGGTTGAAAGCCTCCGAAAACAAATAGGCATTGTTTCTCAGGAAACTTTCCTGTTTAACATGACTGTGAAGGAAAACATTGCGTATGGTGTGCCGAATGCAACAATGGAGGACATCGAAAGAGTCGCAAAGATAGCTAAAGCTCACGATTTTATCATGAAGTTTCCGAAGGGATACGACACGGTCATAGGTGAACGTGGCTTAACTCTGTCCGGCGGACAACAGCAAAGAATTGCAATAGCTCGAGCCTTGCTTACGGATCCGCGAATTTTGATCTTAGATGATTCAACCTCTAGTGTTGATGTTGATACGGAGTACGAGATTCAGCAGGCTTTAGGTGCACTTTTGAAGAATCGAACGACATTTGTTATTACGCAGCGGCTTTCAACCATCCGAAACGCGGATAAGATAATTGTGCTTGATGACGGGAAAATAGTTGAAGAGGGAGACCATGAAATCTTAATGGCCAAGAAAGGCGCATACTACAAGATTTATGAAACCTTGTATGAGGCGCAAAAAGAGGTTCTTAAACCACAGAGTGAACAGACAAATTTTCGAAAATGGAAAAAGGAGGAGTCTTAGATGGGGTTCCATCATTGGCATGGTTTTGAATTTGAACGAACAGAAAGAAAAACCTCAAGTAGGGTCTTGATTTCTAGGTTACTCAGGTACTTTTTGCCGTTTAAGAAGCATTTGCTCATTATTGCCCTGACGATTGTTGCATCGTCAGTGACCGGTGTAATTGGGCCGTACTTGCTTGGCATGGAGATAATTGGCCGCTACATTTTGACATCCGATTATTCTGGACTCCAATTCATCATTCTTGCCTACATCGGGATCTTGATCATAAATTGGATTGCAGAAGCGGTTCGAACCTACAACATTGGCACAATCGGCGAAAACATGCTTTACAAATTGCGTTCAGACCTATTTGCTCACCTTCAAAGACTATCCTTCAGTTTCTTCGACAAGGCAGTTAGCGGAGACATAATTTCCGTGGTCACAAATGATACGGACAGCATCGGTCAAGCCTTCACTTCTGGAATAGTTATGGTTCTTAGCGACATCATAAGCATGAGTTTAACGATCATCATCATGTTCATGATAAACTTTGAACTAACCTTGGTTTCCCTAATTGTAGTTCCACTGCTGATTGCAACAACACTTGCTTTCAATTCAAGATTCCGTGCAACCTTCAGAGCAACTAGGCAAACAATATCAGGTGTAACATCGAAGCTTCAAGAAGGAATTTCAGGCATAAGGGAAATCAAATCTTTCACCAGAGAAACTGACACCATAAGAGACTTTACGAGAGTTAATCAACAGGAATTTCAGGCTAACTTTCAAGCGAACATCGTTTGGGGAACTTTCTTTCCCACGGTACAGCTCATTCAAGCATTGGGAACAGGGATAGTCATCCTTTATGGCGGAATGTTGGCGTTCAACGGGTCACTTGGCACGATGGCTAACGCGATTGGAGTGCTAATGACCTTCACGCTTTACGTGAGCAGGTTTTTCGGTCCCATATTTGACTTAACAAACTTCTACAACGTCGTCGAAGGTGCATTGGCAGCCGCTGAACGAATATTTGACCTAATCGACAAACAGCCAGAAATAAAAGACACCGAGGATGCAATAGAGCTGCAGTCCATCAAGGGCGAGATAGTGTTCAACGACGTAACTTTCGGGTACGTTCCAGAGCATCCCGTTCTTCATAATGTCAGCTTCCGCATAAAGCCTAAAGAAACGTTAGCACTTGTCGGACCTACAGGCGCAGGAAAGAGCACAATAATCAAGCTAATTAGCAGATTCTACGAGCCTCAGTCTGGAACGATAACAATTGACGGCAAAGACATTAGACAAATTTCGCAGAAATCCCTTCGCAGCCAGATGGGAATCGTCCTGCAGGAATCTTTCCTTTTCACTGGCACAATAATGGAGAATATTAGATATGGAAACTTAGAGGCAATAGATGAAGAAGTGATTAATGCTGCAAAAACTGTTGGTGCTCACGAGTTCATCGCAAAGTTACCCAATGGATACAACACGGAAATAGGTGAAAGAGGCGCGGGACTTTCAGTTGGACAAAAACAACTTATCTCGTTTGCCCGTGCCCTTCTTAGAAATCCGGCTATCCTAATTTTGGACGAGGCGACCTCAAGCATTGATCCTTACACAGACCTTCTCATAAGAAAGGCAATGAAAATCATGTTAAAGGACAGGACATCCATCATTATTGCTCATAGACTTTCTACAGTTAGGAATGCTGACCGAATCTTCGTTATCGACAATGGAAGAATCGTTGAGGAAGGTACACACAGGCAGCTGATGAGAAAGAAAGGAATATACCGTCACTTATATGACATGCAGTTCAGAGAACCGGAAACAGAAAAACCAGTGGAAACACAAACTATGCCCAAAATGTTCCCTCGAGGATTGCCATAAAGAATTATGTGTTAAGCGAATTGCAGAGTTCCTTTAGAAGACGCAGCCAGTTTAGGTAAGAGTTCATCGAAGCTCTAAGGGCAGTTGTGTCCTTTGCCTCAAAGAGCAAAGTGATGGTTTTTCCTTCACGGATAAGTTTCATCTTCGACCGATCAGTTAAAGAAGTCTTAGTTTCCGGTTCTAAGGCTTTCTGGATTGTTCTTGAAATTTTTTCTGAAGGAAGGTTAACTTTAATTATCGCCAATGCTTTTTTAGACAAAACTCTCACACAACGAACATAAAGGTAACAAATTCACATATCATATAATTATTGGCTTTTCAGTTTTTGTAGGAATTCATTGCTGGTCATCACATGTCCATACATGAGTGGCCATTGGCGGGTCAGTAAATGCTTTTTATGATTTTGTTGCGTTTTGCTGTCCATCGTTTCCACAAGATCTGACAATATGATAGCAAAGAACCCTTTAGTGAAGCCAATGATAAGAGTTGCATTGACGCAAGCTTCTGCGAACACACCCGAAAGCAAATATGTGTCCCATCGGTGTTTCCGAAAGAATCTCTGAAGGCTTTCGTCTGCGAAGGCAGAACAGGTGTTCTTTTCGATGACCAAGTCAGGTTCACGGGGACACATTCCGTCATAAAACTCCACGGATTCCTCAACATCGTGCTGGATGTAAAAGGTTGCTTTAGGATTCTCGTGATATAATATATTGATGTTTTTAGGCAAGTATTCCTTTGTCTAAGGAGTGGTCTTAACCCAAATTATTTTGCCCCCAAGCCTGCGATACGCATCGGTGAACGTTTTGAGCTTAGGAACCATTTGTCTTATTCTGTTGAAGGTAATACCGATTTCAGGACGTCCGTAATTTTCACTGCAACAGCTCTTAATCAAATCGACAACAATCAGAGTGTATAAACCAACTGTCGTGTCAATAATGAATTTTTCCATTTAGAATGTTACGTCCTTAATTCATCTTGTTCGGGCTGAGCGTTCAGCAGTGTCTCCTATCTTAGTAACTGGGATGTAGGCTCCTCCTGTAAATTTGAAACCGCATTTTTTGCAAATCCAGACGCCTACACTTTCTCGACGAACCGAGTTTGAGCTACATTGTGGGCAAAAGTGTCTCCTGTTTTTTTCCATAAGGACTTCACTGTATCTTTTTTTGGCCTTAACTCCGTATCTAACGCCTAGTCCACCAATGGGGCCTTTTTCTTTTCTTCTTTTTTGGGACATCAGCTTTTCACCACTATTTCCCTTAATTCCTCTGTTTTTTCTTTCGCTATGTTTGCAGCCTCAATTATTTGTTGAGGAGACAAGGTTCCAGATCCGCCTTTCTGTATTGCGCAGATTTTTCCATCCTTGCTGAAAGCTATTGTAAGACGGGCGTCCATGACTTCTTCTTCGTCAAGCCAAGGGTCAACAACTAGTATACCGTTTATCGACGCGAAGGTAACAGATATCGGGATGTCTCTTAAGGGCAATGGCGAGAGGTCAGGTTTCTTCTCAACTTCTCCGTCCTTAATTTCGTATTTGAAGATTTTTGTATTCAACAAAGCTGCGATCGAAGCCAAGGTTGAGGCGTCTATAAGGTTGCCGTCGTGATTTAATACATAAACATCTACGAAAATCACGAAAACCTTCTTTCCTGGAATAATGCATAGTTTTTCAAGTTCAATAGCTTTAGACTCGCGGATGCCTCTATCGACAACTCTTGCAAGCTCCATAGATTCTTCGCCTGGAGGCCCAGCTTCAAACTCAGGCGAAGCCAAAGGAACAAACTCAGCGTTTGTCGTCAAAACGCCTTCGTTAGGTCTATCAGAAAAAGGTTCACCTATATCTATTTTTACTCCAACCATAACCTCGGTTTTTCCTAAACGAACTCGAGCTGAACCTTCAGCTTTTCCAATGATGCCCGACTCTATCTGAATTGGTCGATAGTCTTTTAGTCCTCTGCCATCCAGTCTCTTTCCATCCGCAATCAGCTGCGCAATTTGTTGCCGCCTTATACGGGAAACCATAACAGACGTCATTCTTCTTCCGTTACCTCCGCAGTCTCCTTTATTGCTTGATACTTTGCCTTTAAAGCTTCTTTTTGAAGCGCATAAATCTGTTTGCAACCCTCCAGTGCAAGATTAATTGCTTGTTGAAACTCTTCAATAGTCAATAGTCCATCCATCTGAAGCAAAGAAATAGCGTTAAAACTGGGCATATAGGCAATAGGAATGTCAGCCTCTCCTTCCTTGTCTTCAATGTCATTCAGATCCAACACCAAGTGGCCTCCTGCTTTTCCCGCTGCACAAGCCACAATCAGATCCCTCATCGGTATGCCTGCGTTCGCTAACGCTAATGAGGCCACAGTAACTCCTGCACATCTGGTTCCACCGTCAGCTTGCAGCACCTCAATAAAGAGGTCTATTGATGTTCTGGGAAACTTTTCAAGGAAAATGGCTGGTTCAAAGGCTTCCCTTATGACTTTAGACAGCTCTACCTCGCGTCTTGATGGTGCTGGCGATTTTCTTTCCTCCACAGAAAATGGAGCCATGTGATATCTGCATCGAAGCAATGCTCTATCTGGGAGGGCCATGTGCCTTGGGTGCACCTCTCTGGGTCCATAAACAGCTGCCAAAATCTTGTTTTTTCCTTGTTCGATGTACGCTGACCCATCTGCGTTGCTTAGGATACCAACCTCCAATTTTATGGGTCTAAGTTCACTCAGTTTTCTTCCATCTGTTCTTATTCCATCTTCATTAACCAAAACAATTTTTTCTGTCATTGCGTAACTTCACCTCTTTCTTTTCTTACCATTTCAGTTATTCGGTCTGTTAGTCCCGTGGTGTGGGCTTCCTCATCAATTTTCTTAATCGCCATTATGGCTATTCTTTCATCTTCACGGTTTCTTCCAGACACGAGTACCAATCCATTTTGACCGACAGTTATATTGCATCTTGTATCCTTTTTCAACATACCTATCATTGAGCCTTTTCTTCCAATTATTCTAGGAATCTTAGCTGGCGAAACCTTCACAATTTGGCCGTACTTGATTTTTCCAAGATCTGGCTCGCGTATCGTAAGGTTTGGGTCGCGTGTGCGGTCAAACGAGATCACCTTGGCAAGTATCAAGTCATCAACATCCAGAAACTCTGAAAGCTCATCTCTTTGGGGCTTAAAGGGCCTGTTTAACGCTTCGGACGTTCTTAAAATTGCGGGGTAAGGCGAATTAATGTCAACTGTCCAGCCGTGAAGGTTCGACTCTACAATTTTGCCAATAACGAGGTCTCCGACTGACGGAATGTAGAACGTGTTAAGTGCGACGACATCGACTTTTCGTCCTTTGTATTCAACTAAACCAAGTCTGCTTGCATAGATTTTTGAGTCGTGCTTGTACGTGTTAAATCCAGCGAGGTAATCTCCTTCAGCCAGTAAATCGCCAGGTGTAACGATTTGTCTATTTTCATACAAAAAGGGCAACTTAAACCACTCCACAGATACCTATTTTATTATCTCCGCCTCGGCGTTGCCTTTGGTTAAGTCGCCAAGTTTCTCCAATAATGGTCCATAGAATCCAGCAATCAATTCAACAATGGCTGTCCATGACCCGTCAGCCCGCCAAGACTCGTTCTTAATTGTTCCAAAAGACTTCACAGCTCCATAGGCTTTTCCCACGTACTGAGCTGGAATTCTGACGTTCACCGAAATTTTTTCGATACTTATCGGTAATATTGGACGTAGAGCCTTAATAGCTTCATTCGCCTGCTCCTCAACATTCTCAAAAGGGTCTACAGAAAAATGAGCTTGATCTAAGGCTTGTTCTATTCTAGCAGGGGGATGAGGAAGTTTGGTTCTCGGGTCAACAGCCTGCCGAGAAATGAAGGCAACTATCTGTCTCTTTTTTTCCTCAACCATCCTTTTTCTCTGGTCAGCAGTCAACTGAAGGGTGCCCTTTTTCAATATTGTGCTTGCGATTTTTTGAATGTCCGTCGTAGCAAAGGCTGTTTGAAGGTCTTTTTCCGAAACTTTTAAGCCTTTATTTGCGTCGCTGAAAACCGTTTCTGTTACTAAAATGCTTGATAAGCCTACGGGTTTTCCTTCATGATATTCTAATGCTGGTTCTGGTTTTACTATGAGTTCATAGTTTTTTCCATCAATACTAATCCGCGCGATCGTGTAGGGTTTACTCATCACTTTCCACTGCCTAGCACTTCGGCTTGGCATTTTTCTATTTCTTCGTTTGACAAAAGCGTAAAAGTTTTAGTCTTTGTTGGAATAACCGCTATTTTTATTCTTGCCTGTTCATCTCTTGCCTGCAATGATCTTGTAAGACATTTTATGGCCAAGCGTATTGCATCATTCAAACTGAGATTTTCGTTGTATTCTTCACGGAGGATGTTTTCTACTGTTTCTCTGCCAATACCAATCGCTAGGGCTCTGTATGACCTATATGAGCCAATTGGATCTGTAGCGAAGAGTCTTGCTCCTGCTTTGTCGACGCCTCCAAAAATTATCGAGACGCCGAAAGGTCTAACGCCTGCGTGCTGGGTGTAAATCTGCATTAGATCTCCAACTCTTTTTGTAACCATTTCCACGTCAATTGGCTCATCATACATCAGCCTGTTGCTCTGTGAGTAAACCCGTGACTCGTCAATCAATATCCGAGCGTCTGAGCTTATGCCAACAACCGCTGCACCAAGGTGTTCATCCACAGCATAAATTTTCTGACTGAAATTTGGGTCTTGAAGCTTTGATTCAATCTTTTCTTCTGCTCCGATAACTACCCCTTCTGAGCACGAAATACCCACGATGGTTGGACCTCTATCCACGGCTGCAAGCGCATATTCAACTTGAAACAGTCGTCCATCTGGCGAGAACACCGTAATTGCGCGGTCATAGGCTCCTGGAACAGCGAACACTGACAAACGTATTCACCTCTTCATATCCTATTTTGCATCTTCTCTCACAAAAGGTTATAAACGAAACTAAAAAACTTTTTTGTTTAATCCGCGAGAAAGCGGCTCTTAGGATGAATTGATGGTCGCACAAACATAAATCAGGCGGTTAGGTAACCTGTTCCGTCTTTTTTATGGAAATGAGGGTTTTTTCCGCGGTTGACACGCATCTCAAAATATCGTCGATTGTTGAAAGAAAGGTCATAATGTTGTCTTCCTCGTATCTAACTATGGTTATCACAGTGTTTTTCGAACAAAAGGTTTGTATTGAAAGACCAAATGGAGTATCAATATTGTCTGGTGAGATGGCTTCAGAGACTGCTTTTGCCTCTTTAGAAGTACTATAGTCTAGTCTTATCTCAGCCTCCATTTTTCGCCAGCCTCCTTATGTTGTCTTCAACAAGGTCATCTATGGTTTTCAGGAAGTCCTCTTTGAAATTCATTGGAACCTGTGCTCCAGCAGCAACATCGTGTCCTCCGCCTGTGCCATCGTATTTCTCAGCGGAAACACGCATGACTTCGCCTATGTTGAACCCCCTTGATGTAAGATCATCAACTGTGCGTGCTGAAACCTTAATAATATTTTCTTTAGGAATAACGGCGTAGGCGATTACAGGCTTGTTTAAGTTAGACACGTTTGTCATAAGAATTGTGGAAATTGCACTAATCATCTTTTCGTCAACGGTTTCACCACCATGAAAGACGTATATGTTTTTCCGTTCTTCTAACCTGTCAGGATGAGCGTCTATCCACCGTAAAATCTCTGAAATAACTTGCCTATACTCATCGAGGGCTTTATTAGCTTCCTCCAGGCACTTTCCCCGGTCACCCATGCAAATTGCTACTCCCAAGCCTGGCCTTCCCGTTCTCCCAGTTGAGTTAAGTAATAAAGCAAACTCCCTTGCGTCTCTAAGAGGAGTCCAAGGTTCTTCGTTGGTCAGTATATAGACTGTTCCAAGGAGACTCATCGCAACATCGCTTTTCAGACCTTTAGAAATGAGATAGTCAGAAAGAGATGAAAAAATCTGACGTTTCTCTTCCTTTGAAAGATCTCTTAATGCCCGCCATTTCTCATCAATTTTTAGTTTGATGCCTAATCTCGTGAGAAAATCTAAACTTTTGTCTTCTTCTCCGCTAATGCCTGGGATAAAAGGCGTTGTAGTATAGGCTAGAGCTTTATGAATGGGACGAGTTTCTCTACCAAAAAATATGAGGTCAGTCACTGTCTCCAGTTTTCCTGACTTTATAGCGTCTTCAACAACTATCTGGTTGGCTCCTCCTAAACTTCTTTCCTTGTTTTTATCCTGCATATCACCCAAGGCACCAACTACTCCAATGCATGCGAGGTCCATGTTTTCTTCTGAAAGAGCCTTCGCAGTGAGATACGCTATTCCTGATCCGCTAATGTCTCGTGAACTATTAAGTCCAAAGAGCTGAGGGTTCACATGCACAAAATCTTTAATGGCTTCACCACAAGGTTGATGGTGGTCAAGGATGACTAAAGGTTTCCCTTTCACCTTTTCATTTAAAATGTCCAAGTATCCGCTTCCCATGTCAGTCAGAACCGTGAGAGCATTTTTCTCAGCAGCTATTGTTTCAGCAACTTTGTTGTCAAACCATCTTTCTATTCGAATACGAAACGTTGCACCCATCCTTGCGAGAGCTGTGCCTATAATGCCTGCAGCTGAAATCCCATCTGCGTCCATGTGTGAAACAATGAAAATCGAATGCCGTCTCTCAACATGTTCCATGATGCAGTTGGCAGCTTTATGAATTTCATTTAAAAAAGGTCTAAGTTGACCTTTGGAAGCTGCCATGACCATTCACAAATCATGGTTCAACGAAGAGGCTCATAAGCATATTTCCAGTCTTCAGCTAAGACGCCTTTACTTTTATAGTATTTTGACAAGCTGTAAATTTTTGACTCAATTACCTGTATAGCACGCCTATTGAAGGTATCCGACCTATGTCTTTCAAGGTGCGCGCGAAGGTTAGCGGCTTTCTTCAGGAGCATCTCAAGGTCTTCAGGAATCGAAGGGTTCAGGTTGTTTTCACGTAAAATGTCATATACGTCCTTTCCCGTAATCGTCTTAACTAAAGGAATCCCATACTGATCACGGAGAATCACGCCTATTCGGCTTGGAGAGTTACCTTCTCTCGCGAGCTTGATCACTAAAGCCTCTACTTCTTCAGATGTGTACTTACACCAGCTTGGGCTTCGTCGGCTTATGGGTCGTTTTGAATGTGATTCTCCCTTTTCTTTTTTAGGCACTACTTATCCTCCATCTTAGTTCTTTTAAACAACTCATCGGATATTTAAAAACTTTGTTGAGCCAAATGTGGCGTCGCATGGTGGTTTAATCGTGGTAATTCTTTGGTCTAGTAATCTTCAATGTTAAAACCGAAGATTTTTCTTGTACCACATAGCAAACTTTCTTAAGGCTTGAGAGCGGTGAGAGATGCTGTTTTTTTCTTCGATGGACATTTCTCCAAAAGTTTTTCCAGACTTGCCTTTAGGCTCAAAAATTGGGTCAAATCCGAATCCTCTGGTTCCTCTGATTTCGTTCGCAATTCTGCCTTCAACAATTCCTGAGAAGGTTTCTACAGTTCCTTTTAAGCTGCAAAAGGCTACTACTGCCTTGAAGTAAGCTGCCCTTTTTTGTTCATTGTCTAAAAGCCTTAGGATCCCATTAAGCCCTATAGTATTATAGACAAACTTTGAGTATGGACCTGGAAATCCATTTAAGGCTTCTATAAATAGTCCAGCGTCCTCAACGATGACGGGCAAGCTACTTGTTTTGGCAGCTTCTCTTGCACTTGCTTTTGCTATGTTTTCGATGTCATCGTCCTGTATTTCTGAAACCTTGATCTTTAACATGGCTGAAGATATGTTAAACTCTGCGAGGACCTGTCTGACTTCGAAGAACTTATGAATGTTGCCTGAAACAAAATATATGAGTCGACCGTGTGGAAACGACTTGCTGGTCATTCAGTTTTCCTCGAGACCTTAACACTTGTGAAAAATCATCTTTCCGTAATATATCTTCCTCTTCTTTCAATTTCAGTAATCTTGTCTAAAACCTCAGCGGTTGCCTTTTTTCCCAAAACTTTTTCATAACCATCTATAACTGACTTGAAACATTCATCAGCGTGCATGAAATGTGTACTCATAATGGCTCTTTTCATGAGATGTAGGTCAACACCTCGGGCCTCAACTTCCCAAGTCTGTTCGCTTAATCCAAAATCGATAAACACAATGTCATCTTTGGGGGTTAGAATCATGTTAGACGTCGTTAGGTCTCCATGCATTATTCCAGCTACATGAAGCTTTCCGACAAGTTCACCAATGTGCTTACAAATTTTTATTCTTTCATTCGAAGGTAAATCGTTAAGAACTTGTTTAACCTGTTTTCCTTCAATAAACTCCATGACAATTGTCGAATTCAGAAGGTCAACAAAATACACGATTGGATTTGGAACTCCAGCTTCCTTAGCTTTATGCATTATTTGAGATTCACGTTTTGTTCGTTGAGCTTGAATTGTTCTGTCCAATTCCTGTATTCGATACTTCTTCGAAAGCCTTTTTTTCATTATAACCTTTCGGTTGTGCCAATTTTGAAGATAAAGGCTGGCTTCTGCGCCTTTTTTAATTAATATTTCTTTTTTCAACCCATGGAACCTCTACTTCGTCTAGACGCC
The DNA here is from genome assembly GCA_964584965.1 of uncultured Candidatus Bathyarchaeia archaeon. Lineage (GTDB taxonomy): Archaea > Thermoproteota > Bathyarchaeia > Bathyarchaeales > DTEX01 > JAGTRI01. Next base: position 13,827 of record CAZPBM010000058.1, on the reverse strand, counting down.
ATTTTGTTTTTACAAAGCTTCTTTCAACTGGAACAGTTATTCCGTGTAAAAAAGAAAGAACCCCAGTCCAAGCAATCATCACTCCATTGTCAGCAGAGTATCCTTTTGGTACAACAGAGAACCTTGCATTGTGCTCTTCACTCATTGTCTCAAGCATGGTTTGAAGCCTAGTATTCGCGGCAACTCCACCCGTGAGTAAAACCTCTTTTTTTTCAGTATGAGCCAGCGCTCTTTCAGTTACCTCAGTAAGCATCGAGAACGCGGTTTCTTGAAAACTGAAACATACATCTTCAATATTGTATTTCTTTTCTTTAAGAAGACTAAGAGCAGCTGTTAAGAGTCCACTAAAAGACAAGTCCATCCCCTTTACAGTATATGGCAGCTGAATGTACTTTTTTCCTTTGGCAGCAAGTTCCTCAACTATCCGGCCTGGAGCTTTCCCCTTTTCAAATTCTATGCCAGATTCTCTGACGAAAACATCCAAGCAGTTTCCAACAGCAATGTCCAAGGTCTCGCCAAAAATACGGTATCTACTTGATTCATAGGCTGAGACAATAGTGTTACCTCCTGAAACATACAATGTAAGGGGATCTAAGGAGCCAGTTGTTAGCTTACCTATTTCAATGTGCGCTACACAGTGATTTACGCCCACGAGTGGCAAGTTAAGGAATGACGCTAAGGATCGAGCAGCTGTAGCTCCAGTTCTTAAACAAGGACCCAGCCCTGGTCCCTGCGAAAACGCTATTAACGTTAACTCTTTGGGTTCAATTTTCGACTTTTTTAATGCCTCAGTTATTATCTTTCCAGCGATGTCTGCATGGTGTCTTGCTGCTTCTCTCGGGTGGATGCCGCCTTTTTTTGGTATATACGAGTCGTTGATGTTAGCTAGGATTTCACCCTCAAATGACACGATGCCGACACCGAAATCGTCAGCTGTGCTTTCAATTCCGAGGCAGTAACTTTTTGACACAAAATCAACTATGAAACGAAGCTCTTAAAATCATATCGGCTGTTTGCACCAAGTTTCTGAGTATATACTTTTTATGTAACGCTGTAGTATTATATTGGGAGTAGAGAACCGAGGAAGGCTTAATGCCGAAACAAGTCGATCTAGAACAAAAAGCATTACATCTTATCGTTAAATCTGGAGAGCAAGGTCTTTTACAATCTGATCTATGGCGGAGCATGAATGCCAGTAGCAGAGAGGGTTCCAGAATCTCTTTAAGGTTAGAGAAAAAGGGACTGATTTATCGTAAAAAAGAAATTTATAATGGTCGCTGGACATACAGATTGTTCTCGATGAGGCAACCTGTTTCTATAGACTCAATCCTTAGTTGTCCTTGTCTGACATGTGAGGAAAGTATAAGGTGTGGGCCAGGTGGAAGGGTGTCTCCTAGCACTTGCGACTTACTTACTGAATGGATCTTGGAATCATGTCAGATAAAGGTGGATCCTTCTGGTGACATCTAGTTGCCTAAAAGCTGGGTAAGAGGATATAGGAAAGACTATTTTTATTTGAAAGCAAAAGAAGAAGATTATAGGTCACGCGCTTCATATAAACTGTTGCAGGCATCTCGAAAATACCATTTTATAAAGCCACGAGACATTGTTGTTGATTTAGGCGCTGCACCAGGTGGTTGGTTACAGGCAGCGAGAAAAATCGTCGGGGCAAAGGGCTTTGTTCTAGGAATAGATCTTGTCCAAATTAAGCCGATAGAATACCCGAATGTCTTTACAATTGTTGGTGATATAACTGAACCTGAAATCGTAGATCGCATTAGAGCCATTCTTCCACGAAAAGCGGACGTTGTAATTTCAGATGTTTCTCCGCATGTTTCTGGAATATGGGAAGTTGATCATGCTCGTCAGATTGACCTTGCCAATAGCTCGATACACATAGCAAGATCAGTTTTAAGAGAAGACGGGAATTTTTTTGTTAAGATATTTCAAGGCGACCTTTTCAACAGTTTTTTGAATATGATTAAAAAATCCTTTGTCGAAGTTAAAGTTATTAAGCCACAGGCCAGTAGAAAAGAAAGCGCAGAAATATTTGTTCTTGGATTAGGCTTCAAAGGCAAAGACACATTAGTTACTTCCTGCGCAATCTAATGGTTTTCAGCGACCTTTAGGATTGTTTCCACCGCTGTTTGAAGCCCGTTTAAGCCTATTATCTCTTTTTGAAGTTCCTCGTTTCTTTTCCGGTAGGTTTCGTCACACAGCATTCTTTGTATAACTTCGGTAAGTGTATCTTTGTTCACATTTTTTTGCTCTAAGACTTCAGCTATACCTAGTTCTTTTACTCTTGCAGCATTGTTAACTTGTTCGGTGTGGTTAGGAGTGGGAATAAGGATCATTGGTTTCCCGTAACTGATGCTTTGCGTTATTGTTCCGTGTCCAGCTCTAGAGACGACGAGGTCGCAGGCTTTAAGATACTCAAACCTATTCGGTATCCACCCGAAAATAGATACTTTTCCTTTATGAACAGGTTTCATAGAGGAATTAGGATATCCAAGTGACATAACTATTTGGTAGTCCGTTTCAATGTTAAAAACGATTTTTCGTAAAAGACCCGTAATGTAGGCGCGTTCTTTAATTGGACCGCTGATAGGTATGTAAACCATCTTTGAACCGTTGTCCAATCCCAGCGTGTCCCGTAATTCTTCCTTACTTGGAAGATCATTTGGATGCACAGGCAGTATTGGGCCAATTAACTTGACCCTTTTTTGATAGGCTTTAGGAATATGAAGGTTTCCAGCTGACAAAACATAAGGTGGCGGAAAATCTGGTATCATTAAATGAGTTGCTCCGCTTGTCCACAGTTTTCCAATCAACGCAAGGGCACCGGTGTCTACTAGCTTAGCTAATCTTAGGAGCCTAGACCTTCGTGGAATGATGATTTGAAATTGGTTGAGAATGCAAACATCTGGGATGTTGAGCATTTTTGCTGCAATTAATGGAGAAACTCGAGAATCTGAAACAACCACATCGGGCTTAAAGGCGCGCATGAACCTGATTTCAGCCTCAATTTGCTTTGTTAAGGTAAACGACGCTATTATTGGACCTGGATTCGCAACAGTTTGTCTAAAGTCTACTGATCCATCTGCTTTAACAACAAATCCAACAGCAGGTGCCTTAACAACGGGAAATCCTGTTTGCTCAACATATTTCACCCCGTCTCTGTAGGTCGAGAATAATACTTCAGCGCCCTTTTCCACGAGCTTTTCACAAATCGGAATGCATCGGCCAGCATGCCCCAGCCCGATTCCGCAAACGCCGAAGTAGATTCTCACCATTAAGCCTCCTCTTTGTTCTTTTGGTCAACTTGAATAATTATTTTAGGGTTACATTTCGGTTAAACCTAAGAATGCAACAAACGTTCTTAACGATTTTGGAAGACTACGAATCATTACACGTATGATTGATTGATGGCTGCTAAAACTTTGTTGCTCGAAAAAAGGTTTTCAGTTTTTTCAATGTATGTCACTGGCTCAGTTTCTTTCACCACTCCGTTGTCAACATCCAAAATATATACGGCGTGTATATGGGAATTCTTAATTTCATCTAGGCTCACAGGAGGATTACTATAGTAAAGGTCACAAAGGGCTTTAATAGCCGTTATTTCTTCGTTGCTTCGGTTACGCGGAGGCTCCATCAAAACTTTGGGAATTGGCATGACATAATGCGGGGGAACTGCTAATCCGAACTTTTCAGCAAAGTGGCTGTAACGAGTTATTTTGCTGGCTATTCGAGCTCTGATGTACGTTGAAGGATCAAGAGCGTGGTCAGGCGGAACAAAACCCGTTTCAACCTCAATTATCATTGTGCCCAAACCCTTTGAAGCAAAAATGTCACATGATAACCCATTAAGACTCTTTTCCAAATCCACGATGTATCCAGCGAGAACCAAATATTTTGCGCAAACCAGCTCCATAACAGAATGATTAATCTTTACAAGATTTTTGCTATGTAAAACTTTCAAATGCTCTTTTAACCTTACTATTTCTTTGGAAACATTTTCTTCTTCGCCTCGGCAAAGCTTTTTCGCCAAGACCTCAAGGTCCCTTTCAAATTCCTGCACAAATATACCTCAAACCATACAAAATATTGTATAAAACAATTTAAGTTTTTTTAAGAACTCAAAGGGCATTCACTAAGATATTCCTTCACTCTCCGTCCTCGGCAGTTACGAAAAAATGAAATAAAGAAATCATCCGAAATTTTTCGACCCGATTCATGACCATTTCAATAAAGTAAACAAATTAAACAATCTAAAAACGCTAATAAAATACAAACTGCGAATCAATAAGTAACTAGACTTTAAACCTCACATTTTTAAAAAAATAAATACTATTCAGTTTAGAATTTTGTGCAAAAGACTTAAATTTGAGAGAAGAATAAGATAGTAATCCCAAGCTGGGAAGTACGCTTCAAGTACTGCATTGAAGCAATGAACGTACCAAACGAAACAGCTGAAGGCTGGTACGTGAAAAAGACATTGCTTCAATGGGCTGGACAATACTTAAAGCGCGATGCGTTAAGGCGTTGAGAGCATCGGACGAAACAGCTGAAGACCGATGCACGTCGAAGACAGCGCCCATACGGGCTGGACAGCGCCTGAGGCTTAGACCCAGCTTGGAATTATTATTCCAAAAGTTATATTTAACATTCGTAGGTTTTCATTTGTTTGTTTCACTAAATTTCATTAGTTATGATTCTATGGTTTTTAGTTGACTTCGGTACATTTCAACGATCTCATCTACAGCAGTTGCATCTTCAGCTGCTTTGTCAGATCTAAATTTACCAGTGAATCTTGGAAACCTGATGGCTAAGCCACTTCCTTCCCGTAGAACGTTTTGGGCGCACGTGTGGATTGGGCTGAGGGTGATTTCAGCTCCAATGATTTCCAGCACAACTTTCGGCTCGAACCATACGTCCGCTTCGAGTTTAGATTCAATCCTTGGATGACGGTGTGATATCTGGTGTGGGCTCATCATTTTAGGAATGTTCGCCAAGTCTTCATCTGTGAAGCCTGAACCGCATTTGCACACGGTTTCAAAGGCATCTTTTTTCGGGTTATATGCTGCTAGTAGAAGTGCTCCGTATGTTCCAGCTCTTTTTCCTCTGCCGTGAAATGCGCCTACAACAACTAGATCCACTGTGTCTCTCATTTCGCTTTTGTAGTCTCTCTTATACTTTATCCACAACCAGCCCCTTGCTCCAGCTTGATAAACGGAGTCTTCGCTTATTGATTTGCATATTAGTCCTTCGCAGCCATTTTCGATGGCTTCTTCAAAAAATTTTTCAAGTTTCTTGGGGTCATCCGCAACTATGGAATTTGCCACCTTGATTCGGTCGTGCTTTTTAGCGATGGTCTGTAATATTTTGTGGCGAACCGGATATGTTTCTAAGGTTAAGTCTCTCCCATTCACGTAGAAAACGTCAAACATGAACAATGAAACAGGATTCTCTTTAGCTGCCTCTTGTATTCCATATTTTCTTCTCCGATGCATTAACTCTTGGAAAGGCTTCATTTCTCCCGTGTCAACGTCAACTGCGACACATTCAGCCTCAAATATGACTTCTTCAGGAATTAAACTCTCCTTAACGATTTCAACAGCGTCTGGATACTGGCTTGTTATGTTTTCAAGTCTCCTAGAAAAGAGTGTAACGTCGCTCCCGTTTTTGTGGACTTGCACTCTCTCCCCATCATACTTGTACTCGGCGATGCAAATCCCCCCAAGTTTCTCAAGTATCTCCTGAGGCGAACTTAGGCGTTCAGCAAGCATAGGTCTAATAGGCTCACCGAGAGATACACTGAAATTTTTGAGAGCCTCTGGTCCAAACTCAACAACTGTTTTGGCTACTCTCCCAAGATCAGAAGAGACGTTATAGGCTCTTTCAAAGAGAGGTCTGAAATCTTTTCCTCCACAATAAGCAATGGCCAAGGCGTCAAGAACTGTCATGTCAGCAATTCCAACCCTAAGTTTACCTGTGACCGTTCGAATGAGGTATTTCGCCTCTTTTGGTTCTGCATCTGCAAGCAGTCCCGCCAGAAGGTTGATTTTTTGGTCAATTGAGCCAGCGCCAGTTGACCTAGCGATTTTGTCAAGTGTTTCATAGACTCTTTCAACCGTTAATGGTTGTGGGAAAAAAGTAACTTGCCGTTTGTTTTCAAGAAATTTCTGTATGGTTTCGCCGAGGTCTCCTGTTTGTTTCAAGTCAGCCTCGATTTTTTCTTCGCCTCTCCCTGTTGCCTTTGCAACTGCTTTGATTGCAAGTTTCTCTGCTATGCCAATTTCGATTCCGATAAAGTCTGGGTAAAGTTTTCCTTGCGTAAGATAGACGACTTTGTCAATTACGGTTTTAGGCGTCTTTTTGAGTAACTCAACAAGGTAATCTGTCATCTCCAGCCTCTTGGTTGTCGCCTCAATTTTTTCGTAAGCGTCAGCGACTAATAAGTACCGCAAACCAAGATCCCCTTAGCCAATTTATCAATTCTATAAGGGAATATTAAAAGTGAATGGTTTTTTGAGTGGAAAGCTGCTATTCGGTTCTTACTCGGACGCCGCATTGTGGGCAGAAAACAGCGTCTGAGGGGAGGCGAACTCCACATTTATAACAAAATTTAGGCTGGAAGAACGGGGGCAGCTGCGAATACGGATATGGCTGTTTTCTATGTGGAACTATGAGTTGAGGTGGTAATAGCTGGTAAGACGGCTTCTCTCTTGTGCGCAGAGAATAATAAAGCAACGTCAAAGCTATAGGTTGGATTGGCAGGACAAGCGATGAAATGACGCCTTCAATGACTAGCGCCATAGTCGTATTGAATGAAGTTACAGAATTGCTGATAGCCTGTCCAATGATGTTTGCCATCACTGTAAGAAGCATAATCATGGAAAGAATTATGAAAACTTTCAACCATCTGTTGGCAACAAGCTTTCTGCTCCTATATAAGCTGGCAAGAACACCAAGGCGTTCAATCATAACCACTTGAACTGTGAGACTAAACATTATGGCCACGATGATTCCTGGGATTACGAAAAAGAACAATCCAAAAACCGTTAGAATTGACACAATTAAACTTGCTGTTAAAAGAGTAAGAAGGTTCGACCAGACAGAGTTAAGCCCAATTTTGACAGACATAGTTTTTCCCTCAAGTGCTTCAGAAGAAAGCTTTACAACAATTCCGTTGGCGATGGTTGCCATAATCCAATTTATGACGATAATAGCTACTATTAAAGGGAAAATAGTAGCTAAGTAATTAAAAAACTGCAGAAAGAATTCTTCAGCGACATTTTGTGGCAGTTCAAAAACAGGAGTCAACCTCCAAAGAAAATTTGTTACAAAAGTGTTAAAGACACTTATAAAAAGAAAAGGAACAAGCATAACATCAAACTTCGCAATGTATAAGCCAAAAGAAAAACTTAGGATTTCAGTAACTGAAAGCTCCCTGCTGGGTTTTCGAAACGCCATTCCTGTAGGCTCCTAACCACACCAAATATAGAGTTATTATGTGTAATATTTTGAATCACATGCCCAATAAACAAATAAGACTTCCCTTAGCTCAGTTAAAAACCTTTATAGGCTTTACTGAGTTAACAGAATAAACAGTTACACCTTAATCACCAGTTGTATCACGGGCGAAGTTAAATGGGCGTCAATTTAGGAGATTTGGTTCCAAAAACACCCATTTCCCTTAAGAACCTTAATGGAAAAAAGGTCGCTATCGACGCCTACAACGCTCTTTATCAGTTTTTAGCGATAATTAGGCAACCCGACGGGACACCTTTAAGAGACCGCAAGGGCATGATTACGAGTCATCTTAGTGGCTTGTTTTATAGAACGTGCAACCTGATGGAGATGGGCATTAAAGTCATATATGTCTTCGACGGGATGCCTCCTACTCTTAAAGAGGCAGAGATAAAACGAAGGTCGAAGATCAAGGAAGAAGCCCAAATAAAGTATGAACTCGCTCTTAAAGAAGGCAAGATCGAAGAAGCAAGAAGCTATGCGCAGATGACAAGTCGGCTTAAAGACTACATGGCAGACGATTCGAAACGTCTGCTGAGGTGTATGGGTGTTCCTTGGGTACAAGCCCCATCAGAAGGAGAAGCCCAAGCAGCTTATATCGCAAAAAAAGGAGACGCTGACTACTGTTCCAGTCAGGATTTTGACAGCTTATTGTTTGGAGCTCCAGTTCTCCTTAGAAATCTAACAATCTCGGGTAGAAGAAAACTTCCTAGAAAAAACGTTTACATAGAGATTGAGCCTGAAACCGTGGAGTTAACGAAGCTTTTGAAGGAACTGGAGATTACGTATGAACAGCTTATAGACATTGGAATCTTAATCGGTACAGATTACAACCCAGATGGGGTGAAGGGCGTTGGACCAAAATCTGCACTTAAGTTAATCAAAGAGCATGGAAGCCTCGAAGCTACTCTTCCATTACTTAAAGAAGCAGAGTTTCCTGTTGAACCTAAACTCATCAGAGAAGTTTTCCTTCATCCCCGAGTTACGGACAACTACAAGATCGACTGGCAAGAACCAAACATCGATGGAGTTGTCGAGTTTCTCTGCGGCGAAAAAGACTTTTCCGAGGACAGGGTGCGGAAAGCCCTTTCTAAAGCGGTTGAGGGGATGAAAGAGTCTAAGAAGAAGACAACTTTGGAGTCATGGTTCTAGCGGGCTGGTCAACACCTCTTGGTTCTCGGTCTCTGACTAAGACTTATTAATGAAACGTGAATTAATAGTTAGGGTTTGTTGCATAAAGGCCTCTTAAATCCTTTGTCTAAGAGCAGGAAGTCTAGGATATGAGTCAACTTCGTGAGAACGAGAGCAAAACGCTAATTGCGTTAGGTAATCGCAGTAGGCGTTTAGCAGTCTCAACGATCGACGAACTTGTTCAGGCAACTGGGCTGAATCATTCTGCAATTATGCGGGCAGTCTTGTCCTTAGAGTCCCAGAACCTTGTGATGGTTAAAGAGAGAAGAAGCACAAGAATCGTTCTCAATGAGGAAGGAAAAAGATACGCGGAGCGAGGCTTACCTGAGAGACTTATTGTAAAAGAATTGATGAAAATGGGTGGAGTAGGGGATATAGATTCATTATTCAAAGCAACGGGTCTAAATGAAAACGTTCAGGTTATTGCTTTAGGCTGGTTAAGCCGAAAAGGATGGGCGGCAATAGATAAGGAAACTAAGAGGCTTAAATTATTGAAGGAACCAGCCGAGGGTTCAGATGAGAAACTTCTGTCTTTGTTGAATAGAAAGGGGTTCGCGGTTCTTGAGACTCTTGACGATGAATTGAAAGACGCCTTTGAGTTGTTAAAGAAAAGAAAAATCGTTGATGTTCGTGCTGAAACAGAAAGAGAAGTTGAGCTTACCGCAGCAGGATGGGGCTTGGTTGAGAAGGGCATTAAAGTTGTTGAAGAGGTAAGTCAACTAACACCTGAAATGTTGGTTACGGGAAAATGGAAGGAAATTAGGTTTCGAGCCTACAACATTCAGGCTCCTGCAGCAAACACTTGGCCTGGGAAAAAACATCCGTATTTGAGATTTCTTGACGATCTGAAAAGGAAGCTCGTGGCCTTAGGGTTTAAAGAGATGACTGGGCCGAATGTTGAGCTTAGCTTCTTTAACTGCGATGGGCTGTACTTGCCTCAAGACCATCCTGCTCGGGAAATCCACGATATGTACCTTGTTAAAGACCCGATTTACGGTCGACTTGACAAGTACGAAAAATACCTTTTGAACGTGAAAAAGGCGCATGAGAACGGCTGGAAAACGGGTTCAAAAGGATGGAGATACAGATTTTCGCTTTCTGAGGCTGCTAGATTGCTTCTCCGAAGCCACACGACTGCTGCAAGTGCTAGAAAACTTGTCAGTCCAGACCTTGAGATTCCAGGGAAATACTTCGCTGTGGCAAGGTGTTTCCGACCTGACGTCATAGATAGAACTCACTTGCCTGAATTTAACCAGGTGGAAGGCATAATTGTCGGTGAAGATTTGACCCTTAAAGATCTGCTTGGAGTTCTTGAAAAGTTTGCGGTTGAGATCGCTGGTGCTGAAAAGGTCAGGTATGGGCCCGACTATTTCCCGTTCACTGAGCCTAGTGTTGAGCTTATTGCTTACAAGAAAAGTGTTGGATGGATGGAGTTTGGTGGTTCAGGAATTTTTCGACCTGAGCTTACGTTTCCTTTAGGTATAAAGGTGCCTGTGCTGGCGTGGGGTCTTGGTGTTGACAGGTTGTTCATGATGAAGGCGGGTATCGACGACATACGGTATCTTTTCGCGCAAAATCTAGACTGGCTGAGACATGTGGAGATGGTTTAGATGCCAACAGTTGAAGTTGACTTTAACGATTTAGAATCTTTGCTTGGCATGAAGTTGCCTCGAGACGAAGAGAAACTAAACGAGGTATTATGGTACATCAAGGGTGAAACAAAGGGCCTTGAGTCAAAGGAAATTCGAATAGAGCTCAAAGACAGTAATCGTGCTGACATTTGGAGCATAGAGGGAATAGCTAGGGCCTTACGTGGATATTTGGGGCTTGAAAAAGGACTTAAGGACTATCAAATCGAAGATAGATCAGGCGTCATAGTTCATGTAGATTCGAAGCTAAGAAACATTCGTCCCTACATAGCTTGCTCCGTAGTTAAAGGCGTGAGGCTTACTGACACTGCTATTCGCCAAATGATGCATTTCCAAGACAAGATGGATCAAACGTATGGGAGAAACCGAAGAAGAACGTCTATTGGGTTGTACGATTACGACCTAATCAGTCCTCCTCTTCGGTACGGAGTTGCAAAACCAAATGAAGTAAGTTTTGTTCCGCTTGATTTTTCTGAAAAATTAACTTTGGAGGAAATATTAGAAAAGCATCCTAAGGGAATCGAGTATGGGCACATTGTTCGCAATTTTCCTGTGTGGCCTATTTTTATGGACTCAGCGAACAAGGTTCTCTCTTTTCCGCCAGTAATCAATTCTAACGATTTAGGGCACGTCACACCCAGCACTGAAAACGTGCTTGTTGAAGTTACAGGTACATCTATTGAAACGGTTCAGAATACCTTGACGAACGTTACGCTTGCATTAGCTGATCGTGGCGGAAAAATATATTCAGTAAAAATCCAGTATCCGTATGGAAACATTAGAAGTATGGTAACTCCCAACCTAAATTGTGAAACTCTGAAACTTGGTTTGAACTATGTTAAAAAAGTCATTGGAATGCAGTTCACAGAGAGAGAAATTAGGGAACTTTTGGGTAAGGCGCGATACGACGTGGTGAAAGCAACCAAGAGCAGCTTGACTGTGAAAGTTCCATGTTACCGTGTGGATGTGCTTCACCCCATAGACGTTGTTGAAGACATCGCTATAGCATATAACTACAACAGAATCCAATCGCAATGGCCAAAGCAGCTAACAATTGGAGGTTTATCAAGCGACGCTGAATTCAGAGACATCATAAGAGAATTAATGGTCGGACTTGGCTTTCAGGAGATTCTAACGTTCATGATGTCTTCTTCCGAGGTTTTGTTTACAAAGATGAATGTTAAACCACAAAGAGTCGTAGAGATTGCTAATCCAAGGTTATCTTCCATGACTTGCCTTAGAAACTGGCTTCTTCCAAGCCTCATGGAATTTTTAAGCCACAACACTCATGTGGAATACCCGCAGAAAGTTTTCGAAGTAGGAATCTGCGTGGTTCACGATGAGCAAAAAGAAAACAAGACAGACGACATCGAAACTCTTGCTTGTGTAACAATCCACTCAAACGCGAGCTTCACTGAAGCAAAATCGCTTCTAGACGCCCTACTCACAAACCTTGGAATACAATACTTGTTAAAAGAAGAGCACCACGAAAGCTTCCTCCAAGGAAGAGTCGGAAAAATAATCATTGGAGATAATGAAATAGGAGTCATAGGGGAAATTCACCCACAAGTGTTGCAAAATTGGGGACTTGAAAACCCAGCTGCAGCCTTTGAAATAAACATCAATAAGGTTAGGCAATATATTTTATCTAAGCCTTAAACTGCCTAAACAAAATATTCTAGACAGAAATGCTTATTTTAAAAACATTTCACTTTTCTAATTAGCGATGACATGAGCTAACATAATCCCACCTTACTCAGCATGAGCCCGCCTAGACGGACTCAACAAAGATGGATGAATCCTCATCCTTCAGTGAAGAAGAGTTTACCCAGAAGCGGGACATGGTGGGCGTGGGCGTCAGAAAGCCGCGTTAGAGAGAGCTTAGCTGAGAAGGGCGTGCCCGCTCTCTGCGATGATGCTGAGTGTTAGTTGCGCGGAACACAACTACGCCCACGATAAAAAACCTAACGGAACCAGTAGATTTTCTCGGCAAAATGAAGAAATCAATCCACAACTCCAGTGTTTCCGCAGAGCCTGTGTAAAGAAAAATTCTGTGCAACCACGGGAAAAGAGACAACAGGCTCCCACACCCAAAACCACAAAAGAAAAATAGTCAAAGAAGCTGACCCGACTTTATATACTCCCTCCTCTATCCATTCACAGAAAACATTCTAAACCCCGTATAAGAAGATCTCTTAAAATCGAATATTCAGTGAACTGACCAAAAAGAAGTAAGTTGAATCGGCGACAGGCTACCTGATTTTTGTTTTCTCTTCTTTCTGATAAAACTGTGTCCACTTAAGTTTTCTCGAGTCCCGCTTAAGCTTAATGGCGTTCTTTCTGCACTTGCTTGAACAGAACCAAAGAACCACGCCGTCGCTTCTGACGTACATGATGCCTGTTCCCTGTGAAAACTCGTCGCCGCAAAAAGCACATTTTTGAACTTTAGGCATTTTTGTTTTCTCCATTAAATAGATACCAGTTTATGTTCCCCATGATCGATAACCGAAACAATCTAAAGCTACCTAATCTTTCTAGCTTCTCTTTCAGTTTCCCTCAACATCAGGATATCATCAAGCCGAACAGGTCCCTTAACATTTCTCGTTATAATACGTCCCTTATCAGGACCCTCGAGAACCCTAACTCTGACCTGAATAATTTCACCCGTCGATCCAGTTCGTCCAACTATCTGAATAACCTGCGCAGGAGTCAGAGTTTCCTCGCTTGCCTTCTGGCTCATCCACTGGAACCTTCCTTGATCCTTTGGACACGTGTCACTATTTCTGTAACCAGATCAGACGCTTCTCCAGGCTCAGTAATGCAAACAGCAGCGCATTGCACATCAATTCCAACCGAGGAGCCTAGTTTTTCTTTGCTTGGAACAAAGACGTAAGCAATTTTTCTTTCATCGCACAGAATTGGCAGGTGAGCAACTACTTCCGGGGGATCAACATCCTCAGCTATTACGACCAGTTTAGCTTGCCCTCTTTCCACAGCCTTAGTTGTTTCATTAGTTCCTTTGCGTATGCTGCCAGTTCGGGTTGCAGTTTGAAGCGCTTCGTATGCGGCATTAGCAACCTCTGCCGGTACCTCAAACTTTACATAAAATGGTTTCGACATACCTTACCACCAAACTTCATCAACATATGTTTCAGTTCATGTCTAACCCTAACTATAAACGTCTCCCTATATATGTTACGGTTTTTCCAAAAAATAGGGCAATTGGAGATATAAGAAATTCTAAATGCTTACTACTTTTTTAACTTGAGGAACCTTGCTTTTAAGGTACCTTTCAACACCCATTTCCAGAGTCATCTGAGACATGGGACATCCAACACAAGCACCTTTAAGCTTGACCTTTACTGTTCCTTCATCACTAACGTCGATAAGTTCTATATCTCCGCCGTCTGCTACAAGATATGGTCTAATTTCGTCAATTACCTTTCTAACTTCATCT
>CAZPBM010000057.1:0-77466 GCA_964584965.1 uncultured Candidatus Bathyarchaeia archaeon | reverse complement strand
TCTAGAAACATTTTCGTACCAGGCCGAACATTATCATCTTCAAGCAGAACCGCGTATTTAGCTCTTTTCATCATAAATAATTGTTTGTCTCACGTTCCGAACCTAAAATTTGGCGGGCCCGCTGGGATTTGAACCCAGGGATCTCCGGCTCCGGAGGCTTGCGTGCCTTTTTTAGGCTCGGCGCCTTTATCCTGGCTGGGCCACGGGCCCTTTTCTGATTTTTGTTTTTAGGTTAAGGTGTTATTTCTGTTAGTTCTTCGTTGAGCCACCATGCTTTTCTTTTGCCTGCTTTTTCTCCACCGAAGTATTCAATTATTGGTTTTCCAAGCTCCTTTTTTGATCGGCTCATTATCCGTTTCAGCCTGTTGAGAATCAGCCATCTGTTGAGTTTCAAGGCCTCGGCGAGCTCTGGTGTTGTGGCTCTGTTGTAGTGGATTAAATGGTCAACGATTGAGTGGTCTATTTTGTCAACGCAGAAGATGTGAGGGTTGATTTTCCCCCTTTCGTAAGTGAGAACTTCAATATCTGCGAGGCTCTTCTTTATTATTGCAACATCATTCTCTATTTTTCGAATCTTGCTTTCCAACTCGAGAATCTTGTCTGGACGTGGAGTTTTCTGTAGTTTCTCGATTATGGCGTCGCGGATTAGGCTGCTTCTTTCTCCCTCCGGCCAACGCAAGACTAATTCGTTATAGACCTCTTTCGGTATCTTTATTGAAATCGTAACTGTCTCTGACATTTCAAACTCGGCTCTAGAGTCTTTTTGCTAAACAATAGGTTTTCTAGAAGCCCTAATAAACCTTAGTTGCTATCAAAAAATGAAGTGGAGCCTAGAAAAATTTTACGTAGATTTTGCTGTGAATCCCAATATTTTTGCAGACGGCTTGTTTGATGCAGCTTCCACTTCTATGTTTAAAGGCTCCATAGACAGCTTGGCGCCGCACTTAGGGCACTTCCCATCGTAAGCCTGCAAAATGTCTTCAGGAGATTTTAGCTCTTGCCCTTGATAAAGGGCATATCCACATTCGTGACAATTTACCTTCTGAGGCACTTCTCCAACCTCTTTGAAGCATGTTAGAGAGAAATATATGTAGTTCTACCTAATAAGGACCACGGCAACGGATATTTACCAGTCACAACCTAAGTAACAATATTCCAAAACAGTAAACATCAATCAAAATTTGTAAAGACTAGAGGAAAAACGCACTCTAAGAGGAAGCCCAGTTGGCTGCAAAGAATGTTCTAATACTATGCGAGAAACCTAGTACTGCTGAACGAGTGGCGAAGGCTCTAGATGAAAATGGGAAGCCAAGAAGAAATGAAACAAACCGGGTTCCACATTACGAGGGTTACCGCGATGGCAAAAGGTTAACAGTCGTAGCAGCGTTAGGACATCTTTATATTGTTGCTCCGAATGTGACTGACCGCGATGTTTATCCAGTTTTCGAGTTTAAATGGGTTCCAAGATACGTAGCTGAAAGAGACGCTAAGGACACGCAAACGTGGATTGAGGTTATATCAACCCTTTCCAAAGATGCTCACGAGTTCATTCTCGCAACCGATTACGACATTGAAGGAGCAACATTAGGCTACACCATCCTAAAGTACGCTTGTGGAGAAAAGGAAAAAGAAGCAAAAAGAATGAAGTTCTCAACGCTTACCACGGATGAGCTGAAAAAATCCTATGCTGATCTTATTGAACACATCGAGTTCCCAATTGTTGAAGCAGGAGTCTGCCGCCACTTCCTTGACGCGATGTACGGCATCAATCTTTCTCGAGCCATGACTGTTGCTGCGAAGAAGTGGAGCGGTAAACACCTCACTCTAAGCACAGGCAGAGTGCAAGGCCCAACACTAAAGTTCCTCGTAGAAAGAGAGAAGGCAATCAACACCTTTGTTCCTGTTCCTTTTTGGGCAATAAAAGCCACAATCGAAGTTAACGGGCAAACATTTGACGTGGAGTACGAGAAAGACAAAATACAAAGCCGAAACGAAGCTGAAGCCGTTGTAAATGCTTGCAAGGAAAAAAAAGGAACAATTTCAGATATGGAAGTCAAGAAGTTTCGTCAAAACCCACCAGTTCCCTTCGATCTAGGCGCCCTACAAGCTGAAGCTTACAGCCTTTTCAAATACACGCCGAAACGAACCTCTGACATCGCTGAAAGGTTGTACCTCGAAGCCTTGATTTCTTATCCACGAACCTCAAGTCAAAAAATTCCACCCTCAATTAACAGCAGAGCTATCTTTGAGTCATTAAGCTATGAGCCAAAATACAAAAGCTTAACAGAACAACTCCTAAGCGGACAAAGCCTTGTTCCAAACGAGGGAAAAAAGGACGATCCAGCGCACCCTTCAATTTATCCAACAGGCACCCTTCCAAGCAAAGCCCTTGGTGAACCTGAAAGGAAAATTTGGGATTTAATCGTGAGAAGGTTCATGGCTGTTTTTGGCAAACCTGCTATGAAGCAAAGCGCAAAGGTAACGATAGCAAAAGATGGTCACAAGTTCTTTTTGTATGGTAAACAAATTTTAGAGGAAGGCTGGATAGTTTTCTACAAGCCCTTTATACAGTCAGAGGAAGTTTTGCTTCCACCATTGAAGAAGGGGCAGGAAATCACGTTTAGAGAGGTTTGTGTGGAAGACAAATTCACTAAGCCTCCTCCTAGATACAACCCAAGCAGTCTGCTTAAAAAGATGGAAGACGAGGGAATCGGAACAAAGGCGACAAGAGCAGGCATAATCGACACGCTTTACAGCCGAGGATACGTAACTGGAGAAAGAGCAACCGCATCAGAACTAGGGCTTGACGTAATTAACATTCTTGAAAGGCACTGCCCCGAGGTCATCTCAATTGACTTCACGAAAGAGCTTGAAAGCAACATGGAGGAAATCCAGAAAGGCATGAAAAACGCTGATGGCGTCCTCAAAAAAGCTAAGTTAAAGTTAGAGCCCGTCTTAACCGAGATGAAGAAACAGCAAGAACTATTAGGTCAAGAGCTTTCAGAGGCTGCGAGAAACGCCCAAATGCAACGACGGGTCATAGGCAGCTGCCTGCAGTGTGGAACTGGGAAGCTCATTGTTCTTTACTCTAGACAAACTGGTAAACGTTTTTTGGGATGTTCAAACTTCTTTAATGGGAAATGCAGGGCTTCGTTTCCTCTTCCTCAGACGGGCATAGTTAAGCCATCTGGAAAAAGCTGCGATGTCTGTGGGTGGCCTACGGTTCAGTTTCAAGCAAAAGGCAAACGACCTTGGGTTTTTTGCGTTCGACCTGAATGTCCTTCAAGGGAGGCAAGAAAATAGGTGCGATGCGAAATTTGTACTAGGAAATCTGAAAGCAGGTTCTGCGAATTTCACGAGGCAGCATACAAAAACCTAGTTAAGAACTTCGAAGCTTGGAAGAAATCCATGAACGTTACCTGGATCGAATACCTGATGCAGATAAAAAACAACGAGTTCAGCGGCATCTGGGTTAAAGAAGTCGCTCAACATCTTTTAGCCTCAGGCTTAAAAAATGAACCTATAAACTGAGAAACTGAGGTGCACAAGGTTTAAATTGTTTCCGCATTTTATATATCGAATCAAAATAGTGGATTGAGTTAAAGAGTGGAAAGCGGCCTTGTCGAAGAACTCTAATCGTAAATTCTCATCTTGGAACTATTTCCTTCAAAAAACCAGCGCAAAGCTGGCAACCTATCGCCCATCTCAGCTATTTACCGCTATAGTGGTTATGGCAGCAGCAATTTTTCTATTAGGAGGCGGCGTGTACGATGTTCTTATGAATCCGGTGGCTGCGATTCCCTTAGGTTCAGGAAGGTTTCTCGCCTTTATTCCTTACCAAATTCACGACCAGCTGCTGATAGGTAGCATAGCGGTCATGATTCTTTATGCCTTGGGGGCAACAGGGTTTTTACTTATTTACCGAAGCACAAGGCACGTTCATAACCCTCGCCAAGTTTCCTTTTTCATGGGAATTGGCATTGCCCTTGTACTTATAGCGTTTATAGCAATAGAGATCGAGCTATACTGGATTCTGCATTATGCTTCATAAACCGAAAAATGATTGATTGATAAAAACAACAAAAAACTAATTCTGGTTAAAACCTATATTAATCGAGTCTTCAGTATCTTTCAAATAGCCATTAAAAAGTGTTTGGGAGTGTGCGATCGTGAGGACGATTGAATGGAGAGACGGCGTTGTCTACACAATTGACCAGACAGTTCTGCCGAAAAAGGAAGTCTGGATTGAGCTTAGAACAAGTGAACAAGTTGCCCAAGCTCTCAATGAAATGAAGATAAGAGGTGCACCTCTAATTGGCGTGGCAGCAGCATACGGTTTAGCCCTCACTGCACTTCATTCTAAAGTTCAAAACAGAGAGGATTTTATGCGTGAAGTGGAAGTAGCAGCGGAAACAATAAGGAATACTCGTCCCACTGCTGTTAACTTGTTTTGGGCTGTTGATAGAATCTTGAAAAAAGCTCATGAGACAAGTGGTGGAGTTGAAAGTCTTAAAGAAGCTATTGTCTCAGAGGCTCTTAGAATGGCTGACGAAGACGTAGAAGTGAACCATAGAATCGGAAAGCACGGTTCAAAGCTAATTAATGATGGCGACGTTATTTTAACTCACTGCAATGCTGGCAGCTTAGCCACGGTTGAATATGGAACGGCCTTGGCTATTGTTAGAGTCGCTTGGGAGGAAGGTAAACGCATTAGAGTTTTTGCAGATGAGACAAGACCACTTCTTCAAGGCGCAAGGCTTACAGTTTTCGAGCTCATGCGAGACAATATTCCTGTGACCCTAATTACTGATAACATGGCTGGGTACGTTATGTCCAAGGGGCTGGTTAATAAAGTGATTGTCGGAGCAGACAGGATTGTCCACGATGCAGTGATAAATAAGATTGGCACCTACTCAATTGCGGTTTTGGCGCACGAAAATAACATTCCATTTTACGTGGCTGCTCCTGCTTCGACGTTTGATTTTTCTCAGTCAGCTAAAGACGTGGTAATCGAAGAGCGGAATCCTGATGAAGTGACGCGAATTGGAACTGAAACAATTGCCCCAGAAGGTGTAAAGGTAATTAATCCAGCGTTTGATATTACGCCGATGAAGTACGTGACTGCCATAGTAAGCGAGGATGGAATCATAACTGGTAGAGAACTGAAAAAAGGCTAAGAGGCTGAGGACTATAGATCAATGTGGTATTGTTGGTTGGAAACACCTATGATGGCTGAAAGTGGTAATGGCAAAAAATGTAAAGAAAAAGAGGAAAAACAGGTTGTTCTTAAAGGAATCCTTAAAGACAATGGCGTTCTTGTTCCCTCATCCGAGGGCATTGAAGGTCTTACGTTACGTGGGTACGGAACACCTGAAAACAACAATCTCGTCCTGAGCTATTATGAAGCGTTGTATTTATTGGATAAGGGAATAATTGAGGTTATAGATGGAGAAACAAGTACGCAAATTAGTTTTCAGCACTTGTTAAACAAGGCAAGGATTGTTGACAATGACGCTTGGGTTCGTTATCTCATTTACCGTGACCTTAGAAGCAGAGGCTACGTTGTCAGAGAAGGGTTCGGCTTAGGAATCGATTTCAGAGTTTATAAAAGAGGAGAATACACCAAGTCCACAGCTGATTACCTTGTGCTTGGAATTAAAGAGGGACAACCTGTTGCCATTGAGGATCTTGCTGGAATATTGTCCCGTGCACAGAGTTTGAAAAAAACATTAATTCTTTCAGTTCTGAACAGAAGAGGCGAAATTGTCTACTATTCGCTTTCACGATTATCATTTAAAAAAGACGCTTGAAAGGAAGGTTTTTCATAAAGACATTTTAAACGATTCAAGACATCTTTTGATTTAAGGAAAGAGCTTTTAAAAACGATGTTACAAAATAAGAGGATAAATAACTGAGAATTTTTCTTAGGACTGGGTGTTGTGTTTGGCTTCTGAATTTCGCCGAACAGTTCGTGGAATGAGAGACCTTGTGGACGAAGAAGCTGAAAACCTAAGGCTCATTGAGCAAAGGGCAAGGAAAATTTCGAGGCTCTACGGGTACAAGGAGGTTATTACGCCCCTCGTTGAGCACTACGAGCTTCTGGCTGCAAAACTAGGTGAGGAAAACAGAAAACGTATGTTCGTCTTCGAAGACCTTGGCAGAAGAAAGGTTGCGCTTAGACCTGAGTTCACAGCTTCTGTCGCTAGGCTTGTAGCCACAAAAATGCAGAGCGCCCCTCGACCATTAAGGCTGTTTTCTGTTGGCAGCTTATACCGTTATGATGAGCCCCAATTTGGAAGGTACCGGGAATTCTGGCAGGCAAACTACGAGCTTTTTGGCTCCAATAAACCTGAAGCCGACGTTGAAATTTTGGCTTTAACAAACAGTTTACTAAAAGAGATTGGCTTAAAGAATTATTTTTTCAAAATTGGCCACGTGGGGGTCTTGCGAAGCATCCTGAACCACGATGGGATTTCTGAAGAACAACAAAACAGCATCATGCAGCTTTTGGATAAAAAACAGTTTGACATAGCTCTTAAAACAGCGAAGAATGCTGGTAGTTCAAAAAGTAGCTTGGACACGTTGGAGACGCTCTTAAATATAAAAGGAAGGCAGTCTGATGCCGTTATTTCTGAAATTTGTGAGGTTGTAAAGAGCTATTCTGAAGCTATAGAAGCTGCAGGAAACTTACGTGAGATTATTAGCATATTGAAAGCAGGTTGTGTAGATGTTGATTTATCAGTTGAAGCTGGTTTTGCCCGAGGCTTAGAATATTATTCAGGCATGATTTTCGAAATCTTTGCTACAAACATGGACATAGCTGTTGGGGGAGGAGGACGTTACGACAAACTGATTGAACTGTTTGGCGGCGGACAAGTACCTGCAGTAGGTGTCGCCTTAGGTGTAGACCGTCTTTCACTTGCGCTGCAGAAACAGGGGCAGACAACTCAAAGGTCTGAGGAAAACCGTGTTCTGGTAGTAGCGGTTGAAAATTCCCTTTTAGGGCACGCATTCAAGATTTCTAATATGCTAAGAGAAAAAGGCATTGTAGTTGAGCTTGAAACTATGGGGCGCTCGGTTTCCAAGGCACTTTCAGATGCGGATCGACGTGGAATAACGCACGCCGTTATAGTGGGATCAAAAGAAATCCAAGAGAACATGGTTGCCCTGCGGTTTATGAGAGAAAGAACCCAAGAGATTGTTTCAATTGAGCATCTGTTTGAGAGAATTAGGCAGTAAGGCGAAAAAAATGAAGTTTCGAACAGCGGCTTGTCTTCTACTTCTTATGTCGTTGTTTCTTCCTTGGAAAATTATTTGGGGCACAAACATAACTGGGACATCAATTTCGTGGTTCTATATTTTCGAGTTTCCTTTTGCGGCTGAATACATAACGAACTTTGGTTCATTAGGAACTTACACGAGCTGGGAAACCTATAACTTTGTTCCGAAGTACTTAGGAACAATGTTTGTAATATTAGGTGTAATCATATGCCTATGGGGAACAATCAAACATAGACGAGATTACCTTGTCGAGTGGGGAGGCATCTCCAGCTTAGTTGGAATGGTACTTTTCGCCGGTTCTGGATATGAGGAGGTTTATATTCCATATGTGCTATATCAGACTTACCAAAGCCTTCCCCTTAGCATGTTTATACCTGTTGCCTTTTGGCTTATGATCCTCATGAGTCCCCAAGAAACAGAGCGATACCTTTCTAGGGAGCATTCCAAAAGGTTGAGTTTCTTTTGCGGAGAATGCGGGAAAGAAGTTTCAGTTGAATTCGAATTCTGCCCTTTTTGCGGAAAATCAATTCAAAAGATCAACTGCAAAAGCTGTGGTAGAAAAATTCCCACGCAATATACTTTCTGCCCTTACTGTGGTGAAACAATTCAAAGGGATTTTGAAAAAACATTAATTCTTTGATTTCTTCAGATAGGTTGTGTCTTTAGTCTCACTAGCTCTGATTATTGTTCCATATTTTTTTAACATACAGATGATTCGTAGGCGTTAAGTAGTTTTCAATGGTGTAAACTGTCTCATAGGCTATATAACATGAAGCCGTCGGTGTTAAAGCGTGGCATCCAAACCCGAATCAATAAAGACCTACTCACATGCCTCGAAACACGGCAACGAAAGATTCAATGAATTGTTATTTGAAACTATTGACGAAGTGTTAAAAGCAGCCTTAGGTGATAAAAGCACCCAACTGATTTATGAGTATCTCAGGAAAAAGTCATGTTCAATAAATGAAATTTCAAATAACCTTACGATTTTCTCCACAGAGCTAAGAGCAATCTTATCAGATGATAACACGCCAACTAGGTTTTCCATTGAAGTAACCCCTCATGGAAGGTCTGCAATCATTGAAAGAACCATTGCAAGAATCCTTTGCCAAAAATTAGGGTTAGATTTCAAAGAAAAAGGGCCTGTTGATTTTCCAAACTTAATTTCTGAACTTAGACGCGTATACAACGATTCTGAAAGAAGCACTCTAATAGTAGCATACCAAAACAGGAGGTCCTAACAGAGTGAAAAACATTCGAACGAATACTGAGGTACATTCATTTTTAGCAACAGCCAATGAAAAATCCTCCAACCGAGAATTAAGATTGTTCTATGAGAAAATTAACGTTATTTTTGAAAACGTAAATGATTACGTGTTTCTTCTTGATTTAACAGGTAAGATAATTGACGTTAATAAAGCAACCTTGAAGCTAACTAGAAGATTAAAAGAGGACTTAATTGGGAAACAGTTTGTCGAGTATGTCGCAATTGATTCAGAAGTTAAAACCCAATCCTATGATGTATTTAGAAAAATGCTTTTTGGCAAAAGACTAAGCCTCAAAACACGCTTTAAAAACAAAAATAATCAAAACATCGTGATTGAGATTTCTGCCTCGCACATTAGGCATTATGAAAAAGCCGTGGGAATACTAATTATTGCGAGAGACGTAACTGAACAAAAGATGGCGGAAGAAGAAACAAGGTACGAAGCAGAAAAATACAAAAGCCTTGTTGAAAACGCACAAGACGTTATTGCAACATTCGACCTAAAAGGCAATTTAACATCGGCAAACAAAGCCATTGAAAATTATGGATTCAAGATACGCGACATCACTGGCAAAAACATGTTAGAGTTTGTTTCTGGGAAATACTGGCCTAAAGTTATGGCTGATGTTGCAAAGATATCTCGTGGCAAGGCAATCAAGTCGGAGTTGGAGGTAATAACCCCTATTGGGAAAAGGATGGCTGAATATCAAAGTAACCCTGTTATGAATGGAAAAAAAGTTGTTGGCATCCAAACCGTTCTAAGAGACATTACTGAAAGAAAAATAATTGAGGAAAAACTCGCTGAAAGCGAGGAATGCTATAGAGTTCTTTTTGAGAAATCCCCGATTGGCATTTGTATGATGACCATTAATGGCAGAATCATTAACGTGAATAAAAAAATGGAGGTTATAACGGGCTATAACAGCGCAGAACTAATGAAAATGTCATTCTTGGACCTCTGCAAAGATCCTGTTGCTGTGAAAACACTAAAAACCATTGATGGCCAAGATGCTGTTAGAGAGATGCAAACACAAGTGAAATGTAAAGATGGAAAGTTGATCCAAGTTCTCCTAAACGCATCTAAGATTCAGCTACGTAACAGTAGCTTCATACAGATAAGAATTCAGGACATGTCCGAACTGGTCATGACAGAGAAAAGGCTTAGAGCCTCTGAAAAGAAATACAGGGCATTATTTGAGGAAGCAATGGATGCCATATTTGTCGCGGACGCTGAAACTGGAATATTGTTGGACTGCAACCGCGCAGCTTGCCAGCTGGTTGGAAGAGAAAAAACTGAATTAATAGGTAAACACCAAAGCATCTTGCATCCGCCCACATCAATAGAAGGCAAATTCAGCAGAACCTTCCGACTACACCGGACTGAAAAAGAAGGGCAAATACTGGAAGATAGGGTGGTAACAAAGGACGGTGAGATCAAGGAAGTTTCGATCAAAGCTAACATCTTCGAGTTAGAAAACAGGAAAGTAGTGATGGGAATATTCAGAGACATTACGGAACAAAAGAGAATTGAGGAGGAACTAGTTCAGGAAAGAGATTTCTTGCAAGCTCTTATGGACAACATTCCTGACACCATATATTTTAAAGAT
This sequence comes from uncultured Candidatus Bathyarchaeia archaeon, assembly GCA_964584965.1. Classification (GTDB taxonomy): domain Archaea; phylum Thermoproteota; class Bathyarchaeia; order Bathyarchaeales; family DTEX01; genus JAGTRI01. Next base: position 67,311 of record CAZPBM010000057.1, on the reverse strand, counting down.
ATAGATTCCAAATTTACAAAGGTTAACAAGGCTCAAGCAACGGTTTTGGGAATAAGTGACCCAAAAGAAGCAATTGGAAAAACTGACTTTGACTTTTTTACGCCTGAGCATGCAAGAGACGCTTTTGATGACGAACAAAGAATTATCAAGACAGGTCAGCCACTGATCGGTAAAATTGAGAAGATTAGGAGAGCAGACGGTCAGTTCCGCTGGGTTTCGGCAACGAAGACACCGATTAGAAACAAGCAAGGTAAGATCATTGGCTTGGTCGGGATTTCCAGAGACATAACGGAGCAAAGGCAGATTGAAGAAAAAATGGAGTATCAGAAAAACCTTTTCGACGCTTTGATGGATAACATGCCGGATTCCATTTACTTCAAAGACACACGATCTCGGTTCATCAGAGTGAGCAAAGTTAGCTGCGCAGGCATGGGAATCAAAAATCCAGACGAGGCTGTTGGAATGACGGATTTCGATTGGGCGCCTAAGGAACTGGCGGAACAGTATTACGTCGATGATCAAACGGTTATGAAAACTGGCATGCCAATCATTGGTAAGGAAGAGGTTAGCATAAGCAAAGTTGGAAAAAAATGGTATTCTGCGACTAAGGTGCCCATTAGAGATAAAGAAGGCAACGTGATTGGTCTTGTAGGCATTTCACGAGACATTACAAAGCTCAAGGAAACTGAGGAAGCGCTTAGGCATTACTCTCTGCATCTGGAGGAAATCGTTGAAGAAAGAACTCGTAAGCTTCGTGAAGCTCAGCGTCTAGCTACGATAGGTGAGACTGCTGCCATGGTTGGTCACGACCTCCGTAACCCCTTGCAGGCAATCGCTGCCGTTCCATACCTGGTTGAAAAAACACTTCAAACGTTGCCTAAACAAGTCGAGGAGGCTGTTAAAAAAAGTTCTATACCTACGTTTATGAACATGCTTCAGGAACAGACGCTTTACATGAACAAAATTGTTTCCGACCTTCAGGACTATGCTAGACCAGTTAAGCTGAACCTTAAGGAAACTAATCTTTACAGCATGCTTGAAGATGTTCTTTCTACTGTGAATGTTGCTGAAAACATAGAGGTCAACATTGAGATTGCACGAGACATGTTAGCAGTTTTTGATCCGCACCTATTGAGAAGAGTTTTCACAAACCTGATTAACAATGCAGTGCAAGCCATGCCTGAAGGTGGCAAATTGACTATAAGAGCTACCCAAAACGGTGACGGCGTGTGCATAAGTTTTCAAGACACCGGTGTTGGTATACCTGAAGAGAACCTGTCCAAGATTTTTCAACCTTTATTTACGACGAAGTCTAGGGGGCAAGGTCTCGGGTTGCCTGTTTGTAAACGGATTATGGAGGCTCACGGTGGCAAAATTACTGTAACAAGTAAGCTTCATGTCGGTAGCACCTTTACCGTGCACATACCTTTCAAAAAGGAGGTGAAACAAGACGAGTAGCGAGAAAAAGAGAATCCTAATCGTAGACGATGAATCTTCGATCTGTGAGGTCTTCAAGTTAATTCTAGAGGCACAAGGTTACGAGGTTGAAACTGCGGAAACTGGGCTTCAGGCTTTAAGAATGTTTCAAGAAAAATTTTATAATCTTGTCACTATAGACATTCGACTTCCTGACATGGAAGGAACGAAGCTGCTCAAAGAATTGCACAGCTGCTCTCCAAAGTCAATGAAAATTATGGTCACAGGCTACCCTAGCCTTGAGAACGCTGTGAATTCATTGAACATTGGAGCTGACGCCTACATCATTAAGCCCGTTGAACCTGATGATCTAGTAAATACTGTGAAGGTGAAGCTTAAGGAGCAGGAGGACATAGAATCTCTAAGCCAGGAGAAGATAGACAATTGGATATCAGCAAGGCTTCAAAAACTTGAAGAAAAATATGGAATTCATTGAGTCCATGTTTTGTGTTTGACGTGACAATTTTCACCATGTTATTTCATCAATTTGGGAACTGATTTAACATTATGTTGATGTTTAAAGGCCACTTAAATCTGGGCATAGCTACTTTTAAAAGAAAAGGTGTCTAATTACTTAACTGAGCAGTATTTGCAGTTTCGTTGGGCGGTTAATGTTTATGAGCGAGGAGAAAACAAGAATCGAGGATTTAATCAAACGCGTCGACGAGTTAACGAGGATTCTAAAATTTCTATCAGACGACCTTTCTGAGATTTCACAAAGCCTCAAAGCGGGTTTAGGCGTTGTTCCGCAGCTATCAACGTCTGAGCCTTCGAGGGTTCTTCCTCAACCAAAGACTTCTCAGCAAACTATCATTGCTGGCGAACCTTCAGCTGCCCCGTCTCCTCTAAGCAGCATTCAGTCAGTGGAAGACGTGCAGAAGGTTTTTCCTCAAGACTTGTTAAGTATGTTGTATTTCGAGGAGAAAGACGACCAAGTGGTTATTAAGCCCAGAGCGTTTCTAGGTTCAGACAACTTTAGGCGAATAGCAAGTATCGTCCGCGACCAGATGAACGGAGAATACGTCAGCGCCGGGAAGGACAGCCACTTTAGGATTATGAAGAGGGCTTAGCCAAAATTCTGGTTAAATGTAGAATATGTCTTCTGGGCTTCTTCTGGCTCTTTCTTCGGCTTCTCTTCTTGCTTTTTGAGCTACAACGTTTTTGCTTGCCCCTTTTTCGGTTACTTCCATGTCGTATTTTATGAAGTCTTGTATGAAACTCGTAATTTTCTTGTTCATGGCTTCGAGTTCTTCTCGTGTAAAAGACACCATTATGTCCGGGTTGTTTACCCAGTTAAGCCAGCCTAGTATGCTTCGATGTAGGGCATATAAAGAAAACCTCATCGACTGAATTATGTCCAGTCTATCTTTATCTGGTTTTTCAGCCATTTTCTCGATTTGCTCAAGAATTCTGGCACAAGTTTCAACCCAACCTTCGCTCATTGAATCACCTTTCCTGTATTGCCCCAAAAACTGTTTGGCGCAACAAGTAACAACTGTGCAACGACTAATATTTCTTTTGGTTTCTATTGCAACACCAGAAGGATTCATTGTCAGTACAAAACACGGAATCTGTCAAATTCTCCTGTGGGTTGTTCCCAAAGCACATCGACGCCTGTAACTGTGGCCCCAGGAGGCCCATGGCGGCAGAAATCTATCATGGCTTCCACCGCTTCTTTTTCACCTTCAAAGACTGCTTCCACTCTTCCGTCACGCAAATTTTTTACCCATCCAGTTACTTTATGTTGCGTAGCTTTTGTTCGGGTTTCGTACCTAAAGAAGACACCTTGAACGTATCCTCTGACGAACACGTGAGCCCTAACCCTCATGTTTGTCAGCCTACACGAAATTTAACGGGGTTAACAGATATACTGTAAAATTCATGCAGCAGTAGATGTTTAGATTAACATGAGCTTAAGAGACTCTGTGGAATTTTATTGTTCCTTCAGCCAAATTAACATCATAAACCTGGTTTACGTCGAACCTTACGCCTAGCGCTTCGTACTCTTGCTCTGTTAAAAACAGTATAATTTTTGGTGAGCTGAACCTTGCCTGTGCTCCAATTATAGGCATCTGTTGCTGTAAAGCCTTAAAAACGTCTTGAATTATTCGAGCCTCCTCGGTTGGAGGTCTAATCGCGTAGCTTGGCATAATTTCCTCCTCGACGAGTTCCACCCGTTTACCAAGGTTACCAGACGGATCTTTAATAGATTCAATTCGTTGAACCAGAACTCTCATCGCGTTGTCACCTTTCTACATGTTATTAGACGTTGCTTAAAAGGAGACCGTTATTCCATCTCTATTGTCGCCGGAGGCTTGGGCGTAATGTCGTAGTAAACAGACGAAACGTTCGGGCACTCCCTGAGAATCTGAGATGCTGTTTCCTGAAGAGTAGGCCATGGGATTTCTGCTGCCTTAGCCTTAAGGAAATCTTCTGTCTTAACAGCTCTAACAACAACAACGTAGGGCTGTTTTCCATCACCTTCGCCTATCTCGTACAAGACCCGCGTGGCAGACCGCATCCTTGACAATATCCTCTTTTGAAGGCCATCTAATTTCATAAAGTCGGGTTGATAGAGTTCGCCACCGTCTTTTCGGCACGTAACAGCCACAATTTCGCCGTATCGCCGAGCCCTTTGTTTCATGCCCGTGGCTTTGTCTGCGAGAACTTTGACCCAAACGTTAATTTGGCTTAGTTTAAGGTGCTTCGCCGTTGAGTTTACAAGATTTCTGAGGTTTGGCCTAGGAAAAATTTCCTCGTTGTTAATGATTGCAGCGAAATACTGGCTTGGACTATGCTGGGACAGGTTGTTTTCCACAGCTACTGTCGCCTTTTTCAGTGACGCTAACTTATCAGGGGTAATCTCTCCCACAACTCTGACTGAAAGTCCAGGTCCAGGGAAGGGTTGCCTTTCGGATATTTCTGGCGGAATCTTGAGGTATCTGGCGACCTGTCTTACTTGGTGCTTAAGCAGTGTCACTAAAGGTTCAACTACCTTAAATCCGTAGAGTTCCCTCGTACTGATGCCTATTTGTTCTAAGACGTTATGCTGCGTCTTTATTCCACCCTTTGTTTCAATGATGTCTGCAAGAATTGTGCCCTGAACAAGAAACTTGCTTCCCTCCCTTTTCGCAACGTCACTGAGAGTCTCATAAAAAGTCTTCCTGAAGGCTTTCCTCTTCTCTTCCGCGTCTCTAAGTCCACCGAGCGCGGTTAAGAAACGTTCCTGAACACGTTCAACCTTCATCGGAAGATTCAGCGGTGGTTGCGAAAGGAGTTCTGCGACCTTTTCCGGCTCTCCTTCTCGCATAAAAGCGTCGTCCAGTATGACGCAGGCAAGGTTGTCTCCAATTGCTTGATGAGTAAGAACAGCGCATGTTGAGCTGTCTACGCCGCCTGAAACTGCAATTACAGCTTTTTCGTTGCCTATAACCCGTCTTATTTCGTTGATTTGGTCTTTAACGAATTTTTCCGCGTTGAATCCCTTCATATTTCTTCTCCTTCTTCATGATAATTGTTGTGAACGTCTAGATTACGCTTCATTCATCTTATACCAAATTCTTTTAAACTTAAATGTTGTACATAGTAATAAAACCATATGTTAGTATGTTATGTTGAGGCGCGAAACGTATGAAGCTTGTAACCGTTCTTCTTCCTGAGGCATACCTTGAAGGACTCGACGAACTTGTTCGTCAAAACATGTACCCAAGTAGAAGCGCAGCTATAAGAGCTGCTGTACGCGACCTCCTAAGAAGAGAACTGTGGAACAAATAGGCTCAGAACTCTTTAACATCAACAGTTAGAAGAACCAGATGCTTTCATTTAGAGGTAAAAAGAACTTTCTTTTCTGAATAGTGTGCTAGTTTTTTACAGCGTCTCTAAACGATTTTGCTGCTTGCTTAGGGTTATCCGCAAGCGTTATTGACCTTCCAACTATCAAGTATTCTGAACCTGCCTCAACAGCTGCTTTGATGTCTCCACCTTGTGCACCTACGCCAGGCGAATATATAGGCACTTTTCCTTTTAGAATGGTGTGGATTTCTCTGATTTTTTCTGGATACGTTGCGCCTACAATTACGCCGTCTGCCTTCCACGCCAATGCTTTTTGAGCGAAAACTAGGTATTGTGCTTTTAGCTCATTGGCATTTGGGTCATGAACCATTTGTCCGTAGCCCTCCCATGCAGCGTTGTGGCTCATATAAACGAGCAAGATTACGCCTCGGCTCATTTTTTCAGCAACCTCGAAGACAGGTTGAAGCCCATCCTCCCACCCAACGAAGGGGTTCGCGATTACAGCGTCAAAACCTGCATTAAAATAGTTTTCAGAAATAACACGGTTCGTGTATCCTATGTCGTTTATTTTGCAGTCCATTATTGTAGGCAAACCGAGGCTGTGTGCTTTATCCACGATTTCCTTCGTTCCGTCGAACAACCCCAAAGGTAGGACAAGATGATGGTTCAACTTAACTGCGCAGATGTAGGGATAAGTCTCCTCAAGAATTTTTATGCCTCTTTCAACAGGAGTTCCCGTGCCCTCTGGAATCTGGTCCAAGGCTAACACGATGTTGGAATCCCTTTTTTCCGCCGACTCAGCCATTTTCTGCTTGAACGACAACACACTTTTTCACTTACTTCCAAAGTGTTTTTCCACGTTCTAAACCCTTACGGTTCCACCACAAAACCTCGTCACATAATCAACTGTAACCTTCATCGCCTCCAACAGTTTTTCTTCAGTTATACCTGGAACGCCACAAAACAGCAACAAGACGTTTTTGGTTGCTTCCGAGACCTTTGAGTCTTCAGAGTCCCTGTAGGGGTAAACGGCGACAAGTTTCTCAGCGTCCTGAACCACGATTTCGCTGCCTTGAAGATTCAAGGGCTTATTCATTCCGATTCCATGGAACTTTTCGCCTTTTCTTGCGAAACGCATTATCAAGTCTCCACGTAGATTGTCAGCATCGAACGCAGCGACAGCGACCTCTGTTTTGATTGAGGCAAGGTTATATGCGTCGACCAAGGTGTTTATGCGAGGTAATGGATTCCCAACAACAACTCTTCGTATTAAGGCCTCAGCTGCGGGACGAACCTTTGTAGGGTCAACATTGATTCTCCAAAAAAAGTCACGGTAAGCCCTCAACACAGGCCTATCCTTAAGAGTTTCAGCATCGTAAAACTGCCTCGTTTCTTCCGTTACAAGCTTCTTAAACTCCTCAAGCTTCAAACCAGATGACTGCACATTGACATTGTTTATTTGCACAACCAAGACTGTTAAATCGGGAAACGCAGCCTTCACACCTTCATCTATAACAAACTGAGTCAAACTTCTGCCTCCAAACCAAAATCCTTCTCAACCATTAAGAAGCAACAACCCATCTTATATAATAATAGAAAAACAATTGCACAAAAAGCCATAAACTAAACCCAAAATTCCAGTGTTTCCACAGAGCCTATGTAAAGAAAAAGTTTCAATGCGCATAGAACAAGAATAGGTAAGATGGCCAGAAAAGCTGACCTGATTATATATACCCTCCCCCCTCAACAACTTACACAAAAAAGGAAACCCACAAAAACTAACGTGCAAACCACATGTAGCATGCTTGAAAACATTCGAAAATGGCCCATTTACGTCGTTTTTATATTTCCTCCACATATGTATTCTTAGGGATTTAGGATGAGGGTTAGAAGAGCTTCAGCTTGGGGGTTTCACCCCTTTAACAGCAAGGAGGAAAAAGAGGAAATAGAATGGTGTTTCACATCAAAACACGGAGTCGGCGAGCTGCCTAAAATTCCAGAACACGGGGAGAGACGCATAGTTGGAGCAGTGGTTCCTCACGCTGGACTTGTCTACTCAGGACCCATCGCAGGATACACCTACCACAACATAGCAAAGGACGGAACACCAGAAACCTTCATAATCATCGGAGTAAACCACAGAGGCTACCCAGGCTTCAACACGATGCTTGACGGAATCTGGAAAATGCCACTAGGAGACGTCGAGGTAGACTCGGAACTTGCAAAAACTATTACAAAAAATTCTGAGTACATAGACATAAATCCAGAGGCACACGACCAAGAACACTCAATAGAGGTTCAACTCCCATTCCTCCAATACATCTACAACGGAAAATTCAAGATCGTTCCAATAACCGTGGGCTACGGCGACTACACGATGTGCAAAAACGTCGGCAAAGCAATCGCAAAAGCAGTAAAAGACCAACAAAAAGACACAGTCATCCTAGGAAGCACAGACTTCATTCACTACGGCCCAAACTACGGGTATGCGCCTGTTGGAATGAGACCCTTCGAAAAAGCTTTAAAATGGATGAACGACGCAGACAAATCCATCATAGACATCATCCTCAAACTAGACGCAGAAAAACTGGTAAACACAATCCAAGAAAAAGGCTACACGATGTGCGGTTCCCTTCCAGTCGCCACAATGATTGTCGCAGCTAAGGAACTGGGCGCAAAAGAAGCTAAACTTCTAAAATATGCGACAAGCCACGACACAGGCGGAGGAACAGACCTAATCGTAGGATACGGCTCAATCATAATCCTAAAGTAAGAAACAAAAACACACTACACACTAACACACCGGAATCTTACCCATAGCTAATTCCATACAGAATTTCTCAATGTTTTCCAGCTCAAAATCAACAACTTCCTCTGCTTCCCTCTTAACCCTATCAAAAGAAATACGCCCATCCGGGATAATTTGAACTGCTGCTACTGTAGGTTGGTCAATAGGTTGCCCAATCTTACTCAACAACCAAACATACACCTCTTTAACGTCCTGAACCTGTTGATGAATCTTGTTTGCAATCTGAAAAGTCAACAAGTTATAGATTTTCCCGACATGACTAACAGGATTCTTGCCAGCTGCAGCTTCCGAACATTGCGGTCGATTAAGCGAAATAAGCCCATTAACCCTGTTTCCTCTACCAACCTGACCAGAATCAGCCCCATCTGCGCTTGTACCCAAAACAGTTAAGTAAACTCCATCTATCCCTCTTCCTGGAGTGTCCAAAGTATTCAGCTGCACCTGCGTCTTAGAGAAGCTATTATTCTCCTCAACATATTGCACTACATTTTCAAGAATCTTCTCTTTTGATTCAAAATAATGCTTTTCACTTTCGATGAAACGATCAACAAAAGCCATCGAAATAATCAATTCCAGATTATCATCTTTTCTCAGACCCATAACTTTAATGTCTTCACCAGACTCTGGAAAACTCTTCTTAAACTCCTTCGAGTTCAAGTAATTCTCCGTCTTTAACACAGCCATCTCCGTCTTCGTAAGAGGCGCCCAGCCCACAGCTGCCGAAGTGTCATTCGCCTCAAGAACCCTACCGCCTCTTCTGAAAATATCCGTCAACGCAGATGAACCTGGCTGAATTTCAACTTGATACACAACATGTTCATTAGGATTCACAAACCGCATGTTCTTTTTAAACCATTGCTTCGCCGTTTGAACCGCAATCTCCTCAACGGGAATCTCGTCTCCATCAACCTCGTACGTTGCTCTGTCACCAAAAATTAGCTTCATCGGCTTTCTTACTATGCCACCCTTAAATCGCGTTTCCACGTGCCCAGCAGCTAAAAGAGACTTGTCAATATTATGATGCAAAATACTTCCAGTCCTTTTCAAGTACTCCTTGCTAAGGTTAATTGAAATATCATTCATAATGCTGTCGCAAATGGTATCCGGATGTCCAAGCCCCTTTCTCTCAATCACTTCAATTCTCTGGTTTTCCAAAGGAACCTGTTTAAGATCCGTAACAACAATGTTTCTCATGGAAACTACACCGTTCCATCTTGCTCTGTGCTAACACCTTAACTGAATATATACTTTACGGAATAATCTTTACACGAAACATGCACTATTATACATCTAATAAGTAATAAAAACATTAACAACTTAAGAGAAAAAACATGAACACTAATTTTCCATAGTTATTTCACTAACTTTATTTATACTGGAATACTTGCTTGCGCTGGCAGCTTTTTCTGTAAAAAGTTGGATAAGAGTTTCTGAGTTTTCAAAGTCCAAACTGCGATGTGGTTTCATCTCATTATGCCAGTGCTCACACTCATCCATGCTCTTGAACTGATGCGTTTTCTGTCCGTAGACTCCAGAGAACCGTTCCAACTTCCCGTTTGTTTACGGATGGTTAACGCAACATAGAATGTACTTGATTCCTTCCCTAGTAAGGTAGAGCCCGAACCTATTCACGACTTGCACTTTACATTCACTTCCACTAGTGCAGAACTACGTTCCCCTATCCGTCAGTATCTTTCCTAGTAAGTTGTTGCCTCCTCAAACACGCTATAAACTACAACCAGCCTTGAATACAATTTCATGGTTCCGTAGAGTTAAGGTTCTGTAAATACCTGTAACTGATATTTCTGTCTGATACAAACTAAGTGGTAGAGAGGCTTAAAAAAGATATACAATAGTTTAATGTAAATGTCATTCATAAAACTGAAGATTGTGGAGGCTTGGTGAATGAAGGTTTGCTGCGCTTGGCTTTATGCAATAACAAAATATGGCTATCCGCCGTCAATGGAAAAAAATTTTCACTTCTTTGAAAGAAATTTCTAAACTAGGCTTTGAATCAACGGAAATTGAGATTATGCACGAGTCACAACTTTCTCAATTTAAGAGAAACAAGGAAAAGATAAGAAGAATATGCGATAATTTGAACCTTAACATTATTGACCTTTGCGCTATTTTCCCTGATATTGTGAGCCTAAATGATGATCTAAGGTTAAAAAGTATTAAACATTTTGAAGAATGTTGTGAGATAACCATATATCTTGGTTGTGATATGATTCAACTTGACTCTTTCCGTCCACCTATCAATTTTTTAGGTAAAACCCCATACAAAGAGGCCATAAGCTTTGGTCATGAGTATAAGATCGATATTCCTTTAGGTTTTGATTGGAACGTTTTTTGGGATGAAATGGTCGACACTTTCAAAACTTGTAGCGAGATAGCTGGAAAGTATGGACTTGAACTCTGTCTAGAACCTCGTGTAGGAGAGAACATAAGCAATACTGACTCGATGCTTCGATTAATGGATGCCGTGGAACGCGAGAACTTTGGGGCTGTGCTAGACACTGGGCATTTGCATGCTCAGAAGGAAATTTTACCCTTGTCAGTCGAAAAGCTAAAGTCAAAAGTATTCTATGTACATGCATCTGATAACGATGGCAGAGATAACTTTCATCTAGCATTAGGAAAAGGAACAATCGACTGGGAATCACTCATCAAAGCCTTAGCTAAGCATTCATACAAGGGTTACATTGCAATAGATGTTGGTGGAACTGGTTACAAAGGAAACATAGAAGAGGATATCGTGTCCTCAAAGGTTTTCATAGAAGGTCTACTTAACAGGCTTAATCTCTTAGGTTAGAATTATGAACCCCATAACTTTATGTGGAGGACAGGTTGTTACTAGCGAAGTTAGCAATCTTGGAAAACGAGAAAAACATAAGAAACCATAACGATATATAATACATAAAAAATAACTGGTGGTTATTCTTTGCCATTAACAGGATCTATTCTAAAGAAAAAAAGACTTGAGGCAGGCTTGACACAAAGCCAGCTTGCAAAGATGGTCGGAGTGTCACAAGCTCACATCGCAAAAATAGAAAGCGAAAAAGTGGACCCAAGACTCTCAACAATAAACAAGATTCTAGAAACACTCGAAGGAGGAAAAGGAAGAAAATGCGGAGAAATCATGACCCGCAACGTAATCACTGCAAATCCCAAAGACAAGATTAGGGAAGCAAGCGAAATCATGGTAAGATACGCAATCTCGCAACTACCTATAGTTGACGATGGAAAAGTCGTGGGAATGATTACTGAAGAATCAATCATCAGAAACCTAAATCCCAACATTGCAGAGGAAACGGTGGAAAAAATAATGAAGCAACCCTTCCCAAGCGTCCCAGAGGACACGGACATTGCTGTAATTAGGCCTCTATTAGAAAAAAACTCAGGTGTCTTGGTGACAAAGAAGGGGAAACTTGTCGGCATAATCACCCGTTCAGATCTTTTAAAGGTCGTTTCAAACATTGCCTTTGACACTATATCATAGCTCAAAAAATAACGCAACTTTTCAGAGACTTGTTGTATAAAAGATTACCATCAAAATACCGTTCTATATTTCTACAGTTCTAGCCCTTGTATTTATTAACTATAGGCATCCTCCACCCGATTCCAAAAGCCTGTTTTGTAATCTTTATACAAGGAACCGCCTGCCATCTCTTGTATTCGGACCTTCTTATTCGATTGTAAACATCATCCACGACAGCTTTGGGGTATCCTTTCTTAACTAGTTCTTTTCGGCTTCTGTGATGTTCAATTATTTCGTCAACCAAAGGGCTGACAACATCAAAGTCGAATGGATCAAATTGAGCTTCCTTTAGCTCAGGCGATGGCTTCTTCTTAAAAACATTTTCTGGAATGACCTCCTTTTTAGCTTTGATGTTAACGTACCTAGCAAGCTTATACACGTCAAGCTTGCTCACGTCGCCCAAAGCCCCTATTCCACCAGCCATATCTCCATATAAAGTGCAGTATCCCAACGCAAGCTCTGTCTTATTCCCAGTATTCAAAACCAAAATTTTCAATGCCTTCAACCGATTCGAAATATCCATAAGACAGTTTCCTCTAGTTCTAGGCTGTATATTTTCATCAGCAATCGGATCATCATCAAACTCGTGAACACTAAAATGTTTCCTAATTGCCTTAAGAGGCTCATCAAGTGTTCTTTTATAGCTTTCAACAATGTCATGAATCGAAAATTTTACAAAACAGATCCCCAGATTATTCGCCAGTTTTTCCGCATCAGTCTTGCTATGTTCGCTTGAATATTTTGACGGCATAGAAACGCCAATGACATTTTCTTTTCCTAAGGCTTCAACAGCGATGCAAGTCGTTAGCGAAGAGTCAATTCCACCGCTCATTCCGACAACAGCTTTCTCGAAGCCCGTCTTCTTATAGTAATCTCGAATACCCAACACCAACGCATTAAATTTTTCCTCCTCTTCGCAATATTTTGGAGGAGCAACTTTAGGCGCTGTCCAAGTTTCGCTGTTAATATCAACAATTATGAGGTCTTCCTGAAACTGCTTACCAAACGCAATAAAATTTCCCTCAGCATCAACACTCATGCTTTGTCCATCAAAAACAAGCTCGTCTTGACCACCAACAAGATTAACATAAAAAATTGGAACACGTAATTTTTTGGCTTTTTCCTTAAGTTGTTTTTCGCGTTCAAACCTTTTCCCAATATAAAAAGGTGAAGCTGAAATATTGATTATGGCTTGTGTTCCACGTTCAACGAGAATATCAGTGACCTTAATCTCGTATTTCTTGTCCCATATATCTTCGCAGATTTCAACACCCAGTTTAACTTGCCTTCCACCTAAGTTCACACTTAGAGGGTGAATTTCATCCTCTTTAGCTGGAACAAAGTATCTGTCTTCATCAAAAACATCATACGTAGGCAGAAGAGCTTTATGCGCTATACCAACAATTGTGCCTTCCCCGAAAATAGCTGCAGCATTAAAAAGTTTGTCTTTCTTTTGGTCGACAAAACCAACTACGCCGACTATGTTCCTATTCATCTTAGCTATTTTTTTTACAACCTTAATATTGTCTTTGACAAATGATTTTTCACGCAACAAGTCTAGAGGAGGATAACCGGTGACAACTAATTCAGGAAACACCACCAACTCAGCTTTATGCTTTTTTGCTTCTTCTATGTACTTTAAAATTTTGTCAGTGTTTCCATCCAAGTCTCCTACCGTTGGGTTTATTTGAGCCATGGCAACCCTCATTCCACAATCACCTATAGGTCTACAACAAAAAACTATTATTTTACCGATAAATGTTTTCGAAGATTAAAGAATTTAAGGTACACAAAGGATCAAGAGTGAATTGGATTTTTCATTATATGCCCCTGTTGAATTCTGATTCTTATGTCCTCCTTAACGACATTAAGAATAATGTTAGTAACCGTTCTCTTTACATAAGGCATGGCAACCAGTCTTTTTATGAACTCGTTTAAGCTTGTTCTATCCAGAAACCTCGCAATTACAGCGATGTCAAAATCTCCAGTAATGTCATAAACCGACACTACATTGTCAATTTTGGCAATTTCCCTTTCAACATCTGAAAGATGGGCGCCCTCAGCTTGAATGAGCACAAGAGCAGTCATAGCGTAGCCAATCTTTGCAGGGTCAACGATGATGGTGTAACCCTTTATTATCCCTTTTTCCTCTAGGTTTTTTATTCGATTAAATGCGGTTCCAGCCGATATGCCAAGTTTTGAGGCGACTTTATTAAAGCTAAAACGGGAGTCTTCTTGAAGTAAATTTATGATTTTAAGATCAACCTCGTCTATTTTATCGAACAAAACGGGGTCCAACTCTTCCGCCCCACACTTCCAATGGATATACATTCAATAGAAAGCACAATATTTAAATATTTTCTCAATAAACCAAAAAATTTATATATAAATTTCACAATTAAAGTCGGCTAGTTGAATAAAATGGTGAACTCCATGAAAGACGCTGAAAGCCAAAAGAAAGCCATTGAAAAACTTGAGGCAAACAAGGTTCGTTGGGTACACTCAGCCTTCATCGACATCAGAGGCTTAATGCAAGACATGGTAATTCCAGCAAGCGAATACATTGAAGGCACAGCCTTTACGTCTGGAATAGGGTTCGACGGCTCATCGGTTAGAGGCTTCAAAACAATCGAAGAATCAGACATGATATTCATGCCCGACCCAAATACACTTGCGATTATCCCTTGGACAAGCAATGAAAACCAAAAAAGCGGAATAATCTTAGGCGACGTTTACGAATCTTATGGAAGCAAAGAACCATCAGAAGTAGATCCAAGAGGATATGTTGCAGCGAGAGCTGTAAAAGCCGCAAAAGAAATGGGATTTACCAGCTTTTTCGCTCCAGAGCTAGAATTCTTCATCTTCTCTTCAATCGACCCTACAAAATTAACTTGGGATCTTTGGGTCAGCCCAAAAGGAGGCGAAGGAGACTCTTGGGGGGCGCCCAGAGTTGTCCCACAGTCGCCAGAGACTTCTACAGGAAGTTATACTCTTAGGCCAAAAGAAGCTTATTATAGACCTCCGCCTGAAGACACAACAATCGAATACCGCAATGAGGTTGCCTCAATTCTTGAGGATTGCTTCGGCTTAAAAATCGAGAAACACCATCACGAGGTGGCAACTTCAGGCCAGATAGAAATTGATTTCCGATTTGGGCCCTTGATTGAAACAGCTGACAATGCACTTTATTACAAGTTTGTAGCAAAAAATGTTGCCAAAAAGCATGGGTTAATAGCGACTTTTATGCCTAAACCTGTCTACTTGGACAATGCTAGTGGAATGCACGTTCACACATCATTGTGGAAAAACAAAGAGAACGTCATGTACGACGAAAACGATGAGTATGCTGAGCTAAGCCAGACTGGAAGATACTTTATTGGTGGATTACTTGAGCATGCTAGAGCTTTAACTGCTGTTTGCTGCCCAACAATAAGCTCGTACAAACGGCTTGTTCCAGGGTTTGAGGCTCCAATCTATATAATGTGGTCTCGCAGAAATAGATCTGCGTTAGTAAGGATTCCGCTATACTACAAGGGACCTCAATACGCATCTCATAAACGTTGCGAATACCGAGGAGTAGACCCATCATGCAATCCATACTTGGCTTTTTCCTGTCTTCTAATGGCAGGACTGGATGGTGTCAAGAAGAAAATAGATTCAGGCGACCCTGTTGACGAGGACGTTTACAAACTGTCTGCTGAAAGGCGTCGAGCCTTGGGCATTAGGGAACTTCCAACAACCCTTAAAGAGGCATTGGATGAAATGAAGAGCGACGAAATTATTCATCAGACTCTTGGAAGCCACATCTTTGATGCTTTCATAGAATACAAGACGAACGATTGGAACCAATACTGCCTTTACGTTACACCATGGGAGATAATGAAGTATCTTGATTATTAGAAAAGAAAAAGGTGGTGATATGAATGCGAGCATACGTGTTTATTGAAACAAAACCTGCGACATCGTTAGAGGTCGTTAAGAGAATAAAGAGTAAAGTGAAAGAGGTCGTTCAAGCAGACGCAATATATGGAAGATACGATGCTGTTGTGATCATCGAGGCTCCAAACCTCGAAAGCGTAAATGAAATCCTATACAAAGTGATCGAGAAAGACCCTAACATCGTCCACACTGAAACCTCTTTAGTCCTATAAAATCCACAATGAAACTGTTAAAGAACAAACATTAAAGGTTAGGTGAAAAATTGCCTTCCAAAGATTTACGTGGCAAAGCCTTAAGAGCATTCATAATGGTTACAGTAAAGCCTGGAACATCGGAAGAGATCGTAAAATCCAGAAAAATCAAGGGAGTAAAAATAGCTAATTCCGTCCTAGGTAGGTTCGATGCGGTTGTGGTAGTTGAAGCAGAAAGTCTAGTGGAGCTTAGTAAGATAATCTACGAAATGGTGGAGCAACACCCAAACGTCGTTCACACTGAAACTTTGATTTCAATCTTTCATCCAACATCCATAAACTCGTAATACTGTCCGATTTTCCCAGAAAATGCCTTATATAAAAACAAGCGGTGTTCGTAACGTGGATTTTGAAAAATTTGGATTTAGGTGTCTTCCGTTAGATACAGATCCAATAATTGATGATACAACATTAAGAGACGGAGTTCAGATGCCAGGCCTAGCAGTCACTCCCACAGACGCAGCGAAGATTGCAAAACTATTGGACGAAATTGGAGTTGAAAGGATCGAACTACACCATTTCCAAAAACCCGATCGACAAGCAGCAAAAATCATACATAAAATGGGTTTACAAGCTAGTATTGCCGGATGGTGCAGAGCAGTAAAGGAAGATGTAGATAACGCTCTTGACTGCGAATTTGAGAACATCGGAATTTCGCATCCCGTCTCTTACATACACTTCAAGGCTAAATGGCCAGAAAAATCCCCTGAAGAACTCATCGATCGAGTTATTGAAGTCGTCGAGTACGCTGCAAAAGACCACGGACTAAGGGTTTTCGTCCATGGTGAAGACAGCACGAGAGCAGATTGGAACTTCGAAAAAAAGTTCATTAATGCAGTGGCAGATGCAGGAGCGGAATGCTATAGAATATGCGATACAGTAGGTATTGGACTATCCTCCGTAGACGCTACGTTACCAATCGGAATTCCAGCGAAGATAAGAGCCATAAAAGCTGAAACCAAGATAGAAAACGTTGAAATTCACGCTCACGACGATTTCGGGAACGCTGTTGAAAACACACTCGCTGCTATCAGAGCTGCTTCTGGAGTTTGGCAAAAAATTTACGCCAGCACAACTTTTCTAGGCATAGGTGAAAGGGCAGGAAACGCAGAGACCGAAAAAGTCATAATGAACCTTTTGATGCATCATGGCGTAGAAAAGTTTGAAAATAAAATAAATAAACTCAAGGAAACTGCTGATTTAATCGGGAAAGCCACTGGCTATGTTGTCCCTCCAAACAAAGCAATCGTGGGAGACTATGCATTTGCTCACGAATCTGGCATTCACACCCATGGAGTTCTCAGCAATGCCTTGACTTATGAGCCATATCCTCCGGAGCTTGTCGGGAACAAACGACGTTTGACCATAGGTAAACAGTCTGGAAAAGCAATAGTTAAGTATATGATTGAAGAGATAACTGGGAAAACGCCTGGTGACGAAGCAGCTCTTAATGTTCTAAAAAAGATTAAAGCAATCTACGCCGGTGGAAGAAAAGCCTCTTTAAGGGATGAGGAATTTCGCAGACTCCTCAGAGAATCTGGACTGCTAGAGAAGACAAATAATAACTCTGTCAAAAAGATGCCTTAAATTTTTTTAACGCCTCAACCATGTTTCTGATCTTGCGTAAAGAAATTTCGTAAGCTTCATCTTTAGTTAAGTTGCCTAACAAGAGCTTGCGAAAACCACAGTCTGGAGTGAAAATCACTGAGTCCTTGTATTCTTTGAACAGTTTCATTGTTTTTAAAATTTCATCTATGCTCTCAATTCTCGGATTTTTTGTTGACACACAACCGGCAGACAACATTTTTTCTTTTTCTTTTACTTTTTTTGGAGAATACACTTTTATATTTTGAGGCATGTCGCAAAATTCGTGGCTGAGATAATCCAATTCCGTTTCAAGAAGGATGTCTGCCAGTTTAGGAGAGATTCTGCCACAAATGTGTGTCCCCACAATGCTGTCTTTACAGGACTTTTTTAGGCTGTCAAATATTCTAACTATGCCTTCTTCTTTATAACCAAAGGCTATTCTTGTTCCAACTAGCACGCTTAAGATGGGTTCATCGATTGAGATCATGCTGGCAGTCTTTGAAGCTTCTTCACAGCTTTTTGTCAACACATCGGCAACTTGTTTTACTAAATTCAAATCAGCTACCGCAGAGTTAAAGGGAAAAACTCCCGGTTTAATTTCAATATAAGAGGCAAGAGTGAAAGGTCCCGTTATAGGAACTTTTAAACGAACTATGTTCGCTAAACCTTTTTTTTGAAGATAATTTCTTGTCCATAAAAATGGTTCTAAGCCTATAGGAGGACCTTGGTACTCAATTTTTTTTAGGTTCATCTTGTACCGAGTTTTTTCTGACTGAATTCCACTACCATGTTTTACGAGTTCATCTAGGAACTGTGGACCCATTTCAGTTAATTGAGGATAAGATGGGAAATCCAAACCTAATTTAAGCTGGTCTTCTATGCATCTTTCTCTGTTAGGTTCAAAATCATCAAGAGGAAAACTGCCAATAACAGAAGAGAAGGTTCCAAATAACCGCAGCTCAGCCACCTTTGAATACAGTGGTAAATGAAAAGAAAAATCTTTCTATTCAAGCCCAGTTAGCCATAATTTTATGCGAAAATGGGTTTACTTAGTTTTTTAGCAGTTCAAAGCCTTCTAAAATTATGGTTTTACGGCATTTATTACAGATTATTGTTAAAGTCCTCAAAGAGCCATCATCAAACGTGTCGATATCCACTATTTTATAGGTTTTTTCAGAATCGTCATCAGGAGAGATGATAGTTCCACATGATGGACATGGAAATTCGCCTTCACCGTCTATGGATTTTAGGTCAACTTTCAGAGCCATCATTTGTCCCAACGATGTTCCAACCATCAAGTTCTTTGTTAATTGAGGTGATTAATATTACTTTTTAAAGAATATGAATCATAGGTCCATATATTTGGAACATTTAGAAAAGCTAGAACATTAAGACATTTTATAGATTCTGGAACCTTTGCTACCAATTTCTCGAAATTTTGTAAAACAAACTTCTTAGAACTGTTGAATACATGATGAAATATAATTTGCGGAAACCCCCTCACTATTGTCGACAATAGCGTAGGCTCCTTTATTATTGTTATATGGTGGCCCTTTTCTTGAGAAAATTGTTATCACTTTTTCACTATGGTTGACCTTATATCCTTTATCGGCTGGTTCATGCCCCCTAACGATGCATTTGGCATTCACAATTCTAAGAAACATGTCTGTCACGTCCTCACCAAACAGATATCCTGCGCCGCGAGGAGAAAAATGGGTACCTTTGATGCCTTCAGCTGGATCGCTCCATAATATTTCTTCAAGATAAGTCTCAGATGGATGTTTTTTATATGCAAATGCAACATCGTCAGCAGTTCTTGCCTTACTGGGAACCCCGCCATGTAACATTATTAATTTGCTTTCCACAAGCACAGCTGTATAGAACCTTCTAAAAAGAGAACTAAGATTCAAATAAACCGTTTGCCATTCTGTACCAAATTTCCGAAACAGATGATGAGGAAGATCATGAGGAGAAGCTAAAAGGTCCTGTGGGCCCTCGTGGTTTCCTTGAAGTAAAACTACGTTTTCTTGAAACATTTTTTTCAAACTTAAAACAACATAGTAAACCTCAGGAGAAAAAGGTCCTCGGTCACCATAATCTCCAAGAAAAACAAGATAATCATCTGTTCCAAAAGAAACTTCGCATATTTTTATCTCGTTCAGTATTTGTTCGAGGCTGTCCAGATCGCCATGAATGTCGCCGATTATTATTGTCTTTCCTTTTGGAGCTAAATAAACAAGCCTTCCGACAATTTGCCTTTTTGCTTTTTCCGAAGAGAGTATCTGGTCAACTTGGAAAACTAGCCTCAGAAACGCTCTGTAGTCAACATTGTGCGCTTCTTTTAATAGATTTGATAAAGACCTCATCCAAATTCTATATTAGAGAGTCGAGATACATAATAAAGTTTAACACGGAAAATTAATCTCAGGCCACAAAGAAGGTGAAAAAATGGTTCAAATTCTGAAAGCAAGCTTCGAAGAAACTCTTAGAAAACATGTTTTACCTTCATCATGTGTTGGTTGCGCTTCTTGCGTTGTTGTATGCCCTTTTAACTGTCTTGAATATGTTGATGAGAAACCGGTCCTCTTAAGAGAATGCAAGTCTTGTGGCGTCTGCGCCCAGGTATGCCCACGGTACAATTTATCTATTCCAGAGTTGGAAAAGTTTGTGTACAATAGAGAAAGAAGAGACAACGAGGACTTTGGCATATACCGTAAAATAGTTTTTGCTCAAACAACAGACCAAAACATAAAAAGAGTTTGCCAAGACGGCGGAATTATCACGTCGCTATTGATCTATGCCTTAAATGAAGGATACATCGATGGCGCCGTCCTTTCTAGTGTAAGCGAAACTGAACCATTGAAAGCAGTTCCTAAGCTAGCTACAGCAGCGAAGGATATATTGGATTGTGCTGGAACAAGGTACACTTATTCACCAAACATGATTGCATTAAAAGAAGGCATACTTCAAAAAAAGAAAAAACTTGCGTTTGTAGGCACCCCTGACCAAATACAAGCAGTTCGAAAAATCCAAGCCCTCCCTTTAAAGAAATTCTCAGATGCTATTGCCTTAACAATCGGCGTCTTCTGCAGCGAATGCTTTACTTATGAAGGACTAATAAAACAATGGCTGCACAATGAACTTGGGATCAACATAGCGGAAGTGGCAAAAATAAACATAAAGGGAAAACTTCTCGTTACAACCAAATCAGGCAACGTAAAAGAAATCGCCTTGAAAGAGGCGAAGAAATATGTCAGAAACTGCATTGTGCAGTGTTCAGACTTCTCTTCTGAGCTGGCTGACATGTCTGTAGGGGGGCTGGGTTTAGAGGACTGGACTTTAACTATTCTCCGAACGGAAAAAGCTGAGGAGCTATTCTGGAAAGCAGACTCGAATGGTGTTATCCGTACGAGGCCAATTGAAGACGAAAAGGCTCTTGATTTACTAGTAAAACTTTCAAGAAAAAAACGAGTTGGACTGAGTGCTAAATTAACCCTTTAAACACCTGTCACCTTTTTCCCAAAAATGATTACTCGATTTTAAGTAATAACCCTTAAATAAGTAACCATAAGCTTTATTGAGCCGAGCCTCTAGTTCACGGAAAACACATCATAAAAGGTATGTAGAATGCATATTAGAATGGTTTCACCTAAAGATTGGATCTGGATATGTATTATGGGTACGTTGGGAAATGTTATATCATGGCTTTCAATTATGTTCGCACCATTCTTGCCCACAGTTTCTTTTGGGCCGTATAGCGTCTCAATAGCCTTAGATCTTTCTCACATAACAACCTTCATCAGTGCGCTTTATGGAGGACCAGTAATCGGAGGTTTGACAGGGATTATAGGGGGCTTGGTTGCTGCAAATGAGTTTGGATTTTCAAAGGGAAATATGATTACAGGATTTGCACTGCCTTTAGGTAAAGCATTAACAGGGGTAGTTGCAGGTATAGTAATGGCCGCCATGGGGCTTAGAGATGAGAACCATCATCAACCTCGTTTCATATCATCAACTTTAATTTCTTACATTCCAGAGGCAGTTTATACGGTATTCATTTTCTTGGCCGTTTTCCCAATAGTTTTTGGTACGCCAATCTTCGTTTTATATCCCATAATTGTCGGAATTCTCATAAAGGCGTTTGTTGAAATGGTTGTAGAAGGCGTTCTTCTCCTTTCACTGGCTAACAACCAAGGCTTTACAACAATGGTGAAAAGTTTCTTCATCAAATCATAAGATGGAACTTTTTAAGAGAACTGAAATTTAAGAATCCCTGTTTGCTGTGCTAAGGATTTATTGTTCTCAACAATACATCTGAATTGATTTTTCCAGCAGAAAACGTTCTACCCGTCCTTTTGTTTTCTATTGTCATTACAGCAGGGGCGAAAAGTTGCGAATCAATTTTATAGAAGTCAAAATCTGTTTTCTTAAGGATCTCTGCAAACGATTGCCCATATTGCTCTGATGCCGAAGAAACCGATTTCTCAATTAGTCGTCTAAGTTCCACATCTTCATCGTAATTTAGGACTATATGTGTTTCTCCTCCATAAAGTATTGCATCGTTCGATCGTCCCATAGCCTCAACAGGATCTTGATGAGCAGGCAGTATAGGCGCAGAGCCCTCTGCATACAAGATACATTTTGGATCTACACCCATGTTTACAAGTTTGTAAATTCCCATCTCAACCACTCTTCCTGAAACTTGAGTGATTCCTGAAATAGATGTTATTGGAACAACAACAAGAAAGAGTTTGCCTATATCGATCCGACAAGATTTGGCGATATTCACTACGACATCTTCAGGCGGTTCTTTACCGGTTTCAAGAACAAGCACAGCTTCGTCATATTTGTCCTTGTAGTCGATTTGCTCAAAAATCGACTTGGGTTTTAAAGCCAAAGCCCGAGCAGGACCAGACCCTAATGCTTGAAAATCCTTTGATTTTATTTGCCACCCAGCCATTTGAGATCCTAGAGTTGAGATTGCTGGAAAGTCCGTGGAGACTGAGATTGACAGAAGACTTTTTGAACCAATCTGGATAGTAGAAATTTCTGCTTGACCAAGCCCTCCTAGGCAAATTTCTGTTATTATCTTGCCAGCTTCAATGCTTCCTTCTGCTTCCAACCCAGCGTCTATTACCGATGCGCCTGTTTTGCTCTTCTTTACCTTAACCCTATACATATCTGCTTTGGCACATAACTCTCTTACAAGTTTCATTGCTCTTTGATTAACACTTACTTGTAACAACTTTCTTCTCCAACCATAGTTGGGTTATAGGTATTTCTCATAGGATGCGAGATGTGAATTTTTGTTCTTCGCTACGAAAAGTTTTCCTTTACCTTCCTCAACTATGTCGCCTGTAAAACGGTAAAATGGGCCTATTATTTTTTCTCCATTAACTTTAACGTCAGGTCTAATGTTGTCTATCGTAAAAGTAGGAAGGACAGAAGGCAAATATCCACAGACAATTATTTTGCCATCTACCATTTCTGCACCAGCTCGTCCCAGACAGTCGCCTAAAATGATGATTGTTCCATTTCTCATGTGGGTTCCTGGAAAAAATCCGGCGTGGCACTCAACTTTAATCAGTCCGTCTTTCATGTGGCAGCCGATCTCGTTTCCTGCGTTTCCATGTATTAGAATTTCTCCGCCTGTCATGCCTTCTGTGGATCCGCGATATGATGAGCCAACATAGCTTCCAGCTGACCCGGTAACCTCAATTTTTCCCCCCTTCATCATGCAACCAGCCCAAGAATCGACATTGCCCTTTACTAGGATTTTTCCCCCTTTCATACCTTCACCTAGACGCATTCCCGCGTTACCTTCGATAATAATGGTGCCTCGAGTCATTTTGTACCCTATCATTCGTACCTTGCGAAAATCTCCACTTAGAAAAATAATGTTGTTTTCATCTGCGTCACCGTCCTTCACAGTAATGCCAAAAATGTCTCCGAGGCTTTTCTGTCTGTTTCCTTCCCAAACTCTTAATTCTGAAATTTCTTTGATAGATTTCTCTAAGAAAATATCAGGCGTAATGCATTCTGCGTAGACAGGTACTTTTAAGGAATATTTTGGTCGTAACGTGATCGTTGTTTTTCACACCTCTGGTTTAATTGGTACTGGTTTCGAAGATTTTAGGAACTTTTCCGGAATAAAATAGTTGTCCAACTCTATTGTCCAATAATCTCGGAACCGTTTCTTTAAGTCTTTTAAAGTCTCAGAATATGAACTTGCCATGGTACATGAAGTTGTTTTAATGTCTGTCCACATGGTTCTTCCCGCGACAGGTTTTATTATATTTCCGTTTTTCGCCACAATTTCCCCATCCTTTATTGTGAAAACGGACTTCTCGAAAGCACGGCGGACTTTTCGGTAATCCTTTGAAAAGTCCGCATTTTTTGGATTAAGATCGTATATTGCAATGTCAGCGTCAGCGTTAAGACCTAAATGTCCCTTGTTTTTCATCCCTAGGGCTTTTGCTTGACCCGCACGTGTGATAATGGCAATTTCCAAAAGGTCATATTCTCTGTCAATGCTTGGAAGAAGAGAACGTTTCTTGGCTTTTTTGTTAATCTTATTCAGCATAATACCTCTTGCTTTCTCGCTCATAAGCCAAGAGATTATCTTCGGATAAGTTGTAAAAGGAGCTGCGTTAGGATGATCAGTTGTAAGATAGACCTTCCATGGGTTTCTTATAAGTAATGCAAGTTCAAGGCCTATTGACCACATTGTTGCATGTACAAGACTCTTTCGTCTGTAAGTAAAAGGAACTATGCCTGCTGCGGTTTCAGTTTCAACATCGTGGTTAACCCATTTGTTGCCGCTTAGCTTATGTAAGGTAAACTGCCATGGACCATCAGCCGTCATTGTTGTTGTATCTCTGAAGACAACTTGACCCATGTCTATCGTTACGTGGCTATGTCCATTAACATATTTTGCAATCTCTTCAGCTCCGGACGTGATGTTTCCCCAATCATCTCCCTTAAAGGAGCTAAACTGGCAATGCGTTATATGTATGGAAGGCTTTTTCTCAAAGGCAAGATCCTCCACGCATTTCATAGTCTCAAGTGTAATAAGATAGTTCCCAGGTTGCCCAAGTCGGTTGGTGTGAACGTGAATCGTGTGGGGAAGATTCAATATACGATTTACCTTACAAAGTCCACGAATAATCTCTCTTGGCGTTATTCCGAAATTTGGGACTGGTTCGTCGAGGTCTTTAACATTTCTCCCAAACCCCCATGACTCGACGCCGCCTGGATTAACGATTTTTATCGCGTAACCCTTTGTAGCCGATATCAGCCAAGCAACGTGAACAGCGCACTCTTTGAGAAGGTTTTTTCGGAGAAGTTCAAGGACAAACCACCAATCTCCAAGCAAGGGGAAGGTTGCCTTATCAACCATCGGAGTATCATCAAGCTCTTCATGGGTATGGCGAGCTTCAAGAGGAGGCATAGAAGGATTGCAAATAGTTGTATATCCCATGCGTGAGTACCTGTAGCCTGTTGTAAAAGTGGACGGAACAGAATGCCCTACTCCTGACCTAGTTATGGCTGTTTTAATTTCTACATCACTGTAATGATCTTCAGGTCGTAAAAGCCTTCCAGCATTCACTTCTGAGCCCGCAACGTGAGTATGTATGTCTACGCCACCAGGCATTACGACCAAGTTTGATGCATCTATGACATGTGCTTTTTTTTCGTTTATATTTTCTACTATTTTCCCATTTTCAACGCAAATGTCCATTATTTCGCCTTTTACATCGTTTAGAGGATCGTAAACATATCCATTTTTAATCAATAATGCCATGTTAAGGTTCACCAATGTAAACCGAAATTATTTTTTCTCTCCTAATAGCATAGTCTAGTCGAAGACAATACTACTAAGTTATTTTTAAAGAATTAGGATGAGCTTTCTTATTATGTATCAATAACTTAGAACTAGTAATCATAAGAAAACAAGACAAACGAAATGAAAATGTGGAATATATTCTTTATCGAGCATGGAAGGCTATTCTTTCCATCTCGTTTCGTTTCTGCACAGCATAACTCGAAGAATCTCTGTTGGAAGCTGCAATTATCTCGTCAGCTAAACATTCTTCTAAGGGTTTTGGGTTACCAAAAGCTGCTTTTCTTACGCCCTCTGCAATGAAACGTAAGGCTAAATCGACTCTCCGTTGAGGCGAAATGTCCACGGCCTGTTGATAAGCAACTCCGCCGTAACTGATTCTTGTTATGTCTTCACAAGGTGCAGAGTTCTCAACTGCTTGAACAAGAACTTGAACAGGATTTTGCCCTGTTCGTAAGTAGATAATTTCAAAAGCGTTTCTGACATAGTTTATCGCCCTGATCTTTTTGCCAGCATTTTGACCTGGACGCATCAAGTTATTTATTAGCCTTTCAACAAGATTCACTTTAGACTTGTGGAATCTTCGGTGTTCGTGCCTTCCCATTGAATGAGGTACACTGACTGGTTCGACCGAAACATATCTTTTAAGCCCTACGTCTTTGACCTCAACATTGAAGCTCCATTTACCAAAAAGTTGAGGTGCCTCTTGTTTACTCACTTCTTTCACCTTAAATTGAACTCTTTAAGTTTGAATCTTGCTGAATTATATAAGTATTATGAAAACAAATGTTGGTTGCCTAAACAAGAACTCTTGAAAGTATTGCTTTTGCTGTATGCAAACGGTTTTCAGCTTGGTCCCAAATTATTGAACGTGGACCATCCATGACATCGTCTGTGACCTCTTCTCCACGATGAGCTGGCAGACAATGCATGAACAAAGCGTTTTCTGCGGCATGTTTGAAGAGATCTGAAGTGGCCTGATATTTTGGTAAAAAGGTTTTGAGTCGTGTTTCTTTTTCAGGTTCGTCTCCCATCGAGACAAATGTGTCCGTGTAAACTACATTGGCGTTTCTAACAGCGTCAATTGGTTCTCGGAGTATCTCAATTTTTGAGCCGCTTTCTTTGGCGTTCATCTTAGCCTTTTCTTGTGCTGTACTGTGCGGTTCATATCCAGGAGGGCATGCAATTGAAATATTGACACCAAGTTTTGAACATCCAATAAGCAAGGAGTTGCAAACATTGTTTCCGTCACCAACATAAGCAACTTTTAAATTTTCTATGGTTTCAAACTTTTCCCAGATTGTATAAAGGTCAGCGATCGTTTGGCATGGGTGGTATAAATTGGAAAGAGCATTTATCACCGGAATTTCCGCATAGTCAGCTATTTCTTCAAGGTCAGAATGTCTATTGACTCTGGCAATGATGCAATCTAAGTATCGGCTGAGGACACGAGCAGTGTCAGCTATTGTCTCGCCTCTTCCTAACTGTGACTCTGTCCATCCAAGGTAAATGGAATGACCACCTAACTCGTTTATAGCGACATCAAAAGAAACTCTTGTACGAGTCGAAGGTTTCTGGAAAAGAAGAGCAATTGATTTTCCTTCAAGAATGTTAGAGTCGCCCTTTTTCAGCTTAAATTTTTTTGTGGTTTTAAGAATATCCCATATTTCCTTTTCAGAAAACTCCTGCAATGTAAGAAGATTCTGCTTTTTCATGTTCTCAGGTTTCCTGTTTCCTAATTGGCGGCTTGTTTAATTGTCTTCATTAAAAATTTCATTACAAATATATATTTTTCGGTCAAAAATAACAAAAAAATTGTGTTAATGACCAGAAACAGTCAATGAAGAGTCTCAACACTTTAAAACCCTGCATCCACAAGGTCAATTGGCTTCATAAACTCTCTTAGAACAACTGTTGCATAGGAGCCTTTATGAAGCATAAACCTAAACCTCACTGCAAAATTACCTTGATCTATATTATGAGCGTTCTCTTCAAAAGTGACATTAAAGTTCACAAGAGGAACTAAGGCATTTCTTAAACCGCCAGCTGCGCTTGCTTCAGACATATCTTTCAAGTAGAAATCCTTTGGGTGAATGTCTTCTTCTTTCAGAACTTGTCTTTCAATTTGTCCTTGAACTCCTTCAGAAACACTTTGGTTATATCCTACTAATGGCAGAGCAACAGCAAGTTCTTTTCTTCTAATTGCCTCATTAATTTCAAAGATTTCATCTGGCTTCACATTTTTGAAATTGTTTGCAGGTAATCCGTTTTTGTCTAAACTAATCACAAAGTCACCTGGATAGGCTTCGATGAGAGATAAGCCACATTTTATTCGCTCGCTGAGGAACCTATTAAAAAGATAAGACTGGTAAGCTTGCACAAAAAGCACTCGAATAGTACGCGGAATCTTACGGAATGCTCCTAAGAAATCGTTCGGGTATCTCGAAAGATGAAGCAGCATCAACCTCTCGTAGACAAGTCTCCGCGGAAAAAAACGTAAACAACTTTTATAGTCTCCAGTTTCCCTTAGCCGTTCTCGGGCTCTAGATGCACGTCGATGTTCATATACGCTGGGTTCAGAAAGAAAAATCAATGCCGCATTTTCATACTGACCTTTAACGATGTGACGCCCAACTTTATGAGTAAAAGGCCTGATAGTTCCAAACCTCTGATGTCCAAAAAAGTTAGGAATTCCGTTGAAGTCATCAATTTCATTTTTCGTTTCGTCAATTCTTCGTTTCGCTTCTTCAATAGAGCATCCGAGTTCCCTTACCTTTATGTCAAATTGGTTGCCGAAAAGAAACTTAGAAGAGATTTTTTCATTCGAAAAACGTGTTGGAATGATGACCGCGTTTTCTAGACGAATTTCATTCACTTTTTCAAGAGGAACTCCACCAATGCTTATGTGCTGCGCAGTCAAAGCTCTTGCATCTTTTATTCCAGCAATACTAATTCTTTCTTGGTCAATATCTAATTGTCGAGATATTGCTCTTAATGCTGCAAACGTGTCCCAGCCTTTCTTTACTAGAACACATATAATATAACGCCCAAAATTAGAATTTAGTCTGCTTGTGTCAGTGACACTAACGGAAGCTTTTGAGCCATTAACCAGCACTTCTTCAACAACAAAGTCTTCTGGGACGATCCGAATCTTTCCACCGATCCCAAGGTTTCGTGAAACATAAACTGCCATTCCGAAGTCTGCTTCAAGAGAGGGCACTTCAAGCGTCATGTGTATCCTCTATAGATATCGTTAATAAAGCGAAAGGCTCCCCGTAACCTTATCAATGAGGCTTGTCGGAGCAGGTCCGATGCCAAGCGCGGTTATTGTTCCTGGCGGAAGTTCAGTTAATCCCATGTCAGATACAAGAAATGTTGATATACCAAGTTTCTTGGCTTTTTTCTCCAGTTCTTGCAATTCTTCTTTGGAATTGACCTTTAGAACTATTTTACATTGCCCTTCCCGCATCCAATACCGAAACCATTGTGGATGCCTTTTTTTTGTTTCTTCTGATGCAGAAACAGCGCTGTGGCAGGCTTGTACTGCTGCTTTTCCACAACTCATGTTCAAATCCGACCTTACTACTATTGCTTGTTTATATCCGAATGGTTGCAGGGCATCCTCCTGTCCTTTTCCTTTGTTCATGCATCTTTTACCTTCATGTCCGTCGTTATATGACTAAATTTGGGGTATTTACAGTTTTCCGGTTTTTCATAGTTACATATATACATGCGTATTAGAAACAAATATTTGGAATTTCAACTTTTTTGTTTCTTCAAGGTGAATGCTTAGACAGTATGATGAACAAAGGATTTTCAGGAACTTGGAGGTGAACTTTAAATCTTGAGTACGCAATGAGGTCAATTCCAAGGTTGTTTTACATCAGGATACGAGGTGAAAAGCGTGGATTATGAGGCTGTATGGGAGCTCATGTCTAATTTAATTGTAGAGCTGCGAAATAAGGGTGAAGAAATTCCAGCTAACATCATGAGCGACCTGCGAGCTGCCAAAACTTTAATGGAAATTTATAAGGTTGACCAATCGCGTTCTGAAATCCTTCAAAAAAGTGAGGAGTACCTTGCAAATCTTGAATCCACTCTGCTTCCTTTAGCAGGAAATAGGCTTGGTAAAACAGAAATGGAAAAATGGCTAAGAAACCTTGCCGAATTACAAAGACGCGAAACATTATGGAAACCTAAACCTTCTAAAGGGGTTCCTGTCGGGGTTCCTCGTGAAGACAAGTGGGTAAGAATTGAACCTTTTGAAACTGTCACAATTGAAAAAATAAAACATCTTGCTGAACAAAAAGGATTAAAATTAACGGTTCAAACCGATAGCACCGTCCTTGTTTATGGAGAGGAACAAAAGCTGAAACATTTTATTAAGAACGTGACTAAGGTATTACAAAAAAATGGAAAGAAACAATTCGTAAGGGAATAATGAGATAAAAAAACCGAGCGTTGGTTTGTTGAGGAATAAAGATGCCTTTTATAAAGAAAATTGAGGTCAACGGTTTTAAAACGTTTGGTAAGAAAACAACATTAACATTTGATAAAGGATTCACGGCGATAACCGGGCCAAACGGGAGTGGAAAAACCAACATAATTGATGCTGTTCTTTTCTGTTTAGGCGAACTTAGCTCAAGAAGACTTAGGGCAGAAAACTTTTCAAAACTTATTTTCAGCGGGACCCCTAACTCGGATTCAAGAAAGAAAGATAGCGCTAAGGTCGTTATTCAGTTTGATAATTCGGACAATCGTCTGCCAACTGACACTGCGACGGTAACGTTCTCAAGAGAAATCGACCATGAAGGACAAAGTATTTTCAGAATTAATGGTCGAAGGGTCTCTAGAGCCTATGCCATGGAGATTCTTGCGATGGCAGGTATCAGTCCTTATGGACATAATGTTGTTCTTCAGGGCACACTTACGAGATTGGCTGAAATTTCTCCTATGGAACGTAGAAAAATTATCGAGGACATGATTGGTATTGCCACATATGATGCAGAGAAAACTGAAGCAGATGAAAAACTGAAAGCAGCAGACATTTCAATCAAAACAGCAATGGGGCAGGTAAGCGAGGTTCAGAATAGAATTGAGGCTCTAGAGAGAGAAAGGAATGACCTCCTACGTCACAATTTCATTCAAAGCGAGATTAGACGTTTTGAAGCAGCTGAGCTGTCTTATGAGATAACAACTAACCAAATGAAGATTAGCGAATTGACTGCACAGATTGGTGTTTTAGAAAAAAAGATTCAAGCGATACGAACTCAGAGAGAAACTTTACAGTCAAAGCGTCACGAGATTGAGATAGAGTGGAGAAAACTTGGTTTTGAAGAGGTTGAGGCTAACCAAACGAAGTTTTTCCAGATCCAAATGGAGATAGGAGACTTAAGATCAAAACTGGTTGAACTTTCGACAAGAATTACATCTTATAAAACAAGTTTAGATAACCTTACAAGAGTAAAACAGAATGCTGAACAACAGATCGAATTTCTCTGTCAAGAGATTGAAAATATTAAGAATAAGATCAATGAACTTGCTCCAACTCGGGATTTACTTAAAAGGGAAATCGCTGAGAAACAATCAGCTTTTGAAATAATGAATGAAGAAACACTGAAAGCCAGATCTAGTATGAATGAGGTAACAAGAAGGTTACGTGAAATTGAAAACCAAATTGAACAGATACATAGAGAAGTAATAAAGCTTCGTAGCCAACGCGCAGAAACTGAATCTAAGGTCAACATTTATTCAGAAAGGCTCAGAAATCTTGAGGATAGAAAAGTCGATTATGCCGATGCATCAAATAGGCTTGAAAAGTCTTTGCGGGATTTAGAAAACATATGCAAAGAACGAATAGAACGATTAACTTTACTACAGGAGTCTCTTAAGAAAAAAACAGAGAAAAAAGAAGTTCTAGAGTCAGAAATAAAAGAGGCAGAGAAAATTGCTGATGTCGCCAAAGAAGCTCTTGTGGAATTTGAGACCCGCAAGGAACTAGTTAACAAGTTCACAACAGAAGAGAATGCCCTAAAATATATAGAAAAATCGTCTGAAGAAGGCATTGTCAAAGGTGTTGTAGGTCGTCTAAAGAATCTGATAAGCATTAAAAATGGTTATGAACGTGCTGTCGAAGCTGCAGCTGCTGGATGGCTTAACGCGCTCGTTGTTGACAGTTTGGAAACGGCCTTTGTATGTGTTGAAACACTGCGGCAACTCAAACTTGGGAGAATAAAGATTATTCCGCTTAAAGGATTATCAAGCGTTAGAATGGACGATTTTCCGCAGATTGAAGGTACAAAAGACAAGGTCATGTCTTTCGTAAAGTATGATCCGACGCATGAGGCCGCTGTCTCATTTGTTTTTGGCGATACTTTTTTGGCAGCTGACGAAAAAACAGCGTTGATGATCTCTCATGCTGGATATCGTTCTGTTACAAAGGCTGGCGATCTTTACGAGGCGGGGGGCGGTGTTGAAAGCGGATTCTATCGAGCGCCTATTGATTTTTCATCCTTTGTGCCTAGTGAGTCAGCCTTAAAAGACCTTGATAAGGCTGTAACTACGTTGAAGGCGAATTTAACTAAAAGAGAACTCGATATTAACGAGTTAGAAAAAGAAATCGTGAACATACAGAATGAAATAACTGCTTCAGCCGAAGCCTTGGGAAAGCTTGATTCAGAAATTGATGGAACACGTAAAAGCATTCATGAAACGAAAAGAAGCATTATGCGCGTTGAAGAGAACATAACAACCTTACAAAGCAGTCTCGAGAAAGAGAAGGCACAAATAGGGTTTTTTGACGATGCAATAAAAAGATGTTCCTTCGAAGAGAATAAGCTAAAAAGTGAACTTGAAAATCTTAAGCACAATGTTGACTTTTCAATGGCTCAAGAAAGAGAACAAAAACGTGAGGTCTTGGGAACTGAATTAATTACGCTAAGGCAGAAACTTAGTCAAGTGGAAACTCAACTCTCTTCTCTCCAGTCAAAATTGGAAACTACATTAAAGGTAGAATTAGAGAATGCCTATGTTCAAAGGGATAAGGCATCTAGTCAGATAGCAACTTTGGAGCAAGAAGTTGATAAACTTAACACTGAAAAGGAGACAGTTCTGAATAAAATTAGAGAACTTGAGGTTGTTAAGGATCAACTATCCAAATCGTTATTAACTATCAAAGGTGAATCGCAGAAGTACACAATGCATATTGATGAGATAGATAATAAACTTCGGGTTCTTGAAGCTGAATATGAACAGTCTGACAAGTTATTGGATGAATTAAGGCTCAACTATCAGACTTTAAATCTTCTTGTTGAAAGACAACTTGATCAACTTAGGAACTTTGGATATGAAGAACCCTTTACTGTTCCTTCCAAAAGCATCCAAGACATTGAGACTTCGTTAAAAATGATGAAGCTTGAGTTAGAACGGATAGGTGCCATTAATCAACTTGCACAGATACAGTATGAGGATCAGATCTCAAAGTACAAGGAACTTTCAATACGCATGAACGAGTTGGAAAAAGAAAGAATGGCGATTGTTGAGTTTATTGAAGAGATTGAGAGAAAGAAATACAATGCTTTTATGGCGGCTTTTAACAAAATTAACGAA
The DNA here is from genome assembly GCA_964584965.1 of uncultured Candidatus Bathyarchaeia archaeon. Lineage (GTDB taxonomy): Archaea > Thermoproteota > Bathyarchaeia > Bathyarchaeales > DTEX01 > JAGTRI01. The sequence goes on along the minus strand of CAZPBM010000057.1, from coordinate 34,465 downwards.
AGAATTGATAGATATTTCTCAAAGCTTACAGATGGAGGAAACGCCGCATTGAAACTTGAGAATCCCGAGAACCCATTTGCGGGAGGCGTGGACATGATAGTCCAATTTGTGGGAAAGCCTCCTATTCTAGTAAGTGGTGCTAGCAGCGGTGAACGGTCAGTCTCTGCTGTTGCCTTCCTGTTTGCATTGCAGGAATTCACTCCAGCTTCGTTTTATTTGTTTGATGAAATTGACGCTCACTTAGATGCTTCTAATGTTGAGAGACTTGGTGAGCTGCTTGCGGAAGAAGCCCAAAAATCACAGTTTGTCGTCATAACTTTAAAGCCTGAAATGGTCAGTAAAGCCGACAGAATATATGGGGTTTACGGTTTTGAGGGTGTATCGCATGTTGTAACAACAACTTTCAAAGAGGCCACGTGATGACAGAGACAAATATCAATAAGCCCTTTTATTTTCGCCCACCTTGGAATATTCTTTTCGACTTGCAGTTGCTGGAAAAGTTGAATCCTTGGGACATTAACTTGTCTTTTCTTCTTTTGTCGTTTCTTGACGAGATGGAAAAAAGAAATGAGATTGATTTCAGAGCTTCAGGAATGGCGCTTGGTTCATCTTCAACAGTCTACCTTATGAAGTCTGAACTGCTTCTTGAACTTGAGAAGGCTCCTTTAGCTCCAGAACCACCATCTGATTTTATTCCTCCACCCCTAGTTCTTCCGCTTCGATACGAGTTGACTACAACAACAATCCAGAATTTGCTTGAGGCATTAGATAATGCACTGAAAACTGAGAAGATCTTTGCCTTGAAAGCGTCTACAAGAACTGAGATCATTCCTCCGGCTGGCGTATTCCCTACTATCAGCGCTTATCTGATAGAGATGGAGGAGCAGATGGATAGGCTGATGAAAAAAATAGTAACACTTGCCAATGAGGGAAAAATCATTACTTTCTCGAAACTTGCACGTGGCTTAGGAAAGATTGAGCAAATTCGAAATTTCATTGTTTTGCTTTTTTTGGCTCAAAAAAACAGGATAACCTTATGGCAGAAGGAAAATTCTGACGAGGTTTTTGTAACCATTAATGAGGCTCAGTAATGTCAGTTAAAAATGAAGTAACAACTGATGAAAATCAAGAGGAAAAACTTAAAAAAGATTTGGCTTTAATTGAGGCTGCCCTTTATGTAGCAGGCCGACCACTTGACATAAAAACATTAGGTCATATTATTAGGAGCCGATCGAAGAAAAGGGTTCAGCAGCTGGCTAGAGCTTTGATAGAAAAATATAAGCAACTGGAAACTCCGCTTGAGGTAATAGAACTTGAGGATGAACGGTTCGTTCTTCAGTTAAAAACCGAGTTTTCAGCTAAAGTCAGGAAACTCGCTGTTAGGCCTTTGTTGTCTGACGGTCCACTTAGGACTCTTGCTTACATAGCTTATAAGCAGCCAATAGTTCAAAAACAGGTTGTTGATACTCGAGGGGCTCATGCTTATGGTCACATTAGGCAGTTGGCTGAAATGGGGCTTATTGAACGCAAAAGTGATGGTAGAAATAAGGTTCTGCGTGTAACGGAATTTTTTTCGGACTATTTTGGTTTAAGTCGAGACATCAAAATAATGAAACGTCAACTTAAAAAGACTTTTAATGAATTAATGAAAAAGCCGCTTAGTTCTGATGAAGAATACGATTTTAATGAGAGTTAGGACATTAAGTATCCGTTAAATTTATATTAGTCTGAAGGTTCCTTCCTTTTTACTTAAGGAGAATTAAGAATGTCATCTTGGCATGGCAATCTACATAAAAAGAAGCGTTCAGGCGGGAAAAAGAAAGCATATAGAGGTAAAAGACGGTTCGAGAAGGGAAACTTTCCCGTTATGACCACTGTTGGTGAGCATGAGACAAAAAAAGAAAGAGGAAGAGGAGGAACCCTAAAGGTTCGTCTCGTAAGTACAAAATATGTGAATGTCTCTGATTCTTCAACTGGAGAAACTAAGAGGGTTGAAATATTAAGGGTTCTTAAGAACCCGTCTAACGTGGACTATGACAGAAGAGGTGTAATAACAAAAGGAACACTTCTTGAAACTTCTATTGGAACTATTCGAGTAACATCCAGACCTGGGCAATCGGGAGTTCTTAACGGAATTCTAGTCTCATAGTAGAGCTGTTTTCTCTCATATTATTAAGTCGTCCACAAAATATGTTATGGTGATTTGAGGACATGCGGAGACGAGATGAAATTGTTTTATGGCCTGTCTATTTTGATTCTATGAAAACAAGGTCTGAAGGAAGAAAGGTGCCTAAAAAGCTCTCGAGACCGTCTCCAAACTTGGGCGTGCTTGAAAAAGCAGTTGCAAATCTTGGATTTTCATATAAAGTAATAACGGATGTGACATATCCTCGTTTTTCATGGAAAAAGAGTGGTTTGATTCTTGTTAAGAAAACGAAGCCTAAGAACAGGATTATCAGTGAAGTAGCTCAAGAGATTTCGAGACTTATGGTCTGAATTTAAAATGAGAAATGTTTATATAACAAACTTGGGTTTTTTCGTTCACGTCTTTTGAGGAGTTGAAGGGTTGAAGAAAATCGGACGAGTCGTTCATATCAGTCCGAGTGGTAAAGCAGTCATAAAAGCTGAAAAAACTCCTGGAATCGGCGTAACGGTAATGGACGAGAAGAACAAGCAAATGGGGAAAGTATTTGACGTTATTGGACCAACTGTATCGCCTTATGTCTTAGTTGATGTTAAAACTGGTGACCCGCAGACAATTGTAGGAAGTTTTCTTTACTTTACGCCTCTTTCAAAACAGAAAAAAAGAAGTGGAAGAAGATGAGCGAAAATAAAAAAACGTCTGTTTCACCTGGTCTTAGAGATATTCAGCGATGCACTGAATGCGGCGGAACTAGGCTTATGAGAGATTATGAGTCTGCAGAAGTTGTGTGCATGGACTGTGGGTTCGTCCTTGACATGAAATTAACGGATCAAGGACCTGAGTGGCGGGCTTTTGATACTGAGCAAAGAGAAAAGAGAGCTCGAACTGGCGCTCCAGTTACTTTTACGATTCATGACAAGGGACTTTCGACGATGATTGACTGGCACGATCGAGACATTTACGGAAAAAAATTTTCCGCAGGTCAGAAGGCTCAAATCTACCGTTTGAGGAAGTGGCAGAGGAGGATTAGGGTTTCCGATGCTATGGAGCGGAACCTTGCGTTTGCTCTTTCCGAGATTACGAAGATAGCAAACAATCTTTCGTTACCAAAAAGCATTTTTGAGACAGCTTCAGTCATTTACAGGAAGGCTGTTAAGGAGAGACTTATTCGTGGACGGTCAATTCAGGGAATTAGCGCAGCTTCTGTATATATTGCATGCAGACAATGTGGGTTGGCCAGAACTCTTGAAGAGATTTCTAAGGCTTCTAATGTTAGTAAGAGAGAGGTTGGGAGAAGCTACCGCTTCTTGGTTAAGGAGCTCGATTATCTTATTCCTCCAGTTCGGGCAAACCAGTATGTGTCAAAGTTTTCTAATCAGTTGACGATGCAGGGTAAAGTTGAGGAGATTGCAAATAAAATTCTTATGACAGCTGGTAACCTTAAGCTAACTTCTGGCAGGGGACCTACAGGTATTGCAGCGGCGGCAAGTTACATTGCCTCGGTCTTAGTTGGAGAACGAAGAACTCAGCGTGAGATAGCGGAAATTGCGAAGGTGACTGAGGTAACCATTAGAAACAGATACAAGGAGCTAGTAGATTGCCTTCTCTTTGTCATGGATTTATAGTTAATTAAGGCTCTTTTGGAAGACGTAGTCATATCTTGACAAAGATGGGTGTTGGAATTACGTATTTTTTATGGTCTGTTTCTTTTGTTGAAGTGATAAATTCGGTGAACAATGTTTCGAAAAATTCTCTGTTAAGATAGGGTCCTTTTCCTATACCTGGGCACTCTTTTGTGTAAGAAAATGCATAATGTTGATTTCCAAGGTTGTCAAGCTTGAACGGGTAGAACCTGCAGATTATAGGTCTTATGCCATAAATGGTACATAATTTTTCTTTTAAAAACACGCATTTGCCGTCACTTGTTTTTCTCATCGCATAGGCATATGATGTTTTATCACCAGTTTTCTCCGCGAATTTTTCGATGTCTTCATTGGTTTTTTTCGAAATTTTCTCAGCCTCATTCTTCAGTAAAAGAATTTTTCGAACATTAGTTTCTGTATCTCCGCAACATAGGGCGCATAGGATGCATTCGAAGTGAACGTTTCCAGGGAACTCAACATAAGAATGGCTTTTAGTAATATTCATCACCTCATTTTTTATTATCTATTATTCATTTTATGTGACTTTATTTTGATTTTGAGAGCTTTGTCTTTTTGTGCTACCTAAGGTTATAATTTAAGCAATATCGCTTGTTTCATTTGCGCTGTTTACGCTTTTTCCAAACCGTGTAAACTGACGTGCGTATTTTTTAGTGTATTAACGTTTATTTTTCTTGTTCCGTGCATGTTGTTGAGGGGGGAGGGGGGTATATATAGTCGGGTCAGCTTTTCTGGCCATGTTGCCTATTCTTGTTCTATGTACGTTGAAACTTTTTCTTCACATAGGCTTTATGGATTCAGGGTTTTTACAAATTTTTTGAATAAATGTTATAAATTTTCTATGTTAATATGTGTTGTGAATTTGTATTGGATTTCCGAATAATGAAAAAAGAGTGGACGCACATCAGTTGTCACTTTGGCTTTAATTGTTTTGCTTGCTGCTTCGAATATTGGTGTCTTTTATTTTCTTAAGTCAAATTACGACCTTAACGCTTGAGAATGTTGAATTGGAAAATAATGTTGTTGAACTCACTGACGAGAAAACAGCTTTGTAAAATCGAGTGGATACATTAATAGGTGAAAAAGTTGATCTTCAGTCACAATTTACCCTTCTCGACGCGGCGTATAATGATTATAGGGTAACTCATAGCCACACAGACGACGAATATAATGAATTAAGCCAAAATTATCTAGACATCTCTTCGTATTATGTGGGACTAAGTGAAAATGTCACAGAACTCTATAATCTACTATACTCTTACTCCTGCATTCCTGATGCGTTTACCCGCACTTTGTATGATGCTGAGGTTCGGAAAACATCTTCCACCGTTCTGTCTGTCACCGGTCGCTCTACGATTTGTGGTTTTCCGAAGAGAAAATATACGACTATGTTGTTTCAAACATAGACTACATTCACGACGGCGATATGCTTTATCCGTCTACTTATTGGTACATAAAATTTGACGGCTTTGACTACATTACAGAGTTTACTATAACTGAGTATAGAAACTACGTTTAGACGCCAAGTCTTACGCTTGAAATTAAACAAGGCAACTGTGACGACCAAGCAGTAATAACATACGCTATGATAAAATACTACAAGAAATACGTTTATGGCACAGAATACAGCCTCTATCTAGCGCATATAGAATTCTCCTATGACACAGCACATTTAGCAGTCATTCTTCCCGTTCAAGGAGGAGACGTATGCATCATTGACCCAGCGGGTAATTACCTAACGTCCTCATGGTACACGATTGACTCGAAGCCTGCCAGTCTGAGCTTCAATCTTCAAACAATTGGTGGCCTGCTCACATAACGTATATCGCGTTATACAGTGTTTCTGTCATCGACGGCAGTTACAGTATTGCATCTGAAGGCACCTTAAGTCAAGTGGCAAATTTCCTAGCCCAAGATTAACATGCCAGAAATCAAGCCTAAGCTTTGGAACATGCTTCTTTCCAACGAAGTTAGATTGACATACGCTTGGAGATAGAATAATCAAAATCTTTGCCAAGAATAAAAGATGATTCGCCAAAAAATTAATAATCGAGAACCTTGAGGCTAATATATGCTTTACAAAGAAGATTGGCGAAAAACCTGTGAACGTTTCACAGCTTGGTGGAATAACGAAGGCAGTGGGCCCATAATCCAAATCGTAGCACCAAAAAAGGGTTATGAGAATTTGCAACCGTGGTGGGGCTGGGGATTCGCCAAGGACCCATTGAATCCAGAGAAGACTGTTGCCGAGTTTGAGGATTACTGTTCAAGAATGTGGTTTGGAGGCGATGCCTATCCTGATTTGTGGATTAATCTTGGAGCTGGAATCGTCGCCACGTTTCTTGGTGCAGAGGCAAGGTTCCGTGACGATTCTGAGACTGTCTGGTTTGAAACTCCTAAGCCTTGGTCAGACCTTGAGAAATTGACGGCTACTCCATGTGGTAAATGGTGGAAGATAACGAAAGACATCACTTCGTACGTAAGTGAGAGAAGCCGAGGAAAATTCATGACTGGAATCACAGACTTAGGTGGCGTAACCGACGTTCTTGCATCCTTACGTGGCTCACAAAACCTAATCGTTGACATGTTCAAAAACCCTGAAAAAGTGAAGGCTTTATCAAACATAATTCTTGAGTTGTGGCACAAATGCTATGATGAGCTTTACCGCATTTCAGAGGGTTCCACACGTGGAAACTCAGCTTGGATGGGTTTGTGGTGCCGCGAAAGATGGTACCCAATACAATGCGACTTTGCTGCTATGCTATCGCCAAGAATTTTCATGGAACTCGCTTTCCATTACATTAAGGAACAGTGTGTGCGGTTAGACCATACAATCTATCATCTGGACGGCCCAGGAGAAATCCCGCACCTCGATGCCCTTCTCAGCATACCTGAGCTTGATGGAATACAGTGGACTCCTGGAGCAGGCAACCCGCCAGTCACTTCAACAATGTGGCTTAAAATGTACGAAAAGATACAGAAAAAGGGTAAACGCCTTGTCTTACTTGATGCGCCGGACAACGAAATTCCTTCATTATTTAGAATTTTGGGCACCAAAGGATTACTCGTTAGGACATATTGCACCACAGAAGCGCGTGGAAGGAAACTACTTAAATCTTTAGGTTTTAAGTCAAAGAAGTAAAGCCAGTCTTATTTAATGAAAAGAAAAGTTAGCAATGTTAATATTAAAGACTGAATATAGCATCTAAAATTGCGAATTGGGTGACGAATGTTTTGACTAGTAACATACTTGAAATGAGAAATCTCACTGTTAAGGTTTCAGGTAAGAAAATACTGAACAAAGTTGACCTCGAAATTCCAGAAGGCGAAGTGCACGTTCTCTTCGGTCCAAACGGCTCGGGAAAAAGTTCATTATTAATGACGATTCTGGGAATACCCAGTTACAAGGTTGTAGAAGGCTCAATTCTTTTCAAAGGTAAAGACGTAACCCACATGCCCATTAACGAGAGAGTTAAACTTGGAATGAGCGTAGCTTTTCAGAACCCTCCTGTTATACGTGGGGTAAAGCTAGGGGGCATCCTTGAACACTTGGCGGCAGATAAGAAGAAAATAGACACGTTGATGGAGAAAGTAAAGTTTCCACAAGAATTCTTAGAAAGAGACATAAACTTGGGGTTCTCCGGAGGCGAAGTTAAAAAATCCGAAATTATTCAAATTCTCGCCCAAGACAGCGATTTTGTTATGCTTGATGAGCCAGATTCAGGTGTTGACGTCGAAAATCTACAAATCATCGGTAACATAATTAACAGTATGCTGTCGGAGAAGTCCGCTCTCTTGATTACTCATCAAGGTCACATACTTCGATACGTAAACGCTGACAAAGCTCATGTTCTAGTAAACAACTCAATCGTTTGTTCAGGAGAACCATTAAACATTCTCACCCAAATTCTAAATGAAGGATACAGTTGGTGTATGAAATGCCCAAAAGCTATGAAGATGCAGCAAAGGCAAGAGATAAACCCGCGGCATTAGGTCCAGACATTGATGTAAGTAAATTTTCGAGTAACCCAAAAGTCTGGAATTCTTGTCCGATTACGCTGCTCCCTGAAGACGTGTTGAAACGCGCTTATGAGGTAGGGATTGTTGCAGATGACCAGTCACGTTCCGGCTCTTTCTTTCAGCTCGACCACTCCGTCACGTCGAAGGCTGTTCAGAAAATGTTCGAAGGCAAAGTCGAAATAATGAGCACGTCTGAAGCCACAGAAAAATACGATTGGATGAAAGACTATTGGTGGACAGCTGTAAAGGTCGACGCTGACAAGTACACTTCACTTGCTGAATTGAAACAAAACCAAGGCTATTTCATCAGGATTTTTGAAAATCAAAAGGTTACACTTCCGCTTCAAGCTTGCCTGTTTGTTTCCACTGACAACATTAGCCAAAACGTCCACAACGTCATAATTGCGGAACCAGGCTCAGAAGCACAGCTTATCACAGGCTGCACAACACACCCAACTGTTAATAGTGGATTGCACATCGGAGTTTCCGAGTTCTTCGTCAAAAAAGACGCTAAGCTCACATTCACGATGATTCATAACTGGGTGCCTGGATTCCATGTTCGACCAAGGTCAGCTGCCGTAATTGAGGACAACGGAGTCTTTGTCAGCAACTTCTTGTGTTTCAAACCTGTAAAAAGCTTACAAATGTATCCAGCTGCGTACTGCAGGGGCGTAAATTCCAGAGTTAGCTTTAACAGTATTCTGTATGGCACAAAGGACTCGTACATTGACACAGGTGCAAAAGTGGTTCTACAAAACGAGGGAACTAGGGGGGAGATCATTGCACGTACAATAGCCACCGACAACGCACAAATCTACGCTCGAGGCTTCCTACAGGGAGAACACGACCTCAGCAAAGCTCATCTGGAGTGCCGAGGACTCTTACTTTCCAGCAAAGCATCAATATATGCGGTTCCAGAGTTGTTAGCAAAAGCTCAGGGGTCAGAACTTTCACATGAAGCGGCAGTTGGAAAAATTGCTGAGGAACAAGTTCAATACCTCATGGCACGCGGATTCACAGAAGACGAGGCAACAGCTCTTATAGTTCGAGGCTTCATGGACATAAGTATTTTCGGGCTTCCCAAAAATTTGGAGAACGAGATTAGACGCATGGTCGACATCACAGCAACTAAGACGTTATAGGCAACATTTCTATGAATATTCCGAAAGCCTCATCTGCATTTTTCCCTCTCTTAATCCAATAACATAGTCAATTATGCTGTCGACATTCTTGAATTTTAGTCCAAAAAGCCTGCTGAAACCCCATCCAGTGCATTTTATACTGGAAATCACAGACGCAGCTGTGACAGCTTTTACGATGTCACTTGTAAGTTGGTAAGCAGCCAAGAAGGCGCCGCACCAAGCGTCTCCTGCTCCAGTCGTGTCCACCAACTTCTCTACTGAAAACCTCAAAGCTGGAACCATCTGAACGTCGCCTTTATCAGTGTTCACAATTGCCCCAAACTCGCCAAGCGTAACGACCAGCATTTTTGCCTTTAAAAGTCTTAGGGCGATGGAAAGTGAGTCAGACTCGGTCAAGGCTTTCGCTTCAGAGTCGTTAATTATGAAATAATCTGTCTCTTGGGAAATTTCTCTTAAAATTCTACGGTCTCTCCGAGATTTCATGTAGCCAATCCAAGAATTAACCGAGATTTTTGTCTCAGGCGAAAAACTTCTAATTTTTGAAACGATTTTCTGAACCCTGATCGGCGGTAAAGGGGAAATATGAATTATGCATTTTTGCTTCAGCAAACCCTTTGGCAATATGTCGAAAGATACTTTTTTACCTGCACCGTACTCTTCTTGCAGAAAATGGGCTTCCCAGCGGTCATCGTAACGAATAACGAATTTTGTTGAAGGTAAGGCAGAGATTTTGACATACAAATGAACAAACGATTTCAAGATGTCTGCGAACTTATAGTCTCTACCAATAACGGAGGCTAATGCAACATCTTCTGTGAGAGTTTTCGCTGCAACTGCGGCGTGCAAAGCCGCTCCTCCAGGCTGAACGCTTGTGCCATTAACGTTTTGAACAGTGTCTACCGAAACATGCCCAAGGAAAGTAATGTTAACAGGCAATGTTCAGCCCGCCTTCCTATTGTTTTATCCTCGCAATTTCTATTAAGACATTAACGATATATGTGGTTAGTCCTAAAACAAACTAAGCAACACACAAAAATCTAACGAGAGTGCAGCTTGAACCGTTGAGTTAGTTTTATTAAAATGTTTGTTTCAAAGTTAAATGTCAAGAGGAAAAAGCATGGAGCCGCAGGAAACCTCAGATAATATTGACTCAGAATATCTAAGAAAGCACCCTTCATCAAGAATGCTTTACGAAAAAGCTGCGAAGCACTTCGCTAGAGGCGTAACTCACGACTCACGTTATTTTGAACCCACACCAATATACTGCGTAAAAGCCAAGGGATCGCACAAATGGGATGTCGACGGAAACGAATATGTGGATTTTTGGATGGGGCATGGAGCCCTAATCCTTGGACACGCTCACCCAACTGTAACCAAGGCAGTCGTAGAACAAATCAGAAAAGGAACACATTATGGCGCATCGCACGAGCTTGAGATTGAATGGGCTGAGAAGGTGAAAACCCTCGTTCCTTGCGCAAGAAACGGGTTGGTTGAATTCACAAGCTCAGGCACAGAGGCTACAATGATGGCTTTCAGAATTGCCAGAGCCTACACGGGTAAATCGAAAATTGTGAAATTCATTTCGCACTTCCACGGATGGCTTGACTACTCAATCATAGATTTCAACCCAGCCTTTTCCCCGCCGCTAACAGGCTCCTTCCCCTCAGGAGTGCCAAACGAGACCTGTAAAACTGTGGTTGCCTTGCCGCCTAACGACCTTGACTCTGTTGAGGAAACGCTAAGCCAAGGTGATGTTGCCGCCGTGATACTTGAGCCTGGAGGGGCACAAATGGGATATTTACCTACCTATAAGGTTTTCCTCGAAGGGCTTAGGAAAATCACGAAGCAAAACGGTGTTGTCTTAATCTTCGACGAAGTTGTAACTGGATTCAGAGATGCCCCTGGAGGAGCACAGGAACACTATGGCGTAGTCCCAGACCTCTCAACTCTTGGCAAAATCCTAGGCGGTGGATTTCCAGGAGGAGCCGTCACTGGAAAAAGAGAAATCATGGAAATGCTTGACATAAAAACCGAGAAAGGATGGAGCAGCAGACGAATTAGCCACCCTGGCACATTTAATGCGAATCCACTTTGCGCTGCGGCTGGCAAAACATGTCTCAGCATGGTAGCCGAAGGTAAAGCTCATCCTAAGATTAACTGTTTAGGCGAGGATCTCAAGTCCGCTTTAAACGATGTTATCCTTGATAACGGCGTGGACGGCTTAGCTTGGGGGACGACATCCTCAATCATTTATGTAGGCTTCGGATTTAACGAAGAAGACTTGAAAGTTGTCGACATTAACGGCTACGTTGCATTTCAGAAAAAAAGAGAAAAAAGCCAAAAAGCAACAAAGACGCTCGAAAAGGCTTTGATCAATAAAGGAGTCCACCCCATGGGATCAAGATTCATACTGTCAATAGCACATAGTAAGACGGACCTAAGGTTAACTGCGGAAAAATTTGACACTTCCTTAAAAGAACTTAAGGCTATGAGGGTTCTTCAGGATTTTTCATAGACAGCTAATGAACAAAAATGAACGAAATATCTAGAACAAATCGATTGAAAATTCAATAATGCAGTTTGCCAAAAAAATAAGTGGATGGAGCCTTTTTAGATTAATGCTTCCAGCAATCTTCTTTCACTGACTACGCCGACAAGTCTTCCGTTTTTTGTCACTGCAAGCCTTCGAATGTTTTTGTCTCGCATCATCTCTATTGCGTCTCTAATGCTTTTGTTTCCTTCAATTGTGATTAGAGGCGTGGACATAATTTCTTGTGCCCGAGTTTTCGTTGGGTCTTTATGTTCTCTTATCACACTTTTCACGATGTCTCTTTCAGTAACCATGCCTGCAGGTACTCCTCCGCTCATCACAATCACTGAACCAATATTGTTTGTGAACATCTTGTCTGCAATTGAAGAGACCGTATCTGAAAAGAGTACTGTAACAGGAGGGCTCCTCATGACACTTTCAACTGGAGCTTTCAAACCCAAATGTTAACCCCAATATAGTTTTATTATAAAAACTTTCTTTTAACTTTTTGGTCTATCCCTAGAAAGAACTCTCAGAAGCATTTACCTAAAAAATCTTAAAAATTTGGTAGACTAATCAAAAACCGTCACTTATACAAGAAAAATATAATCGCCAAAATCTCATTAAAGTCTTCTAAAAACCAGACGTTGCCTTCTAATCTTGATTCCCAAGAAGAAAACTACTAATGCCTTAGCAATATGTTCATCAAAAAAGGAAATGATTATTATTGTTTATGTTGAGGTTGATAAACTTCCTCGTTGGGCCTTGGTAGTCTTTCGTTGACTGGCGGTAACGGTGGTCCGCCCCTTTTGGGTTTCGAAAGATAGTAGTATGCAGTGCTTGCATAGTCGTTGCTTAACGTGTTCGCGTGTCCATGTTCAATTGTGGCTCTAATGCTTTTGCGAAATCTAATTGGGTCTTCAATGTAATATCGGTAAACAGTCTGTTTTCCTTTCCAAGGCCAGTCTTTGGTGCCGGAGTATAGAATTACGCCATGGTAAGGCGCGTTGTACTCTTGAGTTGGACAGTATGCACAGTTGAACCAGTCTTCTGTTCCTGTTCCGTGAAGAGATGGTGGCCATTTTTCTCCGTCGATAAAAACCATATCGTCTCCTTCCCCGTACCAGTCATCGGGGTTCCGTTGAAAACAGTCAACGTCAAGATGGGCGCCGCAGTATATGCCGTCTCCTTCAGCTTCGAGAATTATGTAGTTTTCTGCTCCAGTTGTGTTGAAGTTACGCGAGTCTCTAGACATCTCTTTTCTATCTAAGCCCTCTTGAAAAGCCCACCCGGAAGTGTTTTTCTCGCGACGCCATTGAACATGAAAGTATGCTAGACCCTTGACTGTGTCGACCGATTGGTACCGTTCATAGTCAATGTAAAAGTATTGCCAGTAAATTTCTTCACCTTGGTTTTCCACCTCAATGGTTGCCTTTGACTTGAAAGGCATAGGCCACCAACAGTTGAATCCTTTTCCGTCTTGAGGACTCATTTGAAGAGGCAAAGAAACAAAATTTTTCCTAATTCCATGCCCTAAACCGAAGAAGTCGCCTATTGGGCATTCGACGCTCGGCTCCTTGTAGCCATCCCAGAAAAATCTTAGAACAATCCGTCTAAGATAATCTTCTTTTGGCAACCCAAGGGTCATCCAGACATGTTTTATGCATCCTGGACCTTCAATGTCAGCAAGAACCCTTTTTTCTCCAGACTTGATTCCCCATGCGTCTTCGTTTCCTCCAGTCTTATCGTAGCTTGAAACTCTATGGCTAGAATATTCTCTTAATTGTGGAAGACAAGCTAGGCTTGAGTATCCAATCAACAATTTTTCCTCCTAAATTCTTGTCTCTGAAAGAAACAATATAAGCCTTGTTGAGATAATGAACCTTGATTACCCATTCATACTAACTTGATTCTTTCAGGATGCGAATAAACGTTAAACCTTTTGTCTCTTGCAAAGCCCACAAGTGTTATACCTGCATTTTCAGCAGCTTCAATGGCTTTGTCAGTTGGTGCTGAAACTGAAACTACAATTGGAATGTTCGTGTTTGCAGCTTTAGTAATGATTCCTGAAGTTACCCTTCCTGAAATAGTGAGGAACGTCTTTTGCAGGTCGATGCCTTTTAGTGCTGCTTCTCCTATGACCTTGTCAACTGCATTGTATCTTCCAATGTCTTCTGAAAAAAGTATGAGGTTACCTTCAACGCTGAACAAGCCTGCGGCATGTGTGCCTCCGCTTCTTCTAAAAACAGATGCCTTCACGCCTAATTCGTCAGCTGAGTTAAGTATCATTTCAGAAGATAATAAAAGAGGATAAAAGTCCTTTCCTAGTTCTTCACAAACATTAGCGCATGGTAAACTTTTGTAATTCTGCTCTAGTTTAACTATGACTTTTCCTTCACGTTTTTTCAGACAACGAATTTCATCCAATTTGCAAATTACATTTTGACTCAGTAAATTGCCTATTATCATCTCTCTGATTTTGATGGGTGAGCAAGTGAAAAAGGTGTAGAATTTATTGTTTACATATAGATGTATTGAAGTTTCAACTACAACGTCATCTTCAAACTGTCTGACGATGCCTTTTACTACATCAACCCTTGTGATAGTCTTTTTTTCTGTGGCTTTTTTGTCCCCAACCATTTTTTTTATATTCATTTTCCTCAGCACAACTGAACTCTTATCGGCAAATGATTTATAGATATTTCTTCATCGTTTGCACATATCTTATTCAAAGCGATTTTACAGAATAAAACATTACATATTTATATGGAAAAAACATATAGTATTCCTTTCGATGAGCGATATGAGCCTTCCATGCGAAACAACTGCAAAATATGTCTTCCCAGTATTCAGGTCACTTATAGCTAAAGAACTTGTTAAGAAATATGATTTTACTCAAGTTGAAGCTGCCAAAAAACTTGGAACAACACAAGCTGCCATTAGCCAGTACCTTCACGCAAAACGGGGATACGGAAACGCTGAATATCTTAAAAGAATGATGCCAAAAATTCAAGAATTAGCCAGTGACACTGCAAAACGAATTGTTAAGGAAAACTTGTCTGCAGACCAATCAATTGGAATATTCTGCGAAGTTTGCAGATTACTTCATACCTCATAGTTTTTTGATTATTGTAGGCAATAGCGAAGTTTTTGTTTTTTAGCGTATTTTTATTTGTTAATTATTCTTAATAAGTGGAAAAACAATAATAAATTTACAAGTTACTTCGTATTGAAAAAGTTGGAGATGGATCGTTATCAATGTCTGAGGATTATTACGCTATAGGTGAAAGGGACGCAAAAATTCTGGCTAAAAAAATTAGCCGTGAAGACTATGAAACCCTAAAGGTTCACTGGAAAAACAAAAACTATACGTTGCTTGCTTTCATGTTAAGAAGGTACGGGCTGGATTTTAAAGGCTTAACATACCTCGAAACACTGGTTAATGAGCTCATCAAAATTAAAGAAGCTCCAAACAGGATAACATAATAAATCGATATACGCCTGAATATTAGAAACTCTTTTTAAGTGATATTTTTTCAAAAGAAGACGGAGAAGACGGTCTTGCAGTTAAAGAGAATTATTTTGGCAATTTTTGGACTAATAACGACAATCGTTGGTTGGGGAATGTGGAGGGCGCCTCACATAGACTTTGATACATTAATTTCACTTATGGCAGAAGAGGGTGTGCGGTTATTAAATGACCCATTCGCTATTCTAGGTCTCATAGTTATGTTGTTGGGGCTTTGGGTCTTCTTCAAGGCTATTCTAGAAACTGAAGACGTAAGGAACATTTTGTCTTTTGGAAAAAACCAGGACGAATTTTAGCAGCAATTAACATGTAAGTCGCTATAAAATAAGTGCAGCAGAGACTTTTTGGGTATTCTGGGTAAAGCTTTTTAGAACAGTTTTAGACAGCTTAATTATGCCCCAGATATCTGTTATAGGCGCTGGCAGCGTAGTTTTTACAGGTAGACTCATAATCGATTTATGTTTAACTAGGAGCCTATATGGCAGTACGGTCGTCTTGATGGATATTGACGAAAAACGTCTAAACATGATGTATAACCTTGCAACTAGATACGTCAAAGAAATGAACGCGTCTTTCACAATTAAAAAGACAATGAACAGAAAAGAAGCATTAAGCCACGCTGACTTTGTTGTAAATACCGTCAAGGTCGGCGGCTATGAGCCTATGGAAATTGAGAGAAAAATCGCGGAGAAATATGGCTATTACCGAGGCATAGGTGATAGAGTCAGTGACTATTATGGCGGCGTCGGAGCATACCATCAACTTAATTTCTTCCTGAACTTAGCAAGAGACGTTGAAGAAATATGTCCAGATGCTTGGCTGCTGCAAGCTGCAAATCCGGTGTTTGAAGGTACAACACTAATTTCGAGAGAAACAAAAGCCAAAGTTGTCGGAATATGTCACGGGCACTTTAGTTATACTGAAATTGTGAAGGCTCTTGGCTTAGAAATCGAAGATGTTGACGTAATAATTGCAGGCTTTAATCACAACATCTGGCTTGCAAACTTCCTTTATAGAGGTAAAAATGCTTATCCAATTCTGGATCAATGGATCGAGAAAGAGGCTGAAAAATACTGGAGAAGCAGCGAGTTTCAGAACAATCCACCTTGGAGTGTGGAACAACTGTCTTCAGCTGCTGTGAACATGTATAAATTATATGGTCTCTTTCCAATTGGAGACACCGTAAGAAGTGCATCGCCTTGGTGGTATCACATCGACTTGGAGACAAAAAAGAAGTGGTTCGGTCCCACAGGTGGGTTTGACTCAGAAATAGGATGGTCGATGTATCTGAATCAGCTGAGAGCGATGTTTGACCAGCTGTATGCTTGGTCTAACAATCCTGAGGTTGCGTTGACAAAAGCTTATCCTCCGTCTTTAAGCGGAGAACAACATATTCCCTTCATTGATGCCATCGCAAACAACAAAGAAGTTCAGCTTCAGTTGAACATCCCAAATAGTGGAGCGATAGACGGCATACCAAACAATGTGGTGGTTGAGGTCCCGACTTTGATCAGAAAATCCAATGATGACCGAGGAAAGGTAAACGCTTTACGCGTAGGAAAATTGCCTAAACGTCTAATGTTGCATGTTTTGATTCCAAGAATGTTGAGAATGGAACAAGTTCTTCAAGCATTTCTAGAAGGCGACAGAAAAAGCTTGCTTCTCACAATCATGGATGATCACAGAACAAAATCTTTCGAAGACGCAAGCATGCTTTTAGAGGAACAGCTTGGTCAACCTTGGAATTCAGAAGCATCGAAACATTATAAAAACGTGAGATAAATGAACTTCCATAAAAGTCTAGGTTATTCTTGGTTCGTAGCCATAATACTATTTATCTTCAGGTCCTTACATACAGCGGACATTTTCGTAATCTCTGTTGCCCTCCAACAGATTTTAGATGAATTTGACATCACGTACACAAGCGGAGGCTTGATATTTACTGCAACGTTCTTTATGTCCGTCTTCCTGTATCCAGTTTGGGGATACTTGTCCGACAGATATTCACGAAAAACTCTAATCAGTTTATCTGGCATAATTTGGGGACTCACAACGTGGCTCAATACGGTTTCTAAAACTTTTTCAGACTTTCTCATAACACGAACCCTTACAGGGATAGATGACACACCACCCTCAACTATGAATAGTTTGATCAGCGACTATTTTCCTCCAAGCAGCCGAGGAAAACCACTTGGGTTAATAAGCGCCTCAGCGGCTTTAGGCGCATTAATCGGCACAATCTTAGGCGTAGTAATAGGCTATGCTACAGGCTGGAGAAACTTGTTTTATTTTACAGGCGGAATTGGAATCTTAATGGCGCTTCTTGTATATTTCTCGGTTAAAGATGTTCCCAGAGGAAGCTCCGAACCCGAATTATCAGATGTTAAAATCAAAGAGGAACTTTATAGAATAAATCTCAAGGACTTCGTCTTGCTCATCAAGAAAAAGTCGCTGCTCTTTCTTAGCTTGCAAGGATTCTTCGGAGTGTTTCCGTGGCAAGTCCTACAGGCTTGGATCTTCACTTACATGATTGGCGAAAGAGGGTTCGATGAGAACCTGTCAATGATTATCATGTTAGTTTGGCTCTTAAGTATGATTGGAGGAAATCTGGTAGGCGGATTGCTCGGAGACATGTTTTTCAAGAAAAACGTCAGAGGAAGAGCAATCGTAGGCGCAGTTGCTGTGTTTCTTTCTGCACCAACCCTTTACCTGACAATTATGTGGCCTAAAACCGATGTCATAGGATTTGTGATTGCAGGAACATTAGCCTCTTTCATTTTACCAATGGCAGGTCCAAACGTTTCTGCTGCAGTAACAGACATTTCTGAACCCGAGGTAAGAAGCTCAGCAGACGCCTTGCTCAGAATATTCGAGTACAGTGGATCCTCTGCTGCGCCTCTGATTTCAGGAGTTCTCGCAGACACGTATGGCCTAGGATTAGGCATACTCTACATTTCGGTTTCAACATGGATGATTTGTGGAGGGCTCTTCGTTATGCTTGCATTTGTTATCACAAAAGACGTGTTGGAGATTCGTGGAAAGATTGCTGAAAGGGCGAAGAAGATTAAGGCACTTCACCCATCTCAATGATGCGTTTGTACGTCTCTGCACTTTTTCTCCGAATCCTTTCTTTCGTTTTAAAGTCCACAGCGTACAATCCAAACTTCATCTTAAAGCCCGAAGCCCATTCGTAGTTGTCCGTTAAAGCCCAATGGAAATAGCCCCGAACATCAAGTTTGTCACTGTTAATGGCTTTATCCAGTTCCCTTAAATGCTCAGTAATAAAACGAGGCCTCAGTTTATCTTCGGCATCAGCTATCCCATTTTCGGTCACAAACATGGGTTTCCCATACTTTGACACGATCTTCAAGGCCTCGGTTAAACCCTCTGGATAAAGTTCCCAGCCAAAATCAGAAGTCGGTCTTCCGTCTTTCGACGTGCTGTTAGGTTTACAGTCGTTTCCGTATCCAGATACTATTTCAGGCACAAAAGGTATCCCAACAAATATCTTTGCCAATAACGACCTTCCACACTTAATAACGTTCCGAGTATAGTAGTTCACACCTACCCAGTCCAGCTTGTTGGCAAGATAACTCTTAACTTCGATTTTTTCTTTTTCTCCATTAAGGTTTTCGTCAAGCCACCCCGATGAGGCGGATTCAAGAAAGAATCTATTATGAAGGTGATTAACAAAAGCAGCTGTTTCACCATCACGCTTAGGATCTTGAGGAACAATCGGTGACACATTCTGAATAACGCCTATTTCCGCTGAAGAGTTGCTACTATATTCGGCTTTTTCCCTGTCCCACTCCTTTATCGCGTCATAGGCCCGTGCATGCGCAACAGCTGTGTTAACTATGACCTTCTTAAAAGCATTAAAGTTCCTTACACTTGGGGGAAAGAATGCGATCTCAGGTAACACGTATCCACTTTCGGCAATGACTAAAGGCTCGTTAAAGGTTATCCAATGATCCACAAGATCTCCAAGTTTCCAAGCCACGTAAGACGCGTATTTCCAAAACTCAATTAATGTATCTTCATCAAGCCAGCCTCTTGGACCTAACTTTAACTTTGAATTTCGGGCAACTACTGGGTCGTGAACCCAAAGAGGCAGAGTGAAATGGTTCAGGCATACGAATGGTTCAATGCCTTTTTCCTTCAAATCAAGAATCATCGAACGATAATGGTTCAATGCATCCTTGTTTGCAGTTTTCTCAAGTTTTTCCATGAAACCTTCTTCAGTGTGAATCCCAGAAATCTTTCCGTCATCCGCTTTTTCAATGTCGACTTTCAGTTCCTTTGTGCTTTTTTGGAAAATTCTACTCCACTCTATGCCGATTCTATAGGCGTTAAAGCCCAAATCAAGACAGATTCTGTGGTCTTCTTCAAAAAGGAGCCAGTAGTTCGGACCATCTTCAGGAAGGTCCCCGCTTACAGTCTTCTTTTCTATGTTCTGTTTGTCGTGAACCCAAGTAAACCAGTCAGTGTTTTCATCTAAAGATACACGTGACAAGTCACCCATTTCAAACTGGAAGCCGCAAGAAGATGCGCCCCACAAAAACCTTTTCGGAAAACCCATACTAATCAAACAAGAATTGGAAAGAGATGTATTTAAAATTTAGAAAGTATCTGTCCCATTTTTATAGAAAAGAAGAGTTCTCTTATCCTTTTTGTTTTATGTCAATTTGTACATTAAATAAGAACCCAATTATGCAGCATTATCATGTAGACATTTTCCTTTATAAACCAAGCTTCCAGCATGTACAAAACTGGAGATTTAGCCGCTTCCAGAAAGCCATTTTTCTACATGTAGAAACGATTTTACGAGGCGTTGGAAGCCTTCGAGAAAACTGTTCACTGTTTAGGTTTGGGGTTCAGTGATTCTATCCTCACCATGGTTGCTAGAACCTTTGGTTGAGGCTGAGAACCTCGGATCAGGGACAAAGGGCGGTACAGTACATTATTATACCATTTTGTCGAACCCATGATTATTTTTTCGGTTCCTCGATTTCCGGCCGAGTCTCCGGAACCTTTTTAGGTGTCTCTCCGCTTGAAGTCTTTTATGGCAAGATATTTCTTCGCGTCTATTGGGAATTTTTACTTTTCTCTTGACATTTAGCATAGCAAAAATCTTGGTTTTACGACTTGCTTTTTTCGAGTTCGAGTGTTGCTAAGTATGTTTCTTCGTCTATGGGTTTGATCTCGAAGCCTCTTGTGTTACAAATGTGTATCATCTTTGTGTTTTCCGCTAAGATCTCTCCGAAGACTCTCTTAAGCCCCATGTCCTTGCTGATCTCAATGATGTAGTCGAACATCATGGTGCCTAAACCCCTGTTCTGCCAAGGGTCTCCAATGACAACAGCGACTTCGCCGCTCTCGCCGTCTGGTTCAACTATGAGCCTAACCATGCCAGCTATACGTTGTTTTCCGCTCTCGGTCAGCTCAGCAACTATAGCCATCTCGCGGTCGTAGTCTATGTTGCAGTAATGGGTTAGAGTCTGGTGGGATATTTCTCTCGCGACTTGAAAGAATCTTAAGCGCATGGTTTCTTCAGAGAACGTCTGGAAGAGTTCAGCTATGAGGGGTTCATCCTCAGGCTTTATGGGACGAAGCAATACTTCCTCTCCGTCTTTCAAAGTGCGTCGGGTTACGTATTTCCTCGGATAAGGCCTTATTATGAGATGCTCATAGGATTGGACCTCAGCGGAGACCTTGTTAAGGTCTATTACTATCCGAGCGTCCAAGGCTGTGACACTTTTCTCATCGACCAAAAGAGGGTTCACATCAGCCTCCCTAATCTGTGGGAAGTCCGCTACGAGCTGAGAGAACCTGACGAGCGCCTCCTCCAGCAGTCGAATGTTGACTGGAGGTCTACCTCTAAACTCTTCTGAGAATATCTTGTAAGCCTTGGTCTGCTCGATCATCCTTCTTGCTAAGGTCTGGTTCAGAGGCGGAAAACCAACCGAGATATCATTAAAGAGTTCAACACCAATTCCTCCTGTTCCAAAAATTATGACTGAGCCGAATTGGGGATCCCTCTTTGACCCAATTATTAGCTCGTATCCGCCGGAAAACATGGGTTGAACAGTCACGCCTTCAATCTTTATGGAGGGATGCCACCTCTTAACCCGCTTCATGAGCTCTTCAAAGCATCTCCTAACCTGTGATTCAGAAGTAACATTCAATATTACACCGTCAACGTCGGTTTTATGCGTAAGCTCAGATGAGAGGATTTTCATTACAACTGGGAAACCAATTCTGGAGGCTATGCTGGCTGCTTCATCAGGAGTCCTCGCAACATAAGCCTTAGCCGTCGGGATCCCATAGATTTCCAGAAACTCCTTCGACTCTGGCTCCGTGAGGACCTCCCTACCCTCCTTAGATGCCATCTCCATTATCCGCTGGAGGCATTCCCTGTTGGCTGAGAGGCTGGTAGGCATCTCTTCAGGCGTCTCGTAGAGAAGCTCAAGATTTCGCGCATATTGGTACATGTACACGAAAGTCTCTACCGCCTGCTCAGGCGTAGAGTACGTGGGGATCCTATTCTTCCGAAGGATGCTTACGGCTTCCCGTACATCCTCTTCCCCGAGCCAAGATGCCAAGATAGGCTTGTCAGTTTCCTCTGAAATTTCTGCAAGAACCTCAGCGGTTTCAGATGGGCCGGCGGCTCCAATGGGCGTGTAGATCACTAGATAGCCATCTACGTTCGAATCTCTAAAGCATCCTTCGAAAACTCTCCTAAATCTATCAACCGTAGCGTCCTCGCATACATCGATGGGGTTTGACCTGCTCCAGTAGTACGGTAAGATCCTATCCAAGGCTTGGATCGTCTCGTTACTTAGGGTTGCAAGTCTCCCTCCTCTAGCTATCAGCGCGTCGGTGGCCATAACCCCAGGTCCGCCGGCATTTGTGATTATGGCCAGTTTCAGACCTTTCGGAGACGGTTGCATATCTAATATCTCGGAGCAGTTAAATAGGTCAGCAATCTCCTCAACGCGGACTATGCCTGCCCTCTCAAAGAAGGCGCGATAGATAGCATCCTCACCTGCAATCGCTCCCGTATGTGACGCGGCAGCCCTCATGCCTTCAAGGGACTTACCGGCCTTCACAACAATAATGGGTTTAGTTCCCGCAAACCTTCGAGCCGCACTCATAAACTTTCGTGGGTCTTTTATGGCTTCGATGAAGAGGATTATGCTCCTAGTTTCAGGGTCCATCCCAAAGTAGTCTATCAGATCTGCAAAGTCGACATCGATCATTCCTCCAGTCGAGACTAGACAGCTGAATCCCACGTTCGCATGGGCTGCCCAATCCAAGACCGAAGCGCACAGAGCTCCGCTTTGTGACATGAAAGCTATCCTGCCTGGCCTTGCCGTCTTATTCGCAAATGTCGCGTTCAACCTTGTGCTGGGACGCATAACGCCAAGGCAGTTAGGTCCGATGATCCTCAAGCCGTGGGCACGTTTCAACTTTAGGAGCTCTTCTTCCAAGGCTTTTCCTTGAGGGCTAGTTTCGCCAAAGCCCGATGAGACTATTATGATTCCAGTGATTCCGGATTCACCGCACTCCTCAACAACTGGGAGCACAATATGGGCAGGCGTCGCAACAATCGCCAGATCCACTTGCCAAGGAATCTTCTTAACACTTGGATAAGCTGTTACGCCTTGAATACTTGGACTGAAAGGATTAACTGGATAAACGAAACCTCTAAAACCAACCCCGATAAGGTTATTGAATAACCTAAAACCAACCGACCCCTCTTGGTTACTTGCTCCAATAACCGCAATTCTTTTGGGATTGAAAATCTTGTCCAGACCTTCGATGCCCGTAACCAACCTCCCCTTTCATCTTTGACTTGAAAACCGCCTACGCTGGTATTATGTGCTCTTTTTCAATACTATTTATTTAGCAATTCAAGTTAAAATCGTTTCTCTAATTAGAGCAAATCATCAGAGGCTCCCTTATTAGTGGATCTGTATTAGCAAACCCATTTGGACCAAAGTCTCAGACAGAATGTATCGTTCGATTGTTTCCTACTTTATTTATGATCTCCCCACATGACTATAGAACATGCCACTCTCGCTAAGAAATATGAAGATCAGGTTACAGGTTCGAAAATACTGATACTAAAAGAAGGATGGAACTATTTCTTGGTGAATTTCTCCTAGTAAAGATTGATTGAGTATTCAATTGTCTTCTTTGCTTCTTCAGCGTCTTTCTAGGTCTTGAACCTAACCCATTTCTTCGGTTCTAACCTCTTGTAGATTTCAAAGAACTCCTGTATCTCTCTGAAACGGTTGGGAATGAACGTCTGAAAGTTTCTTATACCCATCAAATCTAGGATCGTTTACGGTAACAGATAAAATTTTGGGATCTTCTTCTTCGTCCTCCATAATGAGTACACATATGGGTCTCACCTTCACTATGCAACCGACACTAAGCGGTTCATAGGATAATATCATAATGTCCATAGGGTCGTTATTGTGAAACCATGTTTGAGGAATGAAGCCGTATTCCTACTCCCAGTTATATTCATACTTGTTCCTAGACCCACTTATAACTTCATCAACAGCATTAAACA
This sequence comes from uncultured Candidatus Bathyarchaeia archaeon, assembly GCA_964584965.1. GTDB lineage: Archaea > Thermoproteota > Bathyarchaeia > Bathyarchaeales > DTEX01 > JAGTRI01. Next base: position 10,859 of record CAZPBM010000057.1, on the reverse strand, counting down.
CCTCAGCGGAATTATCTCTCTGGGGAACATCTCGCAACAAATTCAAGAAGATCCTTCTTACGCATCATAGATATGTCAATGCCAACGATAAATCTTATTTCATGTTGATAAAAATACAAACATGTTACGGTTTCTTACTCTTCTTTAACTGTACTTTCAAAAACCGTAGTATCGCAAAGAATATTTCGCCCCTATACATGCCTTCGAATGTGTACTATTTTATTGTTATGACTTTCGTTATTGCATTCTTAACTACTTCTCGGATTATGTGGCCAGCCTTATGAAGTATAGGCTCGTTGAGTTCAGTATCCATCTCCATACTTGCGGTGCATGGGTATGAGTGATGGGCAACAGCCACAATATCTTCTATTTCGGAGACCTCCTTTCCCTTTATGCGTTGCGCCACGTACCATGTAGATCCACAAGGCGCGCTCTTCAAAACGAAGGCATTTGAGATAAAACCGTCCTTAACTTCAACTCTAATCTCTGGTCTGCCAATTCTGTACTGCCTAACAAATTCTTCTAAGACTGGTTGGTTGGATCCTTCAAGGGAACAGAAAGGCTTAGGGAAAGCATACTCTAAGCCGAGTTCTTTTAACTCCTCTGTAAGCTGGCGCCTAACAGCTGTAGGGCACCATTTTTTATCCTCGATCGGAATGATTACTACCCTCGCCTTGGACTCCTTTGCAACCAAAGGCAAAGCCAACAGCAAATCGGAATGAAGGCCTATCGCAATTAATACATCGCATCCCAGCATATTGTGCGGCAAGAACTTTTCAGGCTCTTCGATGAGAGATGGCAGGGCTCCAGTTACCCTGTAAGCGCCATAGATATTTCCAGCGAAGGACCCATACTTCGTTCTGCAATATTCGCAGGTTAAACCGCAGGCTTGGCAAAAATTAATCGAGTTACAAAGGTTCCCTATGATGCGTTCAGCGAAATCGTCTCCGTAAATAAAGCATAAACGCAAAGTGGAGGACCCGAATATTCTCACTCGTATACATCCAATATTTTCTATATTACTCTTAACGGTACCTTTCCTTGAGAATTTTTTCGAGCCTTTGAATGGCAGCTATTGCGGGTGATGAAGGAGAGTAATCTATGGGAGCTACACGTAAAATGTCGGCACGGACGATATTCTGATCGAACGGAACAGTGCAGATAATGTCCAGTCCAATCTTACTCAACGACGCGCCAATGATCTTTTCATCCTCTTCAGTTATGGTCTTGTTTCCGACTGCTAAGACCTCCTTTATGTTAATGTCTTTGGCTAAGCGTTTGATTCTGCCAGCGGTTTCTATTGATTGTCTTCCAGGCTCCACAACGCATAACAGCGCGTCAAAACCTCGTACAGTCGCTCTTCCAAGATGTTCCAGCCCAGCCTCCATATCCATAACTACGGCGTCCCTTTCTATCAGGGTGATGTGCCTAATCAAGGCGCGTAATAGGGAGTTTGCTGGGCACATACAACCAGAACCGCCTGAGCGCACAGTTCCCATAACGAGAAGCCTAACGCCATCAGGTCCAACTACGCCGTACTTCTCGGCAATGTCGTCTACGGTTGGTGTGAGGTTGATGAAGATGCTGAAGGCTGATTCCGGTTTAATCCCTGACCGTTCTTCAATGAGCCCCTTATTCTCCGCTATTGGAACGATTTTGGAAGCCACATCTGCCGGAATGCCCAAAGCGTATGCTAGGTTCATGGCTGGATCAGCATCGACGGCGAGGACTCTGAACCCGTCTCGCGCGAGTAGGCGCGCAAGTGTTCCAGAGATTAATGTTTTTCCTACGCCACCCTTGCCAGCAACAGCGATTTTCAAACAAACTCACCGTTAAACGCTACTCATTTACGAAATATCTACATTTTCCTAAATTATTTTGAGTCCCTCCACACATCTCTGGACTTGGAATCGACGATTTGTGATGTCTAGCCTCTTCTTTGAGCTTATTTTTTCTAGGAGCTTAATAACCTCGCTTGGCGTGCCGCATCTCTCTATTTTACCATCTGTTCGTTTTCTGGTTATTTGTATACAGTTGTCTACGATGCAGATTAGAACGCAGGCTGCGCAATAGATGCATAGGCCCTCAATTATCTTTACTTCGCCTTGACCCCAGTAGAGTGTGTTTGTTGGGCAAGCCTTGATGCATAATTTGCACTCAACACCTCGGCAGGTTCTATTATTGATCCTGATGTTTCCCTCCTTGAAATATTCCTTTACACCAATTGACTCTAGGAGCCTAGTCCTCTCTTCCCTCTTCCTCTTGGAGGCTTCATATAGCATTTGGAAGATATCAAGGCTTTCTTTCTTACTAGACATGACGCTTAAGCCTTCTAGCTCCTTCGCAGCAGAGAAAATGTTTTGATGAACTGTATCATTTTTGCTCTGATAAGCAATTGAGGAAAGTCTATGCGTATCCGGCTTTTTTCATGATCTCTTGCACCGAGTGGTAAGCAGGGGATGAGGACGGCAGTTCGAGAAGAGATCTACCGGAGAATATGAAACCTTCAACATCCTTGTCGTAGGCGACTTTCCCTAGGTATTCTAAATTTGTCCTTTTCTTAACTTCGAGTTCTAGGGTTTTTGGAAACCTGTATCCTCCAATGATGTAAAAGTTCTTGAAGCTTATGCTCAACTCTTTTGTAATCCTGAAAGCCCTTTTCACGTGGTCAAAAGATTTTTGGGAAGGGTCTATTATATCGAAGACATCGTCCACCCTAGATGTGACTCTTCTGTTTAAATGCTCTAAGCCAGCAGGAGAGTCCACGACCACGTTCTTGTAGGTTCTTGTAAGGTTTTCTAAGGCTTTCTTCAATGCGGCATTGGGGAGACAGTAGCAACCCTCTATCCATTTTGGTCCAATCGCTATTAGATCAAAGTATTCTCCCTCATACAGCCCTTTCTCCCATATTTTGCTCTCTATCCTCTCCGATGGTGGCACCCCAACAGTGGTGCCTCCCCCCTCCAAGAAAGTTTCGATCAGCAGCTCGGAGATTGTTTTTCGCCCCTCTTTTTCCATATCTATGCCTAAGACTTCAGCTAGATTTTGGTCTGGGTCCGCATCAACAAGAAGAATCGGTGTATCGCCTATCTCGATAAAATACTTTGTCATAAGTGCGACGAAACTTGTCTTTCCGCTGCCTCCCCTACCCATCGAAACAATCGATCTCATGTTTTTCTTTGCTTCCGCTTCTTTAATCTAGGATTTATCCTTCTTCCTTTGGCGGCCAATTATCCTTCAGGAACGCTGGTATTCCTGAAGAGTCTCTTGGACCTACTAGGATGTGCCAGCCCGTTGTTTCCTCAATCTCTCCGCTTAACCTTGCAGCTAAACCTGGAATAATCAAATATCTATGTTTAACCTTCTCCTCGACTCCAGACTTCTTCAGCGCGTCCGCAGCTGTCTCCGCCGTTAAGATTCTGCCAGCCACGGAGCTTTCAACGCTGATTCCGCCAGTGTCAACAACTATGAGGTAGCAGTCGACACCAGACGACTTTATGTCTGATTCTACCGTGAAGTAGGTTAAAGCATAGTTTGTCGTAAACATCACCGGCGAAGTTTCATCAGGCTTTCCAAAGATCTTCAATCCGGCTTCAACCGAAACGGGCTTACTTGGATCTGTGTAGAGGTTAAACCGCCAGATAGTGTTTGGCAATAGAACCCACCCTTCAGTGCTGTGCATTATTAATATGTCGCAGTATCTGGATATCAACATCGAGGCGATGTAGGCTTCTCTCCACTGTAGCAGTTCTTTCGGCACATCCTTCTCTAGCCAAACCGTTATGGGCGCGCCTAGGATGGGAAAGCCGAGCAGTGTATCCCCACCTTTACACGCATTTCTTCTAATCATAGTGAAGTTGTTGATAGTCTCGGATAATCCATCCTCATAGAAAGTGCCCGGGTCAAGCATAAGATCTTTAACACCATACTTAATGAGAGTATTCGCTAAGGATCTGAGAAGACTCAAATCGTTCGGGGCGAAGAGTGTCAATGGACAATTGTACGCTAATGCCAGTTCAGCCATTTTCCTCCAATTGTCTTTTGTAGCCGCATAAATTAAGGGTCTCCTTTCGTACACTGATCCTAAAGCTACTTCCATAACATCAGGATTCAAAGAGCATAGAATCAATGGCAGCCTCGTGGTTTCAGCAACCTTTTCCACAGTTGATTTGAATTTGACAGGATCATTCGATGTCGACCTGATGGCGATCATATCAAGGTTTAGTGTTCTTCCAATGTAATTGTATTTGAAGCCTTCAACCATCTTAACTCGTTCCATAACCTCGTTCTCGGGCATTTCATCCGTGACATCTATAGCTATAGGTGTCGGATTGTGATAAGTAAACTCGTGCCTATACATAACGAGCTTACCGCCGATCTTGATGGAGTTATCTCCCGTTCCTATAGTGACTTCTTTAACCGCTGGGGCCAAAAGTTTCTTAAGTTTCTCATAATCTCCTTTGTACTTCTCTTCCAAGAGTGGAGAACACTCTTCTATGGCAACTTCTCTGTTAATCACCTTAGTTGCAAAAGCCATACAATTCTTTTCCCCACATTCTCCGCAGGGCGGCGTAATTTTTGGAAGCAACTTGTAGATGTCGAGGGGGCTTAGTTCCCTGATGCCTTTCTTTATTTCTCTTTCAGTCAATCCTTTTTTCGCCTCCTATAATCTGATGGAAACCCAATCTGCGATGTCCTCGGATTTTGCCTTACCCAAGACCGTCAAGTTCTTGATAACCTCCTTTATTGTACGTATTGCAGCCGGATGCATCATCATAAATACGTCAACACCGGCTAGAAGCAGAGCCAGCGCCGTAACGGTCTCCCACATTGGACCTCGGAGCTCCCTTGGCTCCCATTCAGGTCCCATCTTCATCCAAGCTTCTCTTGCAGCCCAAGCGTTTGTCGACCCTGATAAAGTTGGATGCTGAAGCTCGAGGTCTCCCATTATAGCTGCTAATCTAGCTCTTTCATAGATGCTGAATGAGTATTCGAGACCGTAGCCTAAAGCAGCGGTGGTCAAGTCCATCACTATGCTCTCTCTAGGTAGAAACTCGTATAGTCTGCGGTTTAGCTCCTTCGCCCGATTCAGCTCCATAGACGTGAATGCAAGTACGACGTGACCATGCTTCTTCGCGGCTTGGGCTACGTCCCCCAAAATCTTGGCCTCCGCCATATCAAGCGTAAGGGAACTGAGCATAACTCTTTCTCCTTCGGACACCTCGGCTACTTTCCTAAAAACCTCAGCATCTTTTTTCGGATCTCCGCATCCGCCGACTATGATCGGAACATCTACAGCCTGCAAAACTCTCTCTATGGTTTTTGCCGCATCTGTTGGCGAAGCGTTTTTAATCAACGGGTCCGTGCTTAGCAGATGCACAGTGACCGCGTCAGCTTCGAATTTATCAACCGCCATCTTAGCCCAAGCAGCGGGGTCTCCTATAACGTCTTGAACATACGTCCTCAAAGCTCTGGGGAGACTGATCTCAGTATCGAATACGTCTACGGAGACGACGGGGAGATTTGGCGGGACCTCCTCGAACAAGTAGAAGGCTGGCGACGTCTCACCTCCAATCGTCAGAGTCCTACCGCGTGAGCCTCCCTCTGATCTTTTTGCACCGAGCTTCACTTCGGTGATCCTTCCGGGGTAGGTCTGAACCAGAGGCTTGAACTCAGCTCTCAGAATTTCGGTTGGCTTTTCAGGTACAACCTTAGTAACCGTGGGTGCAACAGCTGGAGGCGGGATAACTGTGGACAAGGCTGGAATCCATATCTCAAGTTCTCCGGCATCTATTTCTACGTCTTCAAGCTCTATTTCGCATAGTTTACTTAGGAGCTCTAAAAGTTTAGGACCAATTTTTATGGAGGAGTCTTCATTTTCATCCTTGTTTCCTTTTTTATTTTTCACGCGACTCACTTCTCCTTACTTCGAATCCTCACTTTTTTAGCGTGAATCTTGACATTCTTAAGGACAATTCTAAAAACGCCAACTCTGGATCCATCTGCAATAGGAACGGTTGAAGCCGTTATAGGCATCGAAGCCATGACTGAAGCCTCAATCCTTTCTTCCGCGACTGGTCTTTCAGCTCCAACCTCGAGAGGAACGATCTTCCATCTCTCAACCACTGGGTGGTTCTCCTTCTCCAAAAAGGCTTTCAACTCTTCTATATTCGTGACCTCTTTCTCTGTCGGAATCTTATCGATAAGCTCCGTTGGTACAAAGTCTTTAATCCGTTCTTTTATGGTCTCAGGTAGCCAAACTATGCGGCTCCAGCCGCCATCTGTTTGAAGAAACTTAGGCGACCGCATATACTCTATGGATATGCCATGGAAACCGTCCACTTGTCTTCCTCCAGCCGTGGAATCCGCCAAAATAGAGAAGGAAAGACCATTGGGAGCGGTTCCTGGAAAACCTCGGTGAACTATGCCGAAACCGTCTACCTCAGGTATGTAAAAAGCTACGGCTTCGAAGCAGCCACATGATGTGTGGGGATGTTCAAAGGCTGTATAAAGCCAAACTCGAGTGATCTCTCCTCCAGATTTTGTCCTTACAGCCTCATTAACGCCTGTGTATTCACCCTTAAAGGGGTCAACACATTCACCCTTATCTATCCTGAAGATCGGTCCTTTAGGATCTACTCTGGCAGCAGCTCTTCCGTCAAACCAGCTTATGGCTCCGCAGTTGGAGTATCTTTGAGGTGTAATCACGCAGACATGGGTCGGGGCGAATGATTGGCAGAGAGTGCATCCATAGAAGGCGTCAACTTCTTCATCTTTTAGGCCTCTGGCTTTTGCATCCCGCCTTTCGTAGGTTTCCATCGCTTCTTTAAACTTTTCTTTGACATTTTCAGGGTCTGTTACAAAGGTGATGCGGATTTTCTCGATGATAGGTATTTCGCTCTTAAAAAGTCTCTGAAGGACTTTTCCGATAAACATGAAGGATCTTAATCCCTTCTCGAATGATCTCCTGCTTATCCGAAGCCAAATATCGTATCTCTGGTTTAGGTGCATGACCCCCTCAATATAATTGCAGTATTCGTGAATCCTACGTTCAATAACGCCTTCAAGCCCCTCCTCCAAGTCTTTTCCAGCGACCTCGATATATATTCCAAACGGATACGACTTCTTCTCTAAGTCCTTTATGTCGGGCCCAATTATCGTTATTTTTCCATCCTCAACTTCTTCCGCGCTTCGAACCTTGACTAGCTCAAACTTGTGCTCTACTTTCGGTCCTCCAAGCTCGGTATACGCGTCTGGCCATCTGATTCTCTCACCCTCGTAGATGACCCCGACATCTACAGGAATATCTTCAAACGTGGACATTCTTTTTTCCTCCCAATTCTTCTACGATAACTTGGAGATTTTTCCTCCATTCCTCAACAGACAAGTTTGGGAATGACCATGAAGCATGAGGCTGATAATGCATGCCCAAAGAAACCGTCTTAAGTCCAGATGAAAAGTGCTTTAGGCCAGAGAGAATGAGCCACTCCATGTAGTAGGGAAGACCTACAAAAAGAGCGAGGTCATAGGACCCCTTACCATCCAATCCCTTCCACTCGGAATCCTTAAGCCTATTCGCTATGTCAACTGCAGGCATCCAAGCGTCGACATGGAAACACCGCTTGAAGAATTCACCTTGCATATGCGCTGTAGCCACAACGTGAATCTTAGTATTCTCAGCAATGCGGATAATGTAATCTATAAGTTTTTCATTTTTGAGTTGAACCTCGACGGCTTCGTGGCCAACTATGAGTATTGGGTTCTTGGCCCGTCTTATTAAGGCTGAAACAACCTCAGGCTTGGTTATGACTAAAGCCTTCTTCGGTCCCGGAATTTCAGCCGTCTGCCAAGGTTCAGTAGACTTCGACTTATTCACGTCTCCTCCTAATCAATCTGGGAAGAAGAGTTGGATCAGGTATGATGTTTTCCCTCCACTCCTTCTCTTCCAAAACCTTTAATATCTCATCCTTCATCGTGATTGGGACATCGGCCAACGTGCGTACAAACAGGTGAATATCATCTGGCATCACACCGTATAAGCGTCTACTCAAATCTACATAATGCGTCAACTTGACGGATCGGCCCTTCGTAGTGTCATTCGGTCTCATGCAGAATTTAGCTATTGCGACCATGGCTTCCTCTTTTGTCTCAGCCGCATAAAATAGATGCTCTGGTGTGGGACCCACATAAACCTTCTCTCCGGTACGGGCGTCATAAACATACCAGTCTTCCATTTGATCCTTTCTACCTAAAAGCATGCGCCTATATTTAGAGCCATGAGGCCCAACTATCACGGGCACTCCTAGCCGCCAGAAACCACTTGCGATTGCGGCTGCCTTCTGAGACATGGCTCCCCAAGCCACCCCAACAGCGCCGACCCGGTTAAGGATGTAATCGGCTATCTCCTCATAGTTTCCGCGCAGTCTACGCTTGGCAAATATGCTAGCAATCTTTATCGCTGCTCCAGCTATGTGAGAGTTCGAGACGCAGGAACCAACATTTACGATGCCGCCTGCATCAAATACCCCCGAATAAATTTCATAGGGACTTTTGCCATCCTCATCCTTAAACATTGCCGCTGACATCGCGGCGCAGCCAGACGTTAGCACAATGTACCGTCTCTTGGCGAACTCCATAGCCATCTCAGCAACTTCTTTTCCACCCTTTGGATAGTTGGCGCATCCAACGAACGCTACAACGCCAGGAATCTCGCCGAGAACTATCGGGCCGCCGACTTCCCTTATCTCAGTGTCTCGTATCGCTCCTCTACCTACTCGTATCTTGTACTTCTCTTCTTTCAGTTTTTTCTCAGCCGCCTTAACAATGAAGCTATGTAACGGAAAATCCAACGGACACGCGCTTTCGCAACGTGCACATCCGACGCATTCTTCGTAGAGGCTTGAGAGTTCCTCTAGATTTCCCATCGCGGCTTCTGCCATGGCTTCGGTTATGGGCAGATCATTAGGACAAGCCCTTCTGCAGTCATCGCATTTCAGACATCGCTTGGCGCCTTCAATCACGTCATCTATGTCAGGTATAGCTTTGAACTTTCTTCTCTTCGGAGCTACTGCTATCGCTGTTCTGACAGCTACCTCTCCAACTTTAGCCGGGTCAAGGATGAGTGCGCCAGGTGTATTTGCATCTAACAGATCCTTAACTATCTCATCCGGAGAGTCGTTCGTTCGGTTTGGAAGCCCCAAACAATTTTTTTCACTAGAAGCGATCAACGGCGCCCTAATTTTTTGAGCCTCGACTAAGGAGTCTGCCCGAATACACTGCTCATCAACGACGATTACGTCCGGTATTCCGCTTCTTATGAACCTGAGCTGCCATGAGATGGGGCCGATTATCTTTGCCTTGGGATTATATCGGGTTACATCGTGTGCCGTGCAGCATAGACCAGTAACCTCTACCTCGCCGTACAATCCTCTATCCGTAAGATAATCCACGATTTCAATGGCTGGCGGAACATTATGCCCAATAACCAAAATAACGGGCTTAGTAACATCAACTACACCGAGCCCTATTTCTGCGAGCGGAGCTTCAGGATCAGCCTTAGGAAACCTGTAGGCAGATATCTGCGCGATGTCTGCGATCTCCATTCCGACTTGGTCTATCATTCCAGCGTGAAAAACTTTAGATTCAAAATCAATGTTGCTTCCCTCCTGCCCTGTGTGAGTTGCTGAAAGCAGATGAGTAACCTGTCCTTCAAGGTAGTTCAGAACATCAACCAAGTCGGCTAATGTTTTAGGCCTAACTCCACAAACCAAGCGGGTAACTGGAGCCTCAACCTCGACACTTACACCTCCAACGTCTATTGAATGTTCACGGCCAAAAATCTCTATCAAGTGTTCAACTAGGTGCCTAGCGTGGGCTATATGGGTTGCGGCGCCTATACAGCATGCAAGCAGAACGATGCGGGACTGCTGCGCTGCCATGTTTAATCCGCAAGCTCCCCGTTTATCTCCGGTTAAGTCACATTTTCCGAAGGTGCAGAGGCAACAGACATCGCAGAAAGGCATATAGAACGGTTTATACCTTTCCAAAAGTTTTAAGTCCCATTCTCTCAAATCGGCTATGGATGGGAACGCAGTTGGACCGGCTTCTTCAGTCCACATTTCTTCAATAATCTTGCCAATAGAAACCTCAAAATCTTTTAATGTACATAGATCACTCTTTAACTCCTTAATCCTCATACGCAACTCTTTTTCAGGCAAGAAACACACAGTCCTTTTTTTGAAAACTTCGAGTTCACAATGAAGATAATATTTAACTTTGTCTTTTTATAGTTTAAGATTAGTTTAAATATGACGGAAAGGTTTTTGATCATATTCGTGTTTTGTCCTTTATTCTGTAGGTGAAGAGAAGGATGTGCGAATTTGACCTGATCGTCGATGGGAAGATCGTGTTCAGAGACGTGATCTACGCAAAAGCAGAAGATGGGAAGATAATCGTCAGAAACGTAACTGGAGAGTTAAGAGAGTTCCAAAATTACAGAATTGGAGAGGTCGACGTAAATTCTACGCGCCTAATTCTGTCAAACATTTAAATAGTTGATCAACAAGTTCCGTGCGATTCAATAAGGCTTTGAGTAAATCGCCCATGATTGATTCCAATAGGACTACAGAAAGCATTCCTAAGCCTAAATTCTCTACCTCTTTTGAAGACGAGTCTTCGTGCTTTGCCAACCAAGAAACAATGGCTGGTATGGCCTCCTTTCGCTGCCTTCCCATTCTTGGCTTTGAGGAAAATAGAATTTCTTGTTACATATCTATAGTGAAAAATGCAGTCACTGCTATGCCACTAAGCACAGAGAAGAGTTCTATTACTTTTTGCGAACCTGTTTCTGATAACTGTGC
>CAZPBM010000056.1:0-4863 GCA_964584965.1 uncultured Candidatus Bathyarchaeia archaeon | reverse complement strand
ACATGGGACTTTCAGTTTGACTGCTTCGACTTCGGGTGTTAGCGTTTACATTGAATACACTGTCCCAGATTTGACAGGCGAAACAGGTGCAACGGGTGCGACAGGTCCAAAAGGCGACCCAGGCGAAGCAGCAGATCCAACCATAGGCTACAGCGGAATTGGATTAGGTCTAATAGCAATAGTGCTTTCAGCGTATGCTCTGGCAAGAAAATCACGGTAATTCGCCTTAAAGGAAGCAAATCTTCCATCTTTTTTGGTTTGCCGTGAAAAAGCCTTTGTATTATTGGCGTTTTTGGTTTTTCAACAAATTTTTCCAAATGATTAATATTTCGATGGCGTTCTGGTATTTCCTAATGGAAGAATATAGTTTATGTAACATTTCTGTTGTGTAAATAATGTCTAACAGAACACGGCTCTGAACATACTTATACGCTTAACAGTAATAATTGTAATACTTCTTTGTAAAAAGATTTCTTTTACTCTAGAAACAATGTAACCGAATATCAGAAATCCTCTTAGTGACTAAGCCAGATATTAATGTTATAAAGAGAATTGAACCCGTTTGAGTATAGATACTAGCAGACCCGCCACTCAATACCAAGTTTTTCTCGAAAAAGAAAGTATGGGCATATTAAAGATGTTAGAGATAGAGGCGCATCCAAAGGTTGTCGACGCAATCGGGTAGAGATGTCCTAAGAAAAAGACGTAACCAGCCTCTAGAGACTGGGAACGACCAGCAAACCAGCCCCTTAGAATCCTTTTTTGCGAGTCGATCTTTTTGGCTGTTTTTCTTGATGAATTATGCAATTTAAATCTTTATTAGTATAGATGAGTATTTAAAAAAGGGATGCTTTAAATCCTTCGATCTTTACATTGTTTGCTGAGGGGAAATTGTTGAGTAAAGAGAATGTTTATGAAAAAGCTAAACGTGAAATGAGGCTTCCTGAAAAGTTTCTTGCAGAAATTCCTGGTTTTAGAGGCTACAAAGAAAGGGAACTTCGAAGGGAGTCAGACAAACTTGTTAGAGACGCTGTTTTTCAACGGTTAAGAGAGGCGCGGAACGACTTGAGAGAAGTTTTTCAGATACTTTCGGATCAAAAATTTCATGAAGTTATGGTGAAAATGGATCGGTTGATTATGCGTTTTGACCGTGTTACACAGAAAGTGAACCATGCAACATATGGTTATTCTGGATTCTTTGATATTGTGAAGATTGATGAGGCGAAGCTTGATAGGATGCTTGCCTTCGATAGTGGGCTTGTCGACTATGCTACTGTGCTGGTTGATAAATCTAAAGCTCTAAAAAAGGAGGTTATGGACAACAAGTTCGAAGCAGTTATAGAAAAAATGAAGGATATTGAGGAATCACTTAATTCCTTAGAAAGCATGTTTGATGCTAGAAAAGAAGTGATTTTGGAGGGATGAATTAAATGCCACAAATTATTGAATGGAGAAATCCGAGCCCAGAAGAGGTTGTTTGGAGATATCCTGATGAAAATATAATGTGGGGTGCTCAGCTGATCGTTCACGAGTACGAGGTTGCTGTGTTCTTCAGAGATGGAAAGGCATACGATGTCATAGGTCCAGGAAGACACATGCTTACAACCATGAATCTTCCATTATTAACGGGCCTCTTGTCTCGGATATCTGGATACGGAGAAACACCATTTAAGGCAATTGTGATCTTTATTTCCACAAGGAATATTCCGGGGAAATTTGGGATGCGAGCTCAAACAACGGAGCTTGCTCCGCTTCAGCTCTTTGGAAGTTACTGGTTTAAGGTGGAGAATCCTCAGCTTTTCGTCACGGAGGTTGTTGGCGGTAAGAATGCCTACTCGACATTCGAAGTGGACAATTACATCCGAGGCTTCATAAATGAAAAAATAATTGACGAAATTTCAAAGTACGATCTTGTAACGGTGTTCACAAAACTTGACGAAACATCGATGGCTGTGAAAAACGCTATTTTCGACGCGTTTAGACGCATAGGACTTGATCTTGTAGACCTTAGGTTCGAAGGCGTGGATACAACTCCTGAGTATCGTGAAAGACTATTCTGGATAAAATCCACAAGGGCAGCACCTGAAACTGTTTTGAGAATGGAGACCGTGAAAGAGGCAGCTAAGGAGCTTGGCAAATCACCAGGAGCAGGACTTGGAACAGGAATGGTTCTCATCCCGCAGGTGATGCAGCCCACAGGCCCAGAAGCTGTGCCATCAATGGCAGTAATGATTTGTCCCAGCTGCAATGCTCGAATTCCTGCAACATCAAAGTTCTGTCTGGAATGTGGAACAAAACTAGAGAAGCAAACAACAGCCACAAAGAATTGCCCAAAATGTGGAAAATCTATTCCTGCAACTTCAAAATTCTGTCCAGAATGCGGAGAAAAATTCTAGGCTCGATGATGAGGCAGATAAACTGTTGACTGAGAAACCTTTTACTCTTCTATCTTATGGTGTCTTCTTCATTATTGTTGCTTTGTGTCTATCAATTTCAGCATCAGGATTCATCGGATTGTTTGAAGTGCCGTCTATTGTTATTGCACTGTCTGGCCTATGGATCATAGTTTTAGCTATATTGCAAGAAGGTAAACGAGACAAGTATGCACGCAGCACTTTCAGCACCTTATCTTGGGGTCTCATAATCTCAACTGTTGGCTTTACGTGGTTCCTTTATAGTCGCCAAATCTTCGTGGAATATTTGCCAGTGATGTTTTTGCTTGTCATAGGAATCCTCATAATTATAGCTGCGTTACGTCACTGGAAGAAGTAACTGTTTGAAATTAGATACAACAAATTTAAACGGGCGAATAGGAATGGTAAAGGGAGCCCTGAAGTATCTTGCTTATACTGCTTCAGCTTTACTGGTTTTCCTCGGCGTCGTCTTTATTATGTCTACGAACCTCGGTATCATATATTTTTTTGAAGGACTGATCTTTCTCGGCGTCGCAATTGTGATCTTAATATTTACCAGAGAAAAGAAGCCTCTAGAGATCAAACAAACCCTAACTGTTACCGGGCCCCTCACTGTCAAGGAAATTCACTGCCCAGTTTGTAATGCAGTTGTTGATCCGACCAAAGTTGAAGTAATAACTGGAAAGCCATACCTAACATGTATCTATTGCAAAAACAAGTTTGAGTTGACTGAGGAGCCAACATGGTAACGGAAACCAAACCTTATAGTTTTGCCTATATTCTTGTTGTCTTACTTGTTTTATGTGCTGCGCCATGTGTTTTTTCGGTCAAAGGCACAGTGACGTACACGGTTAACAAAATATGGGTGCAGATCACAATTAACAAAGACCGATCGATCAACTTAATGTATAATATTACTTTAACATACACGAGCGGTTCACCACAGGGCATTGTAACCGTTGGAATGCCTAAAGAAGGGTTCAAAATTGATGTTGTTCAAGATTTAATGGGCGACATCCTTAGGTATGAGGATGTTTCAAGTGGCGGTTATTATGCTATTGAAGTTTCTTTGGGTACTCCAATAGTTTTGGATCAACCCTACACTTTAATGGTGTACGCTACTGTTCCAGAGATGCTTTATCAAGATGATACAACCCGAGGATATTGGGGAATACAGTTTTTCCCCACGACTTTTCCAGACGCAACGGGACTAGTTAACAACATTAGAGTAGCTATGATTCTTCCAAGTGGAGTTACAAGTGACGAGGTTAAATACATTAGTGGAAGACCTTTTGACAGTGTCGATTTAGTAAACGACCGCCTCGTTGTTTATTGGGAAAAGACAGATTGGCTACCATGGTCAGAATTCACTGTTGGAGTTTCATTTCCAGAAAGGTACATTGAACCTCCAGGACCTGACATATTGAGTTACATCGCGATTGGAGGGGCCTTTCTAACAGCGGTTGGGTTTGTGTTGTTGATTGTAGCAAGATTCAGAAAACTTGATTATGAAAGACCGCGGATAACTGTCGAAGCACTTGGAGCTGCGAGAAATCTTATGTCAGTTGAGGCAGCGGTTGTTCTTGAATTAAAGCCAGTCCGAGTTCTCACAATGATTCTTTTTGGTCTTATTTACAAACGTATTATCATGATAACAGAGACTGAGCCTGTTATAAGAATACAGAGACTTAAAAGCGAGGGACAATCTTCTCCTAATTTAAGGTATTATGAGATTGATTTTTTAAACTCCTTAAAAGCAGATGGAAGCCTTGACGAAATGAAACTCGCTCGAACTTACTTAGAACTGAGAGACACTGTTAACCACAAGATACGAGGCTACTCGAGAATCGACACAGCGAATTATTACAAGTCAGTAGTTAACAAAGCTTGGAGCCAAGTTACACAAGCCGGAACACCTGAATTAAGAGGAGACGCTATAGACCAAAACTTAGAATGGCTTCTCGCAGACAAAATGTTTGATGAAAAAATTAAAGGCGCCTTTCCACCGAACATCATCATTGTTCCAAGGCCAGGTTGGTGGTGGTACTGGTACGGTCCATATCCGCCCACAGGTCCTGTACCGAGTCCAACTGGAACCCGTGTTTCCACCGGAGCTTCAAGTCAGCCTGCACCTATACTTGGGCAAGATTTTGCTAACAAGATTGTTAAGGGTTTAGAGGCTTCAGCGAACAACATGGTGAAGAATGTTCAAGATTTCACAAACCGCATAGTCCAAGCTACACCGCCGGTGCAAACAAGTCAAAGTCCAGTCAAGAGCCGACCAAGCTGCGTTTGTGCTTGTGCTCACTGTGCATGCGCGTGCGCTTGTGTAAGTTGTGCATGTGCATGTGCCCATGGAGGTGCAAGGTAGATGAGTAAACTCAGCAGGTTCTTACGCTTGAAACATAAGGTTTCTCTTCATCACTTCAGAGTTGAGGAGGGTGACTAT
>CAZPBM010000055.1:0-19282 GCA_964584965.1 uncultured Candidatus Bathyarchaeia archaeon | reverse complement strand
ACCCTGTAGTTTCTTGCTTAAAGACCGAATATCCTGTTCAGTGGCAATGCAAACAGAAACCATTAACTTCACCGAAGATTAACATGCAATTAATTTTTCTGGAAATCTATGCTATATAATAAGCGTTTTAAAAAGAGGGGGAGGAGGCTACAAACCAATTTTAATGCCGTGAAATCTGAAGGTTCCAAACGGCGTTTTGACTCTTTGCCCATAGACTTGTTTCAACAGATTGATGAAGTCCTCACTTTCGTCCATTTTGAACTCGTACTTTCCCATAGGAGTATGAATGTCGACTTCCATTTGACGTACGTAGATTCCTCCCTTATCCCGTTCTTCCTTTAGCTTGATTTCACTTATGGCGTTATTGTCAATGGCGAAGTTGCCAGGCGTCTCGGCGAGAATAGCAGAAGGATGCATGGACAAGTACCGTTGCGAAAAGGTAAACGATGATTTCAGCTGCTCCCCCCATTGCCCCCAAAACCCTTTCCCCTGAGATTTCGCTTGGTCTCTCGCTGCCTGCGAGGACTGTGTAACAATTTCTTTAGTCATCTGGGCGAAAATCATCCTCTGACTGGTCACAACACAAGTATAGCTGTCGTATCTTCCAAGAGCCTTTGTTTTCCTAAACACATTAGCTCCCAAAACTCTTTCACCAAACGTTTGTGGAGGTGGTGTATACGCCGGCGTTTGAACTGGAGGCGGAGGCGGTGACGAAGAAGGGATAGATGGGGGTGGAGGTGGCGGAGCCACGTAAGGTGATTGAATTGGTCTAGAAGGTGGCGGCGGTGGAGGTGGAGGAGGAACAGAACTTACTTGTGGAGATGGCTGAACAACTGGAGGTGGAGACTGTACACCTGGAGAAACTGGGCTTTGTAAACCTCTTTGAGGAGCACCACAGTTTCTACAGAATTTCGAATCCGCACTAATTTGCGTGCCACAATTCTCACAATAAGGCATAATTAATCACTAACTTAAAATTCGCTAAGTAGTTAAATAATTTTACTAAGAAAATAATACCTAATCCGCAATGCATTGTCTTGAACACTAAAATAACGACTTTGCCACACAATTATAGTAACCAAACTTGAAACATAAAAAATCCGGACATCAATGCCTAAACCTGCATTACACCAATAATCAAAATATTAAAAAATGGTCAAAAAACTTGACCCGACTATATATCCCCCCCTCCCCTCAGCTCATCTACTAGAATCACTAACTATCCACTCCTCTTTTTTCCCTAAGAAGATCTATATTTAACTAATTCACTGATAGGCACTGAAAACTAGAAAACGTCGACTTAAGATCAAATTTCACAAAAAGGATGTTTCTTATTCGCCTATAGAAAAAACTGTGTTCACAGTGACGAGGATTAATCATTAATCTCTATTCATTATTCTCTAAAGCAACCTTATTTTCAAAAAAAGGGACACAGCCACAAAAAGGGCATGCAAAAAACATTAAAGACGATACAGTAAAAATTGAAGCGATAGTGAAAATATGAAGGTCGGTATAACGAGCTATGCTTTTCGCTGGGCAGTCAGTACCGATAAAAAATTCGGAGAAGAAATTTCCGCAATTAAGCTTATGGAACCGCAAGATCTCATTAGGAAAACCGCGGAACTTGGATTAGAAGTAGTCCAAATATGCGAAAACGTTGACCTAAACATACCAGAAAAAAAACTTAGAAATCTCAGTAAAACAGCAGAAGACCTTAATGTTACTTTGGAACTGGGAACAGTTGGCCTAAGCAAACCCGTCATAGAGAGATACCTGAACATTTCAATGTTGACTAACGCGCGTTTAATACGTGTTTACCCAAATGAAAGAGAACCTATCTCAGAGATTGTTGAAAGATTAAGAAGTTTTTCACCTATTCTACGCTCAAAAGAATTAACGTTAGCCATAGAGAACAGCAGCCTATGCCTTTACACTAGCCGTCAGCTCGCCGAAATCATGAGAAAGGTTAACAGTCCACACGTCGGAGCCTGTGTTGACGTAGCCAATTCAATTGGTCTTCTAGAAAAACCTATTGAAACAGTAAAAATTTTGTCACAATACGCCGTTTCTCTTCACGTTAAAGACTACCGGATTGAGCGGAACAGCGCTGGCGGCGGTTTCACAATCTACGGTGTTCCACTAGGAAAAGGAATGCTTGATCTTAAAGCCATTTTGAAAATTGTCAAACATACAGGTCGAGATCCGAACATACTTTTAGAGCAATTCATAAGTCAAAAACAAAACAGGATGGAAACACTTAGCGAGGAGGAACGCTGGGTTAGGGAAGGAATAAAGTATCTGAAATTACTGCTTAAAAAGGAACAATCCGTCAAAATTAGAAACCAAGAATGACAATTTCGTACGAGAAATCATGTAGAATTTATTTTGATTGGTCTTCCTCAATTATTTTGAATACGCCAATTTGGTCTGTTGTGGTTACTCTTTCAAGTTTCACCTGCAAACCAGTTTCAAGATACCCATGTAATATTTCTATTGGAAGAAACGGACGTTTAACAACAAGTGTATTCCCCGACAACTCAAAGGATCCCCAACCTACATCCTCTAATATCTTAAAGGCCTGTTCCCATTTCTCCTTAACAATTGGCTCTCCATACCTTGCAAAATGAGCATCTATCCATGTTTGCCCCATTCTTCTTCCAACCTCAAGCCGCTCTTCAGGCTTTATTCCTTCTACAAGCAGTCTGAGTGAACGCTGAGAAAAGAAAGCATGCCTCAAACCGAAGAAATAGAAAATGTTGTCGTTCCACTCACTCATACTGAAGGCTTTATGGAAAGCTAGCATGTCGCTTATTAGCGCTTTAAGACTTTTGACTTTTCCATTTTTTAGAAGAGATTCCACATACTGCATCGTCTCTTCGGGAATATCAATCGTTGTAACTGGCATCTTCACTCCTCCTGTTCAGACATTTCATTTGTTTCAATATTAAATTATATTTCGATAATTAAATCTTATATCTTAATATATATGTTTCTCTGTTTCTATACTTCTATCAAACTTCTTATGAAGTCTGATCGTTCAGGAATTAAGCCAAAGCATAAGTAGGCTCCTCTCCGTTGAGGACCTGAAACACTTGCTTACAAGCAAGCAACGATTCTTCATTTACACTAACATCAGTTAATCCTGCGGTATGAGCAGTAAAAATTACGTTATCAAACTTTAGAAGCTGGTTATCGAGACGTACCGGCTCATTCTCCGTAGTGTCAAGAACCGCTCCTCTCAGCCCTCCTTCACTAAAGACCTGGCAAAGAGCGTCCTCATCCATAATTCCTCCCCTAGCTGTATTAATAATGAACCCCCCTTGCTTGATGAGTCTCAGTTCTTTTAATCCAATCATGTGGAACGTCGCTTTCGTTAGGGGCGCATGAATAGTTACGAAGTCTGATTTTCTAAGCAAAACTGGCAGTTCAGTCTGATAAACAAAATCTTCCTGTACTTTAACATATGGGTCATAAACAAGGACAGTCGCACCAAAACATCTGGACAACTCCGCAACCCTTTTTCCTATTCTGCCATACCCAATTATGCCAATTGTTTTTCCCTTGATTTCAATGTTTTCCGCAGTGTACCTAACGTTCCACCTGCCGTTTCGGACTTCCAAATTATATTTGTCGAATTTTTTCGCTAACATAAGTATGGCGCCTAAAGTGAACTCTGCAACGGCATTTGCCATAACGTCGGGTGTGTACACGACTCTTATGCCAAGATTTTTTGCTGCCTCAACATCAATGTTGTCAACTCCGACGCCGTGTTTTGCAACAACTTTCAAAGAGTTTCTTTTGCCAATCTTTAGTAATTGTTCCGTAATTCTTGCTAACCTAACAATTACGCCATCAGCTTCTGTTATCGCTTCTTCAAGCGGTTTTTTAGACTCATATAGAAGCTCAAGATTGACATTATTTTTTCTTAAAAAGTCTATGCCGCTTTCATGAATTTTTTCAACAATCACAACCTTCACTTTAGATTACCTTCTTCAATAACAATCACTCTGACAGGAAAAGCATCCAGACCTCGAACCTTCACAGGCAGAATGAAGGCCATTCCCCTGTTTTTAAACATTTGAAGATTTGCCAGATTTTCTATGACCAAAACGTCATTTTCATGTAAAATTTCATGAATAACATACCTTTCTTTACCTTTGCCGCGAAAACAATCCAATCTCGGAGCATCAACGCCAACTAACTTAACCCCCATACTTACTAACCATTTTGCAGCCTGAATAGACAGGCTGGGGCTGTCTAACCAATATTTTTCTCTTCCCCAAAATTTACTGTGATCAGTTTGCAAAAAGACCATGTCACCCCTTCTCATCTTTCCTCTACTCTGCTGCCTGACTTCTTCGCATGTTATGGATTCGTTTACCTTCTTGTACGAGAAGTCAAGCTTAATTACAGGTCCAATAAGAGATTCTAAAGATAATGATGCGATATCTTTTCCATCCTTTTTCCAGTGGTAAGGCGCCTCTAAGTGCGTGCCACAATGCGTAGAAGTACTAAACAAATATGCAATGTGCCATTCAGTTTCTGGATCAGGCTTAATAAAATGGCAAAAAACGGATCTCATGTTTACATCAGACAATTTTGACTTATCGTCGAAGAAAGAGGGAATTATTTCATGCGATAAGTCTAGAATCCTTGTCTTACTCTGCTGAGTTTTGACTGCCATTGCGATTACAACCCATAAAGAATGAATTTCACTGTTCTTGCCTAGCAGATGGCGATTGGGTTAATAGGCGACGCTGTAGCCCCAAAGATTCTTAAAGGCAAAGCGATGAAGAGAAATTCGTACACCTTATCTTTTGCTAATTCTTCTAGATTCATCAATTTCATAAGCAAAACTCCTTCATTGTTAATCATTTTTCTATGAACCGGGTGGGTTGGACTTGGATTCCTTTCATAGCTCACAGTGTCCGAACCAGAAGCAATAATGCCTTTGTCAATGAGCCACTGAGCTCCTTCCAACTCTGGTCCAGCGCACTTTCTGTAAAAAACTTCGTTATCTGGCCGCCAGATTTTTGCGAACCCTGTTCGAATAAGGACGCAATCACCCCGTTTGATTTCTACCCCTTCAATATCGCATGTTCCTTGAAGGTCATTTACTGAAATTGAATAGCTTTCTGGTAAAACTTGGACGCCTTTGTACAATGGAATATCTAAAAGAACTCCTCTGGTAATTATTGGCGGGCATCCTTCTATTCCGAGATTTCGAAATCCTCTGAAATGTTCAGTATAACCAGCATCTATATTGCCAAACAGAAGCGTTTTACCATCTTTGATTTCACCTATATGGCATAATGCATCAATATGAGTCGTAGAATGACCGCTCATTACGATTGTTTCATCAGCCTCGGTAAACTTCGTGTTTCCCTCAAGGCCAATATCTTGAATCTTATGCCTACGCGAAAGAGACAATATTAACGGCGTCATCCCAGACGGATATCTGGGCGGATAGGAATTAATGAAGGCTAACGGATACACCTTTCCCGATTTTATTAACTTCATAAACTCTGGCTTAAAACTTGGTTGTGGTATTTTTCCGTAGATTGCTGACATCGTTATTTTCCCTCACATAGCAATATATAATGATAAATAGAACAATTGTTATATAAATATTATTCGATACTTACGCACACGAAATTACAAGTGAATAATCTTGAAATGTAAAACACTTGAAGATAACAAATGCGGAATATGCTTTTCAACGGTTTCGTTTTTATTTAGTTTTAACAAAATAATTAATGAATTTCGGATTCCTTTTTTTATCTTCATATTCCAATAGAGAGAAACTCGCCTGAAAACAATAAATTCATATAGTAATATATAATTAATAATATGATGATATAATGAAGTGAGAAACATGCTAATAGACTGCCACGTTCACAGCATGGGAAATGAAATTGTTGACGACGTAACAAAAGCTATGGAATCCGAAGGAGTTAGCAAAGCAATTGTTTTCTCGCCTTATCCATGGGGAAAAGGAGAAGACCCAAACCCAGTTGGATTCATGGGTTTCTCTAACAGAGGTGTTACTGAAACTCAGCAATTAAAGGTAATAAAATTCATATCAAAGATACAATCAGAGGCTCCAGACAAAATCATAGCCTTTGCTTGGATTGAACCTCGATTAAAAAACGTTATTCGTATTCTTGAAGACGCTGTCACAAAATATGAATGCCAAGGTATAAAGCTAATGCCAGACCACTTCTACCCATATGACCAAAAATTCTTTTCTTTTTATGAAAAAATACAAGAACTTGGTGTCCCAATCATCTTTCATTCTGGAATACTTTCAGATAACAAGGATTCTTCAAGATTTTGCAAACCAGTGTTCTACGAGGTTATGTTAAATTTTCCCAGAATAAAGTTTGCTTTAGCTCACATGAGCTGGCCATGGGTTGACGAATGCATCGCTGTCTATGAAAGGTTTATGTCAAGACTTTGGACAACCCCAGAAGCAGAAAAAATCGATAAAATGCAGATGTACATCGATTTAACACCTGGAACCCCAAAATTCTACCGTAAAAAAGCTTTAGAAACCGCATTAGCCATGGGCGCTGAAAACCACATGATGTTTGGAACTGACTCGCATGCTTCAGATTTTAATCCTGACTGGGGCGGAGTTAGACGAATTCTGGAGATTGATAGAAAAATAATAAGAGAAGAACTTGGATATCCCGAGGAAGTGATGGAAAAAATTTGTTACAAAAATGCTGAACGTTTTCTAAAAAGGTGAAAAAACAATCTATGAAATAACCGAATTTAAAAACAATGGAGATAAAATATGGATCATATACTTGAAGTTGAAAATTTCAAAGTTTACTACAAAGGAGTCGCTGGTGACTATAGAGCTGTAGACGGAGTCTCATTTGAAGTGAAGAGAAGGGAGATTTTCGGGATTGCAGGGGAATCTGGATGTGGAAAATCCACTTTGGTTGAGGGAATCCTTAGAATAATTAAACCTCCAGGCTATGTTGCTGGTGGAAAAGTTATTTTTGATGGTATCGAACTTTTAAAATTAAATGAAGAAGAACTCCGCAAGATCAGATGGAAAAAATTATCATACGTCCCTCAGGGATCTATGAATTCCTTAAATCCAATTCTTAAAGTGAAAGACCAAATAATTGACGCAATCGTGACTAATTCAGAAATTACCAAAAAAGAGGCGGAAAAACAGGCTCCGAAGCTTCTTGAAACTGTGGGTCTTCCGACAGACGTTAGCGAAATGTACCCACACGAGTTAAGTGGAGGTATGAAACAAAGGGTCATAATTGCCACTGCCATCGCCTTAAAACCAGACCTAGTTGTTGCAGACGAACCAGTTACCGCACTTGACCTCGTAGTTCAAAGAGGAATTCTTCAAACAATTTCAGAACTACGGGAAAAAAATAACGTAGCAATACTATTTGTTGCTCATGACATGGCTGTCCACGCTGAACTTGTTGACAGATTGGCGGTCATGTATGCAGGACTGATTATGGAAATTGGTCCAGTCATTGATGTGTTTAAGGATCCTTTGAATCCCTACACGAAGCTACTAATAGATGCTATACCATCGATAGCAAAGAAAAAAATAAAAGGCATACCTGGAATTTCTCCAAGCCTTTTCAACTGGCCGGCTGGGTGTCGATTTCATCCACGGTGCCCATTTGCCCAAAATGTGTGTAAAACTGAACTACCCCAGATGAGAAAAGTTGGTCAAGACCGTTTTGTTGCGTGCCATTTGGTTCGTGAATAGTTATGACTACGACCCCCCTTTTACAAGTTAACCATCTAAAGAAAATTTTTACAACTGGCGTTTTAACGAAGAGGCAAATAAAAGCAGTGGACGATGTATCATTTACAATTTTCGGAGAAAAACCTCAGGTGACGGCGCTCGTTGGTGAAAGTGGAAGTGGAAAATCGACAATACTCAGAACCATTTTGGGGCTCATTAGGCCAACCTCTGGTGAAATATTGTATAAAGGAAAAGACGTCTTTGAATTACTAAAGAAGAACCCTAAAAATTATAGAAGAGAGGTTCAAGTAATTTTTCAAGATCCATATAGCATCTACAACCCGTTCTACAAAGTTGATAGAGTACTTGAATTAGTTATAAAAAAGTTCAATCTAGCTTCAGAAACAAATCATGATGATCTAATTAGAGATTCCCTGAGGAAAGTAGGGATCCGACCTGAAGAGCTTCTTGGGCGATATCCTCATCAAATAAGCGGAGGAGAACGGCAAAGACTGATGCTAGCCAGAATATTATTAATTAAGCCAAATCTTTTACTTGCTGACGAGCCAGTTTCGATGATCGATGCTTCTTTAAGAGCCATTTTTCTTGATATTCTTCTTGAATTCAAAAAGAAGTATAATATTTCTTCCATTTATGTGACCCATGATTTTAATGTGGCAAACTATGTTGCTGATGACGTGATTGTTCTTTGCAATGGTGTAATTGTGGAAAAAGGCTTGATTAGCGAAATTATTTCTGACCCACTTCACCCCTATACAAAAAACCTCATCAGTTCTATTCCAGTTCCAGACCCAACAGACAGATGGAAAGATAAGATACAATTGAAAGTTACGGATTTAGGCCGCCGAGTAAAATCACAAGGGTGTATTTACTTTGGCAGATGCCCAGTATCCTGCAGCGAATGTTCTGAAAGAAACCCAATGTTAAAAAAAGTTGGAAACAACAGAGAAGTTGCTTGTTTACAATATGATTGATTCGGAAAAATGAAATAACGGTGTTGGAAATTGAGCAAAGAGAAAGAGATCATTGAGAAAGCAGATAAATACTTGATTACAAGTATGGTAAAGAAGATCGACCCCATTGTTGTTGATGAAGCGAAAGGCGCTGTAATAAAGGATATCAATGGTAAAGAATATATCGACTGTTTTTCAGGCATCTCAGTCACAAACAGTGGCCATTCACAAACTGAAATAATAGAAGCTGCATTAAAACAAGCCAAAAAGTTTGTGCATGTCTGCAATTATGTTTATTACGTTCCAGTCGTGGCGCAATTAGCTGAAAAATTAGCTGAAATAACACCTAGAGGCTTACAAAAAACTTTCTTTTCAAATAGTGGAGCTGAAGCCGTAGAATGCGCCTTAAAACTTGCTCGAAAATTTACTAAAAAACCTGAATTCGTCGCATTAATGCGTTCTTTTCACGGAAGAACAATAGGCACATTAAGCGTTACGGGGCAGTCAAGTCGACGAAAATACGACATGGGACCGTACCTCTCAGGAGTTTATTTCGCGTATCCTCCGTATTGTTATCGTTGTGGATTCAAAGGAGAATATCCAGATTGCGACATGCTTTGCGCCAGATCAGTTAGAGACATCATAGAATATTGTTCAGGCAAGGGAGTTGCAGCTTTCATCGCTGAACCAGTTATGGGCGAAGGAGGAATAATTGTTCCTCCAAAAGAATACTTTAAAATTATCAAAGAAATACTTGACGACTATGGCATACTCTTTATTGCGGACGAAGTTCAAAGTGGATTTGGTCGAACTGGAAAACTTTTTGCAATTGAACATTACGGTGTGGAACCAGATATCATGTGTATGGCTAAGGCGATCGCGAATGGGTTCCCACTAGGAGCAACTATTGCAAGAGCAGACATAGGTAATTCATTTGAGGCAGGGGATCATCTCTCTACTTTTGGAGGAAACCCAGTTTCTGTAGCAGCGGCACTCAAAAACATTGAAGTGATGTTACGCGACGACTTACCAAGGCAAGCGGCAGGAAAAGGCGAATATTTAATGAAAAGGTTGAATGCATTAAAGACCCGTTTTCCCATAATAGGTGACGTAAGGGGAAAAGGGTTAATGGTAGGAGTCGAACTTGTTGAAGACAGGACTAAGAAGACGCCTGCAAGAAAAACTACAGAAAGAATTAGAGACTTAGCTAGAGAAAAGGGTCTACTTATCGGATCTGGAGGAAGCGAAGGCTGCGTGCTAAGAATTCAACCTCCATTGATAATAAGTAAAAACCAACTAGACCATGCAATTGATATTCTTGAATCTTGTATGAAAGATGCATAGTTTTGGTTTTCTTAGAGGCAGAAAAACTAGAATTTTAATTATTCTAAAAAAGGAAGGGGAGATAATACAAAAAACGACTATTTAAGTCGTCTTTGCATTAGAATTACAGTAGCCATTAGCACTATGATAATTGCTTCGATGACTGTGACCATCACTAGCATATTGTTTTGGCTGCTGATAGTAGATACCATGTCAGACAGTTGTGCCAACGAATCTTTTAGATCGCCTACATCTCTTGAGACGTCAGAAAGTATCGAAATCATTTGAGTTAAGACTTGCGAAGGTATCTGATAGGTTGCTTTGCCTTCTGAAACTAATCTTTCAGCATCTCTGCTTGTGACACGAGCATATTCTTCAGCATTAAAAGGACCATATGTTTGTCCATCAGTACCAATAAAAGCTGCAACGTTTTCGGTAATCCATACAAATGTGTAGGCTTCTGGCCTATAACCGGTAGATATAACGCGATTTATGATGAATTTATATTCTGCACAGCTACCTGATGGATATGCGTAAAGATTCTCTTGTGATGGGAATCCAGTCCAGTATCTGTTGCTGAATAATTCCATTCGTTTATATTCAGCTATTGGAATTGCAGGCAACTGTTCCATAAATAGTTCAACCGCTCGGTGGGATAGTGGTTCAATATCTGGATCACTTGTCGATATTAATTTCATTTGTTCCACAAGTTCATCAATTTCTTGGTGAGTGAATCTCCCAGCTCTTGTATTGTCATATTCAGATAACGGTGTGCCAATCGGAGCATAATATTTACTTTGATACTGCTCAATAAGTGGTAAAACTTCTCCATAGATGGCTACACCTAAAGATGCATGCGGAGAATCCCACCAAAGGTCAAAGTCGCCTACTGAAGTTCTATCAGTTATCACGTTCCACGGTTGGCCTGTAAGCTTTATTTGGATGCCGATGGAAGCAAAGTTGGAAGCAATCGAATAGAACATTGGCAGAAACGTTTCAGAATCATATCCAACGATGATTTCCCACGAAAGTTTTGTTCCATTCTGTGTCTCTCTGATTCCATCTCCATCTCTATCTATGAATCCCAAGTTGTTAAGGATGTCTGCAGCTTTAGTTAAATTATATTCAAGTTTGTACACATTGAAGATGTCAGAATACCTGAATTTTGTTGTAGATCCCCAATCGGCCCAAGGATATTTTGCAGGCGATAATCCCGGATACCAAGGACATGAAGCACAGAAATTTTCTCTTTCAAAGGCATATGAAATTGCCCATCTTACTTCTGGCATGCTTAGCGGGTATTTGCCACAATTTATGAATAAATAGAAATTCCCAGGGTCGGTATACTCGATGGTCGTAACATTTTTTCCCACTTCAATTGCGGTAGTCAACAAATCTTTTGGCATCCATGTGGCAAAACCTCCATCATATGCTCCTCCGCTTATTATCTCTTGAAATTCGATGTCATTTGCTTGCATGTTTCTGTGTATAAAATATTTTGGTTCAGGAAAGACGCCTAGCACATCTTTTGCCCAGTAATCGTCGTCTCTAACTAAGATTACCATTCCAGCTTCTTGAGAGACCTGGTACACCTGATATGGCCCAGTTAAAACATGCGGTACTGCATTGTCACCTCTTCCCCAAATATCAGCAAGATGTGGGTTTTCTACGTTTTTCCAAATGTGCTTGGGAACCATCATTAGACCTCCCCATCCAGCAGCAGCGAGCTTTTGGTCAGCTCTAGGATTAGGCATAGTAAAAGTGATGACTACGGTGTTATCGTTAGGAGTTGAAACAGACTCGATCCATTCAGATACCCAGTCGTTATTAGTTAGCAACGGATTGGATTTTATTAAGTCTAAGGTAAACTTAACATCCTCTGAAGTGAATGGTTCACCGTCACTCCATTTGACTCCTTGTCTAATGTGTATAGTCATGCTTGTATAGTCATCTGAATACTCATACCCTGTTGCTTGCCAGTAAATTCTTTCTCCAGTAGCCCAGCTGTCATACCATAAGAACTCGCCCTCTAGTTGACTAAGAGTCATGTAATTAGCGTATGGTACCATCAATGGATTTTGAAGAGAGTCAAAAGTCGTCCATCCCATAAACACAAAGGTTTCTTCTCTCGGCATGGGTATTTCAATGCCGGCGTTCACTTTTTCTGTTGGATTTATTATGATTATAGAACTTAGCAACAAAATGGTCAATACTGAAATTATGGTTGTGTTTTTCATTATTTGATCTCCTTTTCTTTTTTATATATTTCGACTTATATATTTACAGTTACTTACATTTAAGTTTTTTCCAATATTCGTATATAAGGTTAAATATTACAATTAATTACTATAGGTTCAGAAAAACAAATTAGGAAGAAACAAGTAAATTGCAACTGATGAACGCCGTAATAAAGTACATTTCTGCTCGAATTATAACTTATTTAATTACCTTAGCAGTTGCAGTAACATTCGTATGGTGGATGTTTCATCTTCTTCCCGGAGATCCCTTAATACTTTTCTACAGGTCAATAGTTTTAAAGTACGGTTCGCAAAGTCAGGCTTACGCGCAGATAATAAATGTTTACAAAGAAGCTTTCGGCCTTGACAAACCTATTTGGGAGCAGTACGTCACATTTATTAGTGAACTGCTTAAAGGAAACCTAGGCCCATCTCTTATAGGATTTCCCACGCCAGTTCAAGAACTACTAAGAAGAAGAATACCGTGGACCATTGGGCTTCTTTCAATATCAACTCTACTAGCTTGGATTATCGGAATAATCTTAGGTGCCGTAGTTGGGTGGAAACAAGGGTCAAAAATTGATAGGATAGTAAGCATATTCGCAATGAGTATGTCGCAGATACCTTTTTATATCTTCGCTGTATTGGGAGCGTTATTTCTCGGCTATTTCCTTAACCTGTTTCCAACTTCTGGAGCCTACTCATTAAAGGTAACGCCTGGTTTCAATTTAGACTTTATTATCTCGGTGATACAGCACGGCACTTTACCCGCTCTTTCAATAGTCTTGACCTCTATGTTTGGTTGGGTGATGTCGCAAAGATCCCTAATCATTTCGATCTTAGGTGAAGATTACTTACAATTTGCAGAAGCTAAAGGACTTAAGAAGAGAAGAATTTTCTTTACCTATACATTAAGAAATTCTTTACTTCCTCAGGTTACTGCTTTAGGGATCAATTTAGGTTTCATAATGAGTGGTTCAGTGATAGTTGAGAATATATTTAATTACCCAGGAGTTGGCAGATTCTTTTCAGAAGCTTATCAAGTATTAGATTATAACTCAATAATGGGCTTTTTTATTTTATCAATTTTCACAGTGCTTACTGCTAATTTGGTCGTCGACCTTCTATTACCCTTAATTGACCCGAGGATAAGAGTAGGAGGTTAATGAAATCAAAATTAAGAAAATCCTATGGCAACCCTTCAAACTCTTATTAGATATTGCTAGAATGAACCTGAAGACGAAGGTTGGAATATCGCTTTTGATTGTTTTTATAGTCATATCACTGACTGAACCAGTAATAAATCACTATAGACTTAACGGAAAAAGCCCCCTTGAGATTGGAGAATATCCTGGATTTCAACCTCCATCATTTTCGCTTCCTTTGGGAACCGATCCATATGGTCGAGATCTTTTTGCGTTGCTACTTATGGGAACAAGATATACATTAACGATAGGATTCACAGCTGGCATAGTTGAAATGTTAATAGCCTTAACAATCGGGTTCTTTGCAGGGTACAAAGGGGGATTGATAGATCACTCATTAAGATCCATCACGGATGCATTGCTGGTTATTCCTACATGGCCATTGGTGATTTTCTTAACGTTATACCTAAAACAAATAGACATACTGAGTCTTAGTCTAGTAATTGGTCTATTCAGCTGGCCTGGCGTCACGCGACTTCTGAGATCCCAAATGCTAAGTGTAAAAGAAAGGTCATACGTTGAATTAGCAAAACTTTCTGGAGAGGCTGATCTGGAGATAATTTTTAAAGAAATTGTACCTAATATACTTCCATATGTTGGAGTTGGCTTTGCAGAAGCAATATTGGCAGCTATGATGATTGAGACTGGATTTAGGATGTTAATAGGTGTAGGACCAGTGCATTTAGTAACGCTTGGTTACCTTGTGAAACTTGCGATCGCTCAAGGGTTCCTCACTACAAGGTTGTATGCAATAATTCCGCCGATACTCTTCTTGGTTCTAATATTTATTTCATTGAATTTGATTAACGTTGGACTTGACGAAGCCTACAATCCAAGACTTAAGAAGATTACAGGAATTTAGGCGATAAACGATGGATAATATTGGTGCTTTCAGCAGATGCTTTTCTTTGAATTTTTACTCCCTGATCTATAAGATTATATATTCATAATTAATAATATATATAAAAAAGTGATTATATGTCTGAAATCAATTTGGCAATAATTGGATGTGGACTAATATCACATAAGCATGCTGCAGGTTTACAATTGCTCCGCAAGAAAAACATTAGAAAAATCAATGTCTTATCTGTCTGCAGCAGAACCAAAGAGAAAGCTCAAACTCTTTCGAAAGAAATAGGCAGTTTTCAAGAAAAAAAGCCAATAGTCTACACCGATTACGAAACGATGCTGAGGATGGAGCCGGATCTTGACGCTGTTGACATCTGCACTGAGCATCAAAATCATCACAACATAGCGATTTCATGCATTGATGCAGGCAAACATGTTATTGTTGAGAAACCTTTGGGAATAACGATGAGAGCATGCAAGTTGATGAATGAAGCTGCAAATAGAAATAATCGTATATTAGCCACAGCTGAAAATCTCAGAAGGACTGTTCTTAACCGAACAATAAGATGGGTTATTAATGAAGGAATGATAGGTGACCCCAAGTTCACGATATGGCAAGAACTAACGTATGACCTTGGTGTTGTCGACGGAACTCCTTGGCGCCACGACAAATTTTACGCTGGAGGCGGATGGGTTTTAGACGTAGGATCACATGTTGGTGACCTCCTGATTTATAATCTCGGCGAAATTGATGAGGTGTACGCAACAGTAAAGACATCAGAACCAATCCGTTATCTTGACTGGCCAAATAGAGAGAAGTCTGTAAACAGTACCGTCGAAGACTTTTCTATATCTACTTTCAAATTTCACAGCGGAGTTCTTGGTCAATGGACCTGGACTAAAGCTGCGCCTGGTAGAGGCTTGCTTCACCGAGCGATCTATGGAACCTTGGGATCAATTGATTGGCAAAAGGGTCTTGACGCTAATTCTAGCGATTTTAAAACACACAACGTTCTTGGATTGGAAGAACTATCTAATATGATGCTAAATAGTCTCAGCGAAGAGCATAAAGAAAAATTGTTTCCCAACGGTATTGGCTCTGAATACAAAGCTACTTTCTGGGGAGGCGAGTCGAGTTTTGCCATTGAGCTTTTGGACTTCGCTGAAGCCATATTAAATCAAGGTAGACCTGAAGTTGATGGCGTTTTGGGAGCTAAGGCTGTGGCTATGCCAATGGCGATCTACGAGTCTTCATTTATTGGTAAACCCGTGAAAGTTAGCGAAGTTGAAAACTGCAAAATCGAGAATTATCAAAACGAAATTAACGAAAAATTAGGGATAAAATGATACTTAAAGAGGGACTTTAGTATGACTGTGTTGGAAGAACCGATAAAAAAGATTCTAGACATCAAAAACTATATAGACAACGAATGGGTCGAGTCGGAAGGAGAAACCGTTAACGTCGTTAACCCAGCTACGCTTAAAGTCATAGCGCGTGTTCCAATTTCAACAGAAAACGAACTAAATGAAGCTGTTGACGTGGCTAAAGAAGCCTTCCCAGACTGGCGGAGGACGCCGACGCTTATCCGTGCAAGGTGCCTTTTCAGGCTAAAGGAACTTGTAGAGGAACGGTTCGAGGAGCTAAGCCGAATTCAGACTATGGAGCACGGAAAAACCATCGATGAGGCACGTGGGGAAACAAGGCGAGGAATCGAACAAATTGAGGTTGCAACTGGCATCCCTTCATTGATGATGGGTTGCAACTTGGAAGACATCGCTGCAGGCATCGACGAATACCTCATCCGTCAACCACTTGGAGTATTCGGCATAATAGGTCCATTCAACTTTCCGTTTATGGTTCCATTATGGTTTGCGCCGTATGCTGTTGCCGCGGGAAACTGTATAGTCATTAAGCCTTCAAGCGAGGACCCTATAAGCCAATTCAAACTTGCTGAGCTTGTTGAAGAAGCAGGGTTTCCACCAGGCGTTTGGAACGTCGTAAATGGTGGAAGTTCAGTAGTCTCAGCGATGTTGACTCATCCTGATATTCAAGGAATCTGCTTTGTCGGTTCAACTGCTGTTGGAAGAGACGTCGTCTATAGAAAATGCGGTGAAACAGGTAAACGGGTTATTGCCCAATGCGGCGCCAAGAACTTTCTTTTGGTGATGCCTGATGCTGATATGGAGAAGGTAATTGCAGCTTGTATGACGTCTTTTTATGGAAATGCAGGTCAACGATGTCTTGCAGGTGGAAACCTTGTTATTGTAGGCGAAGGTCTCAGTGAACCCGAATATGAGGTGTTCTATAATAAATTTATTAATGCTTATGTAGATGCGGCTTCAAATATTAGAGTTGGCTATGGGCTTGATGACTCAGTCCAAATAGGACCTTTGCGTGACAGAAACAAAAAAGAAAGAGTTGGAAAATTCATTGAAAGGGGGATTGAAGAAGGAGCGAAACTTACACTTGATGGAAGAAATATTAGGCTCATTGGCAGTTGGCCAAAGGACTGCTTCTTAAACCCTTCAGTTTTTGAAGATGTAACTCCTGACATGGAAATTGGAAAAGAAGAGATTTTTGGTCCAGTTACATGCGTAATTAAAGCTAGGACATTTGATGAAGCTGTTGAGATGATTCACAAGAATCCTTATGGTAATGCTGCATCAATTTTTACTTCTAGTGGTAAATGGGCACGTGAGTTTCAATACCGGGTTGAATGCGGCAATATAGGCATCAACATTGGCATTGTTGCACCAATGGCGTTCTTTCCGTTCAGCGGAATGAAAAATTCCTTTTTCGGCGTATTACATGGACAGGGTCAAGAGGCTATTAGATTCTTCACCGAAAGCAAAGTAGTCATCCAAAGGTGGTTCTAAAATGGCTGTAACCACCTCAGACGTAATAGGATTTATTGAAAGACTTGAGGACGACTCATCAAAGCTCTACTATGAAATGGCAGAAAAGTATCCATGTCAAAAAGACATTTTTCTAAAATATGCTGAGGAATGTGAGAAGAGTAAAATTTTGGTAACCAGGACTTATCAAGAAACGATTACGGACGCTTTAGAGGCTTGTTTCTCATTCAAGGGTTTGGAACTGGAAGAACATAAAATTGAGATTTATGTACCAAAAAAGACAAGCTTTGCAGAAGATTTGAAGAGAGCAATAGGAATGGAAGAAAAGGCCATAAAGTTTTATGAAGAAGTTATAGAGTGTTCACGCGGATTGCTTGCTACTATACCCAACGCCTTCAAAAAGGCTGCAAAAATACGAAGTCGACGAACGCTAGAATTAGAAAAATTAAAAAACACTTCAATTATTTAGGCACTAGATATTTGTGAAAAAGGAATTTAAACAAATGGTTTAAGCAATTTTTTGTTCAAATACACCCTTAACAGATTTTATGCCTACGACCTATTTAAAAATCTCTGAATGTTTTTTACTATTTGCAAGCTGTAAATTACTTTAGGCTTCAAATAATGTTGATGTAATACTACAAAATTTTGCATCCTCACTAACCCACGTAAATTGATTTTTGCAGTAAATCCTGATTGATTGTTAACCCTAATTTTCGTTTATGCAATTAAATAACCTTGTTATAAAACAATAAGTTTTATATATTTAGATAAAACAAAACCAATCTATATAACAATTCCCATAAAAAAATACCCTAGATGCCTAAGTACATTGGAATATAATCTCCATTAGAAATCTGGATTCCTATTCATTGAGCTAAAAATTGATTTCCCCATTCTCCTAAGAAGTCTTTGCTATTATCTTTCATAAAGAAACAACTATGGCACATTCTCTGATATCCCCCTAAATAACGGAAACATTATTAATGGTGAATTAGGTTACGGGGCAACTGAAAAACTGGGCAACTGAGAAACAGCTGCTTTTTCAAAGCCTCATTGATTTTTTCTTCGTTAGTAGCTTCGGAAACTGTTGTTTGCAGGTATTCTTGTGATCTTTTGTATGCTTTTCTCATGTCTTCAATCACGTTTTCTGGAAGCTTCTGCTTGTTCGTTGTGTACCGGTTCTCAATATCGCCTTTATGCCCCATCCAGAACTGCCTATAATCTAAGTACTGGTCCTTTCGATTCCGCCAGCATAAGCTGAGTGTCGAAGTAAGACCTCAAAACGTACGGTCTCCAAGGAAACCCAGCCTTTCTTATTACTCCTCTAATTATGTCTCCAACGTTTATGGATCTGATAAAGGGCTTAATTCTCTGTTTAGGCGTGACGACGGCGGATTCAGGTTCGATTTCTTCGCCTTCTCTCATTCGCCCTTCCAGATAGTCTTTTAGATAGTCGCATCCTTCTTCGCTCAGAAAAGTGAAGTATTGGTGTCCAGCTTTGCTGAGTTCCCTCCTGACAATGATTAATGTTGGAATCTGATCGAAGCTAGCCGAGTTTTCCTCAATTCTCATTTCAGGCAAATCCTTGATTCTTAATCCGCTGCGGGCGACGAGGACGCATGAAGTTCTGGTTTTCTTGTCTCCTGAGAGAATTATCCATCTCAGCTCTTCCTTCGTAGGAACTCGTTCATCTTTCAGAGAAGGCGTGTCTTCTATGCCCTTGATTTTAATCTTTGTCTTAACCTATTTTCTGTTGTGGGCTAGCCAGGACTTTAAATCTTTCAATGTTGAGCGGATGTAGCTTCCAGCATAACCCTTCTTTTCAGCCGATGTCACGTAGTCTAGAAGCATGTTGCCTAGTTCATCTTTAGTCATCGAAACCATCCTGCGAGGGGTTATTTTGCATGATTCGCAATAGTTTCCCAGTCTGCGGAGATGAACATCAGCCGTGACTACTGAGCCTCTAGAAACATTTTCGTACCAGGCCGAACATTATCATCTTCAAGCAGAACCGCGTATTTAGCTCTTTTCATCATAAATAATTGTTTGTCTCACGTTCCGAACCTAAAATTTGGCGGGCCCGCTGGGATTTGAACCCAGGGA
>CAZPBM010000054.1:0-42098 GCA_964584965.1 uncultured Candidatus Bathyarchaeia archaeon | reverse complement strand
TTCTATCACATTTTGGACATGTTTTTTCTAGGCTTGTTGATGGTCTGTCTTGTTTTTCAATTAGTCCAACTTTTTTTCTTAGGTTATTGATTTGTTCTTCTGCTTCTCTTCGCAACCTACGGATGTCCTCAAGAGCTAATGAGACTTTGTCCAATAGGTCTTTACGCGCTTTTATACCCTCGGTTACTAAATATGCTACAGCTTCCGAACGGGTTTCGAAGAGCCCAGCCTCCACCATCATATCTATAGACCGTATCTCTTCGTCGCCAATTCTTGAAGCAACAACATTTGACCTTCCTCCATGAAACGGAAAAGTAGGAGGAAAAGGCGGCAACGAAATCTTTGGCGGCAAACTAGGAATAAGGTGTACGCCTCCTTCCAGAGTGTCCGGCACTATTTGATGTCTAAATTCTTCGAGTTTTTCTTTCCATTCCTCTATTGCTTTTTTGTATCCTTCTTTCCATTCTTCGATTGCTTTTTTGTATTGCTCTTTCCAATCTTCTACGCTCATTTTGTTCTCTCCATTTTTGTAAACTGTTTACATTCATCGTAAGCAGTTTACGTAAATGACTTACGTCATTTATAAATGTTTTGGGCTTTCAATCAAAGAGGCAAAGGCAATAAACAACAAAGCCAAAATACTGATGATAACACAAAAAGTATAAAGGCAAAAAGCCAGAAAAAATTAGAAAAGTACATCTGGGCCGATAGTCTAGCTGGCTAGGACGTCGCCCTCACGCGGCGAAGATCGCCGGTTCAAATCCGGCTCGGCCCATTAGCGATTTGTTAAATCCTTGCTTCAAGGTTTACACATAACATTATTCTTGTTGAAGACTGTGGAGGATTTTTCTTAGCCCGATACAGGTTTCTCTTGTGCTTTTTTCGCCGTCATTGTTTATGCGGTAGTGTGTCTCGATTGATACGCAGCCAGTGTACTTGTCTTTTTGTAAAGCCTCAAATTGTCCTTTGTAGTCTATTTCTCCGCTTCCAACAGACACAAACCTAACTTCTCCCGTGTTCTTGTCGCGCACAGCGTCCTTCAAATGCATGTGAACCACATAGTTTCGGGCATGAAGGTAACCATCTGGATAGGGGACATCGCCAGCGCAAAAAGCGTTCCCGGGATCCCAAACTAGTCTCAAATTTTTTGAGCCAGCCTTTTCAATTGCTTTTTTGGATTCTTTCCCTGTACCCACAAATGTAGAATGCTCGTTTTCGAGGGCTAATACTACGCCTTCTTCGCCGCATTTGTCCGCAGCTTCACGCAGGTTCTCAATCACAGTATTCCAGTAAGGGCTGGGATTTTTTAAAGCCCAGAACGCGAAGCCTCGGACAATTTTACTGTCAAAAAGCTTGGTTATTTCTATCACTCTTGAAAGAAACTCGAGGTGTTCCTTAACTTCTTTCTCGTTTATGATATTGCATTTAAAGAACGGTGAAGAAATGCAGACCACCTTAAGCCCAGCACGTTTTGCCATTGCCTTAATTTTTTGGACTTCTACGTTTGTTAAGTCTTTTATGTTCTTATTCCAACAGCCTCTTAACTCTATGCAGTCTAGTCCCAGTTCATTGGCAACTGAAATCGCTTTCTCCACATCCAAGGAAATTTCATCTGTTATTACACCAAGCTCAAACAGTCAAATCATCTCCGAATTTTTGGTATCACTAGTAGATTCTAAATAAACTGTCTAACGCCTATGGCATAAAAAATTTTTGTACTTTAAGAAATAATCTTAGACCTTGAAAACAATTTTGTCTCCAGTTTTCACTCCTAAAAATCTTGAAGCGTCACCTCGGTTCACCGTCATTTCTATAAGTCCACTGCTTCCCTCAATAATGAGAGGCGTGTCTATTTGGACTTCGCTGTATGATGAACACCATTTTATGGCAAATTTTGAGTTTCTTAACACAACCGTTAATGATTCTTCCTCTTTTATGCCAATGCGCCTTAAGTGTTCCGAGCTAATGTTAGTTACGATGTTTCCAAATCCATCAACATGAATTACCTCTCCAAGAATTTCTTGTTCACAAACTTTTGGCTGAGAAAAACTTGGCTTAATTATTTCACTAATTTCAGGTCCAAAATCGGAAGCTGGAATTCCAAGAGCTAGGTATGCTGCGGCGGGGCTGAAAATGTCTCGTCCATGAAAAGTTCTTGAGATATTTCTCAGCATATAGTTTTGGTTTGTAATTTCGTATACTTTGTCGATTCCTTCTTTTTCTGCTGAAAGAACCAGTAGACCATTGTCCGGTCCAACATACATATGGTGTTTTGTCATAATTATAATGGGTTTTCGTTTCGTTCCAACTTCAGGGTCAACGACTGCTACGTGAATTGTTCCTTTTGGAAAGAATGGCGCAGCTCTCGCCAGCATGTAGGCTCCCATTTTTATATCGTACTTAGTGATCTCGTGGCATACGTCCACTATTAAGGCGTCTGGGCAAATTCCAAGAATAACGGCTTTCATTTCTGCAACATATGAATCTCTCAAGCCGAAATCCGAAAGCAACGTAATAACTTGTTTCCTCTTCATAGCAAACTCGTACCAAATATTTTCATTGGGGGTAAATGTGTATTGCTATGGGCAGAAGACACTTTTTCCCCTCTTTTTTGGTTCTTAAAGCCACGCGTCGATTCCAATTTCCTTCATTCTCCTCATGTTCTCAACGGTTCTTTTATGATGAGACTTCCTATCCGACGCAAAAGATTGTAGCTTGCCACACGGAAACTCGACGCATTCAAAGCAGTATTTTGCGTTCTTATTTTTCGTGCAGGCGAGAAAATAGCAGTTAGCACTCCAATGTTTGTCAAGCGGGCATCTGCATCCCTTACAAACTACAGCTTCGGGTTTGGCGTCCTTTAGATACTCAAGCATAGCCTTCATTGCTTTCTCGTTGCCGTGGCTAACTTTGTAGATTGTACATTCAGCGCAATTCAAGCCGTAGACTGAAATGTGCCAACTGCCCGTTTCTTTGATCATATGCATCCTTCATCTTTTATTCTCAGAAGACTGAATTTTTCAAAAAGTTTCTAACGTGCCTTCGCAATTCCTAGAATACATTGCATGTTGTTCAAATAAGGTATTATGGCGTTTCATATGTATGTACATTAGTGTACATTGTTGCATAGACGTTGCGTTAAGGTTTAATATGACAACATCGTACATGTATGCCTTGTTTTAAACATAAGTAGAGGCTGCAAAAATGGTTGATAGGAAACTAATCATGGTGCCGGGTCCAACAAACGTCCCTGACCGTGTGATAAGGGCGATGATTAAGCCAATGGTCGACCACAGAGGCCCCGAATTTAGGGCTTTGTATGAATCTCTAATTGAAAACATGAAATACGTTTTTCAGACTAAAAATGACGTTTACGCCTTGACTGTGTCGGGCACTGGAGGTGTTGAATGTGCGGTGGGCAATTCTATTATGCCAGGTGACAAAGTTATTGTGCCAGTTTTTGGATTGTTCAGCGAAAGGGCAAGTGAGGCTGTTGTTCGAAGAGGTGGGCGTGCAGTTAAACTTCAAATAACATGGGGAGCAGCACCTACAGCTGAACAGGTTGCGGAGGCTGTTCAGAAAGAGAAGGATGCAAAGACAATGTTAGTCGTCTACAACGAAACCTCAACTGGTGTTACTGTCCGTGAGCTTCCTGAAATTGGCAAGATTGCTGCTGAAAACAATCTTCTGCTAATCGTGGATGCAGTCTCAATCCTTGGCGGAGATGAGCTGCCTGTGGACAAATGGGGAATTGACATCTGCGTTACAGCAAGCCAAAAATGCATAGCTTGCCCGCCAGGCTTATCGTTGTTTTCAGTAAGCGAGAAGGCTTGGGAAATCATAGAAAAAGTGGAGAAGCCTTTCTATTTTGACATGATTGAGATGCGTGAGTTTGGTAAAAAGAAAGAGACGCCTTTCACTCCAGCTATACCGCTTTTCTTCGCTATTGATGAAGCCTTAAAAATGATTCGTGAAGAGGGGCTTGAAAACCGTATTAGAAGGCATCGTATCTGCAGCGAAGCATTCTACGCCGCTGTTGAGGCTCTAGGATTGAAGCCTTTTCCAGAAAAGAAAGTGAGGTCAAACACAGTTATAGCTTTCAACAAGCCGAATGGGATGGACAACGCCCAAGTTCGTAGAATTATGAATGAACAATACGGCGTCGTGATTTCGCCAGGTGCAGGAAAACTTAAAGACGCAATGTTCCGAATTGGCTGCATGGGCATGGTCTCGGAAACTGAAACGCTTCTAACCATTAATGCTCTTGAGAATGCTCTTGCAAAACAGGGATACAGATTCCGTAAAGGTGCAGGACTCGAAGCAGCTCGCCAAATATTTTGTTAAACATTTTTTTCAGAAACTAAAGTTGACGGAATGTTTATTCCACTTCAAGAATAGATTTCTAGTACTTACTTGAAATTCATAAATTAAATGTTCATCGATTGACAAATTCTGTCATGCCAACTGTATCCAGTCTGCCAAGGGTGAAAATACAGTACCGACGATTGTTTGGTGGAGCTGCCAACATTTTCCTTTTTCGTCGGTACTAACCAATAAAAGATGAAGGAAATATTATTTCTTGCCCATCTAGTAATTCATTTGCTGCTATCACGAATTCAATTTCTTTTGCAGCCGTTCCGTGCGTGTTGAATTTTTTCTTTATGTAGGCTCTGTGGAAACAAGGTATCCTCGGCGTCGTCGAGAGTCCTTTTCGCATAGAACGGTGACTTTGAAGTCTTAGTTTTGCCGATTTTTTGGCTGTTTGTTTTAGGACTTTACAATGTGACTGGGACAGCTTTTATGCATGAAACAAGGTATGGAAAGCTATATGAACATGTTTGGACATATTAGGCAACGGAGATTTGGTAGGATGAAATGTCCTGATTGTGGAAAAGAACTGAAGAAACCCGTCAAAGAATGGGATCTAAGTCAAAAAGTACACGTCAAACTTTACGATTGCTGCGGAAAGAAAGTTAGAGAGTACATTCGCAAATAAGCATTTTAGTAATAACCATTCGATGATTATTTCAATAGGTTGCTAGTTGTGTTCTTTCAAAAATTTGTTGTCGTTCAACGTATTTCGTTCCATTTTTCATTTTAGTTGAATATCACACATTAGGCTGCAATAGATTTTGGAGCATCTCTTATCATTGTGTCAATTGGAGTTCGCCAGCAGGAAAGAAGAACTTAAGGGTCTGCCTTTAAGTACCATTGGTTAAGACCAAATAACAGGACTGCTGTAAAAATCGTTTCCCCAGATAGATCTGTGATCATCAGCTCAAACGAGGCAAGCTAGTTCCAAAGTGTTCGATGATGTAAAGCAATGGAATCATAGATACGCCTATGCAACGTCTTTTTAAATTTAGTTTTTTACTTACAACGTCCTTTCCTAGATCATGTATTTTCTTAATTCACTGTCTGGCATTGCATAAGTGTCTAGGACTAATTGTTTGTTTTTGCTGTTATATCGTAAAGATACTAAGGTGTCTTTTGACGCATCTGAGTAACGAACAGTTATTGCTGCCGCTTTTTGTATTGTCTCAGTGTCGGGCTCTCCAACTATAACTGTCGTTGGCCCTGTGTGTTCACTGACTTCTAACATGGAAAGATTCTTGTTTCGGCTGCAAAGAAATGAAAGTCTATGATTTTCCCTCTCATTCCTGCCAACTATGAGTTTTGTTTTGCCAATTCTAAAGTGTCTGCCAACCTTTAGAAGTTCAACATCTAACATCGTCAGCTTCTTTTCGTTCATTAGGTGCTCCCTTAATCGGTCAGCAAATCTTGGCTCTGTTAATAGGCAACCTCCTGCGGGATTGGGGTATTTGGCTATTCCCAGTTCTTTCGCAATCATCATCTGAGGTGCCCTTCTTCTTCCTTTAATCGCATAAAGCCTTTCTCTATTAACGTATCCTTTTCTTTCAGCCTCTGTTTCTGGCAAAAGCTTTGCAGACAAAGGTCTTAGAACTTTGCCCTCTAAGCCTGCTTCCTTCTCGATGTGTAACATCATGTCTTTTTTCTGAGAGAAGGGTCTTTCACCTAAAACTTCTCCAGTTACGATGAAGTCTGCCCCTATTTTTTCTGCTATCTCCTTGGCTTTTTTTAATTCAAGTATCCTACAGTCGACGCAAGGGTTCATTTCACTGCCGTACCCGTGTTTAGGTGCTAAAACGATTTTGAGGTATTCTTTTTTAAAAGCAATTTTGTGAAGCTTGATGCCCATGTCTCTACAGAATTTTTCGACAAACTCTTCGTTCTGTTCGGAAAAAGGAGTTTTGAAATGCAGTGCCTCAACATCGATATTTCTATCTAATAGAAGCCGCGCCGCAACCATGCTGTCTAAACCACCTGAAATAAGAATTAACGCCTTTGGCTTCTTGGCTTCAGCTACATCCATGTAGGGGCTCACATCAATTTGTTTGAGTTTGGACCCTCTTATTTATTGCTGATCGATTACGCGAAAAATTGTTAAACTAAACCATTTATTCAAACTTGCTGCTTAGACTATGCTCAATTGGCATAAAAGTAACTAGATCAATACCTTGTTAACTAGACGGAACATTGGAAGTAAAATGAATAAAGTTTAATAACGATTTAGGAATTTAAATGAAGACATGGCAAAAAAAGTTAATCTTCTCGTGAAAGCTCTAGAGGATAAAGACGGAATTCTGAAATTAGCTCCAACATGGGTGCCAAGAGATTTTCTCACTCCTGGAAGAAGACTTAAGCTAGCACCTGAAGATATTTATGCCCTAGGAGTTAAGAGGGGCGGCATAGATGAAAGGTGGCTGGCCTCGACCGTTAAGGCTAATAATCCAGGAGCACCTGAAGATGAGGGGCTAAGCTATGTTGTTGTTGGAGAAGGTGACAGAACTGAAAAGGTTTTGTTGAAAGAGGCAATAAGCGAGTTCGGAGATACGATACTTGGAAAAAACATCATGCACAAGTATGGCGGCTGGACAGTACTAACGAAATTCTTTGACAACGAGTGCCCTATTCCTTTTCATCTGCACCAAAGAGAAGAACATGCACAAAAAGTCGGTCAATCCTCAAAACCTGAAGCCTACTATTTTCCCGTTCAACTAAACATTATTGAAGGCAAGTTTCCCTACACTTTTCTTGGCTTAAACCCTGGCGCACAGAAAAATGATATTAAAAAATGCTTAGAAAGATGGGAACAGGGAGACAACGGAGTCTTGGCTTACTCTCAAGCTTATAGGCTTGAACCTGGAACAGGTTGGCTTATTCAAGCAGGTATACTGCATGCGCCTGGTACTCTTGTTACTTACGAGGTTCAAAAAGCCTCGGATATATATGCGATGTACCAATCTATGCTTGAGGGTAAACCAGTCTCTAAGGATCTCTTGTTAAGTAATGTTCCGCCTGAATTGCGAAGTAATTTGGATTACATTGTCGATATGATAGATTGGGAAGTGAATGTCGATCCAGAATTCAAGAAACACCATTACGCTAAACCAGTGTTCACAGAGCCACCTAAGGAAACTGAAAAGGATGGATATATACAAAAATGGATCGTGTATGGAACAGAGGAGTTCAGTGCGAAGGAGCTAACAGTGTTTCCCCGTTCAAAAGTGAAAATACGGGATGAGGCAGCTTATGGGCTTGTTGTAATTCAGGGGCACGGCGAGATAGGTAAATTTGAAGTTGAGTCTCCTACTATGATCAGATTTGGCGAACTAACCAATGACGAACTGTTTGTTTCAGTGGAGGCTGCAAGAGAAGGAGTCGAGATTGTTAACAAAAGCAAAGTTGAAAATCTGGTTATGCTAAAACATTTCGGACCTGGAAACCCCGCTGTACCTAAGACTTTGAATAACGCCTAATTCAACTTGTTTGCGACTTTTTAAAATTTCTCTTTTTATTCAAGCGAAAGGTTTTTGAATTACTTACGCAGATTTTATGCGGCATAATCTGAATGAAGGTTGTTGCCAAACTTTAAATGCACGGTGAGATTCCATGTTGGAGATTTCGGAGAGAACTAAGAGCCTAGGCACAGAGAACGCCTTCGTGGTTCTAAAAGAAGTCAACGAGTTGATAAGTAAAGGCAAAGACATCGTGAACTTTTGCATAGGACAGCCTGATTTTGACACCCCAGAGTACATAAAACAGGCTGCAATCAAGGCAATAAAAGAAGGAAAAACTGGGTACACGGCTTCTCCTGGAATTCCTGAACTGAGAGATGCCATCGCTAAGTATCTTTCAGAGACTAGAAAAATCAGTATAAGCCCAGATTCTGTTGTTGTCTCAAATGGTGCTAAGCCGTTCATTGGATACACGATTCTCTGCGTTACTGACTATGGGAAAGGCGACGAAGTTCTATATCCTAATCCAGGCTTTCCGATTTATGAGTCTCAAATAGTGGCGAACGGAGCGAAGCCTGTTCCGCTTCCACTTCTTGAAAGCAAGGGTTACAGTTTTGACTTGGAATATTTAAAAAGCAAAATAAACAAGAAAACGAGACTGCTCATCCTCAATTCTCCTCATAATCCTACCGGCGCTGTTTTAGACAGAAAAACTTTGAAAGCCATATCAGATATTGTTCAGGAATACGACAATCTGTGGGTTTTTTCAGATGAGGTTTACTGTCGGATGGTGCACGATTCGGGCTTCGAAAGCATCGCCGCGTTTCCAGGAATGCAGGAAAGAACAATCATAGTTGATGGTGTCTCTAAGACTTACGCGATGACAGGCTGGAGAATTGGCTTTGCGTCAAACGAGAAGCTTTCTTCATACTTAGCGAAGTGGGTCACAAATACGGATTCGTGCGCTGCGCATCCAAACCAGTATGCAGCTCTCGCGGCTTTAACCGGACCACAAGACGAGGCGAACAGGATGATGTTAAGCTTCAAGAAAAGACGCGACATAATAGTGGATGGACTAAACAAAATCGAAGGCATAAAATGTTTAAAGCCAGGTGGCGCTTTTTACGTTTGGCCAAATGTTTCGGAGGCCTGCAAACTTGTTAAGGCAAAAGATTCGGAAGAGTTCAGAAAAAAGCTTCTTTATGAGGCTGGGGTTGCTGTGTTGTCTGACATTCATTTCGGTCACAGAAACAGGGGTGAAGGGGAACACATAAGGTTCTCATACGCGACCTCTGAGGAAAACATCAAGGAAGGACTTAGGAGGATAAAGCAGTTTATCGAGGCAAACAAGAAAAGATAGGCTTAGTATTTTAGGTAATCTTCAACGACTACTATGCCTATTCCCTGCTTCTTCCTTTTAGAATTTAGGTGAAAAGTTGCAAGGCTTGCTAGCCACCCAGCTACAACAACGAGGGTTGCTGGGAAGAAATCGGCAAATCCGGTGTTAAACGATATAACCTCAAAAATGAACATGGCGGCTCCGGTCATCGCAGCAACAAGAACCCCTATTTTTTGACCAAGTTTTTTCGCTGTCTGAATAGCTAGCAGTCCAGCGAGGAAAAGGTCTCCTGTTCCTAGGCCTATAAGGTTTCCTGGTGGAAATCTGGGGAGAATGAGCATGACGGGTAGTTTGAGGTCAATCATTCCTATGGCTGCCTGTTTCATGAAGCCTGTTATGTAGACTTGAATGACGTCCATTATTGTTAGGATAGCTGCGAACAGCCAGACTGTCTTCCAAGTGAAGAAGGTGCTTATGTAGACTGTTATAATCACTGCGAAGATTACGACAAAAAGGTTGAACACTGCAAGATAAGAGAAAAGATAAACATAGCAGAACAGGAAAGCAATTGGAGGTAAGACAGCTAGGTGTACCTTTTTCAAAACAAGGTACGTGAACATAAAAAGCATGTAAGAGTATGCTGCCATGAACCCGATTTGGACTGCTCGACCAGGAAGAAAAGCAATTGTGGATATTATAAGCCCCATTACAACAACTATTATGATAGCGTCGCGGGTGGAGAATT
This sequence comes from uncultured Candidatus Bathyarchaeia archaeon, assembly GCA_964584965.1. GTDB lineage: Archaea > Thermoproteota > Bathyarchaeia > Bathyarchaeales > DTEX01 > JAGTRI01. The sequence continues at coordinate 32,194 of CAZPBM010000054.1, read as the reverse complement.
TTTGGTCTCCCATCAATGTTGAAAATGTTCTTTCGGTTTTTCTGTATAAGAGAACTGATGCTGTGACGATGAGAAATATGGCCGAAGGTAAGGCTAAGTCAAACTGCATGTAAATCACGCGGTGAAGGCAACCATGATGTATGATGCTCAAAAGCCTTTCGGAAAACGACCTTTCTTAAGTTCGAGGTGGCTGAACGGGTCATCCATGACTTTCGGTATCCACTTCAGTAGGTCTGAGGCAACTATGTGTTCTCCCTTTTCTGCCTTAACAAAGTCTCCGGCTGCGCCGTTGACGAAGGCTCCAGCTACCGCAGCCTCGAAAGGTGCTACGCCGCGGGCAAGCAAGGCTCCGACAATGCCTGACAAAACGTCTCCGGTTCCGCCTACAGTCATGCCTGGGTTTCCTGTGAAGTTCAGCTTTACTGCTGCTCCGTCTGTGATTATATCTATGTGTGATTTTAGGAGAATAACGGTGTCTAGGTCTTGAGCTGTCTGTTTAACGAGGTTAATTCTTCCTTCGGTGTTTTGTGGAAGCTTCGTTCCAGTTAGGATTTCGTATTCGCCGATGTGCGGAGTTAAAACAGTTGGGGTTGCCAGTCTATATCTGAATTCAGCAAATGCTTTTAGGGCGTCGGCGTCAATAAGCATCGGTATCTTCTTTTCATTAACGATTCTTATGATTTCCTTCACAGTCTCTTGGGTTTCATTTTGCAGCCCAAGCCCTGGACCTATGACCACTGCGGTTGCCTTGCTAAGGTTACGCCTTATGACGGAAAGATTTTCCTTGTTCAGGTATTCGCCTTCCAGTTTTATTGTGATCAAATCAGGTGATATAGAAGATATTGCGTAGGCTGTTTCGTGTGGTGCAACAATGTATGCTAGGTCAACGCCTGTCCTTAATGCAGCTAGGGCTACAAACGCTGGGGCGCCAACGTAGGTTTCGCTTCCTCCGATCACGAGAAGCCTTCCGAAATCACCTTTATGAGATTCAGGGGGTCTTGGTTTAACTAGTGCTGCGACGTCTCCTGGACCTGCGTATCTCTCGATTTCTTCTGGAATTCCGATGTCCGTGACTAAGAGCTCGCCTGTGTGCTCTTTAGCTTCTATCAGTCCAGGTTTTGCCTTGTGGAAAGTTACTGTTAGGTTTGCCTTGACTGCTTCTCCCAAGGCTTTTCCTTGGTCGGAGTCTAGTCCACTTGGGATGTCTACTGCTAATTTGAACCCTTTGGCTTCGTTTATGAGTCTAATGATGTTAAGTATTGGTGGTTTTGGAGGTCCTGTTAGTCCCGTTCCGAGAAGTGCGTCGACGATGGCTTCTGCTTTTACCTCGAAAAGAAGGGATGAGTCATAAATTTCATGTACCGAAACTGAGCCTCTTAGATTTGTCAGTGCCTCCCAATTTTTTCTTGCGTTTTCGTCGTTTATTTGTTGAGCCCTTCCTGCGATAAACACGTCGACTTTGAAGCCTTGGCAAGCTAGGTGTCGTGCTGCTACGAAGCCGTCTCCTCCGTTTCCGCCTAGCCCGCAGAAGACCGCGATTTTTGTTTCTTTTGGTTTAAACCGGTTTAAGATCTCTGCAGCAACGTTTTTTCCAGCGTTTTCCATGAGTTGCAGTCTTGAGATGCCATAGTATTCTGCGTTAAGTTCGAGGGCTCGCATTTCTTTGGTCGTTATGATCTTGTGTTCCAAAAAAGAGTTCACCTTATGTTATTATTTATAGTTGGCGCATTTAAAATTGGCGAGTCATAAAGTAGGATGAATGGTTATTTGTTCTTTGTTTTGATGTATTGGTCTGCTTTTTGGATTTTACCTTCAGTTTCGAGGATGTTTAGTAGGCGGTCTGTTTCTTCTCTTGCAAGTTGGTATTGTTCCTGCGCGGTTGCGTAGATTTCTTCGAGGGCTGCTTTTTCAAGGCTCTTTATCATTTTGTAAAGGTCAATCATTTTTGTGCTTATTTCTGGAGGGACTGTTGAAAGAGGCCAAGCTCTTTCTATTAGGAAAAGAATGAGCATCTTTTTTTCGTCGTTTTCTTCGCATAGTGTGACGAGGTTTTTTCCAACAGCTTTTTTTCCTGCGGCTTCCTCGTAGTCTACGATTTTGAAGTTGTTTTTGAGGGTTTCAGGCACCTCGTCCATGTTTGCAATGACGTTTCTGCGGAGTCTTTGTTTGTCGTCGAGGTATGATAGAGATATGACATCGTAGCAGTAGCCTTGTATGATGCTTTTTTGGAAAAGCATGGTGCGTCCTTCTAGTTGTGCAAAGCCCGTTCCAGCTGGGCATTTTATAGCTTTAACGGTGGTTCGCTGCATTTCTTCGTCTTTGCAGACTTTGAACAGCCACTGTCCTGTTAATGGGTCGTTGACCCTGTAGAATCGAACTACGCCTTTTCTTAGCTCTTCTAGGCTTATGTCGACCCACGTGTCTGTTTTGCGTTCCTCAATTTTGCGGATGTCGATTCCTATTTTTTCAAGAGAATCCAAATCTGCGTCTCCCTGGAGAAGGTATCTTCTGTTTCCAATTAAGGTTGCTGGTTATTATTAAAAATTTAGTAGTCATTGAGGTTGGTTACGGGAAAACGTGTGGAAAAGCGTATTTTTTGTTGATGAGACGGAAATATTTAATATCTTTAAGTGTCTATGTATCAGTAGACGTTGGGTTAAGTGAGGAATTGTGTATGCCTGTTGCGTTTGTGTTGATTAATGCTGAGATAGGGTCGGAAGGCGAGGTTCTTGGCGAGCTTAAGAAGATTGAGGGAGTTAAGGAAGCCTATTTTGTTTACGGGGTCTACGACGTTATAGCCAAGGTTGAGGCTGACTCGATGGATAAGCTTAAGGAGCTCATAACGTGGCGTATAAGGAGAATTACTAAGGTTAGGTCTACGTTGACTATGATAGTGATTGAAGCAATGACGTAACCGTCTAAGAGAACTAAGAATAGCCATTTTCTTTCTGTTATTAAGCCTACGATGATATGTGTGTGAGTAGCAGAGGGGGGAGGGGTATATATAGTCGGGTCAGCTTTTTTGACCATTTTTCTATACGAAAATTGTTTTTGAGAATTACGTTTAAGTATCTGGGCTATTTAAGATGTCATCCGGAAAATATGTCTGCTTTAACATGATGGCAGGAGAAACGGAAAATGCACTTTGCTTTTCTAATAACTTTTCTGGTCGTTCCAGTTACATTGTTAATAGGCATCATGCTTGGAAGGGTGGTGCATAGAACCTTGGGCCTAATTGTCTCTGCCGTTGCTGGAGCCGCCATATACGTGTTTGGTTTGTATGCCCTAGCAGGCCCAGCGGCCATCTTCACTTTTGACTTGTCCACGCAGCTTCTTATGGTCGCATTCGGAGCGATAATGGCAACTTTCGGATGGTTCATAGGCGAAAACTACGAGCTGCTGTTCCAAAGAAGCGGAGCAAAGAAAACCACTTAGATTGCCAGTTATTTTTTAGGGATTTTTTAGCCGTCGGTTTAACTCTGAGCTATCATGAGTGTCAATCAAATGCCTTCTCGTCATCCGGCTAAAAATGACTTTCTTTTGGGGCAGTAATAAATATTATCATTAAGTCTTTACGTTAAGGAATATACACGGAAGTTTGAGACTGCTTTATGATGGAAAAGTTGCATGTTGGCTTCGACGACACGGACTCCAGAAAAGGCGGATGCACAACCTATGTTGCAGCCTTAATAACCGAGCAACTAAGCAAGCTAAGGGTCTCTTTTTTTGACTATCCATTTCTGGTAAGGTTGAATCCGAATGTGCCTTGGAAAACTCGTGGAAACGGAGCTCTGTGCTTAAGGATTTTGTGCGAACCTCAACAGATAGATGAAGTTAAGGAAATTGTCGCTGAGACTGTGGAAAAGGAATCGGAGCTCAGTGAGGCTGGAACTGAGCCTGGGATAGTGTTCTTTAAAGGCGAGGTGCCCGGTGCTGTCGAAGCCTTCGCTGAACGGACAATGACAAGCGTCGTCACGAAAAAAGAGGCTCTTAAGTTAATCAAAAAACACAATGCAGAAGCAATCGGGTTCAAGACTGGAAGAGGCATCATAGGCGGACTGGCTGCGATAGGAGCTCAGCTTAAAGGAGACCACACATTCGAGCTCATAGCCTATAGAACAAAACAGAATAGGGGAACTCCTAGAAAAATTGACGGCTCTTCAGTTCTCCAGATGGAACGACAACTTGGGCGACAGGTCTTCAACAATGTCGACCCTGAAACTGGACGCGTCCTCATAACTCCAAGGGGACCCGACCCTGTTCTCTATGGCATTAGGGGAGAAACATCTGAAGCGGTTAAACGTGGACATGAAATTGTGGTCAGTCACGAACCGATTGAAAGGTGGACAATCTTCAAAACAAACCAGGGAACCGACGCACACCTTAAAAGAGCAGTCTCAATAAGCGACGTTAAACCATATAACCCTGTCATCATACGAGGAGAAGTAGCAGCAAAGTCACGAGTCATCCAAGGTGGACACGTAGTTTTCCAAATCCGAGACAACACTGGAAAAGTTGACTGCGCAGCCTATGAGCCTACTGGAACTCTTAGAGACTTCGCCATGAAGTTGATTCAAGGAGACCTCGTAGAAATTTACGGAGGAGTCCGCCCTAAATCTCAAACCAATCCGATGACTGTTAATGCGGAAAAAATACATCTCATAAAACCAGCGGTTCTCCTTGTTTACAGGAATCCACTATGCCCGTCCTGCGGAAAAAGAATGAAGTCAATGGGCAGAGGGCAAGGGTTCGAATGCCTCAAATGTGGATTCCACGGAAAAACTTTGAAAAAAACTGTTTATGAAATTGAAAGACCTTTAAAACCTGGGTTGTATGCGACGTCTCCGCACTCGCAGAGGCACCTTACGAAACCTCTTTTAAGATATGGGCTGGAAAAGACTGGAAACACGCGACTGAATGAGCAGGTTTTGCCATACAAATTCTTTTATGGGCATTAAAAGCATCAAATCAGTATGTTACCGAATTGTTTTCAACCCACGAGAACTTTTTCTGGAGAGATTTGGGATAATAAAGCTTCCAATCGTAGTTGACGTTTTGGCCCCAATTATAGTAGATGCGTGGATCAATGTAGCTCTTTAAAGAGGTGCCCAAATTAAAGTCACGAGTCTTTTTCTTAGCCTCAACTTGAAGCCTTAACCGCTCAATAGCGGTTTTGTCACGCTGCAGTTTAACGTCTCTTCTTTCCTCCAACCTCTTAATGTGTTCCAGACGTCTTTCTCTAATTCTCCTGATACGCTCCCTTTGCACCTTAATAGCCTTCTTTTTCTGGGCAATCCTCCGAGCTAAAGACAGATTCGGCTTACCACTGCACATCTCAGAATCAGATCGTTGAAGAATTTCCAAATCCCGCATCAAAGTTTTTAGCCGCTCTTCTTCTCTGTTCAGAACCGTCAAAAACTGTTGTTCCTTTTCCTTAATCAGCCGCTGCATATTCGCTTGGGCAACCCTTGATTTTTCAATGAGACCCTCAAGTTTTTCCTCCTGCTTTTGAAGCGATGAAGCCCATGTTTTCGGGATAGTACGTTTATGGTTACACGTTCTAGCAGCCTCAAGATTAGCCATCGTAGCCACATACTTTTTGAAATAATCTGGATCATCAACCTTGACAGGCGAAGTATCAAGCTTACCTTTAACAGCCTGAGACGCGTAATAGGTGCGGAAAACCTTTGCTGAAAGCCCACTAACAACTTCTCCGAGGAACTCACTTACACGGGTCGAGTCAACGCCGCTAAAAAGCGTGGACTTAGCATTAGATGAAAACTCTTTCAGATTTCTTATAACATTTTCAGGAAGATTCTCCTCGAAAATGTGAGGAACAGAATCTTTGCCTAAAAAATGCAAAGTGACCTTTCCATCTTCTCCAAACTTGATGTGCTCCGGTCTAAGGGTTGAGGCGCCAACTGTGTCCGCCTCATCCGGGTCTTTCTCGTCGCCTACCCTTATTTTGAACTTGTCAATCAAGTAGCAGACAGTCGCTGTTTTTCGCCTTTTCACATCAGCAGAATCCAAGTTAGCCACAATGTGATTCTTGATGCGCTCAATGTTTTTTTGAAGCTCCTTTGCCTTTTCGAATTTTTGAATATCCTTCATCTGTTTAGGTGTGCTGCTCTCAGCAAGCCACACGTACTTCATTTTTCCTGAAAGATGATCCATCCACCTTGCAACCCACATGACGTCCTTCTGCCAAGTTCTCTTCCATCCGCCTGGAGGCAGCGGAGCGTCCGGAGAAAGGTTAAGCTCAATGTCCTCTTCGCTTGGTCCCTGTTTCCAGCAGCCACGTTTTGGATGTCTGCCTCTTCCCATAAAAATGCAGGATGGCTCAGCGACATAATTGCTAATTTCTGTCTTGACGCCGTCAACAAGCGCATAGCCAAATTTTTCTTTAGCAGCTTCTTTCATTTTTTTCCGTTCCTCTGACAGCCTCTTTTTTTCAGCCTTTGAGAGACTAAGCTTGGCAGCTTTTTCTTTTTCTACGTAGTCTATAATTGCTGAAAAGTCGAAATCGGCAGGATCAAGTTTTTCCTTTAGACCCAAGGCTTCACAAAAATCGCTGAAAAAGTTCTTTACAAAAACCTTGTCATTGACATAATCAGTTCCAAGCTTCTTGACCCACGCGACAGCCATCTCTTCTTGATGCGGCGTAAGCTGAACTTCTTTACCTCTTATTTTTATGCTGAGCCTCTTCCACTCATACTTTGGAACAACTAAGCCATTGTGAATCAGATGTTGCAATTAACATCTCTCTCACTTCCGAATGAATCTTACACAGCCATTTTTAAAGTTTCCTTATACTATCCGTGCCACCCTTTAATTCAGCCTAGACTTCACGGTTCTATTCGGATTCAGAAAATATAATACGATATTATAAATCCATAAAGTTTATGAAAACTGTGAGATTCAACTCACAACAGAGTACCCATTCAACAGTCGGTATGGAAACGTGATATCAGAACTATACAAAAAAGCCACGTTCACACCAAAGAATCTAAACAGTCAAAGATCTAGGTTGAAAGTAACTTATTAAAGAATTTTGTTGGAGAAAGTATTTCTAATGGAAGCTAAAGAAAAAAGAATCTTAATCGTGGATGACGATCAAAGAATTTTGGAAAGCCTAAAAAACATTCTGGAATCAGAATGCTACAGCGTTGAGACCGCTGAATCAGGAGAAGAAGCTACTAAAAAAATCGAGAAGAATTCTTTCGACATAGCTTTGCTGGACATTAGACTATCAGGAATGCAGGGACCCAGGCTTTTGGAAATTCTACATGAGAAATTTCCTAGAATGGTGAAGATTATGATGACCGGTTATCCCTCTCTTGATAGCGCTATTGCCGCGTTAAAACTGGGGGCAGACGCATACATCTTGAAGCCCGTTAACCCCGTTACACTTTTAGATGTTATCAAAAAAAAGTCTAAGGAGCAAGATAAATTGTGATTATAGCTGCAAGAACCAAATGTTTTTCGTTCATAAGAGTCTCATCTTCCCATTTTCGGAGGCGAACAAAATGAAAGAAAGCAACATTCCCAGCGAAATTAAATCATTTTTTGAATCCTCATCTGGGCAAACTTTGCTTATTAAGGGAAAACCAGGTACTGGCAAAACAATATTTGCCTTCGAGGTTTTGAAAGAGGTTTGCGATGAACGTAACGGACTTTACTTTTCAACAAGAGTAACCCCAGAAAAACTGTATGCGTTTTTCCCTTGGATCAGGAACATTATTCCCGAAAAAAACATCGTAAATGCAACGCCTAACAGAATGATGAAGGTTTTTGGTTCAGATTTTGAGGCTTTCAAGCGTCCCTTTGATTTTGATTCTGCCTTAGCTTTTTTTAAGATGCTCTACGAGGACGCTGAGGAAATGGACAACCCTGTGGTTGTCATCGACAGCTGGGACGTGGTGCTAAATTATGTTAACCTTAAAGACCAAGGCGCGACTTTAACGCAGAGCCTATGCGAGCTATGCCGCGAGGTTGGTACGCACTTAATTCTTGTGTCAGAAACAGCAGACCAAACGCCTTTAGATTTCATTGTTGATGGAGTAGTTAAGCTTTCAGACGTCGAGATTCGCGGAGAGGCAATGGGCGGACAGGTATATTCCGAGCAATTATCGTCGAGAACCGCAAGGCTGATAGAACTAAACAAGCTAAGAGGAGTAAAAAGAGGACAGAAAAGCTATGTTTTCACCCTTCACAATGGAAGATTCCGAAGTTTTCCACCATACACTGTACAGACAACCCCGAGGCTAGAACCAATTCCAGACATTGACAAAAATCACCGATCAACCGGAATTAAGGACTTAGACAACATCATCGGTGGCTTGAAAAGGGGAGGCTTAACCCTGTTCGAAATTGAATACGGTGTCGGGTTACGTTATATTCCATTTCTTGATCAAATCGCTATGAACTTGTCTAGCAATAACATCGGCGTAGTTCGAATCCGATCTGCAGGCGTATCATCAACACTAGAAAATAAGATTCCAGAGGCTATGGGGGTATACCAATTTAAACCTAAAACTTGGATCACGTGGAGGTTAGAAAAGCTGTTTCCCACATCAAGAGAATATTTGGACTTTTTTGAGGTAATCAAGAAAGAAAGCTCCGAGATTTTGGAATTGTCGCTTATGGAATCCAGAAAAGAATATGCTGAGTTTCTTGAACAAAAAGGGGAAAGCCACCCTAGTGTTGCCGAATTTATTGGATTAGACACCTTCGAAATTCTTTATGGTGCAGATAACACCTTAAAATTGTTAGACGAAGCTGTTTCTAGAGCAATCGAGAGCAACGAAGTGTTAATTGCCGTAGTAAAGAGAGGCGTGAAATCCGTTGAAATGATTACAAAGATAGCTGATGCCCACATAATTTTCAAAGACATAGTTGGCAGCCTATTCATTTACGGTGTCCAGCCGAGAACTGGGCTTTACAATGTTTCGTCAGACGAACAAGGCATTCACCTTACACCCGTAGTATAAGAGGGGTAAACATTGAGCTACGAAGCAAAAATCGTCGAAGCTCTTCAGAAATTTGATGGAAAACTAAGTACTATAGAACTAGCCAAGGAAACTGGTCTTCCCAAAACAACATTAATCAAGTATCTTACGTCTTTCAAAATATCAGGAAAAGCAGACTTCGAGGATGTTGGAACCTCGAGACTTTGGCACCTAGTCGCACCAACAAAAGTTAAGCCATCTGCGAAAAAGAAAGAACTGGATGAAATGCTGAAAAAACTCATTGAGGATACTAATCTCTTAGGCTGCGCCGTTGTTGACCGAGAAGGCTCCATACTATCAGCCTTTTTGCCGCATAACGTTAACCAAGAAAACTCGGCTCTCTAGCTAACTTGCTGTTCGACGTTAATGAGAAAATTGCCATGTTTTCCGACGTAAAAGAACTGCGTCGAACCATCATTGAAGGGAGTGAGGAAACAATTTTCTCAAGGTATGCGGATAACTGTCTCTTTATAGCCTTCTTAAAACCTGATGCGATGCTTTGGCCCTTGAGGCAGGAGGCAGAGCCGCTCATAAAGCGAATAAACGAGATACTTAAAAAATAGTAATTTTTGGGGTACACTGACATTTTTCTGGCCTTGATTTTCCTTCGTCTAGTCCAAAGCTCTAAGAAACATTTAATTAAACCGTGCATAGTAATTGTGTTACTATATACTAAAATACATGACGGTGTTGAATTGTAATGAGCGAAGGCACAACTCTTCCACCTGCTGTTCAAGAAAGACTGCTAAGACTGCAGCAACTACAGCAGACTCTTCAAAACGTTTTGACGCAAAAGCAGCAAGTTGAACTTGAACTCCTTGAAGTTGACCAAGCCTTAAGCGAGCTTGAGAAAACCACCGACAACGGGGTGATCTATAAATCAGTTGGTTCGCTTCTCATAAAAACTGAAAAACAAAAAGTCGTAGATGAACTGAAGGAAAAGAAGGAACTGTCGAACATGAGGGTTTCAGTTCTTGGAAAACAGGAAGAGCGGCTTCGAGCACAAATTAAGGAACTTAACGAGAAACTGCAAAAAGACCTTCGACCGCTTTCTTCGGGTTGACGGTGGAATTTTTGGAGGAACCAAACAAGTTATCATTATCCAATGATCAGATTGAGGAATTGTGCATATTGGCTGATGAAGCTGCAAGAAAATATGTAACTTCAAAAATTTCGAAAAACGAAATCACAGATATGACGGTCTCGGTAAATCTTGAAGACGCACATGAGCTGGTAATTGAAATAGAGGTCGAATTGTCTCTTTCTGATTTACACAGTGATGAAGACGCCAAAAAACTAGCGAACGAAGCAGTCAAATCAGCCTTTCGGGCAATTGATGAATACGTGAAGGAAGTTAGATGTCAGCCAAAGACTTGAAATCTATTTTTGAAAGGGTTAACCCTAAGTATGTTCTTTTATTGTGCCATCAAAACGCAGATCCAGACGCTATCTGTTCAGCCTTCGCCTTTTCGAGACTAATAAAAAGGCTTTATCGAGACATAAAGGTTGACATTGCTTGCGCTGATGGAATAAGTAAGCTTTCAAAAGTCTTAAGCAAATATCTTCCCATCGAGATAATGATGGATGAGCCCCCATTTGAAGATGCGGACATAATTGTCATGCTTGACACGAACACGATCCAGCAGCTTGGAAAATGGAGCGAAAAGGTGAAAGGTTCTTCTGCCTATCTTATTTTGATTGATCACCACGCGAGTCACCCGGAAACTGAAAAGATTGTTTCCCTTTGCATTTCAGATGAAAAATCGTCATCAACATGCGAGATTATATACGGCTTTTATGAAGAGTTCGGAATAAATTTCTTAAAGGAAGAGGCTGAAGCACTATTTCTCGGAATAGCTTTCGACACAAAACACTTCATTTTGGCAAACTCCGCCACCTTCAAAATCATAGCTAATCTAGTAAGCATCGGAATAAACGCTCAGGAATCGCTGTCACGTTTGTCTCTTCCAATTGACTATTCTGAACGCATAGCCAGGCTTAAAGCCTGCAGGAGACTAAAGCTCCTAAGAATTAATAATTGGCTAATCGCTTTTTCCCACGTAGGGTCTTTCCAAGCTTCAGCCGCAAGAGCAATAGTCGAAATGGGTGCACATCTAGCCATTGTTGGAGGGCAAAAAGATGACCAGTTGCAAATAAGCATCAGGTCAGACCAGGAATTTTATGCACAAACAGGGTTTCACGTGGGAAAAGATTTAGCCAAACCTTTAGGAGAATTTCTCTACGGAATGGGGGGAGGACACTCAACAGCAGCAGGAATAAACGGAATAGGAGACTTTGAGACTGCTGTTAAGCGGGCAATAAAAATTTTAAGGATGAGTCTCGTGAAAAACCAAAATTCGAAAAAGTGATCATTTTTCTTTAGATATCTTTTTCACGAATGAGGTACATTTTGACTTAAATGTTTCGTAGCTGCTTGAAAACTCGTCCATTGTCTTTACAACCGCTCCAAATCTTTGCCATTGTGAAGATAAGATTCCTTTAGAACCATATTGTTCAACATTGGGTATTTTGGCTTTTTTTAGGATTTCCGATTGAGGCTTTGTTATTTCATAGAATTTTGTAACTTCGTTCCTTAAGTCGTCAGTGTCCCCAGTTAATCTTTGAAGAATTGCGGAATCAACAGGCTTAAGGATAGATTCGAGGTAGTTTTCAATTTTGAAGCTTGGCTCTGAACATGCTGACAAAACTGCTGTCTGGTGGTTGGGAAATTCAGTTTGCGTAATGTTTGTTCCTGCTAAGGTGAGAAGCGTTTCTTTCGTGTGTCTCTTAGAAGCCGGAAGAATGTCAATTCCAAACAGCACTTCATTCGCCTGCTCTTCAGTTAAGTCATACTTAGTCTGCAGGTATGATACCCATTTTAGCTTATTTTGAGGACTGAAGAAAATTTCGTACACTCTTTTAGTTACTGATATGCCACTGTATCCGATGTCGTTCTCCAAGGTTTCCAAATAGGCTTTAATCCCTTCCTCCGAATTATATGGCACACCATGCTTTGCGAGGAACCGAATCATCTGCTCCTTGTTTAATGGACGAAGGTATTTTCGACTGCTAACAACTGTTATTTTTTCAGCCAAAGTTTTTTTCTGAGAGACCTCGTTCCACGCCCCAAGCTCCTCAGCAAAGTTTTTCAGAGCAGCCTCTTTGTCAGGTGCCTTCTCTATTGCTTTTTTCACAAGTGCTTCAGCTTGAACCTCTCTTACATGATCGTCAAGTCTTCCGCCCATGTTTGTTTCGTACACGGTTGTTAACGGAATGCCCTTTTTAACTGCTTCAGCTCTTCCTTCCATCTTTGCAAGTATTAGTTCAACCATCTGTGAAACAGTAAACGTGACCGTGTTGTTTGTGCCAATTCCGAGGCTTTCAAGTTTTCTTGTGATGTCAATTGAAGCTGGAGAACTTCCCGCAACCTTAAAAACGATGTTCGGTCTTCCCCTCTCCACGTTTTCTGAGTATCCCCATAACAGCCAAGTGTCATAATGTCTAAGAAACTCCTGAGCGTCCAAGTAAAATTTTAGGGCGTAGTTTACACTTTCTTCGAAGTTGTCAGCAATAAACGGATTAAGCTGAAGGCTTATCATACCGTGAACCATTTTCGAGGAGACGGCAATAGGTCGAAAAACTGTTAGGTTTCGCCAAATGCTGACCTCGGTTGCATAAGCAGTTATCTCGTCTCCAAATTTCTCGGGATCCTTTAAGAATTCCGGATGTTGCTTAATCACTGTTTTAAAATCTGGACATAAGTCTTCGCCATTATAGCCTTCCCACATTGAAGGATCATCCTCATAAGCCACTGCAGCCAAAGAAGGGTTAGTTGTCACTTGAACAAAGCCTACGTGACGTAAAAATCTAAGTCCCAAAGCATAATCGTTTCCAAACTTGCATGCCCCCATCATGCTAAGTTTATAATAAATATTGTTGTGAATCGCTTGTTCAGCCAGTCTTAGGAATGACCCCAAAAAATCATCGCTGCTAAGATTTTTTTCAATGCTCTCCGCAATATGCGCGACCATGGCACCAGGAGGCCTATACACGACTTTCATCACGGTTTTCATTTCTGCTAAGATTCCGTCGACAACTGCCTTGGCAATTATTGCCTCATTTTGTTCTTCGCCAAAGGCAAAATTCCTTTCAAGTTTTTCCAGATCCCTTAAAGCGGTTGTTATCAAAGTAAGAGATTTTCTTGCCTCGTTTTCAGAAAAACCTATAATCTTTCTCTCAAATCCGATTAGGTTTAGAGCCATGTTTACCAAGGTATCGTAAATTCTTGCACATTGAACAACCTTATTCTCATAGTTCTTGTCAAGAACCGCCTTACTGAATGCGAGGTTAAGTTTACGTATTGTGTTGCCCAGTGTCTCTTCTAGGTGCCCCCTCATTTCAGGATGAAGAATGTGGTCAGCCGCAAGTTTAGAGTACCCTTTTAGGGTTAATCTGACAATATGATCTGAGTGATCTACGCTCAATGGAAAACCTTCGAGTTCATACGGTTTTGTCTGCATTAATATATCTACCACTTTTTTCAATATGGATCATCCACTTTGGTCTTTAATTATCATGCGTTGCCTATTGTTAAGGCAACCTTTACCACATAAATTTATCGTGTAGATGGCCGGAAAACAGCCTTAAAAACAATTACCTATTTACTTTTTATTGTATTCCTATTTTTTTCTAAGTTGCGATATCTCTTCACTTGTGAGTCTTTCCTTTGGATGAATGAATGTAACGCCTATCTGGTCGACTTTTAGGTCTCTTGTCGTTATCCATTCTTTTCCCGGCTGCATCGTGGATTGAGGATGAGGCTGAACGTCTTCTGGAAAAACGTCCTCAGCTATTCTATATAGAAACCCCGACCTTTTTCCATCGTGTTTGACTGTTCCGTCGTCTGAGACTCTGACGAGTGTTGGCGCGTGAGAAAAAACCCTTGCCAGTTCCTCGTCTTGAGTAATAGTTGATCCTTTTTTTAGGACGCTTAATCTTAGAGGAGAACCGTGAAACCAAGGTCTAGCATAATCTATTGACGGCTTAAACTCTTCTTCCTGAGCTTTTTGTCTAATAGCTTTAAGGTCAAGAGACTTCAACCAGTCAACAGTTTCTTTAATAACTTCGAGTGTGTGCTCTTTCAATGAAAAAACGTGGTCTCCGCCTTTTACTATATGAAGTTTGTTTTTTTCATTGAGGTCTTTAATTATTTCATAGCCTCGTAATGCAACTTCCAAAGGAACGGTTTGGTCAGAATCCCCGTGCAATATTAGAACAGGTACTTTAATTTTGTTCATAACTTCGTAAGGAATCGTTTCGTCAACTGTGTCAAAGAAAGGCTTCTTCAAATACCATCCGTTATTGAGCGATACGCTTTCGCCTCTATTTAGCCTATCAAGTTTTTCACTTCCGATGATGCCTTCGAACATTTGCTTTAAGGGAGCCAAGGCTGCAGAATACAATATAATGTATTTTACACGCTTGTCCATAGAGGCAAGAATCGAAGCGACCCTTCCACCCATGCTTAGCCCAATTACGCCAATCAACTTATCGTCAACTTCGGGAAGGCTAAATATAAACGTGAGTGCTTGTTCTGCGTCGCTTATCTCTCTAGGAACAGTCACATCTTCAAAGTCGCCGTCGCTGTCGCCAGAACCTCTAAAATCGAAACGTAGAACAACAAAGCCAGCCTTGCATAGAGCCCTTGCAACTTGGACAAAAAACCTGTGAGCCTCCGACTTGTTTCCTGTGAACCCGTGGAACATGGCTATGGCTGGAGCTTTTTGGTCTGGGGGAAGATCGTCGGGCACGTGCAAGATGCCAATCAGTTGCTGCCCGTGATTAGTGAATGATACTGGCTTTATCATTTCAACTCACCCTAGTCTAGATGCAATGACTAGTTTCATTTAAGAATTCCTTGAATTTGGTTTTTACGATTTTCCGACTTAAGGCTTGTGGGTATAAGGTCAACTGGGTAAGATCTGATTCTGAGTTTTTGCTCAATAAAGTGTGAAAGGGTGTCGTCAAACTTGTTTCCATGGCAGGTTAGCACGGTTTTAGGTTGACATTCCTCAACGAATCTGATTAGCCTTGGGAAATCAGCATGGTCGCTTAGTGGAAAAGCAGTTTTTTTCGCCCACACTGCCCATCCTGAAACCAGTGCGGGAACAAAATTAGGGTGGTCATGAAGGTCCAGCTGCTTAGGTGTGATGTACACTATGTTGCCTGAGCCGATGACCTCTTGAGCCTCCTCGGATTTCGCATCTATATAGTTAAGCTCGTAACCATGAGCCTCGTAAATCTGGTTAATTCTTGAAACCTTCCAGTGAGTAACAACTGGAATGTCTACCTCGTTGAAGATGCTGATTATTTCCTGCGCGTTGCCTAATGGGTCGGTTTGAAACGTTGGGATTCTGCCTGTTTTTATGATCTTCTTTGCCCAAACAACCATTTCTTTCCCTACCTCGTCTTCGGAAGGAAAGGTAAAGCTCGGAGAACCGAATGTTGCTTCCAGAACAAGCACATCGCACTGCACAGGCTCTGCAGGTTTCATAGTCCTCGTATATTCTGTGTTAAAGTCTCCTGTGAAAAGAATACTTCCTTCAGACGTTCTTACCTCGAACTCGCAGGAACCTAAAACGTGACCAGAATTGTGAGAGATAACCTCGACATCGTCAAAGGTAACCTTCGAACCAACATCAAGAGGCCTCCAGTTTTCTGGTTGTATCCCATAACTGGCAATAATGTCATGAGTTGGCTGAGTGGAATACTTCTGCAACCCGTCCATTCTAAAGGCGGCTGAATGGTCAAAGTGACCGTGACTCACAAAAACCAAACAGTGACTAAGACGGTTATTTTGAGGGTCAAACGTAATGGATGCATCTTCACTCTCGATTATGATTCCGCTTTTCCACCTAACCCTCAAAACTCAACCGCCAACCAAAAATACGACAAGCAACAAATTAGAGTTTCTATCTAAAAAAATTGACAACACAGCTTTTTTGATCAAAAAGAAAAACTCGGAAGTTAAAAAGAGAAATAGCCTTTTCAAATCAATCCTGACCCTTTTCGGTGCAGTCATGTTAAGATTTAAAGGACAGCTTCACATATGCCACCATATTCAGATTGTTTCAGAATATGCATTATAGCGGGAGAACTAAAGATTTGTAAGAAAAGATATTAGAGCTTTTCTAGCCAACGAGATCTAAGTTTCCTCAGATAGTATTCTGTCTACGACCAGTTGTCTTAAGTTTCTAGATAGGCTTGCGAAGTACGCGCTGAATCCTGTTACTCGCACAATAAGATTTGGGTATTTCGACGGATCTTGATGGGCTTCAAGAATCTGCTTCTTGTCGACGATGTTCATGTTAATCATGGTTCCACCTAGTTCGAAATGTCCTTTTATTAAGGCTTCAACCTTTGCAAGCCCCTCCTCGCCTCGAGCTAATCCTGGATCCATGTCAAGCTGCAAAGGCGCAGTGTTGCCGTAGCCACATTGCACGGAAGCAACTGCCACGGCCATCGCGGTGGGAGCACTTCCACCTCTAAGAAAACCTGGATCAGGGCTAGCGCCATGAGAAATCGGAGCGTAAGCGTGTCGACCGTTAGGCGTCGCCCCAACAGTTTGACCCATCGAGATCATTGACGCCCATGAGAAAAGACCGGGGATCACGTTAAATCCAGCCGGCGTAGGCCTCTCTTTTACGAACCTAGTGAAAGCTTTAACGATACGGACTGCCCAATAGTCTGCTCTTGTGCCACCGCGGCCATACCGCGGAACGCTGGACAACATCAACCGAACATTTTCTGCGTCTTTGAAGTCGTTTTTCAAGTGTTCAGCTAGCTGCGACCATGTTAGCAAGCCTTCTTTTTCGACTCGTTGCTCCACAGCGGCAAAAGAGTCGGCAACTGCGGCAAGGCCAGAGCCATCTATACATAGGTTATAATACTCTACGCCGCCGTTGGATGCGTCTAAGCCTTTTTCAATCGTGCCGTAACATAACAGGTCTAAAACAAGTTCGGGGAAAACCTTGTGCATGTGTTTCATGTGAAAGTCAAGGCCTTCTTTAGTGACTTCCACGGCTCGGCGCAGGTGCATCTCAAAACGTCTCCATAACTCGTCCACGCTTGGCCTAATCTCAGAATCGTTCATCATGTCCCAAAATGCAACCTCAAAAACCTTTGCAAAGTTAATTTTGACGCAGTCGTTCAACGTGTACTCTCGACCAGGAATTGCAAACCAGTGGCAACCCGAGTAAACACGTTGACGAGCAAGCTGCACGGAGTAACCGTTTTTCATGAAGCCTTCAACAAGCCCCTTGTCGCCAAGAAATTTGGGAAAGCCCGTTTTGTCTTCAAACATGATTTCGACTCCTCTACGCAAGAGTTCAGGGTTAAGACCGTTGAAAACTCGAATGCCGATGTTCGCGGGAGCCTTTAGTCTGTGGACAGCTTCCAAAACGAGGAACGACAACTTATTAGTTGTGTCTTTACCTTCAGCGTCAGGTCCTCCAAGCTGATAATACTGCGTATCGTTAAGCAACAAACATGCAAGGTGAAAAATTGCCTCCTCATCAGTTAACGTGCCAGCTGCTGACTCCCGCTCATAATAGGGCCTAAGCCACACATCAATTTGACCCATTGACCCGCTTCCATTATACATGCGGGCAATCATCTGATACCAAACTGTCCATTGGCAAGCCTCGCGGAAGGTTCTAGGAGGCTTGGAGACAAGCCACTCGTTGATTTCAGCCATTTCCTCTAGGTTGCGACGTAAGGTTGGGTTCTTTTCTTTTTTAGCCATATCAAGGGCGACATCAACATGGCGGCGAATCCAGTCTTGAACCCCAAGCACAACTTGCTCTAAGCCATCGTAAAAGTCAGACTTTTCAGGATTGAGTTTTCTATAACGGCGTATCTTTCTAAGTAACCCTCCCCAGCCAAGCTTAAAGCCAATGGTCATGTCCTGACAGAAATGTTGAGTAGCTCCAATTCCAGGATATATACCGTATTTTCTTTGTTCATCTTCCAAGTTTGAGGCCAGCTCAGGAGGCCAGCTTGGATCTCTGTACCCCATGAAGTAAGCCATGTACCCTCCAGCTAGCGAACTCATGGGATTAACGTAAACCGGATGAGCTTTGAGAAAAAGATTGAAGTTTTCGCCACAGACCTTCGCGCCAAAGAATCCACCGCTTGGATGATTGCTTTTTGGTTTGAAGTTATTTAATTTTGCGTCTCTCACCATTTCGCCAGAGGGCCCCATATATTCAGTAATCTCCCTCAACTCGGGGGGAGGCAAAATTCTGCCATGGTCATCCTGGTCCATTACTAAGAGGGCGTCTTGCTTCTCTTTGGTCTGCTGCATTTTGGTTTTGCATAAAGCTTCTAGCCTTTGCTCGTAAGTTAGCTCCGAAAATTTCTCAGCCAAACTTTACCACGCCCTACGGAAAGTTTTCCGCTTCTTCATAAATAGCATAAAAAAGAAGGAAGTGTCTTAATTTAATTTCGATTAAAAATTTGGAAACTAGTTCTCGCGAACTTTTATTCCCGATTTTCCAGCTGCCTCTGACAGTTCTTTTATTTTCTTTTTTGTCGGAATTGCCAAGTTGGTTGCAGCGTACTCAAGTCCAAGGGCTTTGTATTTGCCTTCTCCTAACCGATGAAAGGACAACAGTTCCAGATATTCAAGGTTTGGAAATTTCTTTACAAACTCTGCGATGGCTTCGACTTCACTTTTTGTGTCGTTGAAGCCTGGAATAATGGGCACACGTATGATGAGCCGTTTTTTGGTCCTAGACAGTCTCATTGCATTGTCCAGAATTACCTTATTCGAGACTCCAGTTGCGTTTTTGTGTTTCTCAGAGTCAATGTGTTTAATATCCATCATTACTAGGTCAAGCATAGGAAGCAGCGAGACTAGAGTTTCCCATTGACAGTTGGCAGCAGTCTCAATTGCGGTGTGTAAACCGATCTCTTTGCACTTTTTAAGCAAAGCTTGAGAAAAACCGCATTGCACAATAGGGTCGCCGCCTGAAAGCGTCACTCCACCTCCGGACGTTTTGTAAAAAACTTTGTCCCGTAGAATCTCGTTTATGACCTCGTCAACCGTCATTTCACGTCCGACGAGAACAAGTGCCCCTGAATAACAGGTTTGTGTACATTTCCCACATGCTTTACACTTTTCTCGAAGAAAGATATGGTCGTCTTCATTTACAACGTGAGCCTTGTTTGGACAAGCTAGAAGGCAGTTTCCACAGTAGATGCATCGGTCAGGATAGAACATGACTTCAGGTCCAAGATGGATGCCTTCTGGGTTTTGGCACCAAAAACAGCGAAGTGTGCAACCTTTGAGAAAAATTGTTGTACGTATACCTGGACCGTCGTGAACAGAGAATCGCTGTATGTCAAAGACCGTTCCTTTCGCTGTTTGTGGAGTCAATGTTTTTCGAGTACAATTGTTGCGTTTCAATAATAAATCTTCTCATATGGGCATGTTTTAATATGAAAACTGTGATTTGTGGTTTTACTGTCAGCATGCATGTTTTAGAGTAGTGTCAACAGAAAGAAAACAACGTAGCCTACTATGATGCTTCCAATGTAAGTAACCGCCATCATTGTGTATTCTCTCGCCTCTTTGCATATTCTTATTTTTCGCACTTCTGATACCTCCTTTTTAGTTTACTCCTTATCTTGTATGGTCACAAGAATTCAGAATTGTGCGAAAATGTGGTCAAAAATGTGGTCATGGGCACTGTAAGCCCCATATGTACTACACTGGTTATTATATAGCTTCAGATTTTTATTAGGCCATGCGATTAAGCGCTGTACTTTTTGGGAAAAAACTGATTTTCATTAGTTTCCTATTAGTTTCTTGTTTGAGGTTCGCAGTGAACACTAACTTGGTTAACTCGGTTATCAATTGACCTAATTTTTTCCTCAATCTTTGTCGCTATTTCATGAGCCCTAGTTAAGGTTATTGAGCTGTCTATTTCGCAGTGCACTGTTACATTATACTTCCCATCATGTACCAAAATTTCAAGTTCATGCAACGAATGAACCTCTGGTATACTTAATGAGATTTTTTGAATCTCCTTTTCCAGAAAAACTGTTGATTTGTGGCTGTATTCTGTTCCTGAAATTTCGGAAGAAGGCTCAAGGTGGCTAATAATTGTTGACACTTTTGGCAATTTGTCTTTAAGAAGCCGTTCTAGTCTATCCGCGATTTCGTGGGCTGCGGCGATTGTGATTTTTGGGTCAAGTTCAATATGATAAGAAATGAACAGTTCACCGCCAATAGTCCTCACTGATATTCCGTGAATGTCTCTTATTTCAGAAACGTCCGAGGCAATTGCCCTTATTTTTGTTACGACATCTTTTCCAGAGTAAGGTTCAGTGTGAATCAAAATGTCAGAGTTAGGAAGAATCTTTGAAATTCGCTCTTCTATGGTCGACGTTATAGAGTGTGCCTGATAAAGCGTCATACCGCCAGACAAGGTAACATGGGCATCGACAAAGTTTTTTTGACCAGCCCTCCTAATTCTTAAATAGTGGCAATCTTTGACACCGTCAACGGTGAGAATCTGGTTTTTCACTTTTTCCGAAATTCCAGGCGGAGCGGCATCTATAAGAGTCGCATATGGTATTCGCAGCATTCTAATTCCTGAATACAAAATATATGCCACGATACAGAGTGCAGCTATGGAGTCTGCAATCCAAACTCCAAGATTATAGAAAATCAAACCGATGATGACAATAACAGCTATTAAAAAGTCATTAAGAAAATGCAGAGCTCCAGCCTCAACTGCTTCACTCTTTTGTTTCTTGGTAGATGACTTAAGCTTTGTATAAGCTAACAAGTCAATCGTTATTGATGCAAAATTCGTGAGAAAGGCTACCCAAAAAAGCCCGATTGTCTGCTGGTTTGCAATGATTCTAAGAAAGGCGTTATAGACTATCCACGAGCATGTTAAGAATAGAAGCAGGATTTCCGAGACTGCAGCTATAGACTCGACCTTTTCATGACCGTACATGTGGACTTCGTCTGGAGGTTTGCTGCTTTCCCGAACTGCAAAGAACATGATGATTGAGGCGAGAAAATCCATTAGAGTGTTGAATGAGCTCGACAGAAGACCGAGACTTCCAGAAACAAAGCCGCCTGTTACCTCAATTGCAGTTAGTGTGGCGCCAGCTAAGACTCCTTTTTTGGAGGCAGATTCGTTTGATGTGGAACTTGACATATTAAACACGCAAAAATAATCTCATTAGCTTAAAAATTTATTTCGATAAACCATCGGCAATGTTGTGAAACAGTTTAACTATATCATTTTGGGTAGTCACAGACATTCTTTTTATGATACGGCTTTTCCACATTTTGTGCAGAACTTGGCATTTTGTGTCAGTTCTGAACCGCAGTTAGAGCAAAATCTGGCTTGTCTTTCGTTATACGATGGAAATCGATAATATGGCCTCTTTTCTTCTCTAACTATCAAATATACAATGAGACCTACTACGTTTGCGATTAGAACAATTAAGACCCATAGAGCGCTATCCATTCCCCTTGATTTGGCGTCTTGGTAGACCCATACGCAAATCAGAATGCCAACTACAAACCATAGGATGTAAAATAATAAAATGAAGAAAAATGGAATGAAGAAAAATTGTTGCATTATCTGAAGTATAGACTCTGGCAACTTCTCGTCACTCATAATTCTCAGTAATATTGTTGCTTATAAGGTTTCGACAAACAACTGCGCAGCTGTTTTCCTTGAAAAACGACTTTAGAAATCCACATGTTGTCTGAGTTTAATATAACTGGATACTATGTATTTGCACGTAATATGAAAAAATAAATAGCTTACAAAATTCCTTTTTAGCAAAACAGCCTTGGAGCAGATACTATGGAAGCCACTGACCAGAAGCTTAAGGAAATGAAAAGAATATTGTCTTCTCTTCAGGAACACAATAGAAGCTTTCAAGACTTCAGCAAAATACTTGAACAATACGCAAAGGAAACAAGAACTGTGAAACCTTTGATTGGCAAACCAGGAGAGACGAGCCTTAAAGATTCTTGGCTAGTAAGAGCGGGTTTAGCCTTAATTGCCTTTCCAGACCCAACCATCAGTGACCTAGTTGGCTCAATGCTTGTTGCAGCAGGCGTCATTAAACATAAAACAAAGAAATTGACAGCTGCGGATGCTTATTATGAATTTCAGAATACGATAAAAACCATCCATGAACTTACAAAAGACGTTAAACAGAAATGAACAGAGTTTTATGAAGCAACCCATTTTTCAACCTTTCATGTTTTATATTTGAGTTTGAATATTTTATCTCGGTGTCTCTTTTTGACTGTGAACCGTTCTGAGGTTGCCATAATTAAAGGCGACGAACCATCTGAAATGGTCGTAAAAGCATTGACTCTTGTTGGTGCTGAACAAGCATTCAAGGTTGAAGAAACACTTCTCATAAAACCAAATTATATTAACGCAAGCCACCCATCTATGGGCAACACGACAGACGCAAGGGTCATAGAGGGAATCGTGAAGTACTTTAAAGAGAAAGGCTACGACAATATTGCAGTGGGAGAAGGAAGCGGATTTGCTGACACTATGAAAGCATTTAAAGTATCTGGAGTAGACGAGGTTGCACGACGATGGCAAATCAAGCTGCTAGACCTAAATAAAGATGAGTACAAAGCGGCTGATGCTAAAAAAAGTCTTGTACTAAATTCTGTGAAGATATCGAAGATAGCCCTGAACAGCGCTGTAATAAGTGTGCCAAAACTTAAATTGCATAGAATAACAGGCGTGACTTTAAGCCTGAAAAACATGATGGGCGTAGTTCAGCCAAAAGGAAAAATGCACTTTCGCCTTAACGAAAAAATCGCCGAATTGGCAACAATCGTTAAGCCTAGATTAGCAGTGGTTGACGGCATAATTGGCGGAGAAGGACATGAAACAGCTGAAAGACCGGTACCTATGAACCTTGTGATAGCAGGGTTAGACCCCGTGGCAGTTGACACTGTAGGAGCAATTGTAATGGGAGTAGACGTGAACAACGTGAAACATATAAAACTGGCATCTAAAAAGGGGCTTGGCGTCTGCGACTTAAATCTAATTAGAATTTTGGGAGTGCCCATTGAAAATGTGAAAAGAACGTTTAAGCCTTCTTTATCTTCCCATTTTATGTCAAGATTTGCTTAGATTGGTTTGAGTCTATTGAAGGCTTTCTTTATCCAGATAGTCTTATATCAATAATCAACAAGACATCTTCAATAAAAACTATGAGGAATTAGGTATGAGTTCAGTTGGGAAAAAAATAAGATTAGGCCACATCTTCAAGGAAGATAGAAAATGTTTTGTCCTCACCATGGACCACGGCGTCGACTTGGGACCTCTTAAAGGGCTTGAAAACATTAAAACTGCCATAAAAAAATGTCTCAGCGGAAAATACGTGCCTGATGCTATATTAATGAACCCATCGATGATACGGCTTTGTCACGATGAAATAGTTGGCAAACTAGGTGTCATAGCACGATTAGACGGAACAGCAACCGTGATAGGACCTGACATTACGGATTATCGTATGTTTTCCTCTGTCGAAGAGGCACTAAAAGTTGGTGCAGACGCCATAGCGTCAATGGCGTTTCCAGGAACAACAAGAGAGTCGCAAAACGCTGAAAAGGTTGGAAAAATTTCTCAGGAATGCGAAAGATTAGGTATGCCGCATATATGTGAAGCTCTTCCACCTGAAATTATTGATTATCACTTTAAATCTGAGGCTAAACGGCAATGGCCAAGTGTCGAGCATGTGAAATTTGTGGACAGAGTAGCAGCTGAACTCGGTGCTGACGTTGTTAAGTCCTATTATACAGGAGACCCGAACTCGTTTAAAGAGGTCGTTGAATGCTGCCCAGTTCCAGTAATTGTGTTAAGCGGTCCAGGTGCAGGAAATCCAAATGAGCTTCTGGGAATCGTACATGACGTGATTGCTTCTGGAGCTGCAGGTGTAATTATGGGCAGAAACATCTGGCAACATGAACGCCCAGCTGCCATGATTGAGGCTGTCATGCGGATAGTTCACGAAGACCTAAGTATAGACAAAGCAAGAAAAATAATAGCATAAAAGTAAAAATCAGTTAAGTGATTTCAATTTCGATTCCAAGCAATCGGCATAATTCAGTTAGTTCCGTAGAATAATCGCCATAAATGACATGATAGTGTTGAGCGAGAATTTTTTCCATAAACTCCCTTGTCCTGTTTCCAAGCACTATCTCCAAGCTTGGATAAACAGGTGCTTCCAACTGCCAACCGATCTCATGCCAAACCCTTGGTTTTTCAGCTTCAGCAACCACAACATGCAACTTATACTGGTCATCTATGGAAGCTAGCCGCGCCAAGGTAACCTTTCCAGTCCTCATCGAACCTACAGTCATCAGCCCCGTTAATTTTCCCCAAGCGTACTTGTAGAGCCTCGGCGTATTCTCGAGAGCCTGTTGAGGAATCATGCCGCATACACCCATCAAAACGCGGTCGTCAAGTATGTCATAGAATTCAAGATAAACTGATCTTTGCCCGCTGATGTAGTCTAACATTAGCTCTGTTACCAAACCTAGAACGTCGCATTCGCAAACAACAGGCACCTCAGCTCCAGCTAAAGCAAGAGGTATACACGGCGTTATGCCATAGTATATTGGCAAACCATACACGCATTTCATGCTGACAGCGGAAAATCTTCGTTCATCAATTATCTTCTTTAGGGCTAAAAATAATTTAATTGCTTTTTGAAGGTCCTCTCTAGATACTTCTTTGTCCACATTCCAATTGCCTAACTTGTCTTCTATGAATCTGTCTGCTTCTTCGTCTGTAACTTCTTCTGCTCTTAAAAGAAGCCTATGCACTTCATAGTCTTCCACTTCAGGCCCGATTTTACTTCGAAGAGAAGTTTGGTCAAAACCAGCTGTATAACTGCCCATATCAGCATATCCAAATATGCCAATTCTTGATTGCGACAATTTTCTTGCAGCTTCACAAGCTTTCGCAAATCCCACTATCTCATTTTGGACATTCCTCGAATCAGAGTTACCAAAGACCACTTTTATGTTGAACCCCATCGTTTTCAGAGGCTGCATAACAGCGGACATCGCAGCTGCACCTGCAGGCGCAATTAGAACACCCTTTTCATTGAAAGAGGATAAAGTCCAAAGAAGAATTGGTCGATTTCGGAAATTCATTAAGGTATTCACAATCATAGGAGGCTCAGCCCAAGAAGGAAGCAAGGCTGTTAAGAAGTCGAAGTCTTTGCATTTTAAGGATGACACGGCTGGATCCACGTCTGATAGTTCAATGACTGGTCCTGCTTCAACAGTTTCTTTTATGCCAAGTGAAGCTATTGTGTTTCTAGCGGCTTCCACGACCTTTTTCAATAGTTCAACGGTGTCTTTAGTGTATGCTGGAGCTATAAAACTCACAAATCCTGTACGCAAACAAGGCTCCTCCATAAAACGCAAACGAAATATTTTATGCACTATAAACTAATTAGTCTTTGCGATCATTCTTGAACACGATTCTTAGGTTGTTGTATAGCTCAACGTATTTTTCATATTCTTTATCATATGTTTCACGATTAGCTACTTGCGGAGAAAAACGTTCTTTGATTGAAATCATGGATTGCACAGCCTCATTAAGCGAAGGAAACATTCCTGTAGCTAAACCCGCAAGCATCGCAGCTCCTAAGGCAGCAGTTTCTTCTTTGCGAACTGTCAGTATTGGTTTTTGCAGCACATCTGCTTTGATCTGGTTCCATAACGGACTTCGGGCTGCTCCCCCAGTTGATCTTACTTCTTTTACTTCAACGCCTAATTCTTCGAGAAGCTCGATGTTTCTTCTCAACATGTAAGCAATGGACTCTATAATAGCTCTTATCACGTGGCCTTTCCCGTGGTATAACGTGAGTCCGAACAATACTCCCTTAGCGTCTGGATTAAACTCTGGTGAAGCTGCACCCATAAAGTGAGGCAAAAGAACCAACCCGTCTGAACCAGGAGGCACTTTAGATGCTTGTTCCATCAAAAGATCATATGCGTCTTTGTTTTGCATCTTTGCTTCCTCTATTTCTTGCTTGCCAAAGTTGTCTCTAAACCACTTTAAGACAGCAC
The DNA here is from genome assembly GCA_964584965.1 of uncultured Candidatus Bathyarchaeia archaeon. Classification (GTDB taxonomy): domain Archaea; phylum Thermoproteota; class Bathyarchaeia; order Bathyarchaeales; family DTEX01; genus JAGTRI01. Next base: position 6,031 of record CAZPBM010000054.1, on the reverse strand, counting down.
CAGCGGTTTGACACCAAGGTTGAAGGAAATATTTTCCGAAAACAGCGTGGTGGTGGCATGGTATTCTCCGCTTTGGATCTAACAAAATTTTGTCGACGGTGGCAACAATCGCCATTGCCCCTCCAGTGGTTTCAGTGACCACGCCGTTTTTGATGTTACCAACTCCTATGGCGTTTGCAGCTTGATCGTAGGCACCTGTAGAAACAAGAGTTTTCGTGCTTAATCCAGTTTCCTTCGAAGCGTTGGACATTATTTCACCTACGAGGACTCCAGAGGGATTCAGCTGAGGCAGCTGATCCTCGTTTATTCCAATGAAATCTAAGATTTCCTTCCACCATCTTCGCCGAGATATATTGAAAAGAAGAGAGGAACACACAATGGAATGTTCAGTGACAAACTTGCCTGTCAATTTATAAATCAAGAAGTCCTCAAGAAATAGAAACTTGTCAACCTTCCTAAAAAGTAAAGGTTCATTTCTCTTCAACCAAAGGATTTTTGTCGCAGTCCACGTGGGAGAAACAACGTTCTGACCTGTAACGCAGTAAACTTCGTCGATGCCAAACTCGTCTTGTATGATCTTTGCCTCAAACTTTGACCGATTATCCAGCCACACGATGACGTTTCCTAAGGTGTTCCCATCCTTGTCTAGGTAAGTGAAGCTTTCACCTTGACTGGAAATGCCCAAGCCTAGAATCTCACGGGAATCAATGTTTGGGTGCTTTAATATTTCTTTTGTGCACGTTCTGAATGCTTCCCAGTAGGTTTCAGGCTTTGCCTCTACTATGTCTGGACTTGGCATTAGAAGCTCGTATTCCTTAAGGGCTGAGGCTGCAACCTTACCTTGTTGGTCAAACAGAACGCACTTAACCGAGGTTGTACCCAGATCTATTCCCAAGAAAAAGGTCATCAGCTTATCTTCTGCCTTTTGTTGTATTACAAGCGTCTAAAAATAAGGTTGTTCAGTTTGAACTTTATTGTTTCCTCGCCTTGGTACGGTGGAAATTCCTTGAATGCGTGATCTATGTATTCAGAGTCGCCGTTGAAAACAAACAAGTTCAGAGGTATCTTGCTTTTACCTGTGAGGCAACACTCTACTTCGCCTTGGGTTGTGACGGTTTTGGCATATTTTATCTTGGAATTATGAAGGTTTTCAGCATATTCGGCGATGTAGCTCCAGCTTTTGTATATTTTTTGATAATTGCATGTAAGCTCGTCAACCCTTGAAAGAAGCCTATCCCACTCCTCATTGTTCAGGATTGAGATGTTTTGTTCATGAGTTATCAACACAACTGGCAACAAACTGTTCAGACCATGCTTAATACCAAAAGCTGCATACCACGCTCCGAGCTCTATGTCGACTTTTTCTCGGCCTGTTTCCCAGAGAAAATCGTATTTTTGTCCGTTAGGCGCAATAGCGCCTTTGTTTACTAGAAACTGCTGTACAGACTTTGGTACATCTTCGTAGCTTTGGTAGATCACAAAGAGGTCGGGGAAATCTGGGTGGTAACCGATAACTCCTCCTTGACCCTTAAATGGTTTCAGTTTTTTCATCTCGGTTTCTGGAAGCTGCAGTGGAGCTGCACCATAAGGTATACTAAACGCGTAAGGCATTCCTAAGTAAACGATGCCTCTTTCTCTAAGAAACGGTAAAGCGTCTTTTCCAACTTCTCCGAAGTGTGCTGTCAGAACTCTGGACCATTGAATTCCCCATTTTTCCGCATTTTCATCCAACCTTTTGAAGAATTCTGCCAATTTTTCATTGCCGTATTCCTTGCCTTGGCTGTGGTCTATTGGGGATTTGGGTTCCCAGAAAATTTGTTTTGTCCAAGTGAAGGCGTGGAACGAGAATTCCGCCATTCCCGCATTATAAAGCTGCTTGATGGTTTTGGCTTCTTTTTCTCCAATGTTTTCAGTGAATAGGGAAACGTGTGGTATAAAGCTATGTTTGTGTAGGATTTTTACCCATTCAAAATGGTTTGGTGCACCGCTGCAGTCGTCTATTCGTATCGTCACAAACGGCGGCATAGCAAGCATAACAAAGGGCTTTCTAGCTGCCCAAACAATGCTTCTCCAGAAAACGTCGTCTAATCCGCCGCCATGACCGAAATACTCGTTAAGCCAGATCTTAGGGGAAACCGCGAAAAGAACGACTTTGCCTTTTTCAAATTTTTCTGTTACAAGCGCAGGTAACCCGCTGCTGTTTGCAACTGACATAAGAAGACTGAAATCTCTTTCGATGTTGACGATGTTACAAACCTCGACTGGTTTATCGAAGCGAATGAACTCTAGGTCCTTGGCGCCCGTTATGAAATGCTGGTTGTTCCAGACTCTGACCATCCACGTGTTAAGATGTGGCATGTGTGTACCTACTTCAGAAGTCCAAAGCCCAAAAGCATCTTTGAAGACATCGTTGTATGAATGCAAATCGCCATCAAAGCAGACTAATCCGACGCCTGACTTTATTGCCCCCAGAATGGAAATTACGTCGCTTTTTGATAAGCTTCTACCAAAATGTTCTTGGCACAGAATGATTACGCTACAGTTGCTTAGGGTCTCAATAGTTAAATTGTCCTTAGCAAGATCAATGACATTGTAAGGTATGCCAAAATAATCCAATGCTGACAACAAAATTTCATCAAGTTGACTAAATTCTTCTTTTTGTGAGCTGTCAACGAGACATAAAGCAAAAATATTTTTTTCACTCAATAAGTATCCCTCCAAATTGATGTTTATAAATTCTCTTTTATTGTTTTGCATTAACTAGACGTAATGTTTCCGCATCTCAACATGTTGCGGAAGAGACAAAATTTCGTCAAGAAGACTTTTGGCTTGTTCCTCTGACTTCGTCCACGGATCCATCAAAACAAGGTCAAGAAGTCTCTCCTTGCTCCCTGCCTCATACGCTTCAAGTTCAACCTCAACAGGAGCAACTCTATCTCTAAGAAGATATGCAGTAACTGCCTTTGGCAGTCCCCTAGTTTTTTCGCCTTTTACGCCATCTCCGTCGACGATAGCTGGGACTTCCACCTCGAAGTTTTCTGGTACACCTGGAACAAGTTTTTCACTGTTCATAATGTTAACTTGGAAGACTCTTGGTATGTCGCATGCTAATGACTCTATTATGTTGATTATGCTTTCGTGCGATTTTTTGGGTGGAAAAACGCTTGTCACCTTAACAGAGGAGTCGTATGCGGTTCTAATCAGTTTTGAAACAGTGTCTTCTTTATAGGGATTAAGCACCCACTTCCACCAACTTTTGGGGTCTTCCTTCCATTTCTTTTCTGTGTCGTCGTCTGTGTGGTACCACCACGGCCACGAACCGCCACCTGGTGTACAGGTATCACCGATTGGAAATCTGTTGAATCTTTTGTAAAGATCTATGGCCTTTGGGCCGACATCGCTGCTTGTCCCGCATTTACTAAAGTATTTCTCAGATTCTTTCTCTATCCAATCGTTCAAAATGGGGAAGGCGTCCTCGCCATTATATTTGAACTCTGTCAACCATATAAAGTGGTTAACGCCTGGAATCTTGTACTCAATCTTTTCCACGTTAAGCCTAAGCACTGAGGCCAGGTGGAAAACGCCGAGGTAGCCGTGGCAAAGCCCGATAAACTTGAGCTTTTTGTATTTTCTGCCCAGATAAGTGGTGGCTGCCAGCACTGGGTTTGCAAGTTTAAGGTACCAAGCATCTGGGCAGATTTCCAATATGTCGTTCACGATTGACTCAAAAAGCCTAAATTGATAGAAATTTATCCAGAATCCTTCGTCATGCATTATGTGGTAGCTTCCGCCAAAACGATACCCGTGCTTAAAGCCTATGTTCCAGCCAGCTCTGTATCCGCTATAACCAACAACTAAAGCTGTGTTAATAACGTAATCTGCGTCTTCAAGGGATTTTTTTCTGTCTGTGGTTTTTTCCAGTTTCAATTTTGTTTTTGTCTCTTCAGCGTATCTTTTGCACAACGTGTAAACAGCGTCTAGCCTTTCCTTGTTTACGTCCATAAAGCTAACTGTGCTACTGGAAAGATTAGGCGTAAGGCAAAGGTCCTTGATGAGCGACAGAGAGAAAGTAGCGCTTCCAGCTCCAATTATGCTTATCTTAACATCAGCCACTTTTTGTTCAACTCTGTTAAAAGCTAATTAGGTTTTTAAGCATATATAACTTGAAGTTGAAGATAGACACAACCAAATAATATTACTTGGATTATATGCACTTGGAGAAGAACCATATGGAAGTTAACTTGGTTAATTATACAAAAAACGGGATAGAAACAATTGCAGCTGCCGTTCGAACAACAGGTCCCTTTTTTGAACAAATGGACGACAAGAAACTAGTAAGATACATGGTTGAGCATGATTATGGGTCAACACTGGAACATGTCTACTTCACTTTCGAGTTAAAAGACATCTCAGTTGCCGTAACTAGAGAACTGTTAGAACACAGAATTGCGTCTCACACTGCAAAATCAACGAGGTACGTGTCTCAAGCAGGCGAGATGCCTGTGTATATTCCGCCCGACATCAAGGGTTCCTTGAGAGAGAAGGTAATAGCGCACATGGAAAGAACCCATGAACTGTACAAGCAGATTGAAGAAGAGGTATCCAGAGAATCAGCCCGTTACGTTTTGCCATTAGCCTTGAAATGCACTTACGTGTGGACAGTCAACTGCCGGTCCTTGCTGAATTTCTTGAGGCTAAGATTGTGCAAAAACTCAGCTCCAGAAATTAGGTTGATGGCGACAAAAATAAAAGATGAGATAAATAAAATCTATCCTGAAATATTCGAAACCGTCGGATGCAGAGGTAGCCAATGGGGAGTGTGCCCAGAACCTAAAAAAAGGAGCTGCGGGAAATACCCAACAAAGAAAGAAGTAATGCGGTTTTACAATCAGAAAAGTAAAGTTTAACTCAAACTCAACATGCATCTTTTGTTGTAAATTGTTTTTTGGACATTCTAAGATAAATGAAAAGTGGTTACTACTCAAACTGTTGTTATGTCTTCTTACGGTTTCAGCTGCCGATCAAGTGTTGCGTAATCTCCCCAAGATTGTTTGTAATGTTCAACAGCTAGGCGAAGAATCTGGGTTGCTGTCTTCTTATCTCATCTGCTTCGTACAGCGCAACCAAGATCACCAGTGCGGCGGTCATAACCTTTGTTCCAGAGGTGTAGTCAACAACAACCGTGTCAAACTTCGCCTTAATCCTCTGCATATGCGCGTTAACTGTCTCGTATACAGCGCGCATGTTGTCTGGATCGTCGACCTCTATTGCCTCGTACTCTCCCCAGTAAGCCCCGCCTTCCCAACGACAAGAGGCAGGGTTCTCTCTTTGCTCTGCCTCGAAACCACAAAGAAACCCCTTTCGGGGTTGTGGTGCCTAACGCTTTGCGCGATCGCTGACACGACGCTCTCAGCCGCCTGCATGCCAAGCCTTGAACCTGTTCCAACTGAAACTACGAGCGCCTTCATCTCCGAGATACGACCTATAATATAAACACGATCTTAATTAATATTAAACCCTCCAAAAACGGCACAGCATACACAGTCTTCTCTTCTTTCTAAGAGTCATTGACTACGAGGATGCTTAGAAGCAGGCATTGAAAAGCTTAAGGAAAGTTGGTGAATTAGCCCGTGAACATGGGATTCTCTTCGTTATCGAGTTTGCATGTAGACAGAATGCCGAGCTTGTAAATAATATGGATGATGCGTTGCGTATGCTTGACGAGGCTAGATGTGAAAACGTTCTTGTTATGGCTGACGTTTTCCACATATATGTGGAGGGGGATTCGCTTAGGGAAGCGGTTCTGAAAGCTGGAAAGAGACTGGGGTACGTCCACATCGCTGACAGCGACAGGCTTACGCCTAGTAAGGGAAAAATTAACTTAAAAGAGTTCATCGAGGCGCTCAAAGAGATAGACTATAATGGATATCTGACTATGGAGTTTAATCCAGGTTCGAGCCTAGATGAATCTTTATGGCAAGCTGCCAAGTATCTAACGAATTTCCTATGAGCTAAATAGAGACCCAGTGTT
>CAZPBM010000053.1:0-2949 GCA_964584965.1 uncultured Candidatus Bathyarchaeia archaeon | reverse complement strand
TAACCGGAGGGTTACCTGTGCTCTTCATGGATGTTCGGCTTTACCATCATGACAAGGACATCTGGGACTTTTGCAACTCTGGAAACCACGCGAGCTGGTACGCGGCGAGAAGCATGAACCCAAAAGAGAACTTTAAGAAGGTCACCTTCCACCCGGCTTTGGAGTACTACTTTAAGGCAGGCGGAGCCTCAGTTGAGTTTGACGCCGCGCCTGGCGAGTTGACGTTTGCCCGCCTTGGCTTATGGGAAGATAAGCTCTACATGGTCATCGTTTTAGGAGAGGCTTTAAACCTGCCTCCTGAAGAGAGGAAAGCCATAAATGAGGAAACTAACCCAACCTGGCCTCACGTTCACGCCAGGCTACATTGTGGGTTCGATGAATTTATGAAGCTGTTTCCAAGCAACCATATACTTGCAGTGGCAGGCAACCACCTTCGCAGACTTGAATACCTCTGCGAAATAAGCGGCGTAAAAGCAGTAATCCTCGGTTCAGAAGCTCAGAAAAGAATACCTCCAATATGGGAAAGGGTGCAATAATCAAAAACAATCGTCCTTACTCTGCTACCCTTTTTAGGGTAAATCGTCCAAGTTGGTTAAGTAAGAGTTGAGTTTTCAAATTCTTCACGGAAGCGTCATAATTCCTAAGAAGACTTTTGTAGACTTTTCGGTTTACGTTCGGGTTAAACATTTCTTCCTTCATGCGGACATTTGCCTTTGCCTCTTCAAATAAGCTAAATCTGCCTATATCCAAAAACGAAACTAATGCTGCACCAAGAAAGGCGCATTCCTTCAAATCCGTGATTGTAATTAGGATCCCCGTCACCTCAGCCCGAATTTAGTTCCAAAAAAGGTTTTTTGATCCTTCACGGACTATACGGATTTTATTAATGCTCGACGCCTTTCTTTTTATGAAATTTCTAAGGTCTTTGCTAACTAGTTGGACAAGCTTTCGAAGGTTGCACGAATTATGTGGTTTTTCGTGATTCGTAGCGTAATACCAAGAATTGCGCCTAGGATACCGTACTTTCTTGTCGGTCCACTTCCCTTCAGAAAGCTCGGTATAAATGCAAGTCCTTCAGAGTCTAGTGGAACACTTTTTACCATCTCGATTTTGCATCGTATTTTCCTCTTCCCTTTTCGGTCACCATGTTGTTGGCACACATTAGATTACTCCAGATCCCATCATAAGCCAGCTATAAGATTTGTTTAACACCTCGGGCTCAAGTTTCCTTGGCCAAAACAATTTGACAAGGATGTTGAATAGAGTTAACTGGTTACACGGTTATGCGGAATATTTCATAATGAGATAATATGTTTGCTATGTCTTTCAGCACTTCAGCTGTTCTCGCACACTGCCACGAAATGACGGGATACATTAGTCTACCATTTCGGTCTACTGGCTCACCGCCAGTTCCCCATGTGATCACCGTAAAAGCTTTTATGACTCGAGAATCAACTTTTGTTACAACTTCTTTGGAAGATTTGCATAGCCTATCCCAAACTTCCTCCAGGTCCCATATCAGCCATTTATGGGCTTCGCCTCCTTTTGGTTTAGGCTTATTTTGAAAACTGGACTGAGCCTTTATGTCTCCATATGGGTCAATTGCAATGACTTAGGTTTGTTGCGTCACAATCAAAAACTAGAACGACCTCATTTGATTCCTCAGGCTTCACAAGCCATAACCTGCTAGTTATTGGTGTCGTTATAGATTATTAGAAATTATGTTTTTAGCCTTATGGGTTAAAATAACACAATCCACGAACTGGCTGATTATTGACTTAAAAAATAAAGATTCACCACATTTCTTGATTTTCAATTGTCACACTTCGTTCAGAACGAGTCTGTCTTCTCCATATTCAATTAAATTTTGTTCCAGAAAATGATAAATGGTTCTTAATTCTCTAACTATAGAGAACTGCCAGGAGAAATGTTAGGTTGCAGGTTACATGTGCAGGCATTCTTGTGGTTGACATAATCGCTGCTGATTTGCCTAAAATTTCAGGCCCAGGTGAACTGACCTTCACTTCTCGTGGAATTGAGGTTCATATGGGTGGCCATGCCGGGAACGTCTCAATTGACCTTCGGAAACTAGGTTTGCCTCAGGGCGAAGTCAGCTGCGTAGGTGCAGTTGGAGAAGACGTTTTCGGCGACTTTCTTGAAAACCTGCTTAAAAGCCACGGCTTAGTTACGCATCTTCAAAGAATAAAATATGCAGGCACGTCGAAAGACATGATTCTCGTGGTTTCAGGAGAAGATAGAAGGTTTCATGTTGACATTGGAGCAAACTGGTATCTAGGTCCAGAATATGTACTCTCGGTCTTGGAAAAAGAGAAGCCGAGATTACTGTACACTGGCGGAATTGGAATCACAGGAAGGTTCGACGAGGAACTGCCAATTGTTCTTCAAAAGGCAAAGGAAATGAATTGTTTGACTTTTTTGGATATAGTTAAGCCTTACAAACGGGGATGGGACCTGATTTTTTCAGCACTAAAGTTTACAGACATTTTTCATTGTAACCAAGATGAAGCCAAAGACATGACAGGTAAGGACGACCCTAAAAAGGCAGCTAGGGCCTTGGTCAAAAAAGGCGCATGCCTTGTAATCATAAGCATGGGAGAAAAAGGTCTGATCGCTATGATGCGGAACTTGCTTTTAGAGATGCCATCTTTCAAAGTCAAAGTCGTCGACCCTACGGGTGCAGGTGACGCTATGTGTGCAGGCGTAATTAGCGGGTTCCTTAAAACAATTGGCAAAAAACGGTTTGATCTTTCAGACATTTCTGATGAAGATTTGCCAAGCGTCCTCTTAGAGGGTGAAGCTGCAGGGGCGGCTTGTGTAACAATGGTGGGAACAACCACGGCTGTAACTGAAGGTAACGTAAAAAAGATTATTGACGGGCAAGGGCAAGAAATACTAAACCGAACGAAAATCCAAAAAATCCACTAGAAG
>CAZPBM010000052.1:0-22624 GCA_964584965.1 uncultured Candidatus Bathyarchaeia archaeon | reverse complement strand
GGACTAAGAAAAAAAGTCAAAATCATCATAGGCGGCGCACCGATAACTCCCGAATACGCAAAGAAGATAGGCGCAGACGCAGCGGCAAAAGACGCAGTCGAAGGAGTCCGAACATGCACAGAATGGATGAAAAAGAAATAGGTAACCATAAAAATATAAGCAACTACAGAAAAAAGGAACTTGGATTGTTTGCAGCAAAAAAGGCTATTATAATAGGATTGGATGCCCCTCTAACTAACTCGATTCTAAAATACTCCGCGAAAGGTAAACTCCCAAATATAACAAGGCTGATGAAGAACGGTGTCTGGGCTGAAAACTGTCTCGTGCCTCATCCAACAATAACGCCTCCAAATTGGACATCAATAGTTACTGGTGCCTGGCCCGGTACTCATGGGATAACATGCTTTCATATGCACAAACCAAGTTGGCCTCTGGACTATTGCCCTCAAGCCTTCTCAAGTTTTGATTGCCAAGCTGAGTACATTTGGGAAGCTGCCGCGAAAGTTGGAAAACTAACGATTCTACTTAACTACCCCTCTACATGGCCCCCAAGGGGAAAGAATCTGATACAGATAGGCGGTGCAGGGCTTCATATAAACAGCTGGCGGATAGACAGAGATGGGAATGCTCTATCCCTTTTTTATATACAACATACAGTAGCCGACGAGCAGCTAATATCAACAGAAGAGTATCCGCTAGCTGATGTAGTCAAGTTGAAAAAGGCTGATGGGTGGAAAGGTTTTGAGCAAAGAAGCTACCTAGAGGCAGAAGTTAAACTTGGATACCGAAATACCTATGACAAAGTTCAGCCAGTGAAGGCGTTCATAATAATACACGGCTCGGAAGAAGGTGCCTATGAAAAAATCAGTTTAGCCTTAGAGAAAGACACAACCAAGATCCTGTTTACCCTTAAAGAAGGCGAATGGAGCCAGAGACAACAATTAACCTTCGAGACGGATAGAGGAAAGAAAAGATGCATATTTAAAGCAAAATTGATCGAACTTTCGCCTGACGGGAAGAAATTAAGGCTATATTTCACACCCTTCTGCCAAATGGACGGATGGAGCTATCCATCAGAAATCGCCACCGAGCTAGAAAACACTCCTGGGCTTCCTATGAAAGCTATGGAGAGTGGGCTTAGACTAGGCTGGATGGACTCAGAGACATGGCTTGAAATTATGCGTGAAGAGATTACTTGGCTTGGTGAAGCTGCTGCGAACCTACTGAAAAAGCACGAGTGGACATTGTTCTTCATGCACGCTCATTCTCCTGATCATTTCTATCATATGGCATTGAACATAATAGATCCTCAAGTATGCAAAGACGAGGCTCTAAGAGAAGAATACTTGAGAATTGAAGAGGAAATGTATATATGCCTTGACTGGATGATCGGAAAAATACTTAATGAAGCCGACGAGGATACTCTTATCTTCATCGTGTCTGACCATGGCGCGACTCCCACAGAGGGACACATCGAAGGCGATTTTAAAGGATTCACCATAAACACCGTACTACGCGAAGCAGGGTTATTGACATACAACGAGGACGAAGAATCTAAGTATTATTGGGGAAAAGTGGGAAAAATCGATTGGTCGAAGACAAAGGCAGTTCCACAAAGATCCTGCTATGTGTATGTCAACCTTAAAGGAAGAGACCCTTACGGGATCGTGGAGCTTGAAGACTACGAAAAAGTTCGTGACGAAGTTATCAATGCATTATATGAGTATACAGATCAAAAGACAGGCAAGAAACCAATAGCTTTTGCATTAAAGAAAGAAGATGCTCGCATCCTAGGGCTTCATGGTGATCGGATAGGCGATATAGTTTACGGTGTAAGAGCGGAAATTTCTGGAGAGCATGGAAGACAATTAACGACTGGAGAGTATGGTGTTGGGTCAATGAAAGGGCTTCTTATTATAAGTGGACCTAATATCAAGAAAGGACATATTCTTAAACGAACTGTATGGCTTACTGACATAGCTCCAACGATATGTTATCTGCTCGGTTTGCCAATTCCAAGGGATACTGAGGGCTCAATAATCTATCAGGCGATGGAGAATCCAGATTATCTCTCAGAAGAGCTTGAAAGGTTGAAAAGAAATTATGACCGTTTAAAGATTGCATACGAAGGTCAAAGCCGTCTTACCCATGAATATAGGTAATTGCCATATGTATCATTTAATAGTTTCCAAAAAAGGAGGTATGAACCATGGCTGTAATTAAGGGTACCTATACTATTGAAAAACACTTCATTGGCATAAACAAGATTCCAACATTATGGTTCTATCGTAAACAAGAGAAAAGAAAATGTGCAGTTATATCTCTGCATGGTTGGACGGGAAACAAGGAGGGTATGTTAGCTCACTGCTTAAGGATGGCTGATGCAGGATTTTGTTCCATCTCAGTTGATGCCCGAATGCACGGAGACCGTTTAGATCCAGAATTTTGGGGGAAGTTCGCTGAAAACTTTCCTCGAACGTTCTTCACAATAGTTGTTGAAACTGCTAAAGACGTTAAACAAATTATAGATTTTCTAGAAACAAGGGATGACATAGACTCTGACAGAATAGGAATGATGGGTGTCTCCATGGGAGGTTTCATCACGCTGGTTGCTACTTTCTTAGAAAAAAGAATCAAGGCTTCAGCATCCGTAATCGGGGCAGCAAATTTTCCGCTTTTTGTTGAGAGGATGGTGTCTTTAAAGGTTTTACCTTTCAAGGAAAAACCAATGTGTGAGCCTGATGAAGAAACAAGAAAATTGTATAGGGATTTCGATCCTCTAAATAATCTTGAGAAGTTTCCTCCAACTGCCTTACTTCTTACTGGTGGTTCACTAGATATGTTCATTCCTAAAGAGGGCATCCAGGGTCTATACGATGCTCTGAAGCCATATTATCAAAATTGTAAGGATCGATTGAAATTGAGATTCTTTAATATAGGTCACGAATACCCTCCTGAGATGGAAACAGAAGTCATCAACTGGTTCAAGAAACATCTAAGAAAGAACAAAGGTAATAAAGAAGTATGATTCCACAGAAGAAAATTTGTGGAAAAATTTTTTACAGAAAATACTTAATTTTTTCATCTAACTTTTTTCATTTCTTATCAAAGCGAAGTCGTTTCGACATGTCGTCTATTCTTGTAAAATTATTACATAATTACGAAATTCTTAATAATGAGACTGAAAAAATAGAACAGAAAAATCGTGATTAATATGGATGAAATAGACAAGAGAATCCTTTCTTTTTTGTTTAAGGACGGAAGAATCTCTCTCATTGATATCTCGAGTAACCTTCTCAGGTATGGAATAAAGATTTCTACACCGTCAGTAAAAAGAAGAATTTCTCAATTAGTAGAATCAGGCATCATCAGGAAATTCGGAGTCATTTTAAATTTTGATCAACTGGATTTGGCAAGTCTAGCGTTCATCAATCTGAAAGTAGAGCCTTCTGTTATCCTAAAAGTGGCGAAAAACATCTCACTTTTGCCTGAAGTTCAAGATGTCTACGTTGTTCAGGATGACTACAATCTTCTGGTCAGTGTCCGATGCAAAGATTATAGAGAAATTAGTGCGCTTATTGAGCGTTTTTCAGCGTCGCGATACGTAAAAGATATTAGGGCATGTGTCGTTCTTGACTATTTTTCCAAATCAAATTTAACCCCTCAGATTTTAAAAGAAGCTGATGTTTTGACTGTTGACATTGATAGAGATGGAAAAAATGAGGTTATACTCGATAATCCAGTTCTCTCGACTATCGTAAAACCCCATTTGGGAGGGCGAGTTTCTGAAATTATCTTCAAAGAAACAGGAAATAACCAAGTGAAAACTGATAATGGTTTTCTACTCGATAATTTTGCTGAAGAAGGTTGGGGCAGCTTAGCCAACTTGCCCTACAGTTATGAAATTCTTGAGACTAATAAGAAATTTGTAACTGTGAAATTGTCTACGTCTTTTGATGGATCTAGACTTAGAAATCTTATTCTCGAAAAGAAGATTACGTTATTCTCAGATAGTGGATTGATGCGTGTCGACTATAAAATCTCAAATAAGTCTGAAAAGAGTCAAAAAGTTACATTCTGGGTCTCAAACTATGCTGCGGTTGGGGGCGACATCGATGAAGAAGATTGTTTCTTCTTACCTATTGAAGGAAAAATGGAATCTGAAATGTATAAACGCCGAAGTTACCATGTCTTGTGGCCAGTAGAAAATCCAGAGACCTTGGGGGAGGAGGCTAGTCACTACATAAAGATTGAGCAGCCTGAAATTCGAGAACAAAAGATAAGTGACGGCTGGGCAGCATGGATGGACACTCGATCAGAAGAAATTGTAAGTTTCTTCTGGAACAAAAAAGAAGTAACATACATAAAGAGGTGTTTTCTGCTAAATTCCTATTCCTTTGAGATAATATTCAAAACAATTGAGTTAGAACCTGGACAATCAAAAAATTACACGTTTTTCGTGATGATAGCAAAAGGAGGCCAAGACCTCGTCTGGCAGCAAAACGAGAAACTAAGCAGAGAGTTTCAATAAAATGGTCTTACATTATTTCTTGTCGCATCTTTGTTAATACGGCATTGCCCAACGAGCTTCAAAGATCATTGCTAGAGCCGCGCTGAACGCGACGATTAAACTTTCACCGGCGAATAAACCAGCTACAAAAGTCATTTTTTCTTGTTGATACTGCTCCTTAAGTACGTATTTTTTGATGAACTCTCCTAGGATTAAGCCAACTAAAAATCCAATTGAATTTGAAATGGGTGAGGCGGCGCCAGCAGCAAATCCTATAACTGAAAATGGTATCTTCATAAACATTGTCATAAACTGTAACGCTGTTCCGAAGACAAAAAAGACGATAATATAAAACGGGTTGAATGTGGTTATCGATCTGGTAATGAAAAGAGAAGTCATCAATACCTGAGAAGGCCAGTAAGGAGATGGATATATTTCAGAAGGAACTTGAGCGATTTTCCAAAAAACGTATACAAAGAAATATCCGCCAATTATTGACAAAGGCAATGCTAAGAGGGATGTTTTCACCAAACTTTTAGGACTTGTTCCCACTAGCTCAGCAGTCTTAAATGTTGCGCACCAACCGGCGCCCCCAGAACCACTTGCTTGAATTGGTGCAAACCAAACAGCATATCCCGTATATCCGCTAGCAATGATTATTCCTTCTCTAACATATGGTATATCCATGCTCACTCCTGTTAGTCCTAGAGACCGTGAAACGATCACGTTGTTAATGAAATACCATCCGACAGACATCATAAGAAAAATCCATAAAGGAAAATCAGGGACGAGAATCCAAGAGAGTATCGCCGATCCAACCGATCCAACAGAAAAAAGTATCATAATAAGTCTAAAAGAAATAAGATCCTGAGATTCCTCTAAAGAAACTTTTCTAAGACTTTTGAATACATCAATGAAAAATTTCGGCTGCAAAAGAAGAGGCAGAAGACCTGCTGAAAGTGCCAATCCAACAAGCGGGCTAGCCCAAAAATTTAGAATAGATCTGACCCACGTATCCTGTAAATTCATACCGGTTTTCCAATCTGTGAATAATCCAAGATTGACCAAGATTGTATTACCTATGAAATAAAATGCAATACTTCCTGCAAGCATACTAAAAATTACGCTTTTGGGAAGCATCATACCGATTGCTATGATAATCAAGTCAGTAGCTATTCCAAGTGAAGCTCCTGGAAGAATTCTCTCAATAGTAGAATTCAAGTCAACCCAAGGTAGCGGGATGAGCGTTGCAGGAACTTTGAATGCGGATTTAGAAACCATTGGAATCGCGTAGAGAAAAATTCCGTATATGAAACCTATAAGCCCAGATAACAGGAAGACTTTTTCTTTTCTAGTCTTTACTTCGCTTAACGATATACATAGTTCAGCATTCACTTGCGACATGGGAAATGGAAGTCTTTCGCCTTCAACAAATAATTGACGATTTAGGAAACCAAGAGAAACATCCATTAATATGGAAAAAACAGTTGAAACCAGCATGATTGCGACAATTGGAAGCAGATTAGGCTCTAGAAGATCTCTATGATAGTAAACTTGCACAGGCGGCGCAAACCATGAAGGCAGAGCGTCAGTGAGCTTAAAACTTGCTGTTATTTCCGAAGCCTTAAAATAGCATCTAAACAATAAATTTATTGCAAAGCCTCCGCTTGTGGCTGTGCCACATCCAACCATTAATGTAAGAATCTCACTCTTTGTTAGTGGTTTGTCAAGTAATTTTGCGATCAACTCTAACATCATTACTGTTGCGAACTGTGCTGCCCAACCAAGTGGGCTTCCAGTAACCAAGAAAAGCCATATCGCAGCAGGTTGAAGGACTATGCCAGAGTAGATTATTCCCAGAATTACTCTGGTTGTCAGTCCTGTTTCTTTTTTCTCATCTTTTATCGTCATTGTTTCACCTTTATTGTATTCAGTTCATTTTGTCGAATTTGATAACTTTTCTTTTCATTGTCCGAAAGGGATTGCCAATTAAGAAGCTGTCTTCTCAATTCGTTTACGAACGAGCGGTTTGCGGTCTTCCAAACAGAAAGAATTCCGTCCAAACGTTCAATGAAAATGTTTGTATGATATTTTTTCTCAGATCTATTAAAAACAAGTCTGAAGCTTACTCTCTGTCTGATACCAGCTTCATAAGGAGACAGTCTTGCAATAAATATTATGGATTTCTCTTCATCTTTTTCACAGTAACTAATATCTCTTGCAGAAAAGAGAGAAACTCGTTCAGTTGGAAACGATTCAAGAAATTCTTTCATATAACATAACAAACCTTCCTTAACGCTTTCTTCAACCACAAAAGGCAGAGGAATAAGCCATTCGTTGCCTTTGGGTTTTGTAGGCATCTTCCATTTTCTTTCAAGAGACGGCGTAACCATCTTTGACGCCTTGTAAAAGGGGTAAGCTACGGATGTTAGAATTGCTAACATCGTTAGTTCCACAGAGTTAATTACCATTGAAGAAGAATAGTTTGGAACAAGACCCGCTTCTATTCCTAACGCTCTAGTGATTTGTATGCCTAGAATGCCAATGGTGTAACCTAGAACAGAACTTAAAACGCTGTAAAGTACGGCTTGAGAAAGAAACATTCCAACGATATGTAGTGGCGATAAACCAATTGAACTGTATATACCAATCTCTTTGGTTCGTTCGTGAACCATGCCTAGCATTAGGTTAAAAATTGAGAAAAACACCATTATGAAAGGCACTATAAGAGACTCTGTTCCTATTAAGAATTGTTTTGATTGCTGTAACAAACAAATTCTTCCATCAATCCCTGAGTAAACATTGATTTTCGTAAATTTAGTTGAAAGAAGCTGAAACACATTTGTAATAAACGTTGAGTCTTGGAATGACGTTGCTAAAGTATAAGTATGTGCGCCAAGTTGAACTGCAAATTCATATGGAATTATTATTATGAATCTTGATTCTAGGCGGCCACCCACTCCTCCAATTCCACCGACTCCTGTTCCTCCTCCACCTGGAGTCGGGATTATCGAGTTTTGATCTAAATCAACTATTTCGTCAATTATACTTTCATTAAATATTCCACAAACTGTTATGTGAATATTGGATAATCTTATCTGATCACCGATTGAAATGTTTAAAACGTTTGCCGCCTCACTTGGAATAATGCATTTATACCTGTCAGATGAAGTAAACCAACCTCCATATATTGCTCTTTGTATCTTAGTGGGTTCATCGAACTTCAATCCCAAAATTCCGTGTATTGTGTAATTCTTTCCTTGGGATTCGTATATGATTTTGCTGCCGCCAATAAATGCCCGAGGAATTATAGTTCCATTATACTTGCGTACTATTTCATTAATTATTGATATGGCCTCATTACTGAGGGGCGCATAGTTTCGGTCTCTAATTAGTAGACCATTATATTCTGTTTCTCCAGTGTATTCACCAATTACCTGTCTTGAGATTTCTGGAAATGAAGAGAGAGATACAAGCGCAAAAGTTATTAATGTTAGTGAAATTATTGCTAACGCTGTTCTCATTTTTCTTCTACGCATATTCGAAATTCCCATGGAGAATGCAAGTATCATAGCGCTTGCCTTACTGATTTCGGTAAAGTGTTTTCCTAAGAATTTTACACGAAATTCTTTTGCATATCCCCAAGATTTCCAAAACAGAATAATTAAGGCTGGAAGGATTAAGCAGGCTATCGTGAACCCCATTAGAACTAAGGAGGAGTTTGGTGAAACTTTAAAGCCTGGATGACTTAGGCTTAGGATAAGCAGAAATATGATGATGATAATCCCAGTAGATATGCTTCTTTTGAGAGTATTACGGTATTCGAATAAAAGTCTCTCTAACAAAATGGAGAATGGTATTAACATAACTGTGAAAAAAACAATAGTGTTCGAAGAATCTTGGATAAGTGTTCTTACATCGCCATATATTGAGAATTCGTACGCCCATACAGCGAAGGCATTAGCATAGCTTGCCTCATAGTCTTTTACGTTTTTTGCTCTAACAATGTTGAGAAAATTAAGTTGGTTTTGTATTTGTTGAGTTTCATTTATTGAAAGAGTAACGCCGAAAGATGAAGTTATTCTTATTCGTTCTTCATTAAGTAAGTACATGTCATTAGCAATCTGAATTGGAGTAAGATGAAGGCATTCACCAGTTTTTACCTTAAATCCTGAACCAAAAGGGTTAGTTTTTGTGGCATTTATTAGCCATCCCGTTGGATAGACCCTTACTGCGGAATGAATTATGATTTCGGATGCGCTTTCAGGGGGGACAAAAATCATTGTCACTGGCGAGGTTATGTGCGTGTAGGTTCTCATAGTATATCCGAAGTGGTCAAAGGCGAAATGCGTGTTGAAATCGTTAACTTCGAAGAATAATCCTGGAAGTGGAGTAAGAGAGGATGGATAAAGGATGTCATAAAGCGCTATTTTTCCACATTTAAATACAATTGGATAAATCTCTTCTTTTTCTGAAAGAATCAATGTCTTCTTAGGAAGAGTGGCATGTTTCCCATAATCTGGAGCATATATCAAAGATCCATCCGAAGAATTTTCAACATAAGCCTCGAAAATATAACTGAAATCACCTAACGGGTTGACATACACTGATCTAGGAACAACGCCATGAATAACAAACCTGCCTTGAGAGTCGGCTCTAACAAAGAATTCATGCCCATATAAGGGAAGATTATTCCCATACATGTCTTGACCGCAGACATAAGGCTCGACTGGGTAGCCTTGAACGTATACTAAGGCGTATGGTACTGGCGTAAACCAACCGGTCGTATAGTTATACTCTAACACTTGCCCCTCGAGAGAGGCAAACCCTCCCATTCTATCATCATACCTAATAGGTACTACCGATGGAAGAACAAGAGACACGTCATTTGAAAAAGCATAGATGGTACACATAGTAGCCTCAGCTTGAGGTCTAAGGTTGTCAAAATTTAGATAGTCTAAAGTGTCATGCGGCGTGTTATGATGGGGAGTTAAGGTTTGTGTGGTTGCGTACGTTACTCCCATTCCTCCTGCCAAAGTGAAAGGTTCGCTGTCGAACATGTATTTGGCATACATTGTTCCTGGATTAAGGCTCATCAAAAGACAGTTTATGATTTTGAGATTTCGACCAGTTTTCTGCTGGATATCTGGAAGGTATGAACTAAAGATCACTTTGAAGGTCTCAAATCTAGAGATGACTTTCTGGAAAGTGTAGAAGTACCCCCAGAAGAAGACGCCTATGACATCGTTTTCACTGCTTAGATCGAGATTGATGAGTAGCTTGTACTTCCAACTTTTACCTGTAGGGGTGGAAACAACATCAGAAAAATGGTCGTTGACAAAGGACCTTATCCCTGCTAAAGCCTGATTATGACCAGATAAAGCTAAAAAAAGTATAGTTCTTTTAGGCGGGTTCTTGCTGAAATACCTTGCCATCTCTAGTAGGACTGAGATCCCTGTGCTTTCTTCTGCACCTGGAGCCAAAGAAGGAACTATTGAATACGAATCGTAATGAGCAGAAACGACAATAACATCTGAACTTAATTGAGAGTCTGTACCATTCACATAACAAATAATGTTTTTCCCTATTCTATCTTCAAACTTCATTTCCAGCCTAAGTTTTGCATGAACCGGACTTTGAGATATCAAGGAAAGCAAGTCTAGAACGTTACTTTTTCTGATCAGCACACGTGGAAAGTCAAGAGGAACATTGAGGTATTTTTGAGAAGCTTCAACGTTTGTAAATTCATTAGGTTCTAAAAATACTACTGCTTGAGCACCAAGTTTTGCGGCGTTAATCCAGTTTGCTTGACTGTCAAAGTCCATGATTATGATGCTGCCTTCAACGTCTTTACCATTAAAATCAGAAAGTGTGCCTTTACCTACGTAGAACATCTTTCCTGATATTCCATCTGGCGGGGTTGTACAAGTCTCAACTAGATTTGGGCGAAGTGGATAGACTGTGAAATTTCTGAGTAAAATCCCGTTTTCTGAATAAACCTCGATGAATGCTCCGTAATCAATTGGAACAGTAATATTGAAATATTCATATTGAGGGCTTAAACCAAAGTCTTTTAAGGTTTCAAAGATAAATGACGCTGCTTCGTCGCATCCTTCATAACCTGTTGCACGAGTTCCGTAGGATGTCAGTGTCTCGACATATGTTTGGACATCGGTCATATTCAATGAATTCAAAACCTGAAAATATCCCAAACTATCGTCTGACACGTTTATTGAACATGAAGAGATGCTTGCGTTAAGAAAACTGAAAAAAATGGAGAAAACAATTACTGCTAGGAAGCAGTTGTTCTTCATATTTTAATGGTAAGTTGTATTAGCTTATAAAAGTTTCTAAAATTAAGAATAGATGTAATTTTCTGAATTATTTATGTAACTAACCAAAAGTGATATATATTAAAATGAAGTTCAATTTTATTTAGGGATAAAAATGACGAAAGAAAAAGAAACTTTGACAAGCGGCTTAACTGCAAAATCTTTAGTCATAGGTACAATATTGGTGGTGTTCTGGGCGCTTTACTATGTCATCGTAACTGGGTTTTCAAAAACAGTTATGGCGCAGCTTCCAGCCATCCTAGTCTCTTTCTTCATATTGACGATCGTTAGTCAGCTGTTGCCTAGAATTGGTCTGAATCCCCATGAACTTACGGTAGTCTACTCGATGATAGCATCGACTATGGGTATAGCCTTGTGGTGGACAGCGCCTAATCTTTACTCCTCACTATATCATCTAACGCTATCACCATACGCAGCAATTGCACCGAAGTATCAACCACCATTTTGGTGTCCTACTGACACAAGTCTATTAACTCCCGCAATAACTGGAAACTCGGTTGTTCCTTGGGGAGCTTGGACAATGCCAATGCTCTGGTGGTTCTCATTTACTCTAATGATGGTTCTTTATACTCACTTTTTCGCATTGATAATGCGAAAGCAACTCATCGAGATAGAGAAACTGCCATTTCCAATAGCAACCGCTGCGCACATGTTGATCGGAGCTGAGAGTTCAGAAGAAACCAAAAAAGGCATTTTATCAAGTCCGAAACTTCGATTGGCATTCGTAGGAATAATTCTCGGGTTGATTATACCAGGATTCTTTGGGCCCTTCAATAAGTTCGTACCTACTATTCCCGCATTGAACGATGAGCTCAACCTCAACCCATATCTCATAGAAACCTTGCCAAACGCTTTGCTTGGAAGTTCATTTTTCGGAGGACTAACAGTAGCTATTCTCTTCTTATGGCCCACTGATCTATTGTTGTCATCGTTCGTCTTTTACATAATCTTCGGCATCATAATACCGGTAGTGCAAGTCATGATGGGCATCCTACCATACATTCCAGGACAGGTTCCTTTGATGTATTACTATATTAACATCGTTCCAGGGTTAGGAGGAATTTTTGTTCCTCCTGCACAAGCAGCGAATGCTGTACAAATTGCAACGATCACTCATATAGGAGCTCCTATGGGCATAGCAGTTTTTTCCCTGATACTGGCTAAAGATCACTTAATTAAGACAATCAAAGCTATAAAGAACCCAGAGATCGAGGATGAGCCTTACCGAATTTATTGGATAGGTTTGATTCTCTCATTCATCGGATTTCTTGGCCTATTGGTTCTCTGCGAGATGCCTGCAATATTTGCTGTCTTAAGTCTTATTGTCTTCCAGTTCAATAACTTGCTTAACATTAGAATTCGAGGCGAAGCAGGTTACGTAGGAAATGCGAGCTTAAATTATGGGCCTGGATTCGGTGCCTACCATTATGCCCCAGCTGCGTACACCATGGTGTACTTCCCTGTATCCGCAGAGGCAAGGTCAACTAGGGCCTTCTGGGTCTCTGAGATGTTTCACGGATGGAGCCAGACAGGATCGCTAACTGGGTCAGCAACACCTACCCCTTCTGTGAGAGGAATGGAGAGCTTCAAACTTGCCGAGTTAACGAGGACAAGAATAAAAGGAATGATAGTAACTCAGATTTTTGCCTTCTGCATTGCCATAGTCATAGGCATGGTAGTGTCTCTTTGGGGGGCATATACATATGGACTCAGCGCAAGATGGCCAAGCAGATTTATGCCAGATATGAGTAACTGGGTTGTAGATGGAATTGATGGCGACACATCTGGAAGCACATTTTCCATGTATATCTTTGGTCCACCTCCAAGGCTACCAGAATTTCTTGTGGGATTCATACTGACAGGCGTCTTAACTTTCCTCAGACTTAGGTTTGTCTGGTTCCCGCTGCATCCTCTAGGCGTCGTCTTAAGTTTCTCTGACTTAACGTTCTCTTGGTGTCTTTTCTATGGAATCGTATGGGCGCTCAAAGTCCTTGTAATAAAGATAGGAAGCGTCAAGCTATATGAGGAAAAAGCTGTGCCACTATGTCTAGGATACATTGTCGGCTGGGCAATTCTGTGGTTCATTACGCTAACATACGCAGCCTACTTGGGAGCAGTGGTATAAGATGGAAGCGCTGATTCACCAAATATACCCCTTTTTTTATAAATTTGTTCTTATCTACTTTAACTCAGATTCATAATTTACCGAAAATTTAAGGAAAGAGAGAACCTTGTTTGGCGTAGCAGTAATAGGATGTGGACTTGTTTCAAAAGTTCATTTAGATGCCTTGAAAAGGCTTGAATCCGACGGTCATGTAAGCCTAGAGATTACATGCGATGTGATAGAAGAAAGAGCTAAGGAATCGATGAAAAAATACGGCTTCAAACATTACACCACGCGCTATGAAGACGTAATTCGCTCTAGAGATGTAGATTTAGCGTTTGTATTATTACCTGTCAGTGCTCACCATAAAGTTTCCATTGATCTAATGAATAGTGGAAAAAATGTTCTTGTCGAAAAACCTATGGCTTTAAACAAGCAAGAATGCGAAGAAATGATTGAATCTATGAAACGAAATAATGTTGTTCTATACGTCGGACACGTGAAAAGAAAAAATGAAGCTTATCGTCTCGCAAAAGAATATGTGGACAAACATGTTTCTCCCATTTATTTAATCAAGTCTTGCGAAAGATGGTATGGTGCTAATCATTTTCTAATGAATTTATGGAGAGCTAATCCATCCCTAAGCGGAGGTGGTATTTGGATGGATGTTGGGTGTCATTATATCGACATTTTCAGACACATCGTAGGAGAAATAAAGAGCATTTATCTGATGTGCAATATGTTCCCAGAAGACATCTTGAAACAAGTCAAACGCTATGAAAAAGAGTGGAAACAGAAAGTAAAGAACTCATACAAAAACATTGAGGAATTTGAAAACCACATAAGAAAAACAAAGCTGGAAGGAAACTCCCTATCCAGTATCGAATTTTGCAATGGTGCACTTGGCGAGATCGATGTTGGATGGTGCACAAAATCTCCTGAAATGTATTATGAAAGGACAGAGATTTTTGGGCATGGCGGTATCATAATTATTGAATCTCATCCTTTTTATCAACCCACTTCGCCAAGAATCAAAATTTTCCTAGAAAATGATGGTAACAAGTGGAATGAGTCATTTAATCTTCCATTTGTTGTTGATGCGTTTTATCAACAAGCTAAAGATTTCATTAGTGCGGTTGAGAATGGAGATTGTAGCTCAGCTTTCGATGGAGAAAAGGCGATAGACATAGTTCAAGCTGGGTATCTGTCCTATGCGAGGAGACAACCAATTGAAATCAAAGATAACGAGGGTGAAGTATGTTGAAGGAATGTAGCTGCACCATTGGGTTTAGAGAACTTAGCTGGGAAAAAACGCTCGAAATTTTAAGCAATCTCGGATTTAGATTCGTTGAAGGGTCCGCGGAGATTCCAAATTGCCACCTTAATTATTTTTTGAACAACCCCGACAAATTTTCAAATCTGAAGGAGTCGCTAAAAAGTTACGACCTTAAAGTCGTAAGTGTTATGGGTATAAATGATTTTGCTGTATGCAAAGAAAAAATAGAAGATGAGCTTAGAAAAGCAAATCAACAACTAGAATTTGCCTATAAAATAAATGCAGAAATACTAAGACTTTTCGCTTCTCATATTCCAGACTATTACATTTGGGAAGAAATGTATACGCAAGTTGTGAATTGTCTAAAATGGCTAGGGAAGAGGGCGGAAAATTTGGGTATTAAAATTGCGGTGGAAAATCACGGGGGAATAACAGCGACATCCAGCCAAGTTAAGAAAATTTTGACACAAGTCAATATGGAGAATGTTGGATTAAACCTTGATCCGGCCAATTTTCAAGTTTCGGGGCAAGATCCTGTTAAGGCAACAATGAAACTTTCAGATTACACCATTCACACCCATATAAAGGATTGCATTATGACTGATAAAGGATTTAGATTTTGTGAAATTGGAGCTGGATTGATAGACTATCACAAAATACTCAAAATTCTTAAAGAAAGAGGATACGCTGGATATCTTTCTTTGGAATACGAGGATACATCAGATCCCGAAAGAGGAACACGCCAAAGCCTCTTGAATCTTAGAAAAATAATGAAAGAAATATGATAGAGGAAAAGCAAATGGATTCTAGAGACAGAGTTCTATCTGCCATTTTTTTAGAGGAACCTGATAGAGTTCCAACACTTGAGGTAGGAGTAAGTAATATTGTTCTTAAAAAAATCTTTCCTTCTATGTCTGAACGGAAGAAGCCTATTATTTTATCAAAACTTGGCCTAGATTCATTAATTATATGGCCTTTTCTTAATGACAAAAACAATAAGCAACTGAACAACAATCAGTATTTGGATGAGTTTGGAAGATTATTCACTAAGAAAATATCTTTTTCCATGTCAGACTTCTATTTACAGGGAACTCTGAATTCGCCGGAAAAATATGAGTTGTTCCCAAGACCTGATCCGTACGACCCCTGGAGAGTTGAATACTTTGAAAAATACGTCAAATCTTCTAGGGGAGAAATTTTTCTAATTCCATGTTGTGGAAGTGTCTTTGAAGTTGCAGCAGAAGCAGTAGGTTTCGTTGACTTTTTCAGGTATATGCAAAGTAACCCAAGCTTCATAAGAAGGGTACTCAAAGACCATGCAGATTATACCATTGCATGTGGCAACGCCTTGGTAGACGCAGGAGCTGAGGCTGTTTTAGACGCGGATGATTTCGCCTACAAGACAGGTCCTTTCATTTCGCCCAAGTGTTGGATGGAGTTCGTGTTTCCAGAACTGCGAAGAGTGGTAGAAAATTTTCATAAAAAAGGAGTGCCCGTATTGCTTCATACCGATGGAAACATAAGTCTACTTATAGAAGGCATAATAAAAGCTGGAATCGACGCGGTTCAACCTTTAGAGCCTACAGCGGGGATGAAGCTAAGTGAAGTAAAAGAGAAGTATGGTGACAAAATTTGTCCAATTGGAAACATTGATGTTGCGTATACACTTGCAAGCGGAACACGAGACGACGTTATAAATGAAGTTAAAGAGGCTATTAGAAATGCAGCTTACGGGGGAGGGTACATTCTTGGTTCAGGGCACACTATACACGATTCTATTCTACCACAAAATTTCTTGACGATGTTGAATACAGCGAAAAAATATGGAAGGTATCCAATTCGAACGGCTGAAGTATATGAAAAATGATTTTATGTTCGGGATCTACTGCGACAGTACTGACATCCAAAGAAAAGATACAATAAAAAGAATGCATGAAGTAGGAATTGAGTGGATTAGAACACAGATTCCAGGATTTCCTTTTAAGGATCCAGAAAAACTTGAATTTACTGACAATTTCCTTGCCTTTACAAAAATGATTGAGAATCTTCGAGCGAATGGATTCCAAATTCTTCTAATCACATTTTTTCCTTCACAGGTTCCAGAATCGTTTGGCACTTCCGGTTCAAGTAGATATTATCAGAACTGCGAAAATGCATGCCGTTTTCTCGCTCAATATTTTGAAAAGGATGTTCAGTATTGGAAGATAGCGAATGAGATGAATCTGGAAATGTTTAGGAAGCCTCTGACAATTGATGAGGCTATTCGTTACCTTAAAGTCTGTGGAAAAGGAATAAAAAAAGGGAACCCGTCTGCCAAAATTTGTGTGAACATGGCTGACTTCGATGAAACCGCATTGTATATGTATAAAAAGCTATATTGTGGCAAAAAAGTGATTTTTGATTATGTAGGCTCAAACGGATATTTTGGAAGCTGGCATCCTGGCGGACCGCATAGCTGGGACACAGCGTTAGAAAAGTTGCATAAACTTACAAAAAAACCGATTGTTATACAGGAATGGGGTTACTCTTCCAGGGGTGACGTAATGACAGAGGATGAAAGGTCAACTGGCGTCTATCCATGTAAACTCAAGAAATGGTGGTACAAATGGAAAGACGGACACTCTGAAAAAGAACAGGCAGAATACATAGTCGAGGCGATGAATGTCTTCTTATCTAAACAGTACGTTATCGGTGCTTTCTATTTTATGTGGAGCGACCGTGAAAGATGCTGGCAATGCGGTTTACCTAACTGTCCAATTGAGACAGGATGGGGGCTAACTGACACAAAAGGAAACCCTAAACCATCTTATTATGCCTATCAAAGTGTTATTCAATCATTCAAACAAATTAGGGGGACGTTTTGAGATGATAAATAAGGAAGAATGGGATGAAACTAAAAAAGCATTTAGAGATTGGTGGGAAAAAAGTTTAGATAAACCTCTGTTGCAGATTTTTGCGCCAAAAAACAATCATTGGAAACAACCAATAGACATTTGGGTTTTTCTCAGATATTACCCTAGTATCGACAAGGCAGTAAATGTCTTGTTATCACAGTTCAATGAAGTCTCTTTCATCGGAGAATCCTATCCTAACGCTTGGATAAATCTTGGACCTGGAATACTATCTGCTTGTCTAGGGGCTAACGTGAATTTTGACCCTAAAATTGACACGGCATGGTTTGAAGGTAATATGAATTTAGAGGATCTCAGAAATGTTAATTTTGATCCAGAAAATGAATGGTGGAAATATCTTGTAAAATGCACGGAAACTGCGCTAGAAAAATGTGATGAGAAAGCAGTTGTCGGCCTTACTGACCTTCTTGATCCAGTCACTGTTGCCGGGCAGCTTAGAGGAAACTTTCCGACAAACATACTAAGAGACATTTTTCTTAACAGAAAAAAGATGAGTGAATCTATAGAAAGAATTCAGGAAATTTGGTTTCGGTGTTTCAATGAGCTTTGCAGATTCTTTGATTCCTCAAAGAATGGTTTTTCCACATGGGCAGGTCTTTGGAGTGACAAAAGATACTATGTGCTACAATGTGACACCATTGTCTATTTGTCTCCGAAAATTTTTGAGGAACTAGTTTACCCTTACATAGTTGAAGAATGCAAGTTTATTGAAAGAACAATATGGCACTTAGACGGTCCCTTAGAGCTAAAACATCTGGATAAGCTGCTTGAAATTCCAGAGTTAGATGGAATACAATGGATTCCAGGCGCAGGCAATCCAGACGGCGGTGAAGACGCGTGGGTGCCATTATATAGGAAAATACAAGAAAAAGGAAAATTGCTTCAAATATTTGCTCAACCCCACAGAGTAATGCATATACTTGACAGAATTTCAAAGAAAGGCGTCGCGATTCAAACGACGTGCGGATCCTTAAAAGAGGCAAAAACCCTGATGGATCAATTTAATGCTAAGTTCGGCTAGACAAAACAGTTCTCTGGTCATGGTTGGGCTGAGGAATGACGCATATGGATAAAAATAGTATTGAAGCCTATGTAATGCCTTTTTCTTATTTTGATTTATATTGGTTGGAGACGCGAGAGCAATGTCTCTCAAGAGAAATAGGATAATATCTGCTTCAATGAATATTTCTCAACAAGATGCATCGTTCCGATTTTTCATTGAAAAAAATGGTTTTTGTTGATTTTCCATTCCAGTATCTTTTGAGGCGAATTATAAATAAGATAAATCCGACACTACTCTGAACACAGAGTGCTTTCCCATCCACGCAGCAATTAGACCGTCACCGCAACCATTTCGTCCAAAACGTAGGTGTATAGCTCCCAAACTAAAAACTCAACTCAGTCCAACCCAGCCCATCCCAGTCTTGGATACGGCGGATGATCTTCAGGACTTTTCGCCACTGGAAAGCCACGATTGAGTATCAGAGAACAAAGGACATTCTATACGTCAAACAAATCCTCGGCCACAAAAATATCAACAACACGCTAATCTACATAACATTAGCTGAAGAACTCTTCAAAGACAAACAGGAATACATCTCAAAAGTCGCGAAAAACGTGAAAGAAGCTTGTGCCCTAATAGAGGCAGGCTTCGAATACGTAACAGGCGAATACAATGATGGAGGAAAAATCTTTAGAAAGCCGAAATACACCTAACATCGCCATCACAAACCCCCCGGCATTTTTCATATATATGGTGCGGGGGACGGGGTTCGAACCCGCGCAGGCCTTCGCCAGCAGGTCCTAAGCCTGCCTCCTTTGACCACTCGGACACCCCCGCTTGGGCACTGTCTTATCTGAATACCTTGATTCTCCTTTTTATTTTTTCTGATATCCTGCAGATTTAGGTGTTCATCTTTTGTTGTGTTTTTTGTAGATTATGATGGTTGAGCATGCTGTTAGGATTATCATAATAGATAGCAGTAAAAGTCTAGTGTAATCTTTTCGCCATACTGCTACAATTTGTCTTGGGCTGTCAACGTATATCTTGACTGTTTTTGAGTCTATTGTAACGTCTGCTGGTCCTAGCCCGTCAAAGTGGTCGAAAACGTCTTGGATTATGAGCCCAAATGCTGTCCCATTCACTCCTACTGTTGCGTATGTTCCTTCATCATACCATCCTGACCCGTAGGCTCCTCCAAGTTCAGAATCCACAGAAACATAATGCTTCATGACCTGTGGAATTAAGGCGCTCAAAAGACGTGTTCTCCATACCTCGTTTTTTGGGTCGTAAGCTCCGAATCCTGAGCAAAACTCCCAGTAGCACCAGCTTATGTTCCTTTTTTCCGCCTCTCTTGCAACAAAATAGGTCCATATGGCTCTTGAATCCATGTCAGCCTTGCTGTACGCTCCAAATTCTCCTAAGAAAAGAGTTATGTTGCCATGTTGCGTGGACCATTGAACCGCGATGTCTAGCTCGTTTGTGATTTGCCTCTGTTCAGACTCGTCTCCGACCCATTTTCTGCCGACTGATGGTGAAGGAGACACCCACTCTGCTCCTTGATGGGTAAACTCGAAGGGTGTGTAAAAATGAAAAGTCACAACGATGTTCTCGTCTCCAGCTGGTACTATTAACCCATCAAGGTTGTAGACGCTGTTCCATCCTGTTGGCCCCACAACTATCTTTCTCGTAGGATTAGTTTCTCTTATGATTTCCACAGCTTCTTCGATCAACTCGTTCCACAGATCGTCTGACAAATTGCCATGCGGTTCATTAAGCAACTCGAAAAACAGGTTTTCGGGATAATCTTTAAAATATTCAGAAATTTGGCGCCACAATTCCAGGAAGCGGTTCTTGTGTTCATTAGGATTCTGCATTATTTCCTCGTAGTGGTGGATGTTGATTATGGTTACAAGGTTCTGCTCTAAAGATTTGTTCACAACCCATTCAACTCTTTGCAAGAAGTCTTCCTCAATCTTGTAAGGAGGCGAAGTCTCAGCGTGGCCTGACCACCTTATGGGAATTCTCACAGTGTCAAAACCCGCTTCTTTTATAATCCTAAAGTACTCGTCTTTGATGTAAACTCCCCATTCGCCCTCGTTAGGGGCTTCCAAAGCGTTTCCAATGTTAATTCCCCTTCGCATCAGCGGATTCGAATCTTTTTCACCGAAGCTAACGTAAAAAGCACGTTTCTGAAATCCACAACTTGCAAGTCCAAGCCCTGCAGAACAAACAAGTGACAAAATCAAGTTCAACGAAAAAATAATCGAAAAAATGTTTTTCCTGCGCATGAAACTAAGTTTCTTTCTGATTCACTTAAAATTTTTTGTTGACAATTTCCCAAACTTCTGTTGGTAGGGCAACTCTTATGAAAATGTGTTTAGAATTTTTTAAAAAGGAACCTTAAAAAATCGCTGTTCCTAATGCTTTCAGTTTCTCTTTTTGTTGGAAAACTCAGCTTTTTTTATCCAAAAATGGGAAAAGTCTTCCTTTTCCGTTAGATTACATTTATATACTATTTTTAGGAACTGTGTTCCCGAATAAAAATTCAGAGGATGGTTAAGATGGCAAAAAGAGTAGATGAAGTAGAATTCAATGAACAAATGTTTGCATCCTTGATAAAGAAACTTATTACGGAAAAAAGGAAGGTCAGACAATACTAAAGAATCTTTAGAGGTTTCCAAAATGGAGAGAAGAGACCATTTAATGATTATTGCCGAGATACTTCGAATAGCCAGGAAAGGTGTAAAAAAGACCCATCTTGTCTATAAGGCTAACTTGAACCACGCTCTTCTTGAAAAATACCTCGTAAAATTGGAAAAACAAGGATTGATTTCAAGAAATATTGAATCTGAACGTAAAATTCAAACAACAGAAAGAGGCAAACAATTCGTTGAAAAATTCCTCTGTCTTCAGGAAGCCATGCCTTTTTTACCTTAAAAAAATTTTGATATTAAAAATTCTTAATCATTTATTTCTATGACCATCTCTTCATTAACTGACAATTGTGAAAGAGAGATTATTGGTCGTTATTTTTGTTTTATAGTCGATTGTGTAATTCAAGCGCTCTTTTTGCGATTTTCTGTACAAGAATCGCAGGGTGAGCGACATATTTTTCGTGAATCCATGCTAAGGCTTCCTTGCATTTTTTCTGGTACAAGACATCCAGTAACAAGCGTGCCTTTGACTGATTGTAAGGAAGCGGATTATTCAAAGCTGAGATAACAGATTCCAGAACTTGGGCACAATCCTCACTCATTTTTGAAAGAATGTCCTCTTCAGTAGACATGATTATCCACCCAATTAACTTATTTTTATCGAGTTTGGCTTTAAAGATTTCGATAAGAATAAAAATAGAGATAACAACCAAACCTTATGTGTTACAAGGGCATTAAAGGATGGCAAATCATTTAAGTATATTTGTCTTAAAACATAAAATAGAGGACTGATGTTATGTCTGAAAGGTCGTTGAAAGAGGTTGGCAGGGTAACCCACTACTTTACGAACATCAGCGTAGCTGTGATAGAATTAAGTGGACCACTTGCAGTTGGTGACAGAATCCTGTTTCAGGGAGCAACAACTAATTTCGAGCAGCCGGTTTCTTCGATGCAGATAGAACACAAAAACATAACTGAAGCAAAGGCTGGTCAAAGCATAGGTCTTAAAGTAATAAACAGAGTCAGAGAGGGCGATACTGTATACAAGATAACATAAACTTGCATTGGTTGGTGTAAACACTTCGAAAACGTTAACGAATTGAATTAACACATGAATTGCAACATCGGAAATTAATGCTTGAACCCCTATAGCTTCAATTGTATGAGCTATCACGATTTGGTCCATTGAAAGAACCAAAAAACATTCTAGATTTCCAGCAGAATATGTGTCCACATCTTGGGGTGACTGGTTAATGAACAAAAACGGAGTTCGCAAGATTACTGTGAAGATAAGGTATTTTGGGAAACTGCGTGAACTATTAGGCGTCAAAGATGAAACGTACATAGTTAAAAAAGGAGCAACCGTTGCAGATTTGCTTTTGGACCATGTGCCTAACAGGCATTCAAATGTCTCGAAAGATTGGAAAGAAACCCTTTTTAGAACATTAAAGGGCGAACATCTTCAAGAAAAAAACGGAACGCCCGTTTTAAAAAACTATCTAGTAATAGTTAACGGTAAATCGGCGCAATTGAAAGACTGTTTAAAAGAAGGCGATGATATGGCAGTCATGCCTCCATTCGGTGGCGGTTAACTAAAAAGATAATCTAATCTTTGGTGAAGAAATTGAAAATCGGCGTTAAGCAAAACCTCGACTCGTTAGGCTCACTTATTGAAGAATTGAAGAAATCTTCCAACGAAATAGGCGCCATCACGATATTTGTGGGCATTGTTCGAGGCACTCGAGAAAATGAAAAGGTCATTAGACTCGAATATGAAGCGCACGAAGCCTTAGCTTCCCAGATAATAGAAAA
>CAZPBM010000051.1:0-25563 GCA_964584965.1 uncultured Candidatus Bathyarchaeia archaeon | reverse complement strand
GCCAAATCGTACGCATCGGACTTATGGGTGTAAACGCGAATAGAAAAAGCGTAAAACTGGTTATAGAAGCCCTTGAATACGCCTTAAAGAAAGAAGGCTATCAAAAAACTAAATAAACGAAAGAGTACACTCATTAAACTGAATCCTTAACATAAAAAACAAGCCAAATCAGTAAAAAGACCATAAATGCCAAAAATTTCTGAAGTCTTATCTAACAATTTTTAAATATTTACTTACTGGTGGGCCGGGCCAGACTTGAACTGGCGACCTCCTGCGTGTCAGGCAGGCGTCCTTACCAAGCTAGACGACCGGCCCTTTTCTTTGGTTTTACGAAGATTTTGGTTGTTTACGTAGAGATAGTTTTTTCTCATATAAAATCTTTGGTAAACTGCACCTGTTTTCATGATATTTGATGTAGAGTGAGTTGAACATCATAATTAGATTAGCCTATAGTTCTGCTTCGTTTTTAGATGCATATCGTAAAGTGGCGTGGATGTAGAGTAATACTGTTTTTCTCTTACGCCTAAGGCTATTTCGATGAATTCTGGAATAATCTTATGCAACAGTACAGCTGAAGGGTGCCCATACAGAATTTCAGGACAAAACGGGTCAACGTAGATGTACAATCTATGTCCTTGATAATCAAAAGCAGCCTCAGAAGCTCTGCCATATCTTGGCCTGTCCAAAATTTTGAATGGCCAAAGCTTACACGCAACAGGTTTCATATTTTGCAGCCCGCAAAAATGCACGCCATTTGACAATATTAGAAAGATACATGAGCCATCAGCGCGTTTACCTAAGTAGAACTTGTTAATATCAGCACTTGTGACGCCTGCGCCATATAATTGAACTAACTTAAGCCATTCGTTGAACTTCAAGACTACCTCATATTTTTTGCAGCATATTCCACAGCCGGTGCACCGCCAGGAATTTATGTATGTCCAAGGCACAGGTATCATCTGAGGTCAACCGTCTTTTCTGAACACCTACAGGAATTCTTTGGAACAATATCATATAAACTTTAATTTGAACATTTAGCTTAGATAACAGACAGAGTAAAACAATGAATTTACGATTGGTTTACCTTTTATAAAGATATAATGTATGTGTTGGAAATCCCAAGTTTGGGTTTTCACAAAATCTTTCAACTTTTGTGGCTGTCCAACCTACAATCTCGTAGTCATGTGAAACAACTCTTGCTCCTCTTTTTAATTCAGTTTCAAGCTTTGGCTTTACCTTATCGTTTGCGCTTGTTGTAAGATAAAGATAGACAACATCAGCTTGTCTTAAGTCAACATTAAAAATGTCATCATTTAATATTGTCGCCCTTTCTTGGAGACCGAGCTCAAAAATCTTTTGCATGGCCTGTTTCGCCAAATCCTGCCTCAATTCAACGCCAACTGCTTTTGCACCAAATTCTTGAGTTGCTATGATGACCGGTCTTCCATCCCCGGCCCCTAAATCAAAAAACATTTCTCCAGGCTTCAGCTCAGCAAGATTAAGCAGTCTTCTTATAACCAAGGGGGGAGAAGCAACAAAGGGAGAGATGTACATGACGACCTTCCTATTTTTTGGTTTCCTATGAACAAGCCGATATTTTTATTTTGCGTTTTTCTGATCATTTGTTATTTCAAAATTCACCCAATGGTTTGTCATCTGAAAATTTTGTCAACGATCATTTGAATCCAGGACTCAAAAATGGCATATAACGTTTTCCCAGCATCGTAAATTAAGAACAATGAAATAGAAAGTATTATTATAGTTACTCCGAAAAGAAGCCAAGGACCGAAATTTGGAATTAACATCAGAAACGGTGAAATTAAGGAGCTAAAAAGTACTAATAAAAATGCAAGCATAACCTCTTTTAAGGCTCTGACTATTGAGACCCTTTTTCTGTCATTAAGTCCAGGAATGCTCTTAATAAGGAAGCCAGAAGCCAAATCAACAAGCCTTATTATGTCAAGAAGAATCCTTAAAGCAAAAAAAGTAGAGACCGAAACCAGAATCAACATAATAAATGAACTTAAAGTAAGACCTTCTCTGGGAAGTATTGTGAAAATCGCAATGATACCAGGTAAGGAAAGTCCAGATGCAGTTATAATCAAAGATAGGACAATGAGATTAGCAAAGACCCTAATTATCCTTTTCTTGATTTCATCAGACATTTTAGCCTAAAACGCATCCTTCGCACCTAGATGTTTACTCTATAACGAAATGACAAAATATATAAATGTTAAAAACATGTTGTTTTAATCCTTAGGTTGAACCGTTAGTGTTCTCAGCAACCAATCATGAAAAAACCAAAAAAGACCAACAAAACATTCAGGATTCCGAGAATCAGACTTCATTGAAACCCCTATATTTACGTTCAGTAATCTCAAATTTTGGCAACGGAGTTATGAGCCCGTTCACCTCAATATATGCAATTGAACTGGGAGCTTCAGCTACAGAGATGGGCTGGTTCCGTTCCTTAAACAATTTATTTGCAAATGTTCTACAGATTCCGTGGGGAATGATAAGCGACAAATTCGGAAAGAGGGTATATTTTATTATTTTAGGTGGCATTCTTACGGCGCTTTTCTGGCTACCTATGATTTACGTAAAAAACTCCCACGAGCTGCTTTTTTTGGTTGCCTCACAAGCTTTTGTTGGCTCCATGGTTTCACCAACTTGGTCTGCACTAATTGGCGACATGGTGCATCAATCAGTGCGAGGTACCGTGACTGCTACAATCAACGCGGCGGCCTCAGCTGGGTCAATAATTGCAACTCTACTTTCAGGGTATGTTATTCAGGCATTTGGTGCTGCAACTTCATCAAAATACACGGTTCCCTTAATTCTTGCGACAGTATGTGGAATAATAGCTTCTTTAACGATGCTTACGCTGCGGGAGCCAAAGAGAATTGGGACTCAACGGTATAGAGGAATGAAATTCATACTTAAGGAGAACATTTATTTCCGAACTTTTTGCTACGTTACTATTTTGCATAGCTTTTTCATGACCTTGGCATGGCCCATCTTTCCAATAACAACTGTAAGAGTTACGGAAGGTAACGCTGTGCAAATTGCGTATCTATCTGTTGTTCAAGGCTCAGTTTCGCTGATCGTTAGAAGGTTTGTTGGAAGGTTAGCAGATCGAGCTGGAAGAAAGCCTCTCATAATTTTTGGAAGGGCAGGCATAGTTGTGGTTCCAATAATTTACGCAATAGCAACGAATGTCTACTATCTGTATGCAGTGGATTTTACAGTCGGAATCTTGGCTTCAGCTTCTGAAATAGCTGTTTTTGCTTATTTGCTTGACATCGTTCCTGAAGAACAAAGGGCAGCCTCTATCGCGTTATATAACACCATTAACGGATTTTCTTCCTTCGTTGGATCTCTGACAGGAGGCTATATGGCAGACTTTGCGTTATCTATTGGATTTGGAGAAAATGGATCTCTTCAATTTGTCTATGCCATCTCTGCTGTCGGAAGGCTTGCTTGTGGCTTGTTGTTTATGAAAATTAGAGAGCCATACAAATATCCTTCCACAATTAGAAAGGAAATTGGTGAA
Organism: uncultured Candidatus Bathyarchaeia archaeon; assembly: GCA_964584965.1. Taxonomy (GTDB): domain Archaea; phylum Thermoproteota; class Bathyarchaeia; order Bathyarchaeales; family DTEX01; genus JAGTRI01. The sequence continues at coordinate 22,010 of CAZPBM010000051.1, read as the reverse complement.
ATGATGCATGAAGATTCCGAACGTATAAAGAAAGGCCTTGAAGAAATCGAGGAAAAAGGCGAAATTGCTGAAGAAAGCCTTAAAAAAGATCTAGAATGGTTTGAAAACATTCTTGGGCCAAAAGAGGACAAAGAAAAAAGATAATAAAAGGTATTATAAGCCACGAATATTCCTAAAGGAACCTTCTTTTCAATGCGTTTCTTTCTGCTTCGATGATGAGGTCATAGAAATCGTCAGACAAAGTTTTTTGTTTATTAAGGATTTCCACTACATCGCTTATTTTCAGCCTTCTCCCAGAAAGAGCAACCGCAGCAGCTTTTCCATAGTTTGAAATGAATTTTGAGGTTTCTATTGCACGATTTCTAAGCTTAAGTTCGTGTTTGGCGAGCTTTTCACCCTTCTTATCAATCAAAACGAAGGCTTCTTCCTCATGAACTGGAAGAAGACCTAAATTTACTGAACCACATTTAGGGCAAAAAGGCTTATCAGGTAAATTTCTTAATGTGAGCATTTCCGCGTAGTCCCAACAATGTGTACATACGAAAGTTCGAGCTTCATCTAAGAGCCTTGCTTTCGCAGACTCACGTAAAATGTATCTCATCTTTTCTGGCGGAATAAGATCGGTTTTCATGCTTACTCTTTCAATACCAACACGGGCAACAGGTGAAGGCTCATTTCTCTGGGCAATTCTGACAAGTTCAATATCGCCTGTTCTTATTTTTCCCAAGACCTCAATCAGCCTGTTTAGGTCTAAATCTTTCGTGAATACCTCTTTAAGGGCTTCATCATAGATAATTGTTCCCTCGAAACTTTTTATTAAGCTTCGTAAGCTCATATTGCTGAAGTCAACATTTTTCTTTAAGGCGCCAAACCGTCTTGCGACGTGTATCATTCGTCTCTTAAAGATTCCCGTTTTAACGCAGGCTCTAGTTAAAGTGTCTCTAATGAAATCAGACGAAGCGTCTTTGAGATTGTTGATTATGTCCATGACCGCTGAGGACCGCATCTCGCCAGTTGTCTGTATGAAAATCCTGTAAGGGTCGTGCTGAACAGCGACAGAAATTCCGATCCGTTCAGAGATAATGTACCCTAAAAGTTGAGCCAAAGCCCTGTTCGTTAATGATCCGAAATTTGCTTGAAGAATTACGAAGTCTTCCCAGTCTTCAAGGGTTATTCGTTTATCAGTTGGAACAGCGAAGCCTTTCTGAACACTTTCAACCGTCTCCTTTACTGCTGCCAAAATTGTTTGTTCGTTGGATGGATACTTATTTGTTAGATCCCTAGCGACTTCGGCAGGTTTCATTCCGTTAAGTATTTTTTCTTCTACAAAACCTCGAATAGCTCCAACTTCTTGAGCCACCTCAAAAGGAACAGGTATCTCTTCACCTACCCAGCTTGGAATTGCGCCTGTCGGATCATCAACTGCGTTAACATATATTTTATCAACGATGATATTGACTATTTTCCATGGGCTTCCGCGAATAATGAACTTTGTTCCTGGTTTTCCATATTCCGCTACGAATGCTTCATCTAGTAATCCAATAGCTGTGTCTGTCTGGCGGTCAACAACGAGGTAATGTTTTTCGTCTGGAATCATTGAAAGATTCTCAAAGAAGTATTCGTAAAGTGGCTTTGATCGGCGTGGCTTGATTATTAATTTTTCCTCAGGAACTACCCATGCGAATCTGGGAAACCTGTTGTGCATGTATTCCGCGATGTGTTGTATGTCCTCAACAGTCAAGTTGCGGTATGGATAGGCCTTCCTAAACATTTCATACAACTCTTGAAAGTAGAGTCTTCTGCTTCTCATTAGGCGACCTGCGATCTGATCTGCCAACACATCGTAAGGTTTTTCAGGAATGTCCACTGGTTCCAGTTCTTCAGCGTAGGTTCGCCTTCCAATTGCAAGTGCCTCTAAGGTATCGTCAGAGTCCATCGTGACGATTATTCCGTTCGCCATTTTGCCAATTCTATGCCCGCTTCTCCCGATGCGTTGAATTAGGCGGGTAACCTGTCGAGGACTCATATATTGGATGACGAGGTCGATTCTGCCTACATCGATTCCTAACTCCAGCGAGCTTGTACAAATGAGGCCTTGAAGATCTCCTTGCTTAAGTCCTCTTTCAGCAGCGACCCTTGAAGGCTTTGCTAGAGACCCATGGTGAATTGAAACAGGAAAATTTATGTCCCAAACTTTGAATCTACTTGCAAGAACCTCTGAGATTGTCCGCGTGTTCGTGAAAAGTAAAACAGAGTTATGCGACTCGATGTATTTTCGGATAATCCTAAGTCTTGCTGCAACTTCTGGATGTGTGAAAAGCGTCGAAGCTAATGCGTAATCTTCAGGTTGAGGTTCAGGGAAAATTATTTGGAGTTTCATCAACCTGGAAACTGGAACTCTCACAATCTCAACTTGTCTACCCGTCCCGACGAGAAACTGGGCAACCTTTTCAGGAGTTCCTATTGTAGCTGATAGCCCGATGATCTGAAACTCGTGTGTTGTTATTTCACGCAGTCTTTCTAAAGCTAGAGCTAGCTGGCTTCCACGTTTATTGTCAGCCAACTCATGTACCTCGTCTATTATGACCCATTTGATTGATTGAAGGTGGCGGCTTATAACCCAACCAAAAAGTAAAGCCTGTAAAGTTTCAGGTGTTGTGATCAAAATTTCTGGCGGGCTTCGTGACTGCCGCATTCTTTCTTTTACTTCGGTGTCTCCATGCCTAACAGCCAGTTTCAAGTCTAAGTTATTACACCACCATTCTAATCTTTCAAGCATGTCTCGGTTCAAAGCCCTTAAAGGCGTAATATAAAGAACTTTTATGCCTTGTTCTGTTCGTGGAGATTGAACCAACTGACTAAGAATCGGAAGCATTGCCGCCTCTGTCTTTCCCGTAGCGGTAGGTGAAATTAGTAAAACGTTTTTTCCTTCAAGAATTTTCGGAATAACCTTCTGCTGAGGTTCAGTTGGAGTCTGGAAATCCTTTTCTTCAAGCAACTTGCGTACTGGACGAACAAGCATGTTGAAGACGTTTTCTTGCTTTATTTGCTCGTTTGACAAAGATTTCATATCCTCAAAGGAAGAAGAGATAAAGCAGCCTCTTTCGTAAAAAGATTTTGCTGCAATCTGTCAAGGTAACAGAGAAGTTGCTGAAAGAAACAGACTGATGCCAAATAGCAGAAGAAATGTAGCACTTCCTATAAGGATAAATCTTATAGCTCTTGGGTTGAGATAATTTTTTCCTTTACTAACCGACCAGCTTATGAAGCTGAACCACACAAGATCTGCAGCTGCATGCCCAAATAGAAAGGCTATGAACCCAGGTATTCCAGCTGAAGACAGGGCAACAGCAATTGTTGGTACACCAGTTGCTAGCCACCAAAGATAAAATTGGGGATTTGAACCACTACTTAGGAAGCCAGCTGCAACTAAACCTCTCGTTGCAAGTTTCCTGCTGCCTTCTGAAACCATGTCTCCCTTAAGGGTTCTAGCTACGTTCATGAGGTATATCCCCATTATTAGAAATATTATTCCCCCTAGATAGCTGATGTATATTGTTGTTTGGTTTGAACCCAGTAAAGTGTCAAGACCAAAGAAGACTGCTCCAATAATGATAGCTTCAATGAGTAGATGCCCCAATACTATTATGGGTCCAGCTTTTGAGCCTTTCTTCAAGGACTCAGATACAACTACAACAAAAACAGGTCCTGGAACAACAGCACCTGAAAGCGCTGCAAAAAAAGACACCGCCACCAAGGCTGCTAGGTCAAACACCACGGTTAATTCTCACTGTATTGAATTAATTTAATATAATGAAACCTTTGAGACGCCCTTTATTTTCAGAAGCTTCTGGATTAGTTCGCCAGGAATCTTTTTTTCTGCAATCAAGGTAAGTTTTGGTTCAGGCACGAGCTCTGGATCATCGACGATAGCTTGGCGTATGCTGATGCCTTCCTCAGCAAGAATCAGGGCAGATTGTGCTAGAATTCCAGGCGCTTTTGCGTCAACCACAGAGATTTCTATGACGCCTAAGTCTAAATTTCTTGCAATTTCACGCAGTGATGTTCCAGCTGGTCTAATGTTTCTGAAAATTATGCTTAGCATAGGATCCTGTTGGATCATTTTTATTGTTTGTGTTACGGTTCTACGGTCCACGTTTGCCACTCGGCTTATTCTTAATGTTGGAATCATGATTTCGTCGCAGTAAATGTTTCCGTTTTTTATGCACAACCCATTTTTTATGAGTATCTTTGCCACTGCGAGACGTTCAGGATAGTCCTCAAAACACTTTGCTACCCTATTCCACACAACAAACCACCTGCAATGAAGACTTGTATTGAATAAATTTATTGACAAACTACGTATAAACCTAGTGCAGCAAACTTTTGGTTTATATACCTTAAAAAAAGGAGCATGCGTAACAATTAGAAAGACAGCCACTGAGCTTCTGCGTTGAACATTTCGTCGACCATCTTTTCTATTTCACTTGGGGTTAACATGGCGGAGGTAAGAGGATCAAACATGACTGCCTGTAAGACTGCCGTGCGGTCTTTTTCTAATGCTGCTTTTACTGCGAGTTCTTGGACGTTAATGTTCGTTCTGTTTAATGCTGCGCATTGTGGCGGTAGGTCTCCAACTTGGCACGGGTGGATGCCGTTTTTGTCGACCATGCATGGAACTTCAACACAGCTTCCATGTGGAAGGTTTGTTATTAAGCTTGTATTTTGAACATTACCGTTAATCCTACATGGCAAACCAGTTTCCATTGAATGTATGATGTCAACTCCGTATTCATGAGACCGTTCGATTCTTATAGGTTCCTCTCCTCTGATTTGTTTTTCAATACGTTGATAATGTGGCTTCCAAGCATTCTTACAAATTTCCAAATAGAACCATCTTGGCTTACAATAGATTCGACGTCTCTCCTCTGTTGTGCGAAAATACGGAACATACTCGCCTAAGTGATGACTTGATTCAGTTATGAAATATCCAAGATATTTCATCATCTCGAAGCGAACCTTGTCTTTATTATAGATTTCCCTTTTATTCATGGCTACCCGTAACATCGGATAAGCATCTTTACCCTTGTGTTTAAACTCAAGAAAGAAGGCTTGGTGATTGATTCCCGCAACCCAATAAGAAACATCCTCGTAAGGCACATTAATATAATTTGCCAATTGCATAGCTGTCCCTTGCACGCTGTGACAAAGCCCAACATTTCTAATCTTAGAAGCCTTGTTTATGGCCCAACAGTTGATTGCCATTGGATTTGCGTAGTTAATTAAAAGTGCGTCTGGACACAGTTCCTCCATGTCATAGCATATGTCAAGCAAAACTGGTATTGTACGTAACCCACGGAAAACTCCTCCTGGCCCAATTGTATCGCCAACTTCCTGATTCACGTGGTACTTTAGCGGTATGTATATGTCCTTCTCGAATGCTTCCAAGCCGCCGACTTGAATCATGTTTATGACGTATTCTGCATCTTTTAAAGCCTCTTGTCGGTTAAGGGTTGACTCAACCTTCATCTTTGGTGCATATTTGGCAACTGTTGAACGAGCCAACCTATTGATGAGCTCAAGCCTTTCAGTGTTGATGTCCATAAGAGAAATTGTTACGTCGCAAAGTTCAGGGTGGCTAATTATGTCATTTAACAACTTGCTGGCAAAAACAACGCTTCCTGCACCGATAAATGCAATTTTGGTCACAATGTTCACCACCTAATTGTTCGAACTTAAGATTTAAATCAATTACTACATTCTTGTGCACCAAAATAGAATTCTCTATAACATTAGAAAGAACTACAATTAGCGAAGATATCATCATTTGGAGTTTTAATCAATACAACTACCAAAAGATGATGCTAGTTCCCTTTTCTGGTGGTGCAAATAAAATAGAAGCTAAAGAATTTTATCGCTAAGGGTGCTCAACATAGTTTATATCAAGCGTTCCAGATATAATTATTTGGTGCATAAAAAATGAGTGTTCCGCTTGAGAGAATCGACAAATATTCTTGGCGTATTCCACAAACATACAAACCTGGAATGCGCGTTCCAGGGTTGGTTCTAGCTGATGAAGATCTCTTGGCGAAAATGAAAACAGACAGAACTCTGATACAATGCGCAGACGTGACGCACTTACCTGGCATTTACAAGTATTCTATTACGCTGCCAGACGGACACGAAGGATACGGATTTCCTATCGGTGGTGTTGCAGCTACTGACTATGAGGAAGGTGTCATTAGCCCAGGAGGAGTAGGCTACGACATAAATTGCGGTGTAAGGCTTCTTACCACAAACTTTTCAGTAAAAGATGTTGAGCCTAAGCTCTCTGAACTCGCAAACGTTATTTTTCATAATGTTCCATCTGGACTTGGAAGTAGTAGAAAAGACGTTAAGGTGTCTACTCATGAGCTTGACCGCATAGTAACCGAGGGGGTTCCTCGCATAGTTGACCAAGGATTCGGCTGGCCAGAAGACATTAAACACTGCGAAGAAAACGGATATATGGAACAGGCCGATCCGGATAAAGTTTCTAACACTGCAAAAAGCCGCGGACTCAGCCAAATTGGAACGCTTGGTTCAGGAAACCATTTCCTAGAGATACAAAAAGTAGACAAAATCTATGATGTCCAGATTGCAAAAACCTTCGGCATAACCCACGAAGGACAAGTTACAACTATGATACATTGTGGATCGCGAGGTTACGGTCATCAAATTTGTTCAGATCACCTGCAGATTGCTGAACGAGCGATTCACAAATACAAAATCACGTTACCCGACCGTGAACTTGCATGTGCACCTGGAACAAGCAGCGAAGGCCAAGATTACTTTAAAGCTATGTCTTGTGCTGTGAACTATGCTTTCGTGAACCGGCAAATGATTACACATTGGGTTCGTCAAAGTTTCGAGCAGGTTTTTAGGATGCCAGCGGATAAAATTGGTCTAAATTTAGTCTACGATGTTGCACACAACATCGCTAAGATTGAGGAACACAACATTAACAACAAACTAATTAAAGTTTGGGTTCATAGAAAAGGCGCAACACGAGCCTTCCCACCAGAACATCCAGCTGTTCCCGCGGATTATATGAAAGTTGGTCAACCAGTTCTAATTCCAGGCTCAATGGGCACAAGCTCATATGTTCTTGTTGGAACCTCGAAATCTATGGAAATTTCATTTGGCTCTACTGCCCATGGTGCTGGAAGAATGATGAGCCGTGAAGCTGCGAAAAAGCGATTCTGGGGCAACGATATTAGGAAAGCTCTTGAAAACCGTGGCATCGTCGTTCGCTCTGCAAGTGCAGCCGTCTTAGCTGAGGAGGCAGATCCTGCATACAAGAATGTCGATAGGGTTGCAGAGGTAAGTGATGCTTTAGGGATCGCGACGAGAGTGGCAAGGCTTGTTCCAATTGCAGTTGTCAAAGGTTGACCCTTAACTCTTATTTTTCATTTGAAACTCTTGACTTGTTCTTAGCTTCAGAATATGATGTGTGTATAACTTCTTCGACTTTTTGGGTAATTACAGGACCCAGTCCATAGACGTCTTTTACCCAACGTGGAAGATTCGCCAAAGCGTTAAATGGCGTATCATAGGTTTCAAGTAAGCTTATTGCTTTTTCACGCCCAATGTTTGGTAAACTGGCTAAGAAAAACACTTGAGCATCTGCGAGAGTTTCAATTTTCTTAACTGGATGGATTGCTGGAATTCTTTTTTCCACAATTTGTTCTTGTCTTGCTGATGTGTAGAGAAAGTCTGCTGTTTCTTTGTGGTTTGTCGTGTGAATCATGTTAATTCCTTGTTTTGCCAGAGCGAACATTGCTCCCCAAATGGCTGCCGGGTTGATTTTGCTATATTTGTAAATTATGGGCAGATATCCTTCAATTAGAATGAATGGTTTTGGATAAGCATCTTTCAAGAGGAATAATTGGTCGAAAAGGTAACGCCGAGTTAAAGTGTAGACAAAATCCTGAACAGTTTTCCGTTCAAATGCGCACTCGTCTGAAATGACGTAGTCTCCTTTCTCAAGATATTTAATTTGAACTAGGGTGCCTTTCTCTTTTAGGGCGTTTAAAATTTTTGGTGCACCACTTGCTTCTCTGCTGTCAACAATGATGGTAGGCTGGTTTTCAGCTTTATCTCCATGCAAATAAGGCAACAAAGATTCTGAAACTGACATTTAAATCAAATCCGTTACTAATGTGTCAATAAGTACAAAAATAATTATTTATGACAAAAAGATAAGCTTCTTGCTGAGATGTTGAAAAAACACTTATAATGTTTATATCTAAAGATACTGAACCCTTGAATTTCACTAATAAATATTAAAATCAGTACTAACACAATTTAGGACTGATCACCGTGAACATGTGGTATCTATTAAACGGGACAACCGAAGAAGGCACAATTACTCTTACTCTATATAATGCTGAATCAGGTGAAATGCGAAAAATACGAGACAATGCCTATAGACCATACTTCTTTATACATAGCCCTCTTACAAGCCAAGACCAAGCTGTGCTTAGTGGTACGAACGTTAAATTAAGTACAGCTGAAAAGATAGATCTTTTTACAAAAGAAAAAAGGATTCTGACCCGTGTTGAAACAAGCTCTCCAGCGCATTTTACAGTTGTCTCAAAGTTGTTTGAGGAAAAATGGGAAGACGAAATCCCGTATCTTCTCAGTTACGTCTATGATCACCACTTAGTTTTTGGTGCACCCTACAGTCTAAAAGACGGTGAACTAAAACCAGCTTGGACTACAAGTGAATCTTTAAAAGGAAAGTTTAATGAAAAGTTCTTGAACGTAAAGTCAGCTGACCCAGAAAAATATGAAATGCTAGAGCATTGGTTTACGCTTCTTTCGCAACCTATACCGCAGGTACCGTTAAAGGAGTTAGGTATACTGGAAACAGAAGGATATGAAGAACTTTACTTGTCTTTCCTTTTATCTAGGGTTGCGAATCTTCCTTTGCCAGAAGCTTTTACAAACAGTCAAGTTAGCACATGGATAAAGTCAATTCTCTATTCTTATTTACGGAAAAAGAATATCCTAATACCTAGGTCGCCTGAGCTTCGAAAAGGTCAAGCTGTGAAAAGAGTCCCAGGAGCCTTAACTTTTCAGCCTAAAGCTGGAACATACTTCGACACAGTGGTTGTAGATTTTGAAAGCCTTTATCCAAGCCTCATCGATTCTTATAATTTGTCGTATGAAACCGTTGATTGCAACCATGAGGACTGTGTTGAAAATCGTGTTCCAGAAGAAAACCACCATGTGTGCATGAAAAGACGTGGGGTTTACTCCATCTTAATTGGTGCATTAAAGGATCTTCGTATACATTGGTTTAAACCACTTTCAAAGAATCATACCATTCCAAATGAGAAAAGGCGTTTAGCTGAAGCGACATCAAAACTTCTCAAGCTAATTTTAGTCGCAAGCTACGGAGTTACGGTGCGAATTCACGGTTTGGCTCAACCAGCTCTTGCAGAATCAATTACGGCTTATGGTAGGTACGCCTTAAGGCAAACCTGGAAGCTCGCAGAGCAAGAAAGTTTAAAGCCACTTTATGGCGACACAGATTCACTCTTCCTAGATTGCCCACCTGATGGTAGTATTGACATCTTAATAAGAAAAGTGAAAGAGAAGCTTCGCCTTGACCTTGCAGTTGACAAAGTTTATTCAGTTTGTGTTTTACCAAGAGCTATGAAGGCATATTTCGGAATCAAGAAAGACGGGACTGCTGACGTTAAAGGATTAACAGCCATAAAATCAAGTTCGCCGCCATTCATACGAAATGTTTTCTTGGGGTGCGTCAAAGAACTGGCCATCGCAAGGAACTGGACAGAATTTGAGGTAGCAAAAGAAAAAATAAAAGAGATTGTTAAACGTGCTATTATGGATCTTCAATTTGGAAAAGTTCAGTTGAAAGACCTTGTTTACACGGTTAAGTTGCACTTTGATGTGTTTGAGAAACTCAATGGAGAAGACGTTTTCCACCAGCCTTACCAATGTGCTGTGCAGCTTGCGGACACACTAAAAACAGTTCACCCTGGACAGGTTGTTGAATTTGTTAAGGTTAAGCCATTCAGTTACCGTGGCAAAACTTTTACTGTAAAACCAATTGATCTTGTCAAGGATTTCAGCGAGGTAAACGTGGACGACTACGTCAGGAACCTAAGAACAGCTTTAAACCAAACTTTCAAGCCTATGAACATATCATTTGACACCAAGCCTAAAACCACGCTTGCTGACTTCATTTAGAATTTTTTATTTTCATTTTATAGTTGCTTCGAGATTGTTATTCTGAAAAAGTTTATATGTTTCATAACATTATGAACCGCCAAGATAACCTTAACCGAGTGTGTAGGACATGAAGATGAAACCTGTGAAGTGGATTGTTGAGGATCCTAAGAAAAAGAACGTTTTTTGGCCATCTGAAGAACTTAAAAAGAGGGCTTGGGTAAACGATGAATCTGTCTACGCGGAGGCAGAGAAAGACCCAGTTGCTTGGTGGGGGAAACTTGCGAAGGAAGGCATTACGTGGTTCAAGGATTGGACTGTAACCTACCGGGAGAATCCACCGTTCTATCAATGGTTTGTTGACGGAAAACTTAACATCTGTTACAACGCTGTTGACAGACATATTACGAGCTGGAAAAGAAACAAAGCAGCAATTATCTGGGAGCCTGAACCAGTTAATGAACAACCTAGAGTTTTAACTTTTCAAGATCTTTACAGGGAAGTAAACAAATTTGCCAATGTCCTAAAAAGTTTAGGTGTAAAAAAAGGAGATAGAGTTGGCATCTACCTACCTATGATTCCTGAAGTCCAAATCGCTATGCTAGCATGCGCTAAGATAGGTGCAGTTCACAGCGTTGTTTTTTCAGCCTTCAGCGGTCAATCTCTGCGCGACAGAATGATAGACGCAGAAGCCAAAGTTCTAGTCACAGTTGATGGTTATTATAGAAGGGGGAAGCCAGTTAACCTTAAAGAAGGCGCGGACATCGGCGTTGAGGGAACCAAGATCAAAGATGTAATTGTAGTTAAACGGCTTGGAACCCCAATCAACTGGGTTGAAGGCAGAGACCACTGGTGGCACGAGCTAATGGAGAAGGCTGACCTCCACTGTGAACCGGAGGTCATGGACAGTGAGGATATGCTTTTTATTCTTTACACGAGTGGAACCACAGGAAAGCCAAAGGGAATCCAGCATCATGTTGGGGGATATGCTGTTCAGGCTTATTGGACAACCAAATGGGATTTCGATCTTCATGATGAAGATTTATTCTGGTGTACGGCTGACATTGGATGGATTACAGGTCACACTTACAACTGTTATGGACCCTTAATGAATGGAGTAACAACCTTGATTTATGAGGGAGCTCCAGACTATCCAGGTCCTGACCGCTGGTGGCAGATCGTTGAAAAGTATGCTGTTACCGTTTTCTATACGGCTCCAACCGCAATCAGAATGTTCATGAGACTAGGCGACGAACATGTTAAAAAACACGACTTAAGCAGCCTTAGAATCCTTGGAACAGTGGGCGAACCGATTAACGAAGACGCTTGGCTATGGTACCTCAACACTGTTGGTGGTGGAAGATGCCCAATCATTGACACATGGTGGCAAACAGAAACTGGCGCAACCTTAATTAACTCGTTACCAGGTATTGGGCCCTTCATACCGACGGTTGCTGGCAGGCCATTCCCAGGAACAAGATTCACTGTTCTTACAGAAGAAGGTAAACCGACAAGCATTGGTGAAGGAGGATTCTTGGTTCAAAAGCCGCCTTTCGCTCCTGGCATGTTAAGGACCGTTTACAAGGATCCTGAAAGGTTTAGACAACAGTACTTTGGAGTTTACGGAGACAGGATATACTATACTAGTGACGGAGCCTACATCTTTGATCAGTTAGGAAACTTCCGCATTACAGGCAGAGTAGACGACGTTATGAAAGTTGCTGGCCACCGACTTTCCACCGCAGAGGTTGAAAACGCCGTAGCACAACACCAGGCAGTGGCAGAATGCGCAGTCGTCGCTATGCCGCACGATATTAAAGGCGAAGTGCCAGTTGCATTCGTGGCTCTAAAGGCTGGATTTAAGGGTTCACCACAGCTTGAAGACGAAATCAAGAAAAAGGTTACAGAGGTAATTGGTCCTACAGCTAGGCCAGAAAAGGTTGTGTTGGTTGACGACTTGCCAAAGACCCGAAGCGGAAAAATCATGAGGCGAATTCTAAAGGCCTTGACAACAAACCAGCCGATTGGCGACATAACAACGCTGATGAATCCTGAATCCGTTCAAACGCTAAAGGAAAGAATTGGATACAAAGGATTGGCTTAATCCTCCCAATTCATTTTTTAGTTAGCAGGTTCAGATGAGCAACAGTAAGGTTTCCTCATCTAGAGACGGATAAGTTATTTCTGCGTAAGTTAACACTTGACGACGTGGAATCCAATTTTCGCCATTTTAACATTGATGAAATTGTAAAAGGCTGTTATTTTTCAAGACCAAAAAATTTGGATGCATCTCGGAAAGAACTAAAACTTTACTGCATCGATCCGTTTAAAAAGAACGCTAGGAAAGAACAATGGGCTCCCAGCATTCAAAAAACCTAAGGAAAAACTAGTCTCACAAGATTCTCAATTAACTTGCGAGAAAGACCCATAACAGCTATGACAATAAGTAATTATTATGAGGATGATGGGCCCGCCCGGATTTGAACCAGGGACCAACAGGTTATGAGCCTGGCGCTCTAACCGTGCTGAGCTACGGGCCCAATTGTTTTCTATTCTATATTCGGCTTGATTCTTACTTAAGAATTTTCCTTAAGGGCATGATCTTAAGCTTTAAATATATCGTGTAGTTTTCAGCTTAGAATGCGCCGCCGAAAAACGAAGCCATTTGAGCCGCCGTTCATTCACCAAGAAGGGTGTTTGGACGAGAGCTCAGTTCGGTAGAGCAGCGGACTCATTGGCCACGCGTCTTTGAGGCTGATGCTGTTAACTCGAAGGTCGACGGTTCGAGTCCGTCCGGCGGCGCCATACTCGATTTGTGGCTTAGTATCCGCATTTTCTTAGGTGGCTTACGGATTTTTCCATTCTTTCAAGTGTTTGAGTAAGGGTTAGGTTTTCACCTTCGATTCCTTCGATTTCTATTGTGAAGGGTCCATAGAATCCTCGTTTATTTAGGAGTTCTCGGATTTTTTGGAAGTCTACGATTCCTTCGCCTAGGGTTGGAAAGTACCATGTTTTTGGTTTCCCGTTGGTGTCTTTAAGGTGGACGCCTTCTATATACTCAAGGATTTTCTTCATCTCTTCTATTCCATCTATGCCTTCGTTATAATAATACATGTTTGCAGTGTCATAATTTATCCGTATATTAGGATGGTTCACAGCTTTCATAGTTTGAAGCCCCACATCACCATTTGTAACCAAGTCTGGATGTGTCTCAAGAATAACAATTAACGACTTTTCAGCAGCCAAATCGCCTATTTCTCGTAGTCTCTCATAAACTATTTTCCTATCAAGTTCGCCAGCGTGAACGCTAACGAAAATTCTTTGAGCTCTAAGCTTCTTGGCAACATCAACTGGAATCTTGAATTCGTCAACTACGTTTTTGCTTTGGATATTAAACGGCGCTTGAATACTTGCTACAGATAAACCATATACTTCTAATTTTTTGATGATGTTTTTTACATCTTGAATCTTAGGCATCGGCAACTCAACATGGCTAACGCCGATCTTTGCTAAGTGCTCATACATTTTGTCTTTAAACTTTCCATAGCTCGCTGGACAACACGAAATAATATTACGCGTCATACTTCTTCCTCTTATAACCAAAAACATAATTCTTTATAAGACAAAATAACGCTTTCCCCATCGTTAACAAATTGTGATTAAAAACAAGAGTTCAAAAATGTATTTTTATTTTGGAAATAGTAATATTCCTTTTTCAACCTAGGATTTTTTGAAATATGATCAGAAAAATGGTCGGCATCTATTCAGTTTTGGCTATTATTAGTATGACGCCGAACGCTATTAGGATTACCCCGATGATGATGAAAAGTGGACCTACCATTCCTGCAATCGTTGGGTAAGTGTATGTTTCGTACGTCAGAATTATGCCTATGGAAAATAACAAGATTCCAAGGATCTTTTCTGCGAACACGACTCCAAACTTGGGCATAGTTCGGGGTTTACTCATGCCTTTCAGCCTCAAAGTGCTATGCTTATGGTTTGTCGCAGTTTCAGTCTATAAACTTTTCTAACCAAGCTCTTTAAGTCTTTCAGGTAAGTATTTGTCAACAATGTGCGTCAAACCGTAACGTGAGAATGCCTCAAGCTCACATTTTCTTTTTAACTCCACAAACGTGTCGATTTCTCTCTGCCAAAGCCCGCCCGTGTACCTCGGGTCACTTTTCAACTCTTTAAGCCGTTTTATATCTATCTCGTTAAGCTGCTCACTTGGCAGCTTATAATTAACAATATCTGTTGCCCAAACTCCTGCCCATTTCGCATCAGGGGTCGTCAACTCCCTCAGATGCGCTGCATTAGCAGAGCCTGAAATAATGACCATAGCGATGTGCATCCCCCAAGGGTCAGCATCACTAAAAATGTATGTTGGCAGTCCAAGTTCCTGATTTAACCTTCGAATGAAGTATCTTGTAGACCTAGGTGCTTGCCCAGCTGTGTAGATTAGAATAGCATTAAATTTTTTATGGACATTTTCTTCGACGAATCTAGTGAACATGGCGCCTTTTTCTATAACGATTACCTTATCAGCACTCGTTTCAATAAACTGCGACTCTGTTAACGCAGGTCCAATCATCATGCCATCAGGGTGCGATGAAAGGTTAGTTCTGCGATTCTCATATCCAGGAACAGTGTATTGAATGGTTAAATCACCAAACACGGCTGACCTTTCTTCGGGGTATACGTTGAAGGATTCGCGAGGCGACTCAACTACTGTTTCTAGATCCGTAATAATGTTGTCTGATTCAGCTTGGTCTTGGAATGCTATGTCATAGGCTTGGGCTGAATAATAGACATCTCGAAGCGTGCTAGTTTTCCTCTGCTGCAACAAATCATGAACGAAGTATGCGGTCCAAACCATCTGTGTGAAGGGACGTAGGTGCGAAATGACTCTCGCACTTCTACGAACGGTTTTGTTACCCAAAATGTATTGCCTAAATTCTGGGCTGTAAAAAATATTATCAATTGAACGGCTTTTCATTTCTACCCAGGGGAAAACTCCTTGTTCTATTTCTTTATAGAATTTTACTCCAAGCGTTTCAAGATTTCTTTGAACGCTGGCTTTTTTTTCAACAACTGATCTCTTAACACCATCTTTAGACATAACTTATTGCACCTTCCTTAATCTCATTTTATCATTCGCCGACGCCGTCAATGTAGGCATCAATTAAACCCTCTTTATCAGGCTTTGATGACTTAGCCAGAACTTTTACTTGCTTAAAATTACCTCTAAGGGTTTCATAAATCTCAGAACCGGAGGTAAGTGTAGATTCTGGGATTAATTCAGTCAAATAGGAACCTGTTAATCCAACAACCTTAATGTTCACAGCGTTGGTTTCGTGCTTGTTTATTATGTGAACAAGCACAGTCTTATATAATCTTGAATCAAAGGGTTCGCTTTCAGTAAACTCATTTGTTGTTGCAAAATCTTTAAAGACAACTTGGCTTCTGTAAAGCCTGTCTGTTTCAGGCGGCTTTTCAACGCCACTTAATTTCGCAGAAAATTCAGCTATTTTCGGTAGGTACCGTGCGAACACATTTAGTCTTCTAACCTGACGCCTAACCCGCTCCTTTCTGGAAAGATACATTGCAAGTTCCCGAGCGACTTCTCTGATTGCATTGAGAATTTCCCTGCTGACCTCAGCTTGGTCTGACAGAATTTCCTTGCCAACCGTTTTATACGGAATCTTAGTGCTACACAGATGTATGAGAACCGCAACTGGCATATTAGGCGAAACATTGTACCTTCTCCAATTAATTGACCTAACAATTTTCCAACAAACATCGCCTGACTCATCATAAACCAGTGGAATCTTGTTAGCAAACCTGTAAAGTAAGACTTCGTCCTTAGCGGGAACCTTGCCACCATAAGCTATAGCAGCCTCAACAATGAAAGGGTGACCAGAATAAGTCGAAGGGTCTCTTCGTTTAACTGCGACAAACTCAGGTTCAAGCTCCTTGAGCACTCCTGCTCTAAGCAAATCCTCTCCCAGCGAAGATAAGCAAGATGCATCTGGAGGTAGAAAGCCTTTGTATTCCCTCATTTTTTGAACAAGTGCCACGATTTCTTCTGGTCTCAACCTTTTGGGATTCGCCTTCTCTGGGATTCCAGCTACCTTAAGGAATTCAGCTGCAGTTTTGTCTCCTACTCTGTGAAAATTGTTCTTCATGAAATCGCGCATGTTCCGTGCGTTTGTCGCTCGGATGATTCTTTGAATAGTTTCAACATCTACACCATGAGGGTGCGGTTCAGTTTCCTTAGGAGGTCTAGGAATCTCAGTTACAGTTCGTTCAAATTTATAGAATCTGCCTTTCGGATCGATGAAGGTGATATTCGCATATGGATTAACTATGGCTGTTTGTTTAAGGTATTCAAGAACTTTGGAGCTGGCTTGGCCGTAGCTTCCTTCAAGGTGAAGCTCAATAATGGTTCCATGCCATCTTTCGTTGCCTCTTTGAGGATTCACGTGAATCTTTCGGTCTAAAATTATTGGCTTGTTCCTCTGGATGTCAATCATAAGACGGTACTCAACAATTCGACTTGTTCCAGTGCTTGAAAACACCATAACAGGCTTGTTAGTGGTTATTTGCCCGTAGAGAATTGTCATGGTTCCGCCAAGTCCAAAGGTGCCTCGTGCCTGCTTCAACTTATACTTCGAACTAAACAAAAACTGGCCCAGAGCCAAGGGCATCTGATGAGCGGGGATTCCTGACCCATTATCCATAACCCGAAGCGTATATGTTTCAGCAGTCTCATTTTGCCCGTCTAATGTCAACCGAATGTAGATGTCTGGAAGAATGCCCATAGGTTCAGTAGCATCCAAAGAGTTCTCAACAAGCTCTCTGATAGCTGTGAAGATGGCTCGAGCTGGATTTGTGAAACCTGCTATTTCCCGGTTTCGATAAAAGAAGTCAGCAGGACTGATTTCTTGGAAAGTCTCCGAGATTCTTGGAACCTCCTTGCCATTAGAGCTCAAAGCATCTATTCTTTTACGGTTCAGCTAAAATAACTTAAAAACTGTTATATAAATAATCGATTGGTCAGATCTGCCCTTCAGCTGAAAACAGCTTGCTGTCTTCCCAAAGTTCAAGCCGTCTTCTTTTAAGTTCCTGCCTCTTTCGGTTTAGGTACCTGTAAACTGTGGCATGTTGGCTTCCTTTTATGAGCTTGTTAATGGCTTCTCGGGCGACTTCTGTTTGTTCAACTCCGCCTATAATTGAGACTGTGTGTCCATAGACTGAAATTGATGTCTCAGTGAGTTCTTCGATGATTTTTCGCGTTTTCCCCTCTTTGCCGATGATTCTTCCTTTTACACGTTGTATGTCAGAAAGTGATCTTCCGAAGATTTCTCTAAGGTCAATAATTGTGAGCATGTTTTCTTCGTCCTCAAGCAGTTTAAAGGCACGTTCAGGCGAAAATCCCCGTCCAACAGCGGAAACATAATCTCGCGCTTTGAAAAGTAGCGATGGGTCATTTACGCCTTCATTTAGATTTATTGTAACATCACCAGTTTGACTATCAATTTGCAACTCGACACGAAGGGTTTCTTCTATGCGCTGTTTGTCTCTGCCTTCTGGTCCAATTAAGACCCCGATTCTTTCTTTTGGAATTTTAACGAACATTTGAGGCACCACTTACCCTCCTAAAGACATCTTCAGTTGAAGTAACGTTTACACCGATTCTTTTAAAGTATCGGTTAAGATTCTCTATGTCTCTTTTCAACAGCTGCATAGCGTTTGGATGTTCCAAGTTTACGGATTGGGACATGTCGAAAATTACAGGATTGTTTTTCCATATCATAACATTGTATTCACTTAAGTCTCCGTGAACAAGTTTCGCCTTTTTAAAAAGTTTCTCAACATAAGTAAGCAGTATCTTGTATGTACGTTGAGGGTCTTGGAGGTTTGTTTCCCTAAGTAAAGGTGCGCTTTGACCTTTTTCTCCGATAAACTCCATGATGAGCACATTTTTCTCCACCGCGATTGGTTTAGGAACCCTAACTTTTGCTGCGTACGCCTCTGTTAGGTTTCTGTACTCCTTTCTTGCCCATGTATAAATTAGGCTTTTAGGATCTCTCCGAACGTGTTTGAACCTTGGATCACCAGCTATGTAGGGAAGCATGCCTTTGCGAAACTCTGCAGACAACGTTAAGTAAATCTTTATGGCGATAACTTCACCATTAGGTCTTGTCCCCCAGTAGAGTTTTGACTCTTTTCCAGCTTTGACTGAACCATAGATGTTTTGGATTTCACCCTTGTTCATGAGATCATATATAGTCATCAGCGTTGAACGGTCGAAAACTTCTTCTAAGGCATCGTATTCTTCGCTTCTTTTCTCCTTCATTAGTTGCGTGGTTTCATAGGTTTTCTCTTGGCGTTCAAGCTTTTTTATTACTCTCTCTTTAATGGACGCCACAAAACCCTCCCGCTAAGAAAGAAATTAGAGTTTAAGTAAACCTTTTCTCCGTAAATAATCACTTTGCCCTTTAGTGTAGCGCCAAATAACATCGCCACGTTGGGTTGACTGGAAATCCCATGGGCTGACAAGAACGATGTCGCCCACCCTTATCCAGACGCGACGTTTCATTTTCCCACGGATTCTGCACACTCTTTCGTAGCCGTCTTGGCACTTAACAGTAACGCGGTCGTTGCCAAGTAGCTTGACCGCTACTCCAAACACGTCTGTCGTTTCAGGAAGAACCATGTCACTCAGGTTCTCTTCGCTGATAACCTTCTTTTTGCCCAAACTAGTCACTTAACAGTTTTTTTGGTTCTATTTGCTAAAAACAATAAAAAAAGACACTTAAATACCTATATGGTGACGATGTTCAAGCAGACCATAAAAAACATTATTATTTTTTAAAAAAAGGTGACTTACTCTACGCATCGTAATGTCCGCATGTTCCGAAGCAGATTAGTTATAGTACACCAAACCAGATTGGCGTTTCTGCCATTTCACATGACTGTTTTAGGCATTTATTTCGGAACTATTTTGAAGGCCACATCATTTCCAATGTACGCGGCATGGTCTTGAGTTCTTGTAAGTTCAGGAATTTTAACGATGAGCTGTCCATCTTTACATTGTGCCATAACTGCGTCCAAGTATTGTCCTCTCCAAGCGTGGTAGATGCGTACCTCATAGCTTCCGTCCTTTAGCCCAGAAATCGTGAAGGATTCTCTCGCAACGCTGACTCGTGGGTTCACGACCCATCCGAAAATGAGCTTGTCACTCTTCATTGCCCAGGCATCACAGCTACCGGCGTCTATTTTAGACGGCTCTAGGTTAAGGTGGGCGAAGTCTATGTCGGAGACGAAGTTTGCGAAGTGCCTTATTTGGTTGGTGACGACGCTGTCGTTAATCCACTCCGTGTATGACCACCAAAAAGGTGTGCAGCACAGCCCGTTTGCTAGGCTAACCCACAACGCATTATGGTACATCGTTAAGTATCCTGGTGTTCCTGGTTCGTAGTACGTGTGATCCCAGCCGCATTCGCCGATGATAGCAGGCTTATTGAAGCCTTTCCAAAGATTTTGAATCTGAACAGCCTATTTGCGCTTGTAATGGAGATTTCCCCCGCAAATCCCCTTTTTTCTTTGGTTTTTCGTAATTTTGTTGGAGTTTGTGGAATGATTTTGGTAAACTATTTAAATTTGTTTACCTAAATGAGTAAATAAAGTGTATTGCTTGCTGGTGATTATTATGCGTAAGGAAATGCCGGATTGGTTGAAGAGATATTATAACAGACTGTGGACAAAATGTGGAAGACAAGCGTTTACTTTAGAACATGTGATGAGAGAGCTGAGGGTTAGTAGAGTTATGGCGATTAAAATACTTTGGGAGTTGGAGCAGAGGGGGTTTGTGAATAAGGAGAGAAGCGATGTTGATTATAGAGCGAGAGTTTATAGGTTGATTTCTCCGGAAGACATCAGCTTTGCCATAGGGATTTATTCTTTGGTTGAGAAGGAGAAAATTGGCAAACAGAGTTTGATTGAAAAGCTTGTTTTTATAGGAGATAGGCTTTTGTATGCTATAACTGGAAGTCATGCCGCTTATTATTATCATCACTACATGTTTCCGCCAAAAGTTGTTGAAATTAAAATAGAATCTAAGGACGAAGGAAAATGGATAGCTTTCTTGACTGATGAAAAAACCAGAGTGTTTATCGGGGATGTGATAGAGACGAGAAAAATAAGAAGTTACGTAAAGCTTGTTCATTCAAGCAGGCCAATTGAGTTAATAAGGACAAGAACTGAGGAAGGATATTATGTGGAAAAGCCTGAGTTTCTCTTGATTGAGCTTTTAGAACGGCAAACCCAAACAAGTATAATAGAGGCTATTGCAATCATTTTGCAGAAAAAAGACCAGCTTAAATGGCACGGCGATGATGGGATCATAAAACTTGCAAGTAACATGGGCTTCTCAAGGAGATTGGGGTTTCTGCTTGATGCTATAAACATTGAGGCACATAAACCTGTAATTGGAGATGAAATTATACAAGAAATAATGGTAGATGTAAAAGGAAAGAGTGACG
The DNA here is from genome assembly GCA_964584965.1 of uncultured Candidatus Bathyarchaeia archaeon. GTDB lineage: Archaea > Thermoproteota > Bathyarchaeia > Bathyarchaeales > DTEX01 > JAGTRI01. The sequence continues at coordinate 1,224 of CAZPBM010000051.1, read as the reverse complement.
AGATTTTCCCCAAGGACGATGTATTTCTGTCAAGATTTATGGAGTTGAGAAACAAATTAGTGCATAGAGCGCTATTAACGAGAGAAGAGACTGAAGAGCTTGAAAAAATGAAAGAAAGGTTTGAGGGATACAAGGTGTTAAGCGAGAAATGGGATCTTCAATCCATTTTGCCGAGGGAAATTGTCCGAAAGGTTTTGGAAGATTTGGGTGTGAAGCTTGGAGAGGGGTAGAGCAAGTAAAATAGAAGCTGTCAGCTTGAAGGATTTGGATAGGATAAATCGTGAAGCAAAGGATTTTGGAATCAGTCTCATGGTGATTGGTGGCTACGCGGTAAGAGCCTATACTGAATCGAGAAGTTGGAGGTTTACAAAAGATATCGACTTCGTTACAACAAAAAGGGATTTGGCGGCTCTTCGCGGTGTTTTTGAGTTACTGAAGTACGGGTTCGATCAAACTGAGTTTGGGGTTAAGGGTAGCAAGAAAATCAATCATGAGTCTATTGATCTTCACATTTCAGTTGACAAAGTGATTGATTGGAGTACAAATTTGGAGTACAGATTACCCAAAGATTTTTTCTCTAATGCCAAAGAGATAAGCATAAAACCGTATTTTGAAGAGAACACCTCTGTTAAAACAAGTGTGATGGTAGCGCCGATTGATGATGTTCTTGTAATGAAGTTAATGACAGAAAGGTCAAGAGACCATTTTGATGCTATGGCATTAATCCTTGATTCTTTCGGAAAAATTAACATTAAAAGATTTTGGGCAAACGCCAAATATTCGGATTTAGAGGAGCATATAAACAAAAGGTTGAATTCTTTATTGGCAGATCTGAAGAAGGGTTTAGCCAAGAAAATGTGGAAAGAGTTTACGGGAAGAGTGCTCATAAGAGAGCAAGAAGTTATGTTGAAAAAGAGAATAAATAATCTGCTTGAGTAGATGCCCGTTTCAATTACAGAAGAGATGAGTTGGCTGTTCGTATGAGATATAACAGAGATTCATTCTCGGTTATTCGCATTCTTTACGCAGTATAGATGGATCATTCAGGAGGAAAGTGAAAAAGCGCCTCGGTTTTTGTTACCAGTTTTTCACGTTTTTAACGCAGTTACCCATTTTATGGCATATTAAATTTTCTAAAAGATTTGAAAGTGTTTAATGATATTGCTTATTTGCTGTGGAGGTTTATGTGGTGGATTTGGAGGAGATGAAGCGGGAGATTGAGGC
>CAZPBM010000050.1:0-9830 GCA_964584965.1 uncultured Candidatus Bathyarchaeia archaeon | reverse complement strand
AGGGGTGGACAATATACAGTATTTACGAGTGGCAAGAAGACAAGTGCTAAGACTGAAACTTCCACAAGAAGAATGAGTGGCAAGCATTTCTTGCTTTTTTGCTGCGTCATTTTTAAGGTTCCTTAGAAAGCTGAGTTTTGTTTTTTTATTGTTTTTGGAGATATTTAAAAGTGTTGTTTCAAACCTTGAGCGGTTGAAAGTTAATTATCGCCTTAAAGAATTTTTGTTTCCCCATTTTTCTTTTTAGTACCACCAACGACAATTCTAAATTGCTTTTTTCTTAACTGATTAATCTTGTACTTTCGGGGACTAGTATCTTTTTTACAATTGTTGCCAGTTTCTTTCCAAGGATTTTTTCTATGAGGCTGATGTCGGATTCGTTGAGGACTTTGAAGATTCTGATGCATGCAAAGTATGTGGCGCCGCCTATGGCGACGTAGACTGGGAAAAGCAGTAATCTATAGTAGACCTGCTGCGTAATCAAGACTGTGGCTGCCATGATTGCTGATGAGGCAAGTGCCTTTAGCACTGCTTTGTCGATTTCGACTTTGACTATTTTTGAAATGAAATAAACTGTTAGCAAAAATGTGAAGAAAAGCGAGGCGCCTCTTATGACGGCAAGTCCGTTTAGGCCTAAGATCCAAAGTAGGGGCAAAAAGCATAGGCTTGAGGCTACTGGAACAATGTTTAGAAGCAGGACCGTCTTCGTTTTTTCGTAAATAACAAGTAGTCCAGTGAACGCTGGAGCCAATCCGTAAACGAGGCCGAAAGCCGCTAGCGTTGCAAGTATTATCCAGCCTGATTGGTATTGTTGTCCTGCGAAAAGGGTGATTACGGGTTTCGCTGTTGAAAATAGTCCAAGAGCAAGTGGGAAAACGGTGATTGCCAGGTATCTTGTGGCTTTTTTGATGCCTGAAGATATTGTTTGATGGTCGTTTTTTCCGTAGGCCATGCCGTAGAATGGGTATAGGGCTGAGCCGAGAGCCGTTGCTAATGTGGCAAGAACGGTGAAGGCTTTGTAGCTTACGTCGTAGATTCCCAGGTCTGTTAATGGAAGCAGAGCCAGAATTAAGGCTTTGTCATACCATGCGTATAGAAAAGACACTATTACTGAGACAAAAAGGGGCCAAGAAAATTTTAGGATGCTGGGTATCAAGCTTATGCTTTGGCGGAACAACGTTTCTTCACGGGTTAAGAGTCTATACGATGCTGCCACATAGAGTAGCAGAAGTGTTAGGTTGCCGATTATCCATCCGATCACTGTGCCGTAGAATCCGTATCCGCTTAGCAAAAGGAGCACGATGACTGTCCATTTGACGGTTGTTGAGAATACGCCTATGATGGCGATTTTTTTCATGAGTCCAGAGCCTAGGAGTATGCTGTTAAATATGGGTGTGAGACCTAGGATGAAGGAGTCGATGACTGCTAACCTTACGAGGTCGAACCTGTTTGTTGAGCCGAAAAGGGCGTTTGACACTTCGCCTGAAAAAACGAAGAGCACTAAACATGGGAGTAAAGTTACGGGAACCTTAAAGATGGCGGCTGCCAAGATGTGTGCGGAGGCGTCTTTGCCTTTTCCTCTCAGTTCAGAGATAAACTTGGGCAGTGACGAAGCCAGCCCAAAGTCGGACAGTACTTGGACAAAGGAGTTGACAAGCGTTATGGCGGTCAGCATTCCCATTTGTTCTTGGGTTATTGCCCTTGCTAGGTAAGTGATTCCGAATATGCCGATCAGGTTTGTGAACATGCTTTGGACGGTTAGGTAGATTGAGCCTGAGGCGACGTCTGAGGCGTCCAGTGTTCTTTGTGTTTCCATCTGTTTCCCTTGTGTTGCTTATGTCTCATAGGATTTCTTATGTGGCTAATTAAGTGTTTCTTGTTGCATCGTTTTTGTGGTGCGTCTATTTTTGGGTTTGCATTTTTGTACACGGGTGCAGTTGATCGTCGGCTGTGAATTTTTTCGTTTTTCTTGAGGCTTGCTTAAGGGTACGTGGCTTTATTTGTCACTGTATATTTTGGTTGGTGAAATATTTATATTCGCCATTTTGCCTATTTTTGGTGATGGTGAGTGAAATGGTGGAAGTTGTTGTAAAGGAAGTGGATTCTCAGGGTCGCGTGTCAATTCCAGTTAGCTGGAGGGCGAGGTGGAAGTCTCGTAAGTTTGTTATGATTAGACGGGAAGACAGGATTGAGCTTGTTCCGTTTGAGTTCATTTCTCCGTCGGAGTTGTTTGACTCGATTAAGATTTCTGACAGTGTGGATTTCGCTGATCCTCATTCGGTTAGGAAGGCTTTGGTGGAGCAGTGTTGACTTTGAGGTTTATAGATTCAAACGTTTTTCTTCACGCTTTTCTTGTTCCTCGAAGGGCGTTGACTGAAGATGAGCAGTTTGTTAAAGACGAGGCTAAGAAGATTGTGAAGAGGGTTGAGGAGGGTGAAGAGGTTGTGACGTCAGCCGTTCACTTGTCAGAGGTGGTTAATATCGTGGAATCTGGGCTGGGTCTCCAGAAGTCTTTATGGTTTCTAGCATGGATAGTCATGTGCGGTAACATCAAAGTTTGTCCAGTTTCTCTGCGGGATTTTGAGGCTGCTTTTCCACTTGCGAGAGACAACGACGTTAGTGTAAATGACGCCTTAGCATACTCCCTCATGATCAGCGAGGGCGTTCGGGAAATTTACTCTTTTGACAAGCACTTCGATAACTTTGAGGATGTCAAAAGGCTGCCGAATCTGCCTACAACAATAGGTGAAAAACGGACAAAGGCTTGAAGGCGGCCATTTTTGAGTAACGGAATTTACTGCTTGTTTCTGTTCCGTTTTGTTTTGAAAGGCTGAGATTGTTAAACCAGCATTGTTTTATAAAGCGAAGGTGAATATGAAGCGGATAGTAGTGTTTGCTGAGGGTTTACTTTGAGAATCTGCATTGTTCTTGGGACCCGTCCTGAAATAATTAAGTTTTCGCCCATTATTAGGGAGCTTGAAAAGCAGAGTCTTGACTACTTTGTTTTGCACACTGGCCAGCATTACTCTTATAATATGGACCGTGTGTTTTTTGAGCAGCTTAGGCTTCCTGATGCCAGGTATAATCTTGATGTTGGTTCAGGCGGTCACGGTGAGCAGACGGGTAAGATGCTTGTGGGCATAGAGAAGGTTCTTGTGAAGGAGAAGCCTAACATTGTTTTGGTTGAAGGTGACACGAACACTGTCTTAGCTGGCGCTTTGGCTGCTGTTAAGCTCGGCGTCAAAGTTGGCCATGTTGAGGCGGGTTTGCGGAGCTATGACCGTGGGATGCCTGAGGAGATTAACCGTGTCTTGGCTGATCACTGTTCTGACCTGCTTTTCGCTCCAACTGGGAAGGCTAAGGAGATTTTGCTTGGCGAAGGCTTGGCTGAGGACAAGGTTTTTGTAACTGGGAACACGGTTGTTGACGCTGTTTTTCAGAATCTCGAGTTAGCTAAGGAAAAGGCTTCTGTTCTCAGTCATCTTGGGCTTGAAAGGGGCGGGTTTTTCTTGGCTACGGTTCACAGGCAGGAGAACGTTGACTGCGAGCAACGGTTTCGAGGCATCCTCAAAGGTTTGGAGTTGGTTGAGGAAAAGTTCGGCTTGCCTGTTGTTTATCCCATTCATCCGAGGGCTAGGAAGCAGCTGGCCGCTTTCAAGATAGCCCTAGAAGGATTGATGCTCATTGAGCCCTTAGACTACCTGAGCTTTCTGCTTCTCGAAAGCTGTGCTAGGCTTGTTTTGACGGATTCAGGTGGGGTTCAAGAGGAAGCCTGTGTTCTGCGGGTTCCATGTGTAACGTTGCGGGACAACACTGAAAGGCCTGAAACCTTAGAGGTTGGCTCAAACGTTTTAGCAGGCGCTGTTCCTGAGAGAATAGTTGAAGAAGCTGCCAGAATGCTTGGTGCGAGGAGGGATTGGCCTAACCCGTTTGGCGATGGAAAAGCAGGCCAAAGAATAGTGGACATACTTGAAAGAAGTTTCAGCTAAGCCTTGCCGCCTTGAATTTAGGCTGAGAAAATGTTGACTGTTACTTTGACTCTGTTTTTGTTTGTCGGTCATTCCTGGGAAATTTGTTTTTGTGTCTTTGTCTTATACGGTGATGTTGTGACGTAAAAGTTAAATATATAGAGTAGGAAATTTTTTGTTAAACTTTGGTTTAGGCTTCGTTGAGGATTTGATGTGGCATGATAGAGTTCAGTTCAGGTTTTCTTTTGTCTGTTCGTCAACGCGCCCTCCAAAGCCGTGTATGGTTTAAGGCTTTAAACTCTGCTGAAAGGGCTATCTTAACCTTGGCTCCAAAATGTGTTGATGCGGTGAAGAGTCCAATGCTTGTTGACTTTGTTGCCAAGATAATAGTGAAGGTCACTGAAGCCCTGCACAGTCCGCTGGAACGTTTCAGGAGCCAGGTTGCGGTGCCCTTAGCGGAGAAAATTGCCTTTTTAGCCCAAAAATGGGGGCATCGTTCAGCCTATACGTGGGCTTTGGACAAAAGCTTCATACAATACTTGGCAGTATGCAAGTTTAACGACATTTAGTAGCTACACATATTATCAATAGTCATGAATCGGAAGGATAAATGTGATGATGAGGTGGAATTTCTGGTTATGAAGATTCTAATAACTGGTGCCACAGGCTATGTTGGTTCTGCTTTGGTTCAAGCGCTTCTTGAAAAAGGGGGTAGCGAAATATTTACATTAGATGCTCGTCCGCCTTGTAATGAGTTTAAGGAAAGAGTAACACATTTTGAACATGATCTAACGGAGATTGCTGGTTTAGATGAGAAGCTAGGTGATATTAATTTCGACGTTGTTGTTCATCTTGCAGCGAAGATTACAGGTGCACCCTCTGATATTATGAGAGTAAATGTTGTGGGAACTGAAAATCTTTTGGAAACACTTTGTAAGAAAAAGATTCGGCTCTTACTATTTTCATCAACATCAGCGCAACTTTATAGAAATGCGCAATACATCCCGATAGATGAGAGGCATCCAGTGACACCTGTGACTCCGTATGGGTTATCAAAATATTTAGCAGAGGAAATTGTAATTTTTTATCACAGAGTATATGGTTTACCTACGCTAATTTTTAGGCAGGTGAATGTTTACGGACCATCTCCCACTCCTAAAGCTACTGTAATAAACAATTTTATAGATCAGGCTATAAACGATGGTACAATTACTGTTCATGGCGACGGTAGACAAGTTAGAAGCTTCATACATATGTCTGATCTTATCCAGTTTTATATGAGAGCAATCTTTCACGTAAGACCTGAGGTTTTATATGGTGAAACTTTAAATATTTCTGGACCTGATGACTTGACGGTGAAGGAGATATCAGATATTGTAATAAAGTATTCCCTTGAGGAAGCTGGAAAAAAAATAGTAGTGAGATATGTGCCTTTGCCAACATCTTCAACACAAGAAATATACTTGTTCAAAGTCAGCGCTGAAAAAGCCAGAAACTTGTTAGGTTATAAATCAAAGATAACAGCTGAAGAAGGAATCAGAACGCTCATAAAAGATCGTATTGGCAAGAAAGGAGACTGACACACTATATGTCAAATATGATAAAAGTGGCAACCCCTTCAGTTGGGGAAGAAGAGATTCAGGCAGTCGCAGAAGTTTTAAGATCTGGCAGATATGTTCAAGGTCCAAAAGTAAAAGAGTTCGAAGAAAAGTTTGCCAGTTATATTGGCACCAAACATGCAATTGCAACTAATAGTGGAACATCGGCTTTGCATATCTCTTTAGCTGCTGCTGGAATAGGGCCTGGCGATGAGGTTATTGTTCCACCCTTGACTTTCTTTGCTACAATTGAGGCGGTTCTTCATCAGAACGCAATACCTATATTTGCTGATATAGATCATGAAATTTTCAATTTGGATCCGATCGATGTTGCTAGGCATATAACCAATAGAACGAAAGCAGTGATTCCGGTTCATCTTTACGGGCATCCTGCTGAGATGGATCCTTTAATGGATTTGGCTCAGGATCATAATCTTACCGTAATTGAAGATGCAGCTCAGGCGCATGGCGCAGAATACAAAGGAAAGAAAGTCGGCGGTATTGGTCATGCTGGATGTTGGAGTTTTTACGCAACAAAAAATATGACTGCTATTGAAGGTGGAATGATTACAACTAATGATGACAAAATTGCTGAAACAGCTAGAATAATTAGGAATCATGGTATGACATCATATGACGATCACGTCATATTGGGTTATAATTATAGGATGAACGAGATTAGTGCAGCGATCGGTATAATACAATTATCAAAACTTGAAAGCTTAAATGCTGACCGAGCTAAGGTCTCACTATATCTAATTGAACATTTAAAGGATATTGATTGGTTAATTGCTCCTATTATACGACCTTACGTAAAGCATGCCTTCTTTTGGGTTCCCTTCAAGGTTAATGAAGAGAAACTTGGAATGAACACTCTTCAGTTAACAAGGCTTCTCAAGGAAAAAGGTGTTGAAGTAAGACATAGATATCAAGAACCATTATATAAGCAACAAGTTTTAATTAACAGAAAAATATATCCTCATAATTGTCCGTTAAGTTGTCCTCATTATAGCAACCATATTGACTATTCAAAAGTTCATCTCCCAAATGTTGAGAAAGTGGCAGGAAAAATAATTGGACTTCCCAATCATCCTAACCTCACAAAGAAAGAGTTAGATATAGTTCTATCTGTTATCAAATCTATAAAATGAGAAACGCCTATGAAAGAATTTATCTTATATATAGTCAGTAAGGTAGCAAACTCAAAAATTAAAAGACTGCGTGACATAAAAGACAATAAACTATTGAACGAACTTCAGAAGCGATACCCCAAGGTTATCTTCTATGGCGATTGCATAATTAAAGACAATGTGGAAATTGGCGATGATACTCGAATTGGCGAATATACAATCATAGGGTCAAATACCAAGATAGGAAAGGGGTGTCGGATCCTTTATCATGTTACGATCTGTAAAGATGCCATTATTGGTGACAATGTGTTTATTGGACCTAATACAAGTTTGTTAAATGATAAGTATCCCCCCTCAAAGAAAAGTGAACCACCTATAATTGAGGATAGTGCAGTAATTGGAGGAGGAGTAGTAATTCTTCCTCGAGTAAGAATTGGGAAGGGAGCCCATGTTGGGGCAGGTAGCGTAGTAACTAAGGATGTACCCGCTCACATAACGGTAGTTGGGAATCCAGCCAAAATATTAATGTCGAAAAGCAAAACGACAAATCATAATAGGATTGACTGAAAAATTGGGGAAATCAGTGGCAATCGTAATACCAGCATTCAATGAGGAAATAAATTTAATGGTTTTACTTCCCAAGGTAATGAAATACTGTAACGAGTTTGATATAATAGTTGTTAATGATGGATCAATAGATGGAACAGCTCAAGTGGTAGAAAGATTTACAAAGACAAATCGCAAAATAAAACTTCTTTCACATCCCTTTAACATTGGTGGAGGAGCGTCAGTTCAGACAGGCGTTAGGTTTGCGCTTCTTAAGGGGTATGATTATGTAATTCAGGTGGATGCAGACAACCAACATGACCCAGCTGAAGTTAAAAAATTGCTAGAACCCCTCCTAAATGATGAAGCAGATTTAGTAATAGGATCGAGGTTTTTAGGAAAAACTTACTTCAGAACATCACCTATAAGGTTATTAGGTATAAAATTCTATTCAAAGATGGCTTCTATATTAACAAAACAAAAAATAACAGATGTTACCTCTGGTTTTAAGGCTATGAATAGAAAGGTATTATCTTTTGTTGCAACAAATTACCCATCAAGGCATCCTGCCCTTGAAGCCACAATAAAAATGGGTAGAGAGGGTCTAAGAATAAAAGAAGTTCCAGTACATATGCGCATACGGCAATATGGTCAATCAGAGTTCTCAATCAAGAGATTCTTTCTATTTCCGTTCAGGATGATTATATCATTAATCAAAGCTGTCTAATTTTGTATTATTGACTATTATGTTCTAAGTCAACATAGAAACTAAAATTAGTTGAAATAAAAATATGGAAAGTATTGCTTTGTGGAGTAATTAGTGTTCTTGATGTTTTGTCGTCTTTGTTCCCTTTGTTTTTCTGGTTTGTCTCTTTCCCATTCGTATTTCTGGTTCTCCAGTTTACAGGCTTATGAGCATATTGTAGATGAAAGCTTTCGCTGCGAGTTCTTTTGTTATGTTTTTGATGGCTTTTAGAACCGTTACTTAAGGGAAAAGCTGATTTGGTTACTGGATCGCGGTTTCTAAACAATAATGAATACAAGACATCAATTATTAGGAATTTTGGCATAAAGTTCTATTCTTTGATCGCCTCATTCTTGATAGGAAGTAGAGTGAAAGATGTTAACTCTGGGTATAGGGCGATGAATCGTAGAACAATTACACCATTTATTTTATTTTGCCCTGACAGACATCCAGCCATGGAAACAATACTTGGACTTGGAAGAAAAGGCTTTTGTATAAAAGAAATTCCTGTGGTAATGAAGCAAAGAATGTATGGAAAATCAGTATTCTCGACAAAAAAATTATTATTCTATCCTTTTAGAATAATCTTCACAATAATCAAAATTATTAAAGTTACCTCCAGGTAAAGTGAAACATCAATATACGATTTTTTTCTTCTACCATTTATATTTCTTATGAATAAAATGGTAAAATGTTATGGTATATAATGAGATTCGTGGTATATTCTAGTTATTGAAATAGATCCAATATTTTTTCAACTTAACGATTTTACTCATTTTGTCCAGCCTTTTAGGTTATTTTAGTATATAAAATATTACAAGCCTATGATTTATACATGCATGAAAGGAGTGAAGAATTCATGAATTTCAAGCCAAAGCTAGCGTTTTTTAAAGAGAAATATAAGGCGTTACTCCTAATATTTTAATGCGCAAGAAAATATTATTGCTTTGTGGATTAACTAGATAGGATGTCTGTTTTTCGCTCTTTTTTCAATTTTTAGCCTATTTTCAGCCTTTTCCCAAATTTGGCTAACGGCGTGTGTTTCTCGGTTATCTGCATGATTGGCGCCTGAAAACAGCGCATTCGATATCCCACAAGCTTAGTTAGTCCACAAATCAATTTTAAGCATTACTGATTTTGTAGTCTAAATTTCATGTAATGTAGAGACCTCTTTTAGACTTTTTCTTCAACTACTTTTTGGGCGCAACCCGCATTAAGATATTAATTATCGTTGCTTGAGATTCCTTCAAGAGGCGTGAAAAAGAAATAGAAAAGAATTAAAAGAAAAACGCTGGACTAGATAGCGATGACCAAACGCCTCTATAAAATTGTTATACATCTATTGCAAAGCAACTTACATCTCTCATTAGTTAGCCATAAAGCCGTTTGAGCACTAAATTACTATATCTTCAAGAAGCTTCATCATTGTTAGATAAGATGATTGTTAAGTTGTTTTTGAGATAAAAAAGATTTCGTAGAACAAAAGTCGGTAAGTTCACCGCTCTTTGTGTTCTACTAGTTCCCCTTTTGGTTTCATATATTCGATTTTTGCCTTAATTTTCTCAAGTTGATATTGAAATCCTCGGATTTTTCTTTCAGTCTCTTGTTTTTTGGTTTCCAGCTCTTTTCGCCTCCTAGAAATGGTACTTACTTGAATTTGGAGTTTGTCATACTGTTGTGCGTCACGGCATTTTCGAAGCTCTTCGTAAATTTTGTTTTCCTCCTCTAACACCGATGTATATTTCGTGTCTATCGTTTTCTTTTGGGTTTCAAGCTCAACAAGAAGGCTTTCAACGGTTTTTTGTTCCTCTCTAAGTTTTGCAACCGTCAAACTTGTAGACAT
>CAZPBM010000049.1:0-59597 GCA_964584965.1 uncultured Candidatus Bathyarchaeia archaeon | reverse complement strand
TTCATCTTGGCTTCGCAATAAGTTTGCTTTTTCAGAAATCGTCTCAACGGTCATTTTAACCAGCGTCATGGTTGTAATAATTGTTACTGCCTCCTATTTCGCTAATGATACTCTTAACTTCAATGTTGAAAGCGTCCAATTTGACCAGTCCGTCAACGCTGTTTTAAGTCTGGAAAAAATAGCGAAAAAAATAATGTTCAAACCTCTGTCAACAGGGATTGTTAAGACAAGCTTTGTGACCACGTGTCCCTATGTTGTCGAAGAAGGAACCATGAACATCGTTATCTTAAACGCAACAGGCTCATTCACAATAGCGTCAGTTTCTATGAACAGTTTCAAGATTCAAGGAGGACCCCGTGCAGGCGTTTCTACAGACTATTGCTTCGTAGGCAACGATTCGTTACAGATCGTATACTTAAACGGCTCACTGAGCTGCGTGAAAAAATATCAAGATCAAGGAGCATGGGTTTCACTCGATTTTAACAGGATTAGATGCATCTATTGTGGAGTAATGAACTATTATAATGGCTCCACATCGGAGCCAAGCACTAGAAACCTGCTGGAAATAACGGTTGTCAGGTTAAGTTCAGGCGAAATAAGCCCCTTCGAAACATCGCGAATTATACTAGAGAATACAGGAGTTGAAACACAGCAGATCCTGCAAGGCATAGGCGACTTCAGCATCAAAGTTCAATTTCTTGGTAAAGAAAAGTCTGTGTCCCTAACAGACTTAGGCGGAAACGCGACATTGCCAACTTTGATTAATCTTACCATCGTTGACTTTAAGATTACTGTTCTCGGAGGGGGTTAATTGGTTTCCACAACCGTAACCCACATCATTGGAACAGTGTCGCTGATGTTGATTTTCATTTCCGTCGGCTCCTATTATTCCATGTCAATAGCTGCGTTCAAGAACGACATCATCGTAGTTCAGCTAAGCAAAATCGCCAACTACATAGGCTCAGACATAGTAGACCTTGTTTCGCTCTGTTACTTAGGCGACCAAGACCAATTTCTAATCAAAAATGTCACTCTTCCATCAGGCTTAACAGCCTATGGGTACAACATCACGATTGAGGAAATCGGACAAAGCCTACTTGTTCGCGTTTATTTGATCTCAGACTCCTATGTCTATGGGGAATATGCTCTTCCATGGTCAACGGAGAGCAACATCGAAGTTTACGACGGTTCAGGCACCTACCCAAGCAATCTTACGCCAAGATTCGCAGTTGACAACCTAGAAAAGGGCATAGTGGTCTGGTGCCAGAGAGCTGGAGACCAAATAACAATAGGGCTTGGAACAAGAACCGAGAAAGGGGATGCATGAGCAATGAACGCAATATACGAGTATATTCTCGCTGGCTTTATGATGTTTGTAATGCTGGTCGCCCTTCACGCTAACCTACAGTCCCTCATTGCGAACACCACAGCCCTGATGATGGAAGAAGACTACAACATGGCTGAAAGCCTAATCGACATGATACTGCTGTCTCCAGGCAACCCAGCGAACTGGGGCTCAACCACCCCAACCCTTTTCGGGCTTGCGGCACAAGAAGCAACAAGAACGTACGTTCTAGATCCCAGAAAGGTCATAAGGTTTGACGAGACCCACACAGACTATCCATGGATTTCACCAGGAGAGCTGCGAAGCCTTCTGGGACTCTCATCAGATATTAATCTCGTTATAAGAATTAAGCCAATCTTCAACATCAGCATCGAATCATTGAGCAACGAAAAATACAAGATAACCGTCAAAAATCATAAAGGAGTGCCCTTAGCCAACGTCAACATAACTGGTTACTATATGCCAGAGTTGATTGGACCCAATGGCACAGAGAATTCAGCAAAAAACGTAACAGGAATAGACGGTTCATGCACCCTTGAAAAAATAAATGGCTACTACCTAGTTGTTTGTGCTGACTTAATTGGCATCAAGACAATGCAAACAGACCCCCCTTACTTAAGAGTCAAGGTTGAGGGTAACCAAGTGGTTCCAAGCGAAGTCCCAGTTATCACGTCTCTCAACTATACTAGTGGGAAATTTTACGGTCTAAGCACGGATTGGGCAGCCAGATACGTAGAGATCGATGGCTTCACCTACTATTTTGAGCTCGAGGTTTGGAGGTGACAAGCAAACGATCCGCGAAAAAAAAGCACAGATGAGAGTAATCGAAGCGATGATAGCATGCATATTGCTAATTGCTGGGCTTTCAGCAACCACCTATCTCGCAAGAGTCAACGTTTCAGTCAACGAAAGCAGCATCGAAGAAACCGGAGAAAACATTTTCGACTTGCTATGCAAATCCGAAACAATTCAAAGAATAATGGAAGGCGGAGAGTTCACAGAATCTCAGCTCAAGACCCTTATTTCAACCCTTCTTCCCTCAGACTGTGTTTTCACTGTGTCCTTTGACAGCTCCATGACAAACGGCACCTTAATGGACGCGACAAATATTGCTTCAAGCTCGTTTACGAGTTACAACGCCTTCTCAGGCACTGGAACATTCACAATCTCGTTGCCTCTCTCTCAAGTAGAATACCAGCCAGTTGATGTCATGCTCGTAATGGACGTTTCAGGAAGTATGGGAGAGAAAGATGACAGTGGTAAAATAAAATTGGATCTTGCAAAGAATGCTTCAAAAACCTTTGTGGATCAACTTAACATGTCAAGAGATAGGGTTGGTCTCGTATCGTTCTCGACAGAGGCAACGCTTCGATGTAGCCTCACAAATAACGCGACAAAAATCAAGTCTCAAATTGACGCCTTAAGTGCAGATGGTTATACGAACATTGGAGGCGGAATAAGCAAGGCAAATGAAGAATTTGTCAACCATGGCAGATCCGATGCAGTTTGGGTAATGATTCTCCTTTCAGACGGAAAAGCTAATAGACCATGTCCGCATAACCCACAACATCGTGAAAATTGTTCGTATGCCAGAGAATATGCTGTCAATCAATCTGAATGCTCAAAAACCCTTAAGAGTAAGGGAGTAAGAATCTACACGATTGGATTAGGTTCAACCTCAGACATAGATGTAGAGCTTTTGCAGCAGATTGCTTTTGACGAAAGCAAATACTATTATGCTCCGTCGGCTGGCCAATTGGAATCAATCTACATAGCAATTTCCAAAGACATTCTTCTGCAAGTTAGGTACGATATTGTCATCATCCAATTGAACATTCTAGGAGCAGGATAAGACATGAAGAAAATTTACAGAAACAAGAAAGGCCAGTTTCTTGTCGCCTCAGCCATGTTAATTGCTATATTGTTTATTTCCGTTGCTTTCACGCTTTCGTCAACCACATTAACAGATGTTGAACTTCTTAGAGACGACTTCCGAAAAGACGCAACGCAGATAGTTTCAAACTTCCGTGGAGCCCTAACCTTAGCCCTCGCCGACGTTTCCAACGAGCTAGAGCTAAGATCCCGCTTGTACAATTACACAAGCTACTCAACTCTGGAGGAGTATCCGGAGGCGGAAACCTATGGCGAAAAACTGTTAGCCACATGGTACAACACGATTATGCAGCAATACGCAGGGCGCTCTCTTAACCTAAGTATAACGGACCTTAACTTTGAGTGCAACTGGAACACCTCTGGATTCTACTCGCAAGTATCAGCAATTCTAAACTTGGACATTCGGTCGTACGGGTTTTACGGATTGACACAAAACGTGACTTCAAAGCTAAGTTTGGAAATTTTAAATTCAAAACAATCAGGCACAAATGTAGCCGTAGTGTTCAAGCTGCTTAAAGAAAACGGTCTTCTCGTAACTGACCTTGATTCCTCATTCATAAAAATCCTCTATGCATTAGAGGGAAGCATAGAAAACAACTTCAATGAAACAGACCTGTCGACTTTGGTGTATCTAGGCAATGGAGTCTATAACGCATCTTTTTCCGCTCCTGGATGCAAACAACCACGAACCAGCATAAAGATGATTCTTCGTGATAATAGAGGAATCGTGGTCGCAGCTATCCCTGAGAATGGAACACTGATCAGCGAACTACCAAGTGACCCAACTGACCGAACCGGCCCTATTACGATGAATGTCATGTGTAATCCTAATCCGTGCCCCCAAGAATCCATGGTGACTTTAACAGCCACGATTGATGATACAAGCACTGGAGCCAACTACATAATGAGTGCTGAGTACTTTATTGACGTATGCGGAGAAAACGGATCTGGGACTCAGTTAAATGCGTTAGATGGCTATTTTGACTCTGTGATAGAAAATGTCAAGGTACAAATAGACACATCCGGCTGGTCTAGTGAAAATTACACCGTCTACGTTCACGGAATGGACTCCTTAGGAAACTGGGGAAACTTTAGCTCTATAGTTCTGACCGTAACAGATGCAAGTTATCAAAAAATGCACATTCTAGATGTAGATGTTCGCGCAATCCCTCACCACTGGTTCTATATCTACGGAATAGCCACCGTCACAGTTGTTGACTCTCAAAACAAGCATGTTGCAGGAGTCAAAGTCTATGGCCACTGGAGTGGCTCAGTAAGTGGAAACGTTTACGGCTGGACGGGAACAAATGGCAAGGTGACTTTCTACTCGGAAGACGTATTCTATTGGCGAGGCGGAGGCTGGTGGTGGGGGAAATTGACTTTCACTTTCACAGTTGATAAAATCGAAAAAACAGGCTGGATTTACGACGAATCCAAAAACGTGGAAACAAGCGATACAGACTATTACCCATAAAAGGTCAACATCTTCATTGATGTTCTGAACACTAAAGATGATTTTCAGATACATAGAGATTATTCATAAACCATTTATCAATTGTAATTTCAGCTCTTCCATGCCAGACAGTACGCTAAAAACAGGAAAAGAAGGTTTCTCAATTTCAAAAAAGATGCACAGAAAGAGAGAAAAACAGGTGATGCCAACTTTGGCTCAAGGTAAGCTTGAAAAGAAAAAATTATCTACAAAAGAGAAGCCTAAAAAACTTGGTTTCTTCACAAGGTTGTTTTCAAGAAAAAACGAATCTGAGAAGCCTTTGAGCCAAGATAAAGAAAAAGAAAATATGGATTCTAAATACTCGGTTATTGAGACTTATTGGGTTCATAATCCTCACGCAAAGGTTAAGATTGCTTCGTCGGAAAGCGGAATGAAGTACATCGCTGAAGAGGTGAAGCTCAGCTCCGCTGAAGAAAGAGCCTACAAAAAAATTGTGGCATTGATTACGAAGGAGCTTGCGTCTCCTGAATCGTTATCTGAAGACATCAACACATATATCCTTTCAGAAGCCAAGAGATTATCTAAAAAATACAAGAGAAGCATAGGCAAGTTTAGGCCCGAATCGTGGCAAAAAATCTATTATTACGTGATCCGCGACCTAGCTGGGTATGGCACCCTTGACGTTTTAATGAATGACCCAAACATAGAAGACATCTCATGCAATGGGTTAAACCGGCCTATCTATGTTTGGCACAGAAAATACGAAAGCATTCCTACAAACCTTGAGTTCACTCAGGAATCAGATTACGACAACTTCATTGTGAAACTTGCCCACATGGGAGACAAACACATCTCAAGTGCACACCCAATGCTTGACGCCATGCTTCCTGGAAAACACAGGCTTGCCGCAACTTTTAGAAGAGAGGTATCAACCTTTGGAAGCAGCTTCTGTGTTAGAAAATTCCGCGAAGACCCGTTTTCAATTATTGACCTTATCAACATCGGAACAATCGACGCAACGATTGCAGCGTACTTTTGGATTTTATTAGAAAACAAGATGAGTATGATGATCATTGGAGGAACAGGCGCTGGAAAAACAAGCACGTTGAACGCGCTCATTAGCTTGATGAAGCCGCATGACAAAATAGTAACAGTTGAAGAGATCGCGGAGCTAAACACGCTGCACGAAAACTGGGTTCAGCTAACAAGCAGACAAGGGTTCAAGTTTGGGCAAGCAGATGAAACCTCAATCAGCCTATTCGACCTCGTAAAACTCAGCCTACGTTACAGGCCAGACTACATCATTGTCGGAGAAGTTAGAGGGGAAGAAGCCTACGCTCTTTTCCAAGCCGTTGCAACAGGTCACGGCGGCATATGCACCATGCACGCAGACAGTTTGGATCATGCTGCTAAGCGGTTAACGTCGCCACCCATGAATGTAGCAGAGGTTTATGTGCCGCTCATGAACGTTGGAATATACATCTCAAGGGTTGAGCTTCCAAAGAAGAAGATGGGGCTGGCGTTCGGCAGAAGAGCGAGAAACATCTGGGAAATCGTCGAATACGGAAAATATAATCTGATTTCTGAATGGTCGCCAACCGAAGACGTCTTTTATACGCACCTCGAAAAAAGCCATCTCCTCGAACAAATCGCAACGAAAAAAGGAATATCAAAAACTGACATCTTGTTAGAAGTCAAGCGAAGAGAAAGGGTGCTGAACGAGATTTTGAAGTCAGGAAAAAGAAGCCAAAAAGACGTCACACAAGCAATCATAGAGTTCTATTCTAACAAAAGAAAAATGTCCGAAGAGAAATCGAGGAAACTCGAAGCGCAACTTATGACGCGGCAGAAAGATATGTCAAAAATGCCTAGCGGCTAAAATATGGGGGAAAGAACTAATGCTGGAAGACTTTTGCTACGCACACTTTAACGGCCTTGGCCGAGGCCTAATGAAACTGTTCAAAGGAATAGAGAACGACATGGAAGCAGCAAACATGAGGCTTCATCCCGAAGTCTACTTAAGCATGATCGGCTTCGTCGTCTACCTCGCTGCAAACATCTCAGCGGTCACTGCCATTTTCTTGGTGCTAAATCTTTTCCCGATCTTTCTGCCGCTACCGTTGATGGCACCGATCATAGTTATGCCGCCACTTGTTGTGATGCTAATCGGCGCTGTTATTCCAAAAGCAATAGCGTCAAACAAAATTTCGGGATTGAAGAATGAGATTCCCTATGCTTCGATGTACCTAAGCGTTATGACAAGCGGAGGTTTAACACCGTACGCCAGCTTGCTAAGACTAAGAGACACGGAGCTACTTCCCAAGCTTAAAAATGAGATAGGGCGAATTGAAAGAATCATCCTGTCAAGCGGCATGGACCCCGTGTCAGCAATGGCTAAAGCTGCCAAAACCTTAGGTTTAAAGGAATATAAGGAGCTACTGCTCGGTTACGCTTCCACCATGAGAACAGGAGGCGACGTTCTCCATTATCTTTACAGTCAAACAGAGTCGATGTTCAAAAGAATGGCCATAAGGATAAAGGCCATGGGCGACAGGATGGCTATGCTTATGGAAGGCTACACGATCATAGCCATACTTGGAACATTGGGAATCTACATGATATTCATTGTTTCCCTAAGTTTTCCCCAATTTCAAGCTATGCCGCCTGAAATGTTCTTTTTCTTCTCGTACGTTTTGTTGCCAGGCGTATCCATAGCGTTCCTTTACTTTGCAGACTCAATGCAAATCAACTATCCAATCTCACAATGGAAAACATACCTAGCATTGGTAGTTGCGATACCGGCAGGCCTCTTTATGGCTTCACAGACAGTTTTACCATATTTCGGTGTAACCTTGTTCAAGGTCCCTTTTATCTCCGACATACCTGTAATGTTGCGAGATCTGTTTTCCCTTAAAGAGGGAACTGAGCCTGCTTTGGGTTTAGCCATAAGCCTAATTGCGCTTTCGTTACCCATGTTCGTTTCTGAGAGCCACTTTTCAGAAAACGAGAAGGGGGTCCTTGATGGAGTAACAAACTTTCTTAGAGATCTCGTTGAGAACCGAAAGACGGGGTTAAGCCCTGAAAAGAGCATACAGTCGCTTGCGGATAGAGACTACGGAAAGTTTTCGAAGTTTCTTAAGCTCATGAGTGCGGAGATCAGCTGGGGAATTCCGCTTAAGCAAATATTCGACGATTTTAGAACCCGCGTTAAAAACTGGATTTGTCTCGTTAACCTTTACCTCTTAATCGACACAATCGAGGTTGGGGGAGGAACAGAGGAAAGCCTCGAAATATTGGCTGAGTTCGCTGAGGAAACAAGGGAACTTGAAATTGAACGGAGGTCTCAGCTTGCTCCGCTTTTCCTTGTGCCTTACATGGGTGCTGGAATCTTGACCATAACAACTTTGATGCTTTTACAGCTGTTCACAAACATGAGCATAATCGGCGGAACCATGATTGCGACTAAAGAGCTCACAAAGATGCTTGTCACACCACTAATACTTCACTCGTTCATTTTGGGCATAGTGACTGGAAAGATAGTTTCAGGAAGAGTGTCAGCCGGCTTCAAACACGCAATCGTACTAATAATCGTGTCAATCGCAGGAATCTACTTAGCAATACACATGACCTTGTAATTGAGAAAACCGCACACCCGCAACTGACACTTTTCTTTTTGGGCAGCAAGGTATTGAAAAAGGCAACAAAAAAGAAGATGCAATATCTGTTACTGATACATATGTGCCTTTCATAACTCTTTTTTATCTATACGCATAGCCATTTAAATGATATCTTAACCTAACCCAGAGTCCAAAAAGTCAAAGCCGGAAGGATCTCGATGAACAAACACTCGACGAAAACACTATTCTTCATCGCTCTCCTCATCTGTGGTTGCATGCCGCAAGCTGGTCTAATAGGATTAGCGAAAGCTTATTCGAATGCTGTGGGTCCAGAAAAAATTGAAGAAGGAGTTGTTTATTTCAGAAAACCAGTTTTTCCGTTAAAAATTAATGAAAGTGACATTCCTATAAACAATCCCTTACAAATACGTTGTTACCTTAAGGCTGGCGCCAAGTATCACATCTACTTCTATGGTGACTGGATTGATTATTCCCATTCTGTAAATAAGACAGACTATGACGTTTTTGTTTATGACCCGTTTGGGAAACTTGTTTCTATGCATACTGAATCAGCTGGGCTGCCTGAGCATCTTGGGACAACGGTGTCTGACCCATTCTTCGTACCTGAATATACGGGAAACTATACTTTCTTGATAAAAAATGATGGTAAGGATGAAAATTGGGGAGCCAAATCTGGAACCTTCGTGGTCATTGAACACTTAGAATGTAACAAGTGGTACGAAGTTCACATGCAAGGGGAAATCCTCAATAAACCGGTGGTGGACACTATTTGGGCTTTTGAATTCACAACAACCTCTGGTCGAGTTGAGGTCCCAGTCATAGTTCCTGAAAGCCTTGACATGTATGAAGTCCAGCTTTATCTGATGGCTAATCCAACAGCTGGAGTTGGGACGTGGTTAAATGGTATTCCACTACCAGTAGAGTCAAGTCTTTACGGAGTGGAAACTACTGTCAATTCAATTGTCTATGGTGGATTAACATTAAAGAATGAAGGGTTCAGAGTTCCCAACGCTTCGGATAGTTGCGAGTTTTACGGCCAAGACATGCTGATCAATTATTCTTCAGGCTTAACTGGTAACACCAACTTGCTGCTTTACTATTTGGGATTGATCGCTGAGGAAGGAGAAGGCACAGTTCGGTTCATGTTTAAAACTGATTTTACCGCTCCCGCCTTAGAGGTTGACCCTATTGACAAAGCTGTGTCAAACAGAGAGGTTACTGTTACCGCTCACACATTCGATTCTGGTTCAGGCCTGCAAACTGTATCATTAAATTACACCGCGAACGATTGGAAAGACTGGAATACAGTTGAAATGTCTTCCTCGTCGAAAAACGTTTTTACCGCTATTATTCCTGGGCAACCCGAGGGTACAACAGTGAAGTTTAAGGTTACCGCTATTGACATGGCAGGAAATTCAGCGGCTCGTGAAAGTTCATATTTAGTGAAGAACGCTACATCGTTGTCTATATCCTTGTCTAGCACTGTTCTCACAGGTAGCGACAGCATTAGGGTACACGGATGGATCTCAAAGGGGTTAACGAACGTAACATTGAATTTTGTCACTCAAAATACCCACATTCTGAAAACTGTACTTGCAGATGTAGACGGTCTATTCGTTTACGATTTTGTTCCAAATATGGCTGGAACTTGGAGTGTTTCTGCAAGTTGGTCCGGAGATCAAAAATGGTGGGATGTGTACAGTGAACTCCTCAGTTTCATTGTAAGAAAGGTTTCAACCTCAATAACGTGTAACGTTAACCGCATATCAGCAATCCTAGGCGAAACAATTGATGTATCGGGATACGTTGCTCCTGCTGAAAGAAACCTGAAGGTGACGGTTAGTCTAACTCAGCCTGACGGAACAGTGGTTACCAGAACGGCATACACCAGCTCCGACGGCTCCTATGAGGTGAGTGGTTTTCAGCCAAACGTTAAGGGTCAGTGGCAGATTTCTGCGAGTCTTGTCGGTGACGCTTTTCACGAAGGTTCCCGTAGCAGTTTGGTAAGCTTAAATGTAAGCGACCAATGGTATAACGAGTATAGGCTCTATCTTATCGCTGCGGGCGGCGTGGCGGGAATAGTGGCTATGGGAGTCTTCTTCTTCACCCGCAGCAAGGAAGAAATTGAAGAAGATTAGCCAACTTTTTCACAATTTTGCACGTGTCCAAATATTAGAACAGAATCTGTGAACACGTTCTAAAACATAGAATTATGTCAGTTCTTACGCTCATTATAATGCAGTGAAAAACATGAATAAATCAATCTTAGAGGATTCATTAAATGCTGGAAACAAATTTGCTGCCAAGTCGTTTTCAGCTGCTCTAACGGGATTGACGCTTGGTTTACTTGTCATCAACCTAGTGGCATTTCTGGTTTATGCGCCACATAATGTTATTTTGCCCTCAAACAGCCCTATTCTTCTGAAATTTTCTTCATACCTGGAGCTTAAGGATTTCATTAACAGAAGCGGGTACTCGGGCTATTACCCCTACTTTTACGTATATTCCATAAGAGGCGGTCAGGCTTTAGCGGCATTCGGGGTTCCTGAAGCCAGTTTTGACTATTCCAAGACTAACATTCAAGTTGAAGGCGTTGACGAGGCGGACATCGTCAAATGTGATGGCGAATACTTGTACCTGGTTTCAAGCAACAAGGTTCTTATCATTAAGGCTTACCCTGCTGACGAAGCACGGGTCGTTGCTGAAATCCAGCTGAACGGAACTGTTTCAGGCTTGTTTATAAATGGTGACAGGCTGGTTGTCTTTGAATCTTCGTACCAAGGCATCACGTTCGTTCGGAAGACTACTACGTTCTTCTCTCCTGAGTCTATGGTGCACATTAAGGTTTATGATGTCGCAGATCGAAGTAAACCTGTTCTTGTGAAGACTTTGTCTGCTGATGGCTGGTATTTTACATCGAGAATGATTGGCGATTACGTCTACGTTATTATTACAACGCCGGTTATTGTTCGCGAAGGAGAAGTTAGCCTGCCAATTGTCATAGAAGATGGCAGGATAAAAGAGGTTGAGGCTTCGGACATATATTACACTAACATTACCGATTATGGCTATGGCTACACAACCGTCTTTGCCGTCAACATTTTGGACGACAGTGTTGAACCTGCTCACGAAACGTTCCTTCTGGGGGCATCTAGCTCTTTTTATGCCTCGCTTAGCAACGTCTACTTGGCTATTCCGCATTATGATTACGAGACAAGCATTGAAACGACAAGTATTGTTAGGATCCACATACAGGGCGACATGATAACAAGCGAAGCAAGCGGCGTGGTTCCTGGCCGTGTATTAA
Organism: uncultured Candidatus Bathyarchaeia archaeon; assembly: GCA_964584965.1. Taxonomy (GTDB): domain Archaea; phylum Thermoproteota; class Bathyarchaeia; order Bathyarchaeales; family DTEX01; genus JAGTRI01. The sequence goes on along the minus strand of CAZPBM010000049.1, from coordinate 47,961 downwards.
ACCAGTTTTCGATGGACGAGTATGGAGAGTATTTTAGGATTGCCACTACAATAAGCGATTTCAGGAGGTTTCTTGGGCAATCGAGCCAAAGCAACAACGTGTACGTTTTGGACATGAACCTTACAATCGTGGGGAAACTAGAAGATCTTGCTCCTGGCGAAAGCATATATTCAGCGAGGTTCATGGGCGCAAAGTGTTACTTGGTAACTTTTAAGAAGGTTGATCCGTTGTTCGTGATTGGGCTGGACGACCCAACCTCTCCGAGGGTTCTCGGGAAACTCAAAATTCCAGGGTTCTCTGATTATCTTCATCCGTACAGCGAGAACTTACTCATAGGTGTCGGAAAAGAAACTGTTGAAGCTGAGGAAGGAGACTTTGCTTGGTATCAAGGCGTCAAGATTGCGTTGTTTGACGTAAGCGACGTGGCTAATCCCAAGCAAATAGCAAGATACATAATTGGCGACAGAGGAACAGATTCGCCTGTTCTCTACGACCACAAGGCTTTCCTGTTCGACAAAGACCGCAACCTTCTGGCGTTGCCAATACTGCTTGCTGAGATTGATGAAAGCCAGTATCCAGAAGGCGTTCCACCGAATGCTTACGGCGAATATACGTGGCAAGGACTCTACGTGTTCACGGTTACTGAGGACGCGATCATCCTTAGGGGTCGTGTAACCCACATGGACAGCAACGATGACCTGTTGAAAAGTGGATACTATTTTGAGTCAAAGTTCTCGGTGAAACGCAGTCTATTCATTGGAAACATGCTATATTCGATTTCAGATGCTAAAATCAGAATAAATGACTTAACAAGCCTCGAATTGATCAATGAGGTTAATTTACCATAAACTCTTCTTTTTATGTATTCTTCAGCGTCAATCAAATTCAAATGGCAAGATGAACTATGTCGGTTGAACATCGTAGAAGAGAAGGATTCGTTCTTTCCTCTTAACTCTTAATTGTAATGAACCCTTAACGAATGCTCGAAAGATTAATAAAACCGTAAACAGGAGATTAAGAAGAAACTCGTTTTTCTTGTGTTTATGCGAGTGTGCAGTTTAGAATGAAGCTCGACCTTATAGGATTGGGTTCGGCAATTGTTGATTTTGTTCCGAACAAGACCGGTGTTTCCTTGGGTGAGGTTGAATCTTTTTCTCCATCAGCAGGCGGAGCCGTGGCAAACATGGTTGTTGCAGCTTCCAGGCTCGGTCTATCTACTGGCTTCGTTGGTTGCGTAGGAGACGATGAATTTGGCGCATTTATATTGCGCGACTTTAGGAAAGAAGGGGTGGATGTTTCTCACTTAAAAAGGGTGAGGGGAAGAAATACAGGCATTGCTTTTTACTCGATTGATGAGGAAGGCGAAAGGCACTACGTATTTTACCGTTTTCCTGGATACTCTGATCCAGAATCACAACTTACACTGGATGATGCGGATATTGAATATATTACTGGAACTAAGGTGCTTCACGTTTCCGAAGCAATGTTCAGGCAAGAACAGACATGTGAAACCGTATTAAAAGTTCTAAGTTTTGCAAAAGAAAAAGGAGTAACGGTCTCTTATGATCCAAACCTAAGGAAGACTCTTTGGAGCAGTCAAGAGAGATTTTTTGAAACTCAAAGAAGGATTATTGGTTTAACTGATATTTTTCTCTCAACTTTAAAGGAGGCAAGCCTAATAGTCGGTGAACAAGAGGGCAAAGAAATTGTGGAAAGGATACTGGCTTTGGGTCCATCAATTGTTGTTTTGAGAGAAGAAGAATGTTACCAAGTTCATGCGGCAAACCAGCGCTTAGCGATTCCTATCACCAAAGTTAAGGCCGTTGACACTTCAGGGGCAGGAGACGCTTTTGACGCAGGCTTCTTAACTGGAGTGATAAAGGGCATGCCTCCTGAAAAGGCGGTCCTTTTGGGAAATGCTGTTGCGTCTCTAAAAGTTATGAAGGTCGGAACAAGAACTGGTCTGCCGAGAATGAAAGAAGCCGTAGCCTTCATTATGCGCCAAAGTTGGTTAATTTGAGAGTTCTTAGGGCTTGGCCTCTATTCTTTTCTTGTTTTTTCTAAGATTTTGAGTATTTTTTCTACTATAACTTCTGGTGGCGTCATTAGGTCGTTGCACCAAACGTCTTTTAGGAGCCTTTTTCTTTTGTAGTATTCTATCAATGGCTGGGTTTTTTCGCGGTAGACGTTAAGTCTTTCCTGTATGACTTCTGGTTTGTCGTCGTGCCTCTGGTAAAGTTCTCCCCCGCAGTTGTCGCATACGCCATCTTTTTTGGGTTTTAGTGTTAAAAGGTTGTAGATGGCTCCGCAATTTTTACACGTGACACGGTTCGACAGCCGCTTGATTATGATTTCGTCAGCCACGTTCAGGTTCAAGACAACATCAATACTTGAAATTTTGTCCAAAGCCTCAGCCTGACTGATTGTCCTTGGAAACCCGTCGAGAATAAAGCCTTTTTGGCAGTCTGGCTTTTTTAGTCTTTCTTTAAGAAGTTGGACGATGATATCGTCGGGGACAAGTTCGCCTTTGTCGCTGTATTGCTTAATTTTTTTACCAAGTTCTGTTTGAGCCTTGATTTCGTCACGAACCATGTCGCCTGTTGAGATGTGTGGAACGCTGAGAATTACGTTAAGCCTCGAAGCGTAGGTTCCTTTTCCAGCTCCAGGGGGACCTAGCATCACAATTTTCACAAGCCAACACCACTTTTGTTCAAGTTCAATTAACGCCTTAGGTTGCTAAATATGAGAAGAATAGTCCTTTATCTTTTTCTATGAGATTCAGTTTTTTTCCTTTGGCAACAAGCTTAGGATTATGATGCTGACGAATGTTAGGCTGATTGCGAACGGAAACAGGGCTTGAATGCCGTAGAGCTCAATCATTCTAGCAGCTATGATTGGAGCTATGGCGCCTATTATGCTGAATGGTAGCATGTAAATCGTGTATACTGAGCCTCGTTTGTTTCGTTGAGTAAACTCTGCGGCTAGCGATGTTGATGGACCCATTATGCTTGCTCCAAAATATCCTCCGACTAAGTACGTGACAACAAGAATCCACATTGGCCCCCACCAGATTCCGAAGTAGACCATCATTCCGATAACATAGGCGATGGTCATCCATCTCTTGTTTCCAGAGTATCCGGCAAGGTAGCCTCCTCCTAAAGCGCCTATGATGCCTACAGCTGAGTTAAGACCATAAAGGAGGCTTGCCATGTCCTCTTTGAGTCCCCTGTTTGAGACAAGATATGTCGTCATGTAGGTTCCGATGCTTTGTGCCCCCAGCCCCTGTATGGTTATTGCCAAAAGAAGTAGAAAATAAGACTGCATGGAACTCTTCGCTGTTTTCGTTTCGTTCTGCAACGTTGAGTTCCCCGTTTCTGTTAATTCGTCCCTTAATAAAGAAGGTTCTGGAAGCTTAAACAAAAAAAGGGTTGAAAGCAGAATTGGGATCGTCCAGATCAGGTATGCAGTTTGCCATCCATAGGTGCCCATGACAAGCCCCAAGGTTACTGGTCCAATCGCTACACCTGCTGTTCCGCCGGCTCCGTGAATTCCAAGTGCGCGGCTTCTCCGTTGCGTCGGCGTTAGTTCGCTTACGATTGTTAACGCAAGTGGATGATAGATGACGGACGACAACTGAATAAGAGTCAAAAGAACAACAAGAGAAATGAAGTCTTTAGCAAATGTTAAGGCGAGACCTGAAAAAGCTGACATAAATAAGCAGAGGGCAATCGATTTTTTAGGATTAATCTTGTCAGCGAACAGGACGTAAGGAAAGCTGAAAGTGACCGAAACTATGAGGGGAATTGAAGCCAGCAGTCCCGACTCAAAAAGAGACAACTGGAACTCGTTTATGAAAACAGGTAAAAGCGCAGTGTACATGATGGAATAAACGTGAACAAAAACGTGTGTAACCACGCAAACAAAAAGCGTCCAATCAGCATCTGCGCGGGCGTCAGCCATACCCATGACCAGCAGTGAGCTAATTTGGATGATAGAAATAAAATAGGCATATTAAACTTTGGTACACACAACCAAAGCATTGATTTAATGGGCGAAAGTGCAATAACAATGAATTATGTTTCTTATTTGAGACCCTAGGATTGTCAATAAGTTTTTATGTAGAAATGACCTATTTTTTCTTGTGAGATTCGTCGATATTAAACCATTGTAAGTGGTGTTGCCGAAAAGTGAAGAAGAAATATGAAATTGAATTCATGACGATGTGGTGCGTAATATTCGCCGTGCTTATTCTCATTTTTTCATATTTAAATTTTGGAGTTCTAGAGAGATTCTACTGCATCATAATTTCATTCGGACTCCTAGGGCTATATTATTATAATAAGGATAAAAAAGAAGAAGAGGACAACTTTTCACACTTAGAACCACAGTCACCAACATTGTGTTAGCAGCAGTGCATCAGACCTTAGCCTAACTAGCTAAATCTACCATGACTTTTCACACAAAAGAATTTATTAATAAAAATCCAAAAAAATGAAGTTGTGTTCGGTGACCGTTGTAGATAGACAGGAAAGCTGACCCGAGTATATATAGTCCCCCTCCTTCATCATCAGAGAATCACAAGATGAAGGGCCCGTGTTGAAGGGCGGCTCAAAAGCTTGGTACTTCATCATGTTGCTCTTTTTTCTGATGAGACAGATTAGATCATCGCCACCCCATTTTATCATCAAGAGAGATGAAATATTAATAAATTTAGCTAAAGTCAAGCCGCCAAAATCCATTGTCAAATGTGGGTTCCGCTGCTATGCGAGGAGAACTGCTCCGCTAGGTTCAAATTTTGCTTTAACCACGTATCCCGAATGAAGCGAAAGTTTTTCCGCGAACTCCTCTATGTCCTGCATGTATGGCATAGCGTTTTTCGGCAGCCGTTTTTGGCTTTGCCCAACCCACTCGTAGGCTTTCACTTCAATGAAGTTTGGTTGAGCTTTCTTGATGAACTCTGCGTATTCCTTGTGGCCCGTCATGTTCCAACCCTTAATCATTGTGAGTCTCAGAACCTTGCGGGTGTTCAGGCTTGGAAGCATTTCCAGCGTCCTGTTAAGTTTTTCCCATGCTTCCTTTACAAGTGGCTTCACGACAGTTAAGTACTTTTTTTTGTTTGGAGCTGAAACGCTCACGTAAAGCTGAAAAGGTAGAGGCGACAATTTTTCAAGGGCCTCAGGAACCGTGCCGTTTGTCACTAGAAACGTTATCATACCTTTTTTTTCAGCCTCTCTTATGAGCTCCGAAGTCTGCGGATACAAGGTGGGTTCACCAGTCAAGCTCATAGTCATCATGGTCGGCTTCAATGCTTCCTCAAACTTTTTCCTGTCCGCCTTCGGATTTCCCTTCCAACCCGTCAAAAGCAGCCTTCTTTTTTCTATTGCCTGCTCAACTATCTGCGCCGGCTCGTCAAACTCTTTAATGGCCAAAGGAAACTTCTTCCAGTTCAACCTAGGTCTGTCATGCGTGTGAAGCCTCCAGCAATAGAGACAGTGACAGTTACAGCCAAGATACGGAGTCATCATCATGCACCTGTGACTCTGAACAGGAGGATACCACAGTTCCTTATAGCAAACCCTGTTGTGACGGAGGCTTTCCTTCGTCCACTGGCAAACCTTAACTGCGCTGTGAAGATGGTTCCCCACAAGCCTGTAGCCTTGCCTAAAGTATGTTTTGTGCATCTCAGCCATCGAGGAAGGTTCTGTGCCCACATTGTTCACCGAGCCAAACCCCACTTGCCATAAAAGCAATACAACAAAGACCACACAAAAATATAAAAGAATTGCCAGCTTTTTGACCTGCTCTTCCGGTGAAACCACAATCCTTATTTTTTACACTGAAGTAACCTTTACAAACCTTCATGCCAGAGCGTAAAAAAATGGGCAACATCTCTAAGCACCAGGAAGAAGACTCGAAACCAGCAAAGACTAAAAGGATCGACCCGAAATTTAAGTACGAAATCATGCGTATGCCTGGAGCTGAAAAAGTCCATCTTTGCTTCCAATGCGGAACATGCACAGCTGACTGCGTAGTTGCAAGGTTCACCGATTTTTACAGACCTAGAAAGATTGCTCGTATCATTCAATTAGGGCTGAAAGATAGGCTTATAGGAAACGAGGCTTTATGGCTTTGCACGACATGCCATACTTGCATTGACCACTGCCCACAAGGCGTAGAGGTATCAAGCATCATCCGAGCCCTCAGAAACATTTCTGTGAAAACCTTGGATACGATGCCGTCAGTCTTTAAAATCTTCGCGTCAAACATTCTTAAGTCTGGCTATATATACTTGATGCCTGAATCTAGGCTGAAGAAACGTGAAGAACAAGGACTGCCACCGTTGCCGAAGCCAAATCTGAAAGACGTTGCAAAGCTATTTCACGTAACGGGCTTTGCTGGAACGCTTGAAAAATCGAGGACGACGGAAAATGTAAAAACTGAAGGTGCAAACTAGGATGGCTGAGACAAGATTCCTGTTCTTTCTAGGCTGCCTTATTCCGTATAGACTTGCGAGCTACGAGGTTTCAGCAAGAAAAGTGTTAGGAAAACTAGGCGTAGAGCTTGTTGAAATGCCCGAATTCAACTGTTGTGGGTTTCCCGTTGCTTCCTTAGATTACGAGTTGGCGCTTTCTTTGGCAGCTCGAAACCTGTGCTTGGCGGAGCAGCAGAACATGACAATTTTAACATTGTGTAATGGCTGTTTCGGCACTTTAAACGAGGCTAACGTGGTTCTTAAAGAAGACAGGGCATTAAGGGACAAAATCAACTATAACCTGCAACAAATAGGCATGGAGTTTAAAGGAACAATCAGAGTTAAACACTTGGTCCATGTCCTAACTGAAGACATCGGCATAGAAAAATTGAAAGAATTCGTTATGAATCCCTTAAAAGGACTTCGAGTAGGGCAACACACTGGCTGCCACCTGTTGCGTCCAGTCAAACACGTAGGGCATTTGGACAACTCTGAAGACCCTGTTGTCCTCAAGAAACTCATAAACATAACAGGTGCCGAATGCTTGGATTACCAAGATGAAACAGAATGCTGCGGCAACACAGTAATAGGCATCAACGAGGAAATTCCGTTCAAAATCTCAAAAGAAAAACTTGAGCACGTTAAAACTTCAGGCGCTCAAGCGTTGGTGACGGTTTGTCCTTCCTGCCACATGATGTATGATTTTAACCAGCCAAGAATAGAAAAGGCATTCAATGTGTCCTTCAACCTACCAGTTTTACACTACACGCAGCTTCTGGGCTTAGCCATGGGATTCAAACCAGAGGATCTGATGCTTGGTGAGAACAGGGTTAAGCCGACCTTCTTCTTAAGCTGAACATCGGAAAGCTCAAATCGACCTGAAAGGCGATTACTGCCGGTTATAATCCTAAAGGAGATTCGGTGCTTTACTGATCTAAGATCTCTTGAGCTTCTGTGTGCGTTGTTGAGGTGGAGGGGGATATATATAGTCGGGTCAGCTTTTTTTATTGTGTGCTAATTTGTTTCTTTATATGGGCATTGGTGGAAATGCTGTGGAGTTGTGGATTGTGTTTTAGCACCAGCCTTCCTTTACATTTGCTAGTTTTTGTATGTTTTTTTGGGGTTTCTATGAACTTTTTGAGGTCTTTTTATTTTTGTTTTTCTGGGAAAAAGAGGTCGTATGCGTTGTCTTTTAGCAGTTTTTGAGCTAATGTGACAGCTTGTTTTTCGGTGAATGAGCCCTCCTCAACTTTTTCTACTAGTACTCTTGAAATGTTTTCTTTTGCAATGACGGAATGGCCATAGACGCCTTCTGCGAAGATGTAGTCACCTCCAAAGCCGAAAATTTTGTTCCATGGAACCGTGTCTAGCCATTCAGCTAAGGCTTGCCTTGCTCCGTGTGGAGAGATTATGTGAAGCCAGCACATGTCGATGTACACATTTGGAAAGTTTTTCGCCAAAACAGCCAATTCACCAATGTATGGGTACGAGCCGTGAAATATGTCGAATTTTGCTTCCTTGTATTCTCTGAATATGTTAATCAAGTTAGTCGGCTTAGAATTCGTTATTATGTTTTCGTTTCCTTCATGAATTCCTGTGTGAATCTGTATTGGAAGTCCCTTTCCAGCTGCCAGCTGGATGATTTTGTGCACCATGAAATCCTGAAACGGTTTAGTTTCGCCTAGAGAAAGCCCGTCAGGTGTTCTCTTTACCTTTGCATTAGACACTTCCCTTCGGAAAAATTCACGGTTGAAAACGTTGACAAAGACTTCTTCAGCTTCTTTCTCAGAGACCTTATTGAAACGGAGGCTTCTTAAATACGCCAACCCGATTTTTACGCCAACTATCATTTTTGAGGCTTTTTCAAACTCAAGTTCAAGAGCGTTAACCAGATCGGAGAAAGAATGTATAGATTTTCCGCACCTTTTCCCCAAAGAATCAAAGTCTGTTCTTTCCTTGGCCATAACAAAGTCGTCGAACCTTTTAACAGGCGCGAAAAATTCCCTGTCCACATCCTCTAATGGAGCTGAAAGACTGTCTAAAATGGAAAGGTCGACGCCAGATTTTTCTTTTAATATCCACTTGTAAACTCCTGGCTTGTTTGTCTTTTCCATGCGTGAAACGAGTTTCAAATAGGATTCGTCATTCAGCTCATTTACAGAGTACAAGTCTCTGAAGGCGATATTCAAAGCTCTTGCATAGCCAGTATTTTGGATCCTCTCCCAGTAAGGCTTGAAGATTTCCCATCTATTTTCAATTGGATGTCTCGGGTTTCGAATTGTATCAAGGTCTTCTTGGGGCATGCCTGAAGAGACTAGGTCAGACGAAGCGTAATGTGCCAAGATAGTCTCGAAAAGATCTATTTTTTTGGATGTCCTCTCCTTTTCTTGAATTAGGTGTTCGTGGGTATCGAAAATTCGAATGTCGTCAACTTGTTTTCTCAGATCTAAGTATAATTGCTTAGAATCCTTCATTATAAACACCACTGCAAAGTTCATCTAAAGATACAATAACTTTGATGAGAAGGTGTAAAAAGTTTTTTCGCATAGATTATAAAGTCTATATTCATCCGTAATGAGAAAATTTTAATACAGAAATTCCACTGAAACTGTTAATCTTCTAAATCCAGTTTTGCCCAGGTCTTCTCTGTAGCAAAATCCGCTTCTCGTAATTTCTTTTATAGCTTATTCTGGGTGGTTTTCTAGTTTTCGGTGTAGCCTCTATCTTAGGAGTTTGCGAACGAACTTTTCCAGCTTTGGAAAGGCTTCCGTGAGTCGGCATACATGTTTCACCTTTGTACTACATTACTCAGCTATTATTTATTCTTTGCTTTACGGTCTATTGAACACAAGGCGAGGTAGTCCTTTACAGATGACGGTGTCGGAATCAGGTTCAGCACAAGACCCTCTTTTCTTAATGCTTGTATGAACTTCTTTTTTGAGAAGACCTTTCTAAGTCCAGTTAAGACTGCGGGCGACTCGTTTTTTGTGGTTCTTAAAATTTCCTGTACTGCCATGTTAATCATAGTAGAATCTTGAAGCAGGGATAAAGCGAAAACCTTGTCGAAAACACGTTCTCTAAAAGGTAAATGGTCGACGTCAGCACGTATTAACGAAACAGATTCCATTCCGCACGTTTTAACGTGCTTCAGTGCTATCCTCAAAAGACCGTTAGACAAGTCAACACCAATCAGGTTGCTGACTTGTTTATGGATGTGCCTAAAGAGAAATCCTGTTCCGCAACCTGCGTCTAGGACAAGATCTGAACCTTGAAGCTGGATGTGGCTTAAAATATGTTCTATTTTTTGATCTTGTTCTTCTTTGTACAATGTGTCGTAAGTGCTTGCCAGCCTATTGTAATGCTTAATGATTCCACGTTTTTTACGCCACGTTGCTGATGGCATAGGATTCCCGCGAAACTCTATTATTTCACATGCTCTAAAAGATTGTCGGAGAAAGAGCTTGCCAGACGATAAACCTGTACTTGTTTACGAATATCCAAGTTTAGAAGTGGCAGCTGAAACAATGAAAGCCGCAATTTACGGGCGGAAGGCCTTTATCGTGGTTGGTAACTGTTGGGTTGAATATCGCGGTAGGGCAAGCTCAACACTGAAGAAAGGAGAAAGAATTTTTATTGTCAAAGAAGACAGGTCAGTTTTGGTTCATAGATCAAAGGGGTATGAACCTGTGAATTGGCAACCCTCTGGCTCGATTTTTTACACAAGCCTCAAAGGCAACGTTTTAACTGTTAAAGCTGTTCGGCAGGCTCCGCGAGAGTCTATTATGGTCAACTTTGACAGGGTGTATCTGTTAACGGTTCTTAACCTCACTGATGAAGGTGAGTTTTGTCTTTACGCAAGCGAAGAGAACATGCAAAAGGCAATACTAATTCAACCAGAAATTGTAGAGGAAGGGTTAAAGCTAATTACCTATGAGAAAAAAGTTGACCCTGGATTCATCGATGTCTACGGAGTTGACAGAAAAGGCAGGATGGTCGTAATCGAGATCAAACGGAAATCCGCTGGAAAAGACGCTGTACTTCAGCTGGCAAAATACGTTGATTCTGTGAAAGGCATAGTGAGCCGTGAAACTAGAGGGATAATCGTTGCTCCTCAACTGGCGAAGGGCGCACAGAAACTTCTTGTAACGTTAGGATTGAACTTCAAACAGCTGGATCCTAAAAAATGTGCGGAGATTGTAAGAAAAACTGAAACCAGGAAACTTGAGGACTTCTATTTGTAGAACAGACTCTTATTGTTGTTTTTAGTCCTCAACCGCAAGCAACTTCACTATGCCAGATGCAATTTTGATTATCTCAGCTGCATCGTTGAAAGCTTCTTCATCCGCAGAATCTGGTAAGCTTTCCATTCTTTGCAGCGTGTCTTCGATTTCTACTAGACATCGAAGAATGGGGTTTTCTACGTTTCTTCCATCTTCATAGATCTCTTGCACAAGACCCTCAATGTATAAGGGGTCTCCGAGGCTATAATACACGGCTGTCTGAGCTTTTCTCGCCGCGTCCAAGATTAGATATAAGGGCTTAGCTGCTTTCCGGGACGCTTTCATTTCATCCTCTGCTTCCCTTATGTAACGCAAAGCCCAGCCTTTACGGAAATCGTCAATCAACCCTTTTGCACTCTGGTGAATAATGTTTCAACGTGTGTAACTAAAAATTTCTTGGTAAAATGGTTATTTAATCGTTTTCTTCGTTTAAAGGCATTTCTGAAGTCTTGGGTTGTGAAATAATAACTAGACGTGTAATGTATCCAGCAATTGTGTTTCTGAGACTTTTCGATTGCGTATTAACTATTGTCTTTAAAATTTCCTTGTTACGTTCAAAATCTGTAGTAAATGCGTTAGGGTATTTAGTCAAAAGATCCCGAGCAACCTTTTTCACTTTTTCTGGTCTTACGTTTCCCAAGTTCACTCATCCTTTCTTAATCTATTTGGGTGTCAAATGTTCTTTGACGTCCTTAATGAACTTACCTTTTTCTCGAATCTTTTAAACCGTCATATATAAGAATATGTATTTGACGAGGCGTCAGAGAAGGAGCCTTATTTAAAGTTTCAGAAAAAATGTTAAATAACTCTACATATCCATAACGGATAGAGGGATTATTATGGGCGAATTAGCAATTGCAGCAATGCATCGAATATGTAAAAAAGCAGGAGCTGAAAGAGTAAGTGAGCCTGCTGCAAGAGAAATGGGCAAAGTTCTCGAAGAGATTGGTATTAAAATCGGAAAGGAAGCCATCGACTGGTCGATGCACGCAGGTAGAAAGACAATTAAATCCGAAGACATCAGGCGTGCAGCGGAAAAGATATTGGGAAGATAAACAGCAAACCTATCTTGTTCTTTTTTTTGTTTCTGATCTTTCTTTTAACTGAAACACTTATATTTAGGGCCCTAAATGTTTTAGGGCATATTAATTCACAAATATGGGATGAAAAAAATGGCGTATTTAACCACACAAGGCGGACAACCAATATTAGTTTTGAAAGAGGGCACTGGGAGAACAAGAAAGAGAGAGGCTCAGAAAGGAAACATTACCGCAGCCAGAGCGGTCGCTGAGGTACTTAGGACAACGCTTGGTCCTCGTGGAATGGATAAGATGTTGATAAGTAGTTTGGGTGACATAACAATCACGAATGACGGTGCTTCTGTTCTTAAAGATATGGACATCGAGCACCCAGCGGCGAAGATGATGGTTGAAATATCTAAAACTCAAGACGACATGGTGGGCGACGGCACAACAACTGTGGTCGTCCTCAGTGGCGAACTTTTGAAGAAGGCTGAGGAACTTCTAGACCAAGATGTACATCCAACCTCCATAGTAAGCGGGTACAGAAAAGCAACCACCATGGCTATTAAGATACTTAACGAAATTTCTGAAGAGGTTGATCCTAACGACTCCGAAATATTAAGGAAAATTGCGGAAACCTCGATGTCAAGCAAAGCAGTTGGCTACGAAAAAGGTCATCTGGCAGAAGTAGTCTTAGAAGCGGTTAGACAGATAACGGAACAACGGGGAGACAAGAAAATCGTAGACATCGACCAAGTTCAAATCGTGAAAAAAGTTGGAAAAAGCCTTTTTGACACCAACCTCATAAAAGGCGTCATCATAGACAAAGAGGTCGCACATGCCCGAATGCCGAAAAGAATTGAAAACGCCAAGATTTGCCTTATTAACGCTGCATTGGAAGTTGAGAAAACCGAGTTCAGCGCCGAAATAAGAATCAGAGACCCGACACAAGTCAAGGCTTTCATGGACCAAGAGACCCAAATGCTGTCGAAAATGATTGACAAAATCAAAAAGTCAGGCGCAAACGTGGTTTTCTGCCAAAAAGGCATCGACGATGTTGCCCAACACTTCTTGGCTAAGGAAGGAATCTTAGCTGCAACTAGGGTTAAGGAGTCTGACATGGAAAAACTTGCCCGAGCCACAAAAGCAAAGCTCGTCGTGAACCTTGACGACTTGAACCCAGAGGATCTTGGAGAAGCAGGGCTTGTTGAGGAGCGGAAGATTGCCAACGACAAAATGATCTTCGTTGAGGGTTGCAAGGATCCACGGTCAGTCGCCATCCTCGTTCGAGCTGGACTTGAAAGGATGGTGGACGAGGCTGAACGCGCACTTAAAGACGCCCTTTCTGTGGTGCGTAACGTCGTTGAACACAACGAAATTGTTGCTGGCGGAGGAGCTGTGGAAGCTGAAATTGCAAGGCAGCTGCGAGACTACGTGCCAAAGGTCAGCGGAAGAGAGCAACTGGCAGTGAACGCCTTTGCGGAAAGCTTGGAAGTTGTGCCTTGGACTTTAGCTGAGAACGCTGGGCTTGAGCCGATCGACATCATTTCTGAATTACGGGCTGCTCACGAAAAACCTCGAGGAGCAACAATAGGCGTCGATGTGTTCAGCGGAAAAGTCATGGACATGCGTAAAAAAGGCGTCATTGAACCAGCAATTGTTAAGGAGCACGCGGTAAAATCAGCTTCAGAGACAGCGTGCATGATCCTCAGAATAGACGACATAATTGCAGCGTCTAAATCTAAAGTCCCAGAAGGTATGCCTCAAGGTGGTATGCCACCAGGCGGTATGCCAGGAGCATACTAAACCATTCTTTTTTCTTCCTTTGCGCTTTTATGATAGTGACAGCAAGTCTTTAATGTTAAGACTGCCTTTTACGGATATGACATGTCTATGTACAGGCTTGTTGTCGATGAGAATTGGGTGAAGGGGTCACTTCACTGTCACAGCACATCTTCTGACGGTCATCTTTCACCACGGGATGTGGCTGACTATTATGTTTCAAGAGGATACGGCTTGCTTGCGTTAACGGACCACGGTAAAATCACCACCAACTTCGTTAATGATGAAAATTGCACGGTTTTAACAGGCATCGAGGTTTCGAAAGGCCAAAGCAAACTTGGGGAGCCATACCACATCGTGGCTTTAGGAGTGGATGATCCAAGTATAAACAATCTTACTAGTCCAAGCGATGTCATAGACAAGGTAAAAAGCGCTGAAGGATTGGTAATCATAGCTCACCCTTCTTGGTCTAGCTTAGTACATGAAGATCTCGCATCTTTGAAGGATTACGATGGAATCGAAGTTTACAACACGGGATGTGACGTTGAAGTTGCCAAAGGACACGCTGTGTCGCACTGGGATAATCTTTTGTCTATGGGCCGTGAATGCTTAGGATACGCTGTTGACGACTCTCACCGCTATTTTGTTCCACCAATCGACGCCAACGGAGGATGGATCTACCTTGAAAAACCAGATGACGCGGCAACTGCATTAAAAATGCTTAAAAAGGGACAGTTTTTCTCCTCAACTGGTCCAGTGTTCACATCACTTGAGATGTCAGACAGCGCAGTTCGTTTAAGATGCTCTCCAGTAACCAGAGTGAACGTGGTTTCACACAATGGCAGAGGACTCTGCATCAGCATGAGTGACCTTGGATGTTTGCTGAAGGCTTGGAAAATCCCTTCTGAAAGGCAAAAAATGGCACAACGATATAAACAAGTTGAAGTAAATGCTGAAAATAAGGTTACAACCATATTTTTAGACGAAATTGCGTGGAAAGCAAAAATTGCCTTTTCCCCAAGAGGAATCGAACAAGTTGAGGTTGAATCAAGAATCTTCATCAGATACATGCGGGTTGAAGCTTCAGACCTTCAAGGTCGCACAGCATGGTCAAACCCAGTTTATCTCAAGTAATCCAGTTTAGGCATATGAACACAGTTTGATGTTACTGTCCCTGAAGGTGCTGTTAGAGCAACTATATTTTTATTGTCCTATTCATTTTCATCAATGCAGTACAATTTGCCATTTTCAGCGCCAGCTAGAATCTCTATAAAGCCATCGTCATCGGCGTCTGCAAGAGCCAATTGAGTTATAACTGATGGAAGGCTTATTTTCCATACGACTCTTCCATCTCTCACAGCCACAACAGTAGTGCCATTTGCAAAAAGGAACTCCTCTAATCCATCGCTGTTAATGTCGCATGCCACACAGTTTGATGAGGAGGCTTCAGATATTTTCCATAAAATTTTACCAGTCATTGAATCCACACATCGGAAACCGTCGCGACAACCAGCCAGACCAAGTTCGAGAGATCCATCGCCGTCAGTGTCCGCAACTGCAGGTAAACACGTAACGCCGTCTCCTGGTTCTGTGCGCCAAATTATTGAACTGCGTTGATTTTTATGTTTAAAGGTCAACACCATTCCAGAATGCGTCACCAGAGACTCTTTTGTTCCGTCGCAGTCAAAATCTTCAACAAGAACCTTTCCGCCTATAAGCCAGAAGCCTGACTGGTCAGGTCTGTCAATTGCCTTTGTGCCTTCTACTGGACCCATGTTTTCGACGAACAGTTGAGCGCCGTCTTTGCCTCTTACAATGGAAATTTCACTTGGGTACGAAAGCACAATGTCGTCTAAGTGGTCGTTGTCGAAATCTGCTAATGCTGGAAGTGAACCCCCATAACCTCTTGTGTGCTGGTATGCGCTTGTCCAAGGTTCGTGCACCTCCAGCGTGTCTTTATGCCATGCTAAGCTGTTTTTTCGCGTATCAATCACGACGGATTCGTCGCTGTGCATTATTGAACGGCGGTTGCTGACAAAAATATCCAGTCGGTCAGTGTTGATGAAATGGCCAAGCGCCCAAAAGGTTGTCATGCAGTCGCCCCATTCAGCAACGTAGCCACAAAATTCCGGAAAATCATAAAACCAGCTTACCGTGCCATCTATACCTCTTGCCAGTACTCGGGCACCTCCATCTAGATTTTCTGATACGTAAATGATTTCAGAAACTCCGTCGCCATTAATGTCGTCGGCTTCTAGGCCAAACCATGAATCACGTGAGGATCGGTCGGTTGACATTGGTCTTCCAGGAAAACTCCAAATAATTTTCGGCTCCTTTTTTCTTTGAGATTGTAAACACTGTATTTGCCAAGCGGATGTGGCAACGACAATGTGGGCTTTTCCATCTTTCTTCAAAACAAGCGGTTGAGGTGCAAACCAGACACACCTTTTCTGGCCAACAACCTCGATATCAGAATCTCTAAAGCACATCACAGTAGAATGCCCAGATGGCTGAACAAGCTTGATAAGAACATCCTCATCAAGAGCAGAAAGCGCTTGCAGCGTGCTATCTAACGGGCCTTTCAAAACCCAAAAAACAGTTGGCTTGCCATTAACGAATTTTAAAGCTGAAAGAGTCTGACCGCACGTTTCGCACATTGGTTCGTTATAAAATAGGGTTGCTTCTGTTTTTTGCATGTTAACATGCGACACTAGCTCAAGTACTCTTGCACCTACGGACTGGAAAGTCCGCACAGTCAGCCGTGGCAGAATCGGATGTAGAGACCAGCGTCCTTTGGGGCAACTCCAAATTTCACGGACTTGGCCTTCGCCAACAGGTTTTAGAATAAGCAAAGGAGAATACGTATTAAGAGCTCGGCCGCTGCAGCGTCGCCCAACCCACTCTTTTCTTCCATCGCAGTCAACGTCAACTGCTCCATCCAGATAATAGTCCCCAATATCATACTTTACCCGACCTGTCAACGCTTCGTATCCGATGAGGTGCCATCGACCATCGCCATTACCATTGAAAAAGTTCATCATAACCTCAACTTGGCCGTCACCATCATAGTCACCCGCAGGGTCTGGACCTACACGGTTGATGGTTACCCGTCTATCGATCCCCTGCTGTCTATCATTCTCGAAGGTTAAGTACCAAAGTAAATCAAGATTGCCGTCTCTTACCATCAACACGCCAATATGAGGTGAAAAGTCACCTACCACTAGAAGAGCCACCTTGCCGTCTGGAAGTTTCACTGCACTAAAATGGCCGTACTGGCGACCGTGGTCACTGTCCCTGTAAATCTTCTGATACTTCATTGTACCAGTGTAAAGGTCATAAATGGTTACGCCATACCAGTGCGACACAGCAACCTCCAAACAATTGTCTGCGTCTACATCTGTGACAATAAGCATCGGCGCCTCCGCCTTTGGCTCAAACTTGACCTCCCACACTATCCTAGTATTTTCAACGCCATTTTCATATGAAATAAGCTGCAAGTTAGCTTGGCCTGGACCAGTCCAAGTGTTTGTGAAACGTATTTTCTGGAACCCTGGAACATCTGGCAGGAATTTCCCCCAAACCTCCAAGGTAGATGTGTCGTGGACGTCGCACAATTTTCCGTCACCACACAAATCCACCTTTTTTGTCCGCAAACCCCACTGTTCCTGCATCTCAACATTCCATTCTGGCACATCAACCAAATTGAAGCCTCGACTTTGCCAACCATCTTTTTTCGACTTTACGTGAAAATAAACTTCCACAGCTGATGTGTCCAGATCCCAAACAACCCTTGGGCTCCTAATATTTCCAGGAGTCTCTGCACGCCCCGTCCGGCAATGATTGCCTTGAAAAGTCTTCCACTCACCTGATCCAACCAAGTTGCACAACCTCAAACAAGTTCCGAAACCGAGTATCCAAATGTTCACCGACTTATTGAATCTATTTGTTTTATGTTGCAAGATTAATTAGAAAGCATTTTTTAATATTACATAGTTAGAAAAAGATGGGGAGTGCACCGTTAAACGTTCCTTGTGAGTTCATTCTTTTCTATATTGCCTTTTTCTGTTTTATGGTAATAGCGAACGCCATGCAAGCCCGTCGAAAGATGGAAAAAACGTATTGCTTGGGCACAGTGGTAAGTATTATAATGGTGCTTGCATTTGCCTCCGTTCTTTTTAACCATGTTATCCTCGGGTTCTCAATTTTTGCAGTTACCGTTATTCTTAGCGCATCTGGATTGCTAAAAATATTAAAAATACAGAAACAGGAAATAACTAAACAGCTTCAGAGAGTGGATCTTTCCTCACCGTTCAATCTCAAAGACTTTTTCAAACGCAGGGTGGCTAAAGCTTGTATATAAATGGGGCGTTAAAAAATATTTAATTTTCATTTGGCTTCTTACTATGTTCAGCACTAGTAAACTACTTTATATTATGAATCTTTTTTGGCTGAAGTTGATGAACATAGAATTAATCATAATCCATTCAATTATTTTCAGTACGTTAAATGCCATCATATCCTATTTTAAGGTAGAGACCTTAGAAGGCCCTTTATGTAAAATGAAGAGACGATAGGGCTAAATACCGCAACGGCGAATGAAAAACATAACAACCCAACGCTCCGGTAGTATAGTCCGGTCAAGTATGGTGGCCTCTCGGTGCCTGCCTAAAGCAGAAGAAAGCCACAAACCCGGGTTCAAATCCCGGCCGGAGCACTATTATTGTAGCCTCGAGTTAAGAAGACCTTATATGATGTTAATTGTTGTAGCGTCGAGGGTTCATTGGTTAATCCAAAGATTGTTTATTCAACATTGTTCCTGCTTTCATAGTATTTTTTGTCTAAATTACTATAATAATAGTAAACTCAATAGTTCCCATAAATAGTCACGAGTCCCGAATTTCCATTACACGATAGTAAGTATAATAATATGTAACAAGATTTTTGATAATACTATTTGCACCTTGGTTTCAGTTAAAATTAGTAGCCAGAAAATAAGCATCGTTAATGTCATAGGCATGGAAAACGTGCTAAAAGTTAATTATTATTTTCTTGAAAGGTTCCTGAATGCTGAAAGAGCTGCTTTGCATCCTTCTCCTGCGGCAACTATAATTTGTTTCTCGGGGACGTTTGTTACGTCACCTGCTGCATAGCATCCAGCAACATTTGTCTCGCATTGTGAATTAACGATTATCTCGCCCCAAAGGTTTTTGTCAACGAAGTCTATTATGTCAGAGTTTGGAACTGAACCTATTTCGACGAATACACCCTGAACAGGAAGCGTCTTCTCTGTCCCACCTCTTTGCACTTTGACTCGTGTAACAGTCCTATCGCCAACTATCTCTTGATCTTTGTTTCAGTCAAAACTTCCAGTTTGTCCGATTCCTTTGCTTTTTCCCAAGTATTCTGTCAGCTTTGAGTTGCGAGGTAATCTCGATTAGATAGACCCTGCTTGCTATCTTGATCAGCTGTAGAACGGTCTCTAATCCTGCGTTTCCGTCTCCTACTAAGGCTACATCCATGTTTTCGAAAAATGGAGCGTCGCAAGTTGCGCAGTAAGTAAACTCCGCTGGGGTTGTAGCTTTAAAAAGGTCGCCTTCTCTTTCCACCTTCTTAACTTCTTCCAGCTTTATGCTGAACTTGTATTTTTCCAAGTGTTCCTGAAATTTTGTTGCTAGTTCTTCGCCAGTTATGTACTGAAAGCCAGTAGTTTTTTATCCCGGACGATAGGACAACTTGACCACCAACATTAGTTGCAAGAATAATAAAATCCATCTTTCTCTAGCAGCATAAATGGCGGCAGTTATGCCTGCTGGACAGCTCCAACAATGATCAAATCATACAGTCGCGAATTTTTTTCCAACATCATCTCTTTCCTCCAAAAATACTCTTTTAATATAATCTAAATATAATCAATTTAAAAGACCCTTTATTTGTCTGTTTGATTTTGTCTGCAAGAATTTTCGTTAACTAATCTATTCATTTAACGTCTTCTTCATATGAGGGGAAGAACCTTGTGCCTTAGATTCTCCCACAATTATAATTTTTAAAAATCTTAATATTTCCTTAAAGTGCCTTGCACCTCCGCCCTATCCGTAAGAACCAACAAAAGCCATTGTCAAATTGCCGACAAATTCTAAAAATATTATGAATTAATTTAATCATTTTTGGAACATAAAAAACATTACAAAAAATCAGTTTTTTCTTTTAAAAATTTTTTAAATTCTTGAAAACGATTGTTAATTGTGTTTACGCTTAACATAAGATAAAAAAGAAAGATTGAGTTAATTTGCTTAGGTTACATGATTTTTTGATTGCCTTAACTTAGTGTGCCACTGCGTTTTTTCATTACTAAGACGACGACGATTACGGCTGCTGCAGCAGCGCCAGCACCAACTATTACGTACATCATTGGGAAGCCTCCTTCAATAGGAGTCAACGTGACAGTTGGGTTGTCATCCACTGTTTCAATGCATGGGATTGCTGCACCGTTGAACCATAATCCTTGGTATTCAGGTTCATATGGCCAACAATTGATTTGCATAACAACGTTTTTGTTGGATCTAAAAGTGTGTACTCCAAGCCCTGAATACGTGAAGGGTTCATCTGCACGCACTGTGAAGGGTTCGTCATCGATTGTAAGCTGTGTGTCCTCGCTTGCAAAGAAGAAAACCTCAACGTTTGCTTCAGTTGGAAGGCTAAGCGCAGTGGCCTCATTAGGTTGCAGACCTATGAACATGACTCCTTGCCCGTAAGAGCCGTATCTTCCTCCTCCGCCTGTGGGTGACTGTTCTATGCTTCCGTTATGTAGTTCCATTAAGGTGATAGGCTTGTCACTTAACACTGCGATGGCAAAGGCTTCTGCTTGAATCGAAGTTCCACTTCCACCAGCAACAAAAAGTTTTGTAATCAACTGCTTGGTTTCAAGGTTCCACACCTCCACATTAGTGTCTTCTGCAGCTGTTATTCGGAATCCGTAATCTCTTCCAGGATCCCACGTCCACTCTTGGCTTTTCAGCGACCTCGAATAGAAGGCTGTTCCAACGAATCCGCCATCAGCAGATGGTACAACGAAACACGGAGAGTCAAAAGACCCTTTGCCTGTTATTGTTCCGGATTGAACCATAATGTTCCCAGTTGACGACTCAATAGTGTAAACTTTGAAGGATTCCAGCATAATGAACTTGTAAGAATTGGCGTCTAGCGTAAAGGAAGTTACAACTGAACTGTCTTCTCTAGTTACCGTTACAGAGGCTTTTTCCAACGCGAACACGGCGTAAAATGCGCCTGTCTCTGAGCTAGCTGCTCCGCTAACGGCTCCTGGCTGTTCAGATGCCATTAGAACGAATTTTTTGCCAACGTACAAGCCATTGACGTCAGTATAAAACGTACGTGGTATTGGGCCGTCTTCTGCGGTTGTGGAGGGAAATTCTTGATAGTTTAGAAGAAGAACTGAAACCATCTTATTGGAAACTACCTTGAACTGTGTGCCGTTTGGAAGCAAAACAAGATGCTTTTCCATGTGGTTAATGTCAGCCTCAGAAAGCAAGTCGCCGTTTGCCAAGTTTACAACTGTAACATGCGTACCGTCTTCTACACCGACAATAGCAAGTAAAGACCTTGTTGCAATTTGGAGGCCATTAAGAGCCAACGACCCTGATAAATAGTTAGATTCGCGAGTACCAAGCGACCAGCCTGAAGAAAGGTTACTCCAGCTGTTTCCTCCTCCAACATTCCAGTCGTTAAGGATATACCTGTAAATTTTTGCAGGAACGACGCCATAGTAAGTGTAATCTGGAGTTCCTGAAGATGTTTGAATCAAAGTGCATAATGCTGCGAATAGTAAAATCCCAATTGTTGCAATCGATATAAGAGATTTAGTCTTTGATTTCTTGTTATTCCACATATTTTCATACTCCTTAATGTCAAAGAACGATTGTATTCTCAAGTCATGTGGTATTTAAAATATTGCTATTTTTCGTATTTTCCGCAATCAAAATGATAGAATTTCGATGTATCTTCTTCGATGTCGAATCCTTTAATAAAAAGTTGTACATAAATAATTGTATCG
Source organism: uncultured Candidatus Bathyarchaeia archaeon (assembly GCA_964584965.1). GTDB lineage: Archaea > Thermoproteota > Bathyarchaeia > Bathyarchaeales > DTEX01 > JAGTRI01. The sequence continues at coordinate 26,337 of CAZPBM010000049.1, read as the reverse complement.
GAGATGTTATGGAATGGAATTGAAAGGCAGCAAAACCGAAAAAAACCTGTTAGCAGCATTTGCAGGTGAATCCCAGGCTAGAAACCGATATACATTCTTCGCAAGCGTGGCAAAAAAAGAAGGCTATGAACAGATTTCCGCAATTTTTCAAGAAACCGCAGACAACGAAAAAGAGCATGCCCAATTATTTTTTAAATATCTTAAAGGTGGAATGGTTGAAATCAAGGCGACCTACCCAGCTGGTATGATTAAATCAACAAAGGAAAACTTAAAGGAAGCAGCAGATGGAGAAAAACTTGAGTGGGGAATACTTTATCCAGATTTTGCCAAAACTGCTGAAAAAGAAGGATTCAAAGACATAGCTGAAACCTTTAGGGGAGTTGCTGTGGTTGAAACTTACCATGAAAGACGATACAGAAAATTACTTGCGAACTTGGAACAAGACAGAGTCTTCAAGAAAGAGTCACCTATAAAATGGAAATGCAGAAACTGCGGCTTCGTATATGAAGGCAACGAGGTACCTGAAAAATGCCCTATCTGCTCTCACCCAAGAAGCTACTTCGAAATTTGGTGCGAAAATTATTAAACACAAACTTGTTTGAAGGTTAAAGACATGACTGAAGTTGGACAAATCTACCTATGTGAAATATGTGGAAACAAGGTTAAAGTCCTAGAATCAGGTGCAGGAACACTAGTTTGTTGCGGAAAACCAATGAAACTCACCAACAAAAAATAAAAGATTTTTTCCATTTTTTTCTGTTAGAACTATTAACTAACAATAATTGGAGGCAGCTTCTTTGAGGTATGCCCTTGGATCAATATATAACCTTACAGACGACATTCTTGTTTTCGCAAGGCAGCTGGGAGCCAAAGACATCATAGTTCATTCTCCTGTTTTGCCTGGTAATTCACCTTTAGGCGAGAACTGCTATGAGTTTCGCCCTCTTTTAATGCTCAGGACAAAAGTTGAATCCGCAGGTCTTAAGCTGGAGGCTATTGAAAACATTCCTCGCGAATGGTATTTAAAAATAATGCTTGGCTTGCCAGGACGCGACGAACAAATAGAGAACTTCTGCAAGACACTTCGCAACATGGGAAAGGCTGGAATTCCAATATTAGGATACAATTTTTGTCCTGGCGGAGTTTGGAGGACTAGCGATTACACAATTTGGAGAGGCGGGGCAAGAGTTACGAGCTTCGACTACGAACTAGTAAAGAACGCTCCTTTAACAGAGTACGGAATCGTTACTGAAGAAAAAATGTGGGGGAATTTTACCTACTTCATCGAAAGAGTGATGCCTGTCGCTGAAGAGGCAAACGTTAAAATGGCACTTCACCCCGACGACCCTCCTGTTCCCTCCATCGCTGGCATATCTCGTATAATGAGAAGTGTAGAGGCCTTTAAACGCGTGATGGAGATTTTTCCAAGCGAATATAATGGCATAGAGTTTTGTCAAGGAACTTTCTCGGAAATGGGATGCAACGTTATCGAGGCTATAGAAAATTTTGGATCGCGAAAGAAAATATTTTACGTTCACTTTCGCAACGTTATCGGGAACCCGCACAAGTTTCACGAAACCTTCGTTGATGACGGGCAAACGGACATGCTTGAGGCCATGTTAGCATATAAAAAGGTTGGGTTCGAAGGATGCATAATCGACGACCACGTACCCTTAGGTATAGATGATTCACCATGGGGACATAGAATGCGAGCCTACACGGCTGGATATATTAAAGCTCTCATTAAAGCTGTAAACGATCTTTCATGAATGTTACAAAGTAATTTACATGCCCTTGTTTAATAAGTCACCAGACAAATATTTAAGTATCTTTGACTTTTATTCGATCGGAAAAATATGTTCTATAGAAAAGATGAAAAAATGTATTTTCAAAAAGAAGTAATAATTGGAAAGATGGAAAAAGGGTACATCATAATATTTAGAACCCAGAAAAATCCGTCATCCCCAGAAGAGGACGTATATATAACTCTGGATGAAACTCTTAGAAGAGCAAAGGAATTCTTAGAAAAATAACGAACTGTTTTTCCTATTTTTTTCCTAAATAAAACGGTTCTTGCTAACCTAGATTATAAGAGCCATTTTATGGGAATGTCTTGGCTTGTTACGCCATCTGGCAGGGTTCGACGTATCGTGATTGGTAAAATACCGCGGTTTAATTCTTCAATTGCTATGTCAATAGGGCTAGATCGTTCCTTAGTTGGCTGAACTAAAATTGGTGCACCCATCGCGATTTGTAGAGCCCTAGCTCCTATTATGCGTGCCTTCTCGAACCGAGTGAGTTTAGGTGGACCAATTATGACTTCTTTTTTGGAACCCGTCTTGTTAGAACGCTCCTTGATAATATGTTTCTAAACGTTCTATGCATAGTGCTAAGATTCTGTCAACTGGAGGATATAACGTAGTGAAGTTATATTCAGTATTATGCCACAATCAGGCGAATCCTCCAACGATGATGCAACACTAAAAATTATATATAAATATAAATTTTTCTGAAAATATGCTCAAAAACGAGGCGAAAACCAAAATTTTGGGATTTTAAGCGTAAAACTTAATATGGGTTTTTTATATCCAGTAGGGGAAGTCACGTTGACTGAAAAAAATCTTGAGCTGAGCGGTACCATAGTTCTTTTTGACAGAGATTTAGGAGTCTCAATTTTCCAAAATTACAAAGGATACAATAATCTTCTAGACGATGCAGAGTGGCTGCTTGAAAGAACGCCACAGAAATCCCGTGGCTTCATTATTCGCCCAGTACGTAAATGTCAAAAATGCGGCGTATGGATCGGAGAATACGATCATAGAGGAAACCAAATAAACAGACAAGAAATGCTCTTCGGTTCGAACGCTGAAATTTATTGTGCAATAATTGGAAATCTCGCTAGAAAAAGGTTTTCTGAGAAAAAACTTATAGAAAAATTTAATCTCGAAAATCTTAGAAAAACAATAGAAAGTTCGATCATCCGTGACTTTAAGTATTACATTTGCCCTCCAACTAGGTTCTATCACTCGTGTACGCAGGTTGAAAAAATATACAATTTGCTTGTACAAAAATACGGTAAAGGTAAAAAAGTTCCCTATTCCGAAATTGCCAAAGAAATTGAGAATGCAAATCCATGTGAAGACGTAATTGTGTGTCCACTAATGGTTTCTAACCTTTTTGAAAGAGTCCTTAACCTCAATGACGCTCTTAAAATCAGAAAACTGGGTGAGCTAAGATTCAAAGCGTCAGACAATATTGAAATTGCCTAAAATTTCCCCAGCAGTAATTCTAATTCTTTCTTAACCCTTTTGCTTCGTTGAGTTTTTGTTTGATTTTCTGCCAGTGACTTCCTTGCCAATACACCTGTCCGCAATCTGAACAAAACCAGTAGTCATTAAAAAAACGCAGAGTAGCCTTTGGCACCTTATCAATAACCTTATCTTTTGAAACAGACTCGAGTTTTGCATTACACTTTGGACATCTCGAATTGTTAACATCTATTTCAAGATTCAAGTTAAACTGTTGCGCAACTTCAGTAAGCCGCTCCGTTTCCGTTGAACATTTTACAAGATAAACTTGGGCATACTCAGTTATGGCACGCTTGTATAACTGAACATCTCGAGTTAGGAGGACACGGTTTTCCTCTTTAGCAATCTTGATTAGCTCTTCATCCTCGAGGTCGTTATAGTACTTTACATCGCATCCCAGCATTCTCAACCAACGGGTTAGTTTACCCAACATGCCATCTGCAAGAAACTTCAATGTGGCATCTTCCCCTATCTAATCCTTACCTAATTATGCGACCTCGTTTTAGGTCAGTAAACACTTCGCCGTTGTCCATAACAAGATTTCCATTAACAAAGGTTTTAACTGGTTTTCCTTTAACTTTCCATCCGTCAAAGGGTGAAAACTTGGCTTTTGAATAGAACTTGGAAGAGTCGATTTTCCATTCCTTCTTCAGATCTACGACAACTAAGTCTGCCATGTGTCCCTCTCTTATTTCGCCTCTCTTCTTAATTCCGAACACCTCTCTGGGTATTTTGGAAGTGGTTTCAACAAGTTTAAGAAGAGATAATAACCTTTTATTAACTTGAGTTAACATAAGTGGAAGCACCGTTTCTAATCCTGCTATGCCTGAAGGAACTTGCCAAAAACTGGTTTTTTCCTTTTCATCCAAACTGTGAGGCGCATGGTCTGACGCTATAATGTCAATTACACCTTTTTGAAGACCAGCCCACAGTGAACGAACATCGTCCTTTGACCTTAAGGGAGGCTTAGTTAATCCAGTAATGCCTAATTCCCTTAGGTTTTCATACGTCAGCAAAAGATGGTGAGGGGTAACCTCACAAGTTACATTTAACCCTGTTTTTTTAGCCATTTCGATTAACTGGACGCCTTTCGATGTGCTAACATGACAAATGTGAACTTTAGCCTTGCTTTTTTGAGCAAGGTTCAAGATTCTTTCTATTGCCTTAACTTCAGCATCCTCAGAGTGCACATGAAGGAAAGCGTCAATTGTGGAGTCCTTGTTTTTCTTTTTTTCTTCGTAAATAGTTTCTAGAAGCTGTTTATCCTCAGCATGAACACATACAGGAATACTCAACTTCTGAGTTTCAACAAACGCCTTGGTTATTAATTCGTCGTCGCTCGGATCCATTCCCCCTATTTCCTCCGACAAATATAATTTAAAACCTTTCGCTCCTTCTTTAACTATGTTCGGAATCTCATTTACGTCGGACGGAAATGCTGAAAAAAAACCAGCGTTAACTATTAGTTTTTTTGATGCCACAGCCATGCGTTCACGGAGAGATGGCATGTCCATCGTTACTGGCACATTGTTCGGCATGTCAAGAACGGTAGTTACACCGCCATTTGCAGCTGCAGATGTCCCAGAAACAAAGTCTTCTTTGTATGATAATTCTTGGTCTCTTAAATGAACGTGAACGTCAATAAGTCCTGGAAGAACGAGGGATCCATGAACATCAATTTCGTTAGATGCGACGGGTAAGTTTGCGTCCTTTGCTATTTTTACGATGCAGCCCGACTCGATTGCGATGCCTACTCTCTCAATCCTTTTGCCAAGAAAAACTTTAGCGTTTTTTAACACTAGGTCAACTGTCAACTGGCTTCAGCTCAGAATAAATTATTGCATTTTAATAAATAAATCAAACGAAAACCAGAAGATTAGAAGAGCAAAAAATCTTGTCAGTATTCAGATTCAGCCATTTCTACTCGACAATCTTCGCACAGGAATCTTCCTTCAAACTCTTTTAGACTGTCAGACCATTCTTCACAGTTATCGCAGTATCCAGCTTGAGGTGGCGTTTCCTGTTCCTCAGTAATGTTCTGGTTTTCTATGCGTGCCTGTTCTTGAATTATTTCGATAAGCTCTGGTGTTACTGCAAGGATGTCTTTACTTGAGATTATTCCTGCAAGACTACCCTTGTGCATTACAGCGAGTCTTCTAATGTTGTTTTGGCTCATTCTTCGGGCTGCTTCATTTATTGTTTGATCAGCATTTATCGTGATAACAGGCGCACTCATGATTTCCTTAGCCTTTATTTTGCTTGGTTTGATATCCTTCGCCACTACTCTTTTGACTATGTCGGTTTCTGTAATTATACCAATAGGCTTGTCATCAGCCGTACTGACAATTACGCATCCAATTTCATATTTGGCTAAGAGTTGTGCCACTTTGCTTACTGGTTCATCCGAGGTGACGGTTACAACATGACTGGTCATAACGTCTTTAACAAGCATCCGAGACCTTATTTCCAAAGCAGCCATTATTGTTCACTCCTTTACCTGAGCCGTGTTTTTGTTCATATACGGACTTTTGTTTGCCTTTCTATAGCGTAATTTCTTTTTAACAAGCTCATTAACAAAGAAGGCGCGTATATAACTATTATGGAACAAATTGTCTTTCTGTAAGAACAAAAAGTTTTGGGCTTTCTGTATGCATAAGTAGCCACTGCGAATACGCGATTTTGTTCACACCTATTTTTGACAAAAGAAATAAATCTCTGGCACAACATTCATTGGCAACTAAACATTATTTATTGGTGGCGGATCGAATGAGCAACATTTCTGATGCAAAGAAAAAATTTTACAGAGCATTGTATCCAGGCCGTTTTCAGCCTTTTCACCTTGGTCACCTTTGGGCTGTTCAACAAATTCTAAAAGATTCTGAAGAAATCATAATCATGGTTGGAAGCGCACTACAAAGCCACGTTCTCAACAATCCTTTTACAGCTGGAGAAAGAGTAACCATGATTAAGCTTGCGCTTAATGAGGCGCAAGTTGACCCAGCTAAGTATTACATCGTCCCAGTCACAGACCTTGACATTCATGGCATTTGGGTTTCTCACGTTTGTTCATTGGTTCCAAAATTTGACATTGTTTACTCAAATGAACCTTTGACGAGAAGACTTTTCATTGAGGCGAACTTTAATGTTAAGTCAATACCATACTTCAAGAGAGATGAGTGTTCATCAACTGAAATTCGAGAAAGAATGATTAGGGACAGGAACTGGCAATCTCTTCTTCCCAAAAGTGTAGCTGAATACATCAGACAGATTCAGGGAGTTGAAAGACTTAGAGATTTGATGAAAACTGATAAGGCTCCAATTAATAAATGATACCCTATTAGCATTCGTCCAATAATTTTCTGGTTATTTTCCTTGATTTTTCAACGCCTATTTGTAGAATTGACTTGAAAGCCTGTTGGAAAGGGTATTTCGCAAGTTCACTAAGTTCCTCCTCTGTTACACCGCCTGGTGTTGCAACCATTTTCATTACGTCTGCTGGAAACTTTTTTGTTTCAAGAATAACCTTACCAGTTCCAATCATGGATTGAGCTAAGGCAGTCAACGAAAATTCGATTGGTAGCCCAATTTCAGTTCCTCCCTGAACTATTAGTTCCATAAGCGATGATAAGTAGCCTGGTGCACAGCCACTAAGAGCTGTCACAGCGTTCATTTTATCCTCCTCAACAACCGCAACTGTGCCAAACGACCTAAGAATTCTTTCTACAATTTCCTTGTCTTTGCTGGAAAATCCATGTTCTGAGCAATACGCTGTAAAGGATTCTCGTACAATAATTCCCAAATTTGGCATAGCTCTAACAAACTTTGCATGTGGAGCGCATTTCTTCAGTAACTCAAGATTTATAGCGGCTGCCATTGAGATTACAAGTTTTCCTTTGATTTCATTTTGAATCTGTGAAAGGACGGTTTTTACATCCAACGGTTTTACGCATAAGATTATTACATCTGCGGCTGCAGCTGCTTCTATGTTGTTCATGGTTGTTTCAACACCTTCTTTTTCTAGATTGAAGAGTTGCTCAACACGTATATCGGATGCTATTATTCGATCTTTGCCGCTGCTTGTAGCCAGAGCTTTAGCCACAGCGCTTCCAATAACTCCTGCACCTATTACTGCAATAATCATATAACTACGCCTTTCTAGAAATGCATATTCAATACATTCTGAAGGATATCGTTTTGTTTACTCATATAAGGTTTAGCTAACTTTTTTTAAAAAAATAGCCACCTTCAGAAAGTAGGATGAATCTCAATCTTTCATATTCCAGCTTGAATTAAGACTCTTTTTTGTCTATTTCTTTCTCAAATACATAGAAAGCGAACCATCCTTGTCTTGTAAGATTGCTGTAAAACTCTTTAGCTTTCTCAACATCTTCGATGCAGTTTCTTCGCCAACAAACCAAAATTTTGGCGCCTTCTCGCTTAACCTTCATTTTCAGCTCCTCACCCGTCGGTAGTTATTTAATGTTGTAAACCAACATTTTTCGTTTGTGCTTTAGACATGACTGGATATGAAGGAAGTATATTAAGAGTAGATCTGGATAAAGAGAAACTAGAAAGGTGTATTCTTCCTGAGAATACTCTCAGAATGTATCTTGGAGGCACTGGTTTCGGGGCAAAAGTACTTTACGACGAAGTTCCCGCTGGAATTAAATGGTCAGATCCAGAAAACCGGCTTATTATTGCATCTGGCCCTTTGAATGCTACTGCCATTGGAGGGTCAGGTTCAGTTTCAGTTGTTTCGAAAGGTCCACTTACAGACGGAGCTGGATGTAGCCAGGCAAACGGTTTTTTCGGGGCTTATCTTAGACTTTGTGGTTTAAATGGCATAGTAATTTATGGCAAAGCTGATGGCTTGAAGTATCTCTATTTAGACTCAGAGTCAGAAGACTTGATGGATGCTGAATGGCTCAGAGATATGGACACGTACAAAACTCCTAACCTCATAAAACATTACCATAGTTATAAAGAACGAGACATGTCAATCGCCTCAATTGGTCCAGCTGGAGAAAACCTTGTCAAGTTTGCAGGCATATTTTTCGATCATGGGCATTCAGCCTCTCATAATGGGCTTGGAGCTGTAATGGGCTCAAAAAATCTCAAAGCCATTGCAATTGTGAAAGGCCGAAAGGAAATTCCAATTAAGGATCCCGACAAGGTTAGAAAAATTGCGAAAAAGTTAATTGAGAATGTTAAAGAGCAGTATAGAAATCTCTACGATTATGGAACCCTCTTTGGTATTCATTCGAATGCTGTGACAAACATGCTTCCTGTAAAAAATTATACCACCAGCACATGGAAGATTAGTAAAGATAAGATGAAAAAGTATGAAGCTCAATACATTAGAGAAAAATACTCTGTGAAACGGAACTCGTGTTGGGCTTGCCAAATCCACCACTGTGACATTATGAAAATTACTGAAGGACCATACGCTGGTGAAGTTTTGGAGGAACCTGAATATGAGCAGCTTGCAGCTTGGTCCTCTGCAATCGGAGTGGACGACGTCACCGCATCAATGATGCTTAGCAAAGAAGTAGACATGTTAGGGCTGGAAACAAACGAAGCAGGATGGGTAGTTGGATTCGCCATAGAATGCTATGAAAAAGGAATACTTACGAAAAAACAGGTAAACCAACTTGAACTTAAATGGGGAAACGCTGAAGCTGTAAGACTTCTCCTCTGCTTAATCGCAAGAAAACAAGGAGTAGGTAAGATTCTAAGCGAGGGTGTTATGCGAGCTGCAAGAAAAATAGGAGGCGAGGCAGTTAATTTTGCAATACACACAATGAAGGGTAACACACCTAGGGGGCATGGCCACAGAAACCGATGGACGGAAATGTTTGACACCATTGTTTCAAACACGGGCACTCTAGAAACTTGGGGCGCACCAATACCTATAGGTTCAACCCCAGACTGGAGAGACCTTGTTAACGCTAACCTCCACGATAAAGGTGGAATGATGTTTGAGGATTCGCTTGTTGTGTGCCGATTCAACTCGAGAACAAACGTGGAGCTCTTGTCTCAAGCGGTAGCTGCGGTCACAGGCTGGGATTTCAACTATGAGGAGGGGATTACGGTTGGTCGAAGGATTGTTCACCTTCTTAGAGCATTCAACGTTAAACACGGTTTAGTAGGAAGAGACCTTGACAAGCCATCGACGAGATATGGATCACCTCCAGATTCCGGTCCAGCCAAAGGAAAAAGTTTACAAGAAAACTGGGACATGATGCTTAATGCTTACTATTCAGGTATGGGTTGGGATAAATTCGGTAGACCTCTTCCTAACACGCTTGAAAGATATGGGCTAGACTATGTTGCTAAAGACATGGCAAAAATATTTCATCAAAAAGACGTATTATCTTAATTTGTTTGTTGTCTGATAATTAGAGAATTCTTTTATTTACTAAAAAGGTGCATTTAGGTTTTGAGGTTAACAGAATTGGCTGATACAAATCTTGAGTCATGGATAAGGGCATCGAGAAGTCGGATAGAAAAAATTCTTACCAAGAACATAATGCCATTTTGGTATCCAGCAACGTTAGACGTGAAGAATGGCGGCTACAATTTGAACCACGATGTTCACGGAAAACCATTAGGAGATGGTCCAAAAATGATTGTCTCTCAAGCAAGAATGGTCTGGTACTTCTCAAGGCTTTACGAAACCGGCTGGGGTGGAAAGGACGCTTTGAAAGCTGCAGAACATGGGTACAAGTTTTTGCGTGACAAGATGTGGGACGAGAAAAATCTTGGCTTCTACTGGGAGATCGACCAGTATGACAAGGTTCAAAGGCCTTACAAACATTTATATGGGCAATCTTATGGGCTTTACGCTCTTTCTGAATATGCAATCGCAAGTAAAGACTCTGAAGCGTTAGATTATGCGTGGAAACTATTCAATGTTATGGAGAAATATGCACACGATGAACTGTACGGAGGATACAAAGAGCTTTTCAATCAAGACTGGTCTGAGCTAAAATTTGACATGTCAACTTCGCTGGCTCCAAGCAAAAGTTTCAAGACTATGAATACTCACCTGCATCTTCTAGAGGCATTCACTGTTTTTTATAACGTTACAAAAGATCCTTTGGCCAAAAAAAGGTTAACCGAGCTCATCTTTATTCTAACCAACACAGTGGTTCGAATGAAGGTTGGTGCATGTACCGATCTTCATAACCGCGATTGGACTCCAATTCATGGTCCTAGACAAGACCGGATTTCGTATGGACACAACATTGAAGCCATATGGTTGATCATAGAAGCTTGCAAGGCTGCGGAAGTTCCAGTAGGTATTTTCATGAACTTTTTCCGAGATGTTTATGATTATTGCATGAAGTTTGGACTTGACGAAAAGAATGGTGGACTTTACGATAGTGGGCCATTCAATGAACCAGCTGATCAATTGGGAAAGATTTGGTGGGTGCAGGCAGAGGCTTTAGTAGCCACGGTTTACATGTATACGTTGTTAAAGGATCCAATTTTTCTCAAACATTTCGAAAACATTCTTGGTTGGACTGAAAAGCACCAGGTTGACTGGGAAAATGGCGAATGGTTTGACACTGTATTGCCTAATGGAAAACCAACTGGTGGTAAGGCCTACATTTGGAAAGCAGCTTATCACACTGGTCGAGCTATGATTGAAGTGATTAGATTACTGGACCAGCTGTGAATTATTGTGTGAAGACACAATGTTAAACAGTTCCTAGGTATCTATCTTTGTCTTTTGCCCATGTCAAACAAGTTTCGTGAACAAAATTAATCGTTCTTTCAATTGCACTTTCAGGTAATCCTGGAACACTAGGCTTGGACACCAATCTTACTCTATAGTAGTCTTCATTTGGATTTTTCGCCATAATTAGGCTATTTTTTGTAGCTCGTTCACTTCCAGTAGCCCCAAACACGTAGTTAAAGTCTATTGTTAATACAAGTACTCCTTTAACGTCTTCTTTTTCTGGAGTTTGCACAATATTTTCTATGCGTTCTATAAATCCTGACTTAAGCTCATGAAGTCTATCTAGGAAGAAGCTGATGAAGAATTCTTTTTCGCTTGTAAGGATCTTTATGGGCATGCTCAGTTGTCTTTCCTGATAAACTTTAAAAATTTCTTCTTTACGAACTTCAGCTTCTTTTTCTGTTCTTTTGACTTTTTTCACCATTGACGGCGTGTAGGTGCTCACTGCCAATGCAGCGGGCCTGATTGATGATACGACTGATGCCGTCATTGCAAGCGCAAAGCCTGCTGCGCTCCACCACCATTCAAGTTTCTCTTTGACGTTAAGTTCTGCTCCAAAGAGCACCATTGTTCTTGAGAATCCTAATCCAGTAAGGTATCCTAGACTACCTCCTACCATGCCGAGTATGACGGCTTCAGCGACAAAAATCAGTCCGATGTGAGTGGGATTAAGTCCAAGCATCGAGAGTGTCCTGATTTCCTTTCTTCTTTCGTAAACAGCGTTCATCATAACCATGCCGACATTTAATCCTACCATGATTAATGGAATAAGAAGTTCTACATAGCCCTTCAATTCGAAATAGGAGCCAATATGGTGGTATGTTATGACTCCGTTTGAAGCAACCAAAACGTCGTAGTTAAGCCAGTAGATGAGATTTCTTATCAACTGATCCATGTTTGTTCCACTGGATGGTTGAAACACGAAATCGGAAAGGACAACAAACTGTTTTGCACCAGACCCATATTCAATATCAAGCTCTCTTTGAATGTTTTTAGCAGTCAACGCGTTCATGATGACTATTTCAGTCTCATTACATCTTCTTACTTGCCCTTCAGAAATTCGGACTGGACCAAAAGGATTTCCATCCATGTCTATTAGGTTCAAGTATCCACTATCACTAATTAACCCAACAACTGTAACCTGTCTCGAAACACCTGTACCTAAAACTTCGAGAGTTAACGTTTGTCCTGGTGTTGCACCTAACCTAGTGGCAACATTTACTGTTAATAAAACCTCATTTAAAGAGTTGTCGTTGAGATAGCTCCCAGATTCTATAATCTGATTTAATCCCGTATACGCACTCTCAGTTGAGGGTGTAATGCCCATTACTCCATAGATGACCCAATTTTCCCCGGTTCTTGGGTTAACCAATCTGACTACTGGTTCAGAGTAGGCAACATTCTTGAATCTTTCAGCAATGTCGCTTATGCTTTCCCATTGAGAAACCAGTTTTGAATCATTAAACCCTAGTGGGCGGAATAAGAGGGAAGTAGCATTCATCATTCTTTTCACCATAATCCCATCTGCAGGTGCGGTTCTAGATAGCCTGTCAGACACCCTTCCATATGCTGAACCGAAGGAAGTGAGGGAGACGAAAGCCAGAACAAGAATGATTATTGACAATAAGGTGAAGAATCCGCGGGTTCTTCTGCGTCTTATTTCACGTTTTCCCATAGAGAAAATTACTGTTATTGCGCTTCTCCAAGACACTTCGCCTTCAATCACTCTTTCTTTCCAGATGCGTGGAATACCAAAAACAATCGCTGTTACTACAGCATATGATATAATAACTGATTGCATGAAAAGACCGAAATTTTCGTTAACAATTATGTGTGCGCCTGGATAAATGAAATATAAAGCAACTAAGAAAGCAGCATAAATTACGATGTTTGAATAAAATTTCTTCCAGTTTTCTTCAAACAAAAAGAAAGCAAGCACAGCACTGAATGTTGCCATAATAGCAGATATGTAAACAGCGTTTGTTTCACTTATTAACCGTTTAAGTTGTAGCCCAGCTGCAACCTCGTCAAACGTTGACAAGGCATATCGTATGTTTTTCCACACGTTTAGAAATTCAGCGTCCGTCTGGGCAGTTGACAAGTTTGTACTGTTTCCAATAATAATCTCGTGCGCCTGTTCAACCATTTCTCTTTCATCAAAAACGTCAAAGCCAATACTTAATGCAATGTTCAACTGAGACGAAATATCCACATATCTTCTTTGAGCATATTCTATGCCTCTTCTAAGACTATATTTGGCAATTTTGAAAGAAGTCACATCACCTTGATGCAAAAGAAAAGGCAGCGAGCCGTTATAAATCCTGAAAATATCGCTGTCAATCGGAATTATGCGGGTTGGATCGTTGGAGTAATAATATATTTTTGCCTCGAGAACAACAGGAACATCTGCCGGCACAATGGCTGTATTGGAGTCTAAACCAATATAATAAATGTCAGCAACGTCTCCAAATTTGGTCATTGTAGAAGACTCTATTTCAGTATTAGACAAAACAGTGATTTGAGTTGCACGATCCTCAGGACTTGAAGCCTGAACGAGATAAGATGTACCTTCCCATTGAATCAATGCGCCTGGATAAAGTGAAAAAGAAACGTTTTGAAGCCCAAACGTATCTAGACTTACTGTTTTCCTGTTAGAAGGAACATACTTAACATTTTTTGTAGAAAAATCACCCTCATAAGCATAAATGTAATAATTCTTTTTAATCTTTAAGAAATTTTCAGAAACAGAATATTCTCCGTTCACATCCGTGATGAATAAACCGTTACCTAAAGTTGGCGGCTCAAGTGTTTCTGCGTCCCAAAAAACTACTTTGACACCTGATATTGGCAACCCAGTTTTAGCGTCAACAACTCTTCCAAAAATGCCGAGGGTTCCTTGCGAGGATGTTTGCCCCACATTAAGACCAGCTAGACCTAGAAAGAGAATCAAAGCAAGGGAACATTTCGTTTCTGTTTTCATTTTCTAAACCCTTAAAAATAAAAAAAATGTATAATATATAATAAGCTTTCTGAATTAACATTTAAACAGCCTTTATTATGAACATTTATTGTTTTTTGATAAAATATGCTTTGCCTTGGAAATTGGTGAGTTTCACCTCAAAAGAAAGATTTTGTTTGTCTTGCATCGGTTTTATTGACTTTTTAGAAAAATACTCCTGCACAGAATAGGCATTGTTACCCTTGTCCTTAAGGCTTAATGTAATTTTTGACTCAGCAGGCTGATTCAGATGGTTAATAGCTAAAACTATGTCGCTTTCTTTTCCTTTCCAGACTGCAACCTCAACATCTGGATTACTTGATACTACCGGAGGTTTAACTTCAGCTTTCTTAAGTATCTCAAAAACCAATTCTCTTACCGTTTCGTCTCTCCTAATTTTAGATGGGAACATTAATGCGAAATCATAATGCCCAGGATAATTTGAATAATCCCACCCAAGCATGCTTGCTGATTTAACAATCATACCCTTCCCATTATTTACAACAATGACTGCTGGTTCATCGTTCTCAAATCTGGCAATAACCTTTGATTCCACGTTTGAGCTCAATTTTTCGCACATGTTCCCTACTGGAATTATTTTGCCATTAAGTCTATTGATCGAAGATAGCCTAGTTTTAATTGTGTAAACAGTATGCTTAGCAAATGGGTCAGCGACAAGCTCTGGATATACTGATACAAAGTTGCCAACAGATTGCCCCTCATAGTCCTGAATCAAAGTTCCTCCCTTCTCAACAAATCCTTTAATTTTCTCTACAATTTCTGGCGGAAGCACTGGACAACCAATTGCGCATAGAACCTTGTAACCTCGTTTTTCAAAAACACCATCTACTATTTGTTGTTCTGAAATAATGTCAACTGGAATTCCACTTCTCACAAGTGCCATGTAAAAAAGAAGATTATCTGAGCTAAATTCGTCATCCGTTTTTAGCTCCATGGTCGTCCAAGGATAGATTAATGCAACCTCAGCCTTTGACAGCTCAAAACCTTTAAGTGCACTTACGAGACTGCTGAATTCTTCATTAGCTTGTTTTGTTTGCGCCCAAAGTTTTAGGTTTCGCCAATCAACCCACCAAACTATACCTAGCGAGCCGTGAGCCAGACAAGAATATATTTGCTCAGACATTCCTGCAACGGGAACTTTATAACCTAGCCACGAATTGAAGCTTTGACCATTAGCCGTGTATAACCTATCAAATCCCATGGCAGCTCTAACTAGGTCTTTGATGTATTCATAAACGTAAATAACGTATCGATGGTCAAACTCCAATGGATACATATCTTCATGACCCACGTCGATTACGCGAGCCATACGATAAATGTCGTTACCTGAATAGACTGTCTGATACGAACACGGGTAAAAATCGTTCAATTCATGCGTTGAATTTATGGGCGAAATACTTTTGGCATAACTGATCATTTCTGCTAAAAATTTTGGAATAATTTCAGCATGGTAGTCAAACCATTCTTTCCAAAGTGACGGGTTACTTGGCTCTTTGGGCGGCTCTAATGAATCCCAATTCCTGAAAGAGGTTCCATGTTTTAAGTTAAAGTTTATAATGGTTTTATATTTTGCCTTCATTGTTTTTCTGAAGTCTTCTACACAATGTTCGCAGTAACAGCATGGCTTTAAGGGTCCTCCGCCAAATTCTGGAATGTCAGTTCTATAATATGCTTCGTGAACAAAACTGAGAAGTGGCAATCCGCCTATCTTATAGAGTGCTGGATGATCCTTGAACTTTTCCAGGAAATTTTTAATCAGTTCTTTAGCGTTTTCTAATAGAAGCGGATGATTAAAACACCCTATATTGAAGTAACGAGGATCATCTGATGTGGAGCCATCAGCACAAATTATCCTTACTTCTGGATGTTCTTCAATAGACACTTCTGGTTGAAGAACTGGAACAACCTTTAAACCCATGTTGTAAGCACGATTCATGAAAAATTCCAATTTCTCGTTTTCTGACCTTGGAATAAAAGTCCAGACGCTAGTAGCTTTTGCTTCTTTTAATGCGGTTAAAATATTGTTAATCTCCTCGTCAAATGCCGTTCTTCGAGAAATATGTATGTATGCTGCAATGATGGGGTCGTCAAAATATGCTTTATTTATCCTCATTATGGATCAAATTTGTCATATCAAATTTATAATATATGATTTTCTATATTAGAAGCGGTTTATCTTAGGCTGCCATACTATTTCTTACATTTTTAATTAAAACTTATCTTGATGTTTTGACTTTATCTTCTATTGGTCTTGGCATTGATGGACAAACTAGATAATATAGTATCCATAAAATGGCTGTTTTGGTTATTGGACATAAATTATGAAGTAAAGGAAAACAAGCCAGAAATTTGGATGTGGGGCATAGATAATAAAGGAAAACGCATTTTGATAATTGACAGGAATTTTACACCATACTTTTTTCTCATTTTGAATTCGTTAGAGAATCCAAACATGGTTCTCGAAAGAGTTCGACAAAAACAAGCTGAAATCCCGCACATCGTCAATCTAGAGCTTACTATACGTAGATTTTTTGGGCAGCCAGTATACGCTATAAAGGTTTTATGCCAAAATCCAGATTCTATCCCAGAAGTCGCTAAATTTCTTTCGAGAGTTGATGGTGTAGAAAAATGTTTAGAAGATGATATACGCTACTCAATGAGATACATTATTGACAATGACGTTTCACCATGCGGATGGTACGAAATAGAAGTTAATGAGATAAAAAATGATTTAGGAATCCAAGTAGACCACGTTCTAATCGCGCGATCTGTCCCAAAAAGAATTGAAAAAGAAAGTCTGCCACCACTAAGAATCCTCAGTTTCTATACAATTTTATACACATCAAAAGGCAGCCCAAAATCTGACCGAGACCCTGTTTTAATAATTGCAATAGTTTCCAATACTGGAGAAAAAAGGGAATTTGTGGCAAAAAATCATGATGACGCATCATTAATTAAAGATTTCATTAAATACGTAAAGAAAGTTGATCCAGATATCCTTGCAGGGTTTGAAACAAACAGGCTACAGTGGCAATACCTTAGGGAGAGAGCGGAGAAGCATAATTTTAACCTATTTGTAGACAGATCGAACACGTTGCCTCACATGAGCGTATATGGTCATATATCAATAACTGGAAGAGCTAATTTGGACATTTTAGACTTCGCAGAGGAATTACCTGAAGTTAAGGTTAAAACCTTGGAAAACCTAGCAAACTATTTAAAAATAGATAAAGGTAAACAACGAATTTCCCTAGATGAAACAGAATATGCCTTTTATTGGGATAACGAATCTAAACGTGCGGAACTTGTTGAATTCGCGATGGAAAGAGCTGAATGCATTTCTGAAATTTTGGGAAAGATGCTCAAATATGCTGTGGAGCTTTCAAAACTTGTTGGTTTGCCCCTAGACCATATTATCAAAGCTGCAGTAGGTTTCAGAACCGAATGGTACATGATACGAGAAGCTTACAAAGTTGGCGAGCTAATTCCAGAAAGAATTGACAGACCCTACGTTCCATATGTGGGAGGAATCGTTCTTTCACCTAAACCTGGAATACACGAAAACATTGCGGTTCTTGATTTTAAATCAATGTATCCCAACATTATGATAGAGAAAAACATTTCTCCTGATACCTACATTCCTCCGTCAGAACCGGATCCACCTTCAGGTGTTAATGTGGCTCCAGAGGTAGGGCATAAATTCAGAAAAGAACCTCCTGGATTCTATAAAAAAATTCTCTCAAATCTTCTTATAGCCAGGGAAGAAATTAGAAAGAAAATGCTTCTTCTTGACACAAAAAGTGACGAATACGGTCTCCTAGACGCTAGGCAAAGGGCTGTGAAAGTGATAACTAATGCTGTTTATGGGTATACTGGTTGGTTAGGCGCAAGATGGTTCAAGAAACCCGTTGCTGAAGCAGTAGCAGCATGGGGACGCGATACGATATTGTCAAGTATTGAGATGGCAAAGGAATTTGGGTTAGAAATCATATATGGCGACACAGATAGCATCTTCATTAAATACCATCCTGAAAAAATCGAGAAATTATGTAAAACAATAAAGGAAAAACTTGGGCTTGAATTAAAGCCAGATAAACTCTACCAGAGAGTTCTATTTACCGAGGCCAAGAAACGTTATTGTGGTCTACTTCCTGATGGCACACTGGACACGGTTGGATTAGAAGTCGTGAGGGGA
Organism: uncultured Candidatus Bathyarchaeia archaeon; assembly: GCA_964584965.1. Taxonomy (GTDB): domain Archaea; phylum Thermoproteota; class Bathyarchaeia; order Bathyarchaeales; family DTEX01; genus JAGTRI01. Next base: position 8,071 of record CAZPBM010000049.1, on the reverse strand, counting down.
GATTGGGCGAAAGTAGCTAAGGACATTCAGGAAAAAGTTTTGGAAATAGTTCTCAAAGACCGTTCTATTGAAGGTGCCATGAAATTCGTTAAAGAGCATATCAATAGAATTCGCGAACAAAAAATTCCATTCGCAGATTTAGTTATTTGGAAGACTCTAACGAAATCCGCTGAGCAATACGAAGTAAATGCACCTCATGTGCATGCAGCAAAAATGTTAACCAAATTAGGATGGGATTTAACGGTCGGAGATAAAATTGGCTATGTCATCACTCAAGGAACCGGGAAATTATACGAAAGAGCTAAACCTTATGTTTTTGCTTCTTATGATGAAGTGGACAAAGAGTACTACATTTCTAACCAAGTTATTCCGTCTGCCTTAAGAATTCTCTCGTTATTCGGCGTAGATGAACAAAAACTATTAGAAGTTGAGTTACCTAAAAAGCTTAAAACGCTTACAGATTTTTTGAGCTAGATAAGACTACTCTAATACCTCATTGAATGTAAGGAGGTTTACGTTTAAAGGCTGCTTCACTACGTCGGAAACTCTTGCCGCAACAAGATATTTTATGTTTTTTTCGCTTGCAATGTCTATGAGTCTTTGCGTTGTCACGCCATCAAAAACAACAGTGTTTACACCTTCAACTTCACGAAGTTTTTCAGCAAGTTCACTTACCGGAATGCGCCCGATTTTGTTCATTTTATCGTCAAGAAGAATTGCCTCAAGTGTTCCTTTGAGTTCATTTGCAGCTTCTATAATTTCTTTGGGAACAAGGACTCTTTTTCGTTTCTTCTTTTTTCCTTTAATTTCTTCTATTGGAATCTTATTTTTGAGTGCAACTTCAACTTCCTTTGCTGTAAGGTCTTCAACTTCCTTGCCTGCTGGTGCCCTTGCAACATATTTTATATTAGCGACTTGTAATAGCTCCTTTAAGATGAGGTCACCGCCATGGTCGCCATCCAAGAACGCCGTAGCTTCTTTCTCCTTAGTTAGCTTTATTATTGTCTCCGGAACTTTTACTCCTTCAAGTGCAATCGTGTTTTGAATGCCCATTTTTAGTAAATTGATTATATCCGCCCTTCCCTCAACAATAATAATTTCCTTAGAAGAGACAATGTCTGGTCCAGCAGAGAGTTTTTCTGGGCCGTATGTCTCAACTTTTGTTGCTTTCAGGATTTCGGAGACTTCTCGAAATATTTCTTCAGTTTCTGGTCTTTTTTCAAGGTTCCAGTTGTGAAGAATTTCTTTAGCTCTTTCGATGATTGCTTTCCTCTTTATTTCCCTTACATCTTCAATTCTTACTAAGTCAACCTTTGCTTGACAAGGTCCTATTCTGTCTATGCTTTCAACGCTTGCTGCAATAATGGCTGTTGAAACTCTGTCTAGACTTGTGGGAATAATGATTGATCCATCTGTTTTGTCTTTTTCCGATTTAAGGTCTATTTCGATTCTTCCTATTCTTCCTGATTTTTGCAGTTCTCTTAAGTCAAGTTCAGTTCCGAACAGCCCTTCTGTCTGTCCAAAAACTGCTCCTATTACGTCGGGTTTTTCAACAACCCCTTCCACTTGGAATTTGGCACGGATAACATACTTAACCGTGAAAGGTTGAAAAGACAATTAACATACACCTCTTTATTTTTATCTTTTTTCAATTTTTCAGATTCCTCATTTTTGATGAAATCCAATTTAAGATTATTACCTTTATTTTTGGGAGATTTATATAAAACTCCTAGCCTATAATAGGTAAAGAAGGAGAATAAAAGGGATTCGGTTTCCAAGTTTATTATCATTATAAATTTTTCGGTAAACTATAGGAGATTTTCTAACGTGATTCCTATTTTAGAAATTCAAAAAAATTGACATATATTAATAAATTTGATTGGAAAAGTGTCTATCCAACTTTGTGTAAAGAGTTTCAATGTACGTAGCTAAGCCTTCAATATCTTTAACGTCTCGGCCAATAAGACCTAAAAGTTTTTTCCAGAAAATAATATTGACCTTTATTTGACAGTGTTCCAATTTTTTCTTAAAATAAGAAGTCATCTCTCTACCTCGTCTATCAAAATCCAAAAGCAGTATAACCTCGTCCTTGCCACTTGATTCAATTTCCTTCAGCACGCTCAAAAAAGATTTTCCTTGAGTTTTTGCAAAGAAAAAATCACCTTTGACCTTAAGTTTATTTAGACTTGCCAAATCCCGTGGTCCTTCAACAATTATAGGTATTCCGCGTCGAGTTTCAAGAATTAGGTTGTTCAAGAGTTGTTCAATTTCATCAATTCTTCTTTCCAATGAATCTGACATTTGTTAATTTCGCCTAGGTTCATGTTTTTTGTGCGTTCTTAAATACTAAAGTCTTTACTATGGTTCTTGCTAACAAACGAGCTACTCTTAATGGTTCAGGAACAGAACCATGAGAAGTAAATTTATCCAAAATTTCTTTTGTTTGGTCAAAATTCATTCCTATGAACCTTACAAAAACTTTGTGTCCCGTCTTAAGTTCCAGTTGTACCCTTTTTTTATTTTTACGGTATATTTTTATGCGATATTCGCAATCTTCAGGAAAAAGTTCCTTGAAATATTTGGCAAGTCCTTCTGACTCCTCATAGGTGACGCATATTAACGGAAGATTTGTTTCTTCAGCTACTTTGTTAAGATCGATAACATTATACCAGCTTACTACGCATCCATTAAGCAGAAGCACATTAATATCTTTTCTATTAAGATTTCTATACATTTGGATTACCTTTTCAGTAGCATCCATTCCAGCTACTGTCACCTCAGTGAAAGTAAATCCGTCAATAACTTTGTCAGCTCGCATCACAACGCCTGCTAACAGTGATTTCACACTTTTCCCCTTAACGAAACTTTCAGAGATTCCCAAGGCTCTAAAAGCTTTTTTATGAACGTGAAGCCTCAATGATTATTCCTTCTTTTTAGCATGTTGTTAATCCTGTAATTGGACACCTTAGTGTTATTCTCCTTGAAACAACATAGTAAATAATGATCTATAAAATAATTTGGCGGTGGAACCATGTTAATTTCAATAACCCAAGTCTTTGGAATATTCTGTTTCCATGTATCTTGCGTTTTGTACATAAATCATTGCTTTTGAATACACTTTTTTGTATGTGACATTTTTATTAAGTGGTCGAATAATGAATACTTATTGTGGAGGTCTTGGGATTTGTCTTCCCCAAGGGAACGTTCCCTCATTAAAGACGCGGATGCTGCATTTGAAAATAAACCCGTGAAGGTAATTGCTATAAAAAGTTTTCCAGAAATTGAACTTGTGGGTATTAACGTCGGTCCTTTCGAGGAAGGGAACGAGTATGAGGTCATGTTTTGGATTGCACGTGAGCTAGAGAATATGGGAATAGTAAAACAGAGAGAAGAAACACTGAACGCAGCAAGACTTTACCCCATTCTTCATAGGGAACGTATTCAGCCAATAAGCAATCTTTCTTCTCTTCCTGAAGATTTTTATCCAAGGTTACGGCGGGTACTTGAAGACTTGAAGAACATTTCTAAAAACAGTCCTGAAAAAATGAGAGAGTATGAGCACGTTCTTCAGATATCGAAGGATATTGCTGACTGTAGGCTTAAAAAAATTATAACTTTAGCGTCCACTTTGGGTCAAAAAGGGCAGATACTTAGAAATTTAACCGTTGAAGAATTATCACTGTATGAGCGTCTTGAAAAGATTATTGATGAATGGAGAAGAGAAATCCTTTAGGAGTAGATCAAAATTTGACAGAACTTATTTTGGATAAGCCTCAAGAAAGATTTCAAATTTTCTTTAAAACAGACAAATATCGTCAAAGAATTTCCCAAATGGCAATCAATGGTGCCACTTCTTTAGTTCTTGACTTCAATGACCTTCTGATTGTTGACAGCCAGTTAGCAGAGGGATTAATTGAAAACCCTGAAGAATTTCTGAGTTACGGAAACAATGCAGCTTTTGACCAGTTACAAATACAGGATCCCGAATACGCTGAGAAAATAAAAGAACAAGGTGTAAAGGTCAGAGTTAGGGGCATTCCGTTTAAAACTCTATTGAGAAAGTTAAGTTCTGATCACATAGGAAAACTTGTGTTACTTGAGGGTATAGTTATTCGCGCAACTAACGTCAGGCCACTTGTGACAAAAGCGGTTTTTAGATGCAACAGATGTGAAGAAACAATAGAGGTTCCGCAATCAGGCAACTATTTGACTCCGCCAGTAAAATGTACGAACTCAATATGTCGTAATACAAGTAGCTTTGAACTAGTTGAAAAGGAATCCGAATTTGTCGATTCACAAGAAATACGAATCCAGGAATATCCAGAAGAGCTTCCTCCTGGACAAACTCCTCGTTCACTAGATATTCAGCTTGTAGGAAAAGACCTAGTTGATCTAGCTAGGCCAGGGGACCGCGTGTATGTCGTGGGCATTGTTCGTGCAGAAAACAGAGCATTGCCAAGAGCTGGAAAACCTAGAGCCTTTACACTTTATATTGATGCGAACTTTATTGATTCATCAGGAAGAGAGCTTGAGTCGCTGGTTATTACTCCTGAAGATGAACAACAAATTCTGGAGTTATCAAAAGACCCGCACATTCATGACAAGATCATTCGTTCAATTGCACCCTCAGTATATGGATACGGGCACATTAAGGAAGCAATAATGTACCTTCTTTTTGGAGGAGTACCCAAACATTTACCAGACATCAGCATAAGGGGCGAACTGAACATTCTGCTTGTCGGTGACCCTGGAACAGCAAAGTCTCAGATTTTGAGGTATGTTCCAAAAATTGCTCCTAGAGGATTGTATACTAGTGGAAGAGGAACCACGGCAGCTGGGTTAACTGCAGCTGTTTTGCCCACTGCTACAGGTGGAATGACGCTTGAGGCAGGAGCACTTGTCTTAGCGGATAGAGGAATAGCTTGCATTGACGAAATGGATAAGATGCGTCCAGAAGATAGAGTGGCTATACATGAAGCCATGGAACAACACACAATCTCTATTGCAAAAGGTGGAATAGTTGCAACTCTTAATGCGCGTGCAGCCATTTTGGGAGCTGCAAACCCAGCACTTGGAAGATACGATGCGTATAGAACCGTGTCGGAGAACATTTCTCTTCCAATAACAATACTATCAAGGTTCGACCTGATTTTTGTGTTGAAGGATGTTCCAGAAAAGGAAAAAGACTCCTTGATGAGCGAGCATATTCTTGAACTTCACAGGAGAAAGGCTCCTCCAGAGTCACCGCCCATTCCAGCAGACCTCTTAAGAAAATATATAGCATACGCTAAGGGAATCACACCTGTCCTTACATCCGAAGCCTTTGAAAAGTTAAAAGATTTCTATTTGAGAATGCGGTCAGTCAGCGAGACGGAGGGATCACCTATTGCCATAACGGCTCGTCAGTTAGAATCGTTAGTCAGAATATCGGAGGCAAGAGCTCGGGCAGCATTAAGAGAACAAGTTTTGGTCGATGATGCTGAACACGCAATAGCAATTATGAAAGACTCTTTAGAGGAAGCTGGAATTGATGTTACAACGCATAAAATAGATATTGACATTATCATGACTGGAAAACCTAAAAGTCTTCAAGATAAGCTACGTGTGATTATGAATATTTTGGCTGATATGGAAAGAGAAACCGGCATGGTTAAAAGGTCTGACCTCACAAATAGGCTTGCTGCAGAATTCGAGATTGACAAACAAGAAGCTGAAAGATTACTTGGATTGATGAAAAGAGAAGGCACTATTTACGAACCTAAAGAAGGATATATCAGAAGAGCGTAGTTCCAACATAAAAAGGGTTAAAATTTGCTTTCAGAAGAATTAAGGATTCCAGAACAAGCAAAACAATTACTTGTTAAATCGGGAATTAGGGAACTTTTTCCTCCGCAAGTTGAAGCAATAAAAACAGGAGCTCTTGAAGGAAAAAACCTGCTATTAACAAGTCCAACTGCTTCTGGTAAAACCCTCGTTGCAGAGATGTGCGCAATTAAACATGTGTTAGAACAGAATGGAAAAGTTCTCTATCTGTGCCCTTTGAGGGCTCTTGCCAGCGAGAAATTCACAGAATTTAAAAAATATGAGTCCCTAAAAAAACAAGACGGCAGAAAAGTTAGGGTTGGCATAAGCACTGGTGACTTTGACAGTAGTGATTCTTGGCTGGCAAAGTTTGACATAATAGTGGCAACGAATGAGAAATGCGATTCTCTGCTTAGACATAGAGCACAATGGATAGATGAAGTTTCGCTTATTGTTGCTGACGAAGTTCACCTCCTGAACGATGCAGACAGGGGACCTACATTAGAAGTTGTATTAGCCCGTCTACTCCAAGTAAATCCTAATGTTCAATTGTTAGCCTTGAGTGCAACAGTTCGAAATTCGGAAGAAATTGCAGAATGGTTGAAAGCTATTCCAGTCACAACTCAATGGAGACCTGTTACTCTCAGAGAGGGTGTTTTATTAGGCACTGAGGTGCAATTCAAAGATGGTGGATCAGTGAATTTTGAGAAGTTGTCGAGTAACCCCATCATCAACCTTACATTACATAACATTCAACAAGGCGGGCAGGTATTGATTTTTGCTTCAACCCGAAAAGATTCGGTAGGCTTAGCTAAAAAAATAGCTCCAGAAGTTGGCAGTGTTATTTCTAAATCATTGAAGCGGTCTTTAGAGCATATTTCAGAATCGATATCTAGTTCAGGAGAAAAGACAAGAGTAAGCAGATTGTTAGCAGAGCTCGTTAAAGACAGTGTCGCCTTTCATCATGCTGGTTTAGGGTCAGCACACAGGAGAATCATCGAGGACTCGTTCAGAGAAGGAAGAATCAAAGTCCTTACAGCAACTCCGACACTTGCCTTTGGAGTAAACCTGCCAGCAAGACTGGTAATTATTAGCAGCTACAGACGTTATGATCCTGGATATGGTTACTATCCGATTAGTGTGCTTGAATACAAGCAGATGGTTGGAAGAGCAGGTCGACCTAAATATGACAAAATAGGCGAATCGGTGCTAGTTGCAAGGACTGAGGAAGAGATGGATTATCTTCTAACGAATTATGTATTAGCGCAGCCTGAACGAATATGGTCTAAGCTAGGTGTTGAAAAGGTATTAAGAACCCACGTTCTTGCAACTATAGCTTCAGAATTTGCTTATTCCGAAAAAGGAGTCTACGACTTTTTTGGCAAGACTCTCTATGCTTTTCAATACGATTTGCGAGCTATCAAGGGCGTTATTGCTAAGATTCTCAAGTTTCTCTATGACGAAGAAATGATAGAAGCGAATGGTACTGGAATTCAAGCAACACAATTCGGTAAAAGGGTGTCTCAGTTATATATTGACCCAGTCTCTGCAATAATTATCCGTGATGGCCTAAATTCAAGGGCTCCTAAACTATCAGACCTAAGCTTCCTACACATGGTTGCGCACACACCTGATATGTTTCCAAAAGTTCGATGTTCAAACCGAGAGATTGACAAAATTGCTTTGTACGTAGAAAATCACGCTGAGGAATTCATGTTCGAGCTGCCTGATGAATGGGAAGATAGAATAAAATACGAAGAATTTCTAGGTGAAGTAAAAACTGCTCTAGTTTTCAAGGCTTGGGCAGAAGAAACATCTGAGGACGAAATGATTGAAACTTTTAATGTGGAACCTGGTGACCTTTATCGTCTAATTTCCACTGCTGAATGGCTATTATATAGCAGCTCAGAACTTGCCCGTCTTTTAGGACACAAAGACATTTTGCGGAAAATTGTAGAGCTACGGGAAAGAGTCATTAAAGGAGTTAAGGCAGAACTTTTGCCATTAACAAAGCTTGAAGGAGTTGGTAGAGCAAGAGCTCGAGTTTTATATAACGCAGGATTGAGAACTCTTGAAGATCTACAAAAAGTTTCATTGGACACCCTTATCGGGCTTCCATTGATTGGCACAGCTGTTGCTAAGAAAATTAAGGAGCAAATTGGCGGCTACATAAAACGAGAAGAATGGGAGAAACTGTCTATGGAAGAAAAAGCTGAACAACAAGCACTTAGTGATTATTATGAATAAAACGCATCATGCTTCTTTTTTT